>JBKQSS010000105.1:0-6853 GCA_052143535.1 Myxococcaceae bacterium | reverse complement strand
CCGTTGTTGGCGCCGCGGGTGCGGTGGGCCGCCCGGGCCATGGACAGTGTCTCCTCGGAGGACGAGCGCTTTACCGGCCTCGTCCTGTACACGGCCAGCGTGGCGGTGCTGACGGCGGTGGGCCTTTTGGGCCGGCCCTTTCCCGCCGCCGCGGCCCTCTTGGCCCTCGCCTTGGGGGACGGGCTGGGCGGCGCGGTGGGGCTGGCCTACGGCCGGCACCGCTTCCGGGCCCCGGGGGGAAAGCCAAAGAGTCTCGAAGGCGCCCTGGGGGTGGCCCTCTTCTCCACCTTGGGCGTGTGGCTGGCCATGGCCTGGTTTTCCACCCCGTTGGGCCTCGGCCTTGCCGTGTTGGCCGGCAGCGTAGCGGCCCTCGCCGAGGCCCTCTCCCCGCGCGCCATGGACAACGTCGTGCTGCCCGGTTGCGTCTTTTGCTTGTTGACGCTTGTCCAGCGGTAAGCGGCCCGCCAACTCGCCTTCGGTACTTCACCGAGGAGGCTTAGCCCTCGGCCTTCTGGCTGGCGCTTGGGTGCGGAAGCCCCAAAGAGAAGACGGCCGAGCCCCCCACCAACAGGCCGGCCAGGCCAAAGACGAGGCCCAAGGAGAGCAGCCACCGCCTTTGGGTGAGGGCGGTGAGGCCGAAGAGGGCAAGGGAGAGAGAGAAGGCCGCTTCGGCCATGTGGAAGCGCCCGGCGCGAGCCTGAAGCGTTGCCCGGTGCGCCTCGAGCGCCTCGGCCTTCTCCTGAATCTCCGTCTTCTCCTTCTCGTACCGCTGGACTTCTGCCCGGTAGCGCTCGAGCCTTGGCTGAAGGATGGCCGCGCCCTGAGGGGCGAGCTCCCCTTGGGCTTCCAGGAGGTTTAAGGACGTCTCGGCCAGGTGCTGCTTGGTGCTTTTCGCCTGGAAATAGGCCCAGGTGTTGTTCACCTCGCTGGCGGTGAGATTCATTTCCTGCACCCCCTCACCGCCGACAATGTTGGTGAGCGCCATGACGGTGGCGGTGACGGCCACCGCCACCCCCACCCGGCTGTTGAGGCTGTGCGGGTGCCCGTGGGCGTGTTCCGCCGCCTCCTGGATGCTTTCCACCAGCTCTCCCATGCGTCCCTCGCTTGGCTTTTTCTGTCTGTCCCCTTGGGGGCTTACAGGGGAATGTTGCCGTGCTTGCGCGGCAGGTTGTCCTGGCGCTTGTCCTTCAGCATCTCCAGGGCGCGGATGAGTTTCTCGCGCGTTTGCTCCGGACGGATGACTTCGTCGATGTAGCCAAGCTCGGCGGCCTTGTAGGGGTTGGCGAATTTCTCCCGGTACTCGGCCACCAGGCGGGCGCGCTCGGCGTCGGCGTCCTTGGCCTTGGCCAGCTCGGCGCGGAAGACAATGTTGACTGCGCCCTCTGGCCCCATGACGGCAATCTCCGCCGTGGGGTAGGCGTAATTCACGTCGGCGCGGATGTGCTTACTGGCCATGACGTCGTACGCGCCGCCGTAGGCCTTCCTTGTGATGACGGTGACTTTGGGCACGGTGGCCTCGGCGAAGGCGTAGAGCAGCTTTGCCCCGTGGGTAATAATTCCTCCCCACTCTTGGGCCGTCCCGGGAAGAAAGCCCGGCACGTCGACGAAGGTCACCAGGGGAATGTTGAAGCAGTCGCAGAAACGCACGAAGCGAGCGGCTTTCACCGAGGCCGAGATGTCCAAAACGCCAGCCAGAAAGGCCGGCTGGTTGGCCACCACCCCAACGCTTCGGCCATTGAGGCGGGCAAAGCCGACGACAATGTTTTTGGCGAAGTGCTCTTGCACCTCGAAGAAGTGCCGGTGGTCCACCACCGCCCGGAGAATCTCCTTCATGTCGTACGGCTTGTTGGGGTTGGCCGGGACGACGTCCTTCAGGGCCGCATCGCTGCGGAAGGCGTCGTCGTCGCAGGGCACCACCGGCGGGTCCTCGGCGTTGTTGGAGGGCAAATAGCCCAATAGCTCGCGGGTGAGGAGGATGCAGGCCTGCTCATTCTCCGCGGCGAAGTGGGCCACCCCGGACTTCTGGTTGTGCGCCAGGGCGCCGCCCAAATCCTCCTTGGAGACTTCCTCGTGCGTCACCGTCCGGATGACGTCCGGGCCGGTAATAAACATGTAGCTGGTGTCCTTCACCATGGCGATGAAGTCGGTAATCGCCGGCGAGTACACCGCGCCTCCGGCGCAGGGGCCCAAAATGAGAGACAGCTGGGGCACCACGCCGCTGGCCAGCGTATTGCGCAGAAAAATGTCGGCGTACCCGGCCAGGCTCTCCACGCCCTCCTGGATGCGCGCCCCCCCAGAGTCATTGAGGCCCACCACCGGAGCGCCCACCCGGGTGGCCAGGTCCATAATTTTGCAAATTTTCTGGGCGTAGGCCCCGGACAGCGAGCCGCCAAAGACGGTGAAGTCCTGGGCGAAGACGAAGACTTGCCGTCCGTCCACCTGGCCGTAGCCCGTCACCACGCCGTCGCCGAGGATTTTGCGCTCCCCCATGCCGAAGTCGTTGCTGCGGTGGGTGACGAATTTGTCCAACTCGACGAAGGTGCCGGTGTCGAGCAGCAGCTCCAGCCGCTCGCGCGCCGTCAGCTTTCCGGCCTCGTGCTGCTTGGCGATGCGCTCCGCGCCGCCGCCGAGCTCCGCCTGGCGCTCCAGGGCCAAGAGCCGCGTGCGCAAGGTGTCGCCGTCGGATGCGTCCATGGGCCTCTCGGGGAGATGCGGCCTTTGTCTAGCAGACCGCCCTTTCGAAAGGGCGCCCCGAGAAGCACCTGCCACAGCCGCCCCCCTCACCACCGCCCTCTGGCCCTCCTCGCGCTTGGCCCGGCTCGGGCCCCCCTGCCAAGGACGGCCTTCGCCTGCCAGCCGGAGGGTGTGCAAGACTGGGCTTCAGTCCCTGGGGGTTTGTGGACTTGCGCCGGGCCCGCGCCGGGAGCCCGAGCGCCACACAGCAAGGTGTGCTGGACGTGAGAGTGCGAGGCCTACTGGCGACGGCGGTGCTGATGGTGAGTGCGCCGGTACGGGCACAGGTGCAGGCCGCCCTGACCGACCCCTCTGTCCTGGCCGCCGGCTCGCCGCCGACGGTGGTGGTGGCGCCGGCGCCCACCCTCAGTACGCCCCTGCGCCTCGGCCTCGAGGCCGGAGCAGGCCTGGTGGGAGGGGCGGCGGTGGGCGTCTTCAGCGCTTGGGCCTTCAGCGGCCTGTTGGGGACACAAAACAACTCCTCCCAGACGCAGCGCTTCACCTCTCTCTTCGGCGCCCCCCTCGGGGTGGCGGTGGGCGCGCCGTTGGCGGTGACGTTGACCGGCTACACCATTGGCGAGCAGGGCAGCTTCCTCGTCAGCTGGTTGTGCAGCATGGCCGGGCTGGCCGTCGGCGGCGGGGTGTACCTCACCGCCACTGGGCTGTCGGACTCCTCGGCGGCAAAGGGTACCTACGCCCTGGCCCTGTTGCTGCCGGTGGTGGGCTCGGTGTTGGGCTACGAGTTTTCCGCGCGGGCCGCCGCCGAGCCGCCTCCGGTGGGGCCCACTGTGGTGCCAACGGTGTTTTTCTCCCCGGGGGGCGGCGCGGGCGGTGCGGTGGCCGGGCGGTTTTAGCCAGGCCCCCCAAAGCCCTCGCGGGGGGGGCCCCCAAGGCTAGTTGAGGGCGCGCAGGCGCGGGTCCGCCAGCGCCAACTCCCAGCGCTGCACGGCCGGCTCGCGGTGCTTCTCCGGTGCGTCCGCCGAGTAGCCCAGCGTCTCGCCCAGCACTGCGGAAAGCTCCTCGGCCGCTGCCCGCCGCACGGCCACCTCGGGGTGGCGAAGCGCGGCCAACAGCCACTGGCTTCTGGAGCGCCGCCGGTTTTCCGCCCACCACGCCACCCAGGCGCGCTTGGTGAGGCCGAAGGAGGCGCGGGTAATTTCCAGAAGGGCGTCGGCCGCGGCGGTGGCGCACAGCACGTCGTCGCTGCCGGTGAGGCCAATGAGGCCCTCCACCGCCTGCCTGTCCCGCAGCGCCCCCAGCGCGCGGGCGGCGAGAATGCGGCGCATTGGGTCTCGCGCCGCCAGCTCCTGGCGCAAGGAGGCCATGCTGGCCTCGAAGCGGGGCAGTCGCCGCAGCGCCCGGGCGGCGCAGCGGGCGGCCGAGGAGAGCTCGGGCACCAAGTCAAAGAGGCCTCGCAGCACGCCCGGGACGAGCTCCGGGTAGGGAAGGCCTCCGGCCGTCAACAGCGCGAAGTAGCGGGTGTCCGCCGAGGGGGCGTCCAGCAGCGGCGCCAGCGCGCTTGCGCCCGGCCGGCCGAGGCGCACCAGCGCCGCCGGAATGGGCCCGAGCTCGTCCGCCTGGGGAAGCTCCTGCACCACCACCCGGCTCCACGCGCTGGGCCCGGGGAAGGCCAAAGCCAATACCCGGGCCGAGGCGTCCGGGGTGCGCGCCAGCTCCGCCATGGCCCTCGCCCGCTGTGCCGGCTCGCTTCCCAAGAGGCGCTCAAGCAGAGGTTGGAAGTCCGGCGGCGGCCGACTCCCTTCCGGCTGTCCCGGGCCGGGCCGAGTCGTGGCCCGCCCGAGGCTGTCCGGCGGCGAGCGCACCGTCGGCGCCCAGTCCAGTCGGGCCGCCGGGGCCGCCGGCGCAGTGGGCGGCGGCACCTCGGCCGCCTTGGGGCCGACACCACGCGCCACCGCAGAAAGCTGCCGGCGCAGCACCAACAACTCCGAGAAGGCCCCGGACAACTCCTGGCAGAAGAGGCGAAACTCGGCCAGACGGCGCTGGCTGACGGGCTTGCCGGCATTGTCCCCATACAGCAAGGCCACCAGCCGGCCCTTCACCTCCACCGGGTGGAGGAAGACGGTGCGCGGCGTCCGCCGCAGCTGCTGCAGGACGTCCTTGGTGAGGGCGTCGGTGGGCACCGGGCCGGCGTAGGCGGCATGGGCCAGGGCCGCCGTGCGGAAGAGGCTGGGCACGTCCAGAGGCACCGACAGCTGCTGCAGCCGGGCCTTGTCCGCCCCGTCCCCCCGCGCGTCCCAGCCCACCGCCTGCCCGTGCACCACGGCAAACGCCGCCAGGTACTCAAACGTCCGTCGCCCGTAGCGCAGGGCGACGTCCTTAATGCCGTCCCGCTCGCTCGTCACCGCCCGCAGCGCGCTGCGCGCCTCCTCCAACGTCCACTCCACCACCGCCTCCGTCGCCGCGGCGGGCGGCCCGGCCGGCGGCGCCAGCGGGAAGCCGGCCGTCCCCAGCATGGGAAAGGCCCGCTCCGTCTTCGTCCGCGCTGGCGCGGCGTCGCTTTCCTCGGACAGGGGCAAGGCGTGGGTTGAGGGTGCCGCGGCCTTTGGGGCCAGGACGTCCCGCGCCAGGAGCTCCTCCAGAGTGAGGCCCTCGTCCAAGTCGGCAGGAGAGGCGGGCTGAGGCAGGGGCAAAGGCAGCGGCCGGTGGGGCTCGAGCGCCGCCAGCACCGCCGCCTCGCGCGCCGGCAACGGCCGGCCGTACAGCACCGAGAGCCAGTCCCGCACCCGCGCGGAGATGGCCACCCAGGGGACAATGCGCCTCTTCCGCACCGCCCCCAGCGCCTGCAGCTCGAGCTCCGGCACCGGGAAGGCCGAGGCGACGTGCAGCGTCTGCCCCTCGGTGGAGACGGGGACGATGCCCAGACGCTCGGCAATTTCCGCCGGAAGCTCCGAGGCGACGGCGACATTGGCCTCATAGTCCCCAAGGTGCAGCGGCTGGAGTTCCGCCGCCTCGGCCAGGGCCTCCAGAAGCTCTCGCTCCGAGAGGCCACCGAGCTCCAGCAGGACGGTGTCCAGCTGTCCGCCGCCCAGCGCATGGTCTCTCAGCGCCTCGGCCATGCGCTCCTGGGAGAGCAGCCCGCGGACGATGAGGACGTCTTCGAGGCGCGCCTTCATAAAAAGAGGCGTCTGGGGGCGCCCCAGCGACTCCCCTAGCCCGGGCGCACGACGAAGGTGCGCGTCAGCTTGTCGTGCAGCGTCTGCCCACGCCGGTCGAAGAGGGACAGCCAGAAGCCGGCCAGGCACAGCCCGAAGGAGACAACCCCCAACAGGGCGCGGGCCACCGCGCGCCCCGGGGCCGGGGCCAGCCCGCGCCTGTCCACCAGCTGGAGGCCGAAGAGCCACCGTCCCGGGCTACGGCCGCCCCACAGGAAGGCGAAGACGGAGGAGTAGACGACGGCCAGAAGCGCGCCCAGCGCCAGCACAAAGGGAAGGGCGTCCTGTACCCCGTGAAGGCGCGCCACCAGCCCGTCCACCCCGGGTAGCTGGGGGGCGCGGAAACCCGCCGGACGGACAACCAGCAGGGCCAGCCACAAGTACAGGGCAAACACCCCGCCCACAATGGCCGAGTCCAAAAGCAGCGCCCCGGCGCGCCGCCAGAGGGAGGCCGGGCGGGCGCGCACCTCGCGGACAGTCGGCGCGGCGAGGGGCGCAGGCGGCGGCGCCTGGAGGCGTGCCGGCGCTTCCACGGGGAAATGCGGGACGTGGGCAGCAGCTGGCAGGGGCGTTGGCACTGGGGAAGAAGAGGTAGGCCTCGGAAGGGGCGCCGGCAACCCGGCCGGCGCGGGCACAGGCTCGCTGGGCGGGGCCGGGCTGGCGGCGACGCCTTCACCGCGCGGCGTTGCCAGAGAGGGCAGCGCCGGGGACGGGCCGGAAGGCGCGGCCACCCCGGGCAGGACGGGTGCAGGGGCGGAAGGCGACGGTGGCGCCGCTGCGGCAGCAACCGGCGGCGGCCACTCCTCCCACGGGGCCACCGGGGCCGGGGCCGCCGGCCGGGCTGTGGGAGGCTGCGGTGGAAGCACCGCCGACGGGGGGCGCGGCGTGCCGGCACTGGCTGCAGCGGAGGCTGGCACCGACGGGCGCGCCGGAAGCGTCGCCGCAAC
>JBKQSS010000104.1:0-3174 GCA_052143535.1 Myxococcaceae bacterium | reverse complement strand
GTCATGAGCTCCACCAGGCCCTGGTCCTCGGTGACGACGTCCCCCGGGGCCACCAGCCACTGCACAATCTCTCCCTCCACGACGCCCTCGCCGAGGTCCGGAAGCTTGAACTCGAAGGTGGCCAAAGCGGCTCCCTAAAAAAGGTGCAGCGGGTGAGCGTCAGGCGTGGCGTCCCTGCTCCATCAAGCCCTGCAGGAAGAACTCCGCCGCGCGGTAACTGGAGCGTACCAGGGGACCAGCCGCCACGTAGAGAAAGCCCATCTCCGCGGCGGCCTGGCGGTAGGTGTCGAATTGCGCCGGGGACACGAAGCGCGCCACCCGAAGGTGGTACTGGGAGGGCTGCAGGTACTGTCCCAGTGTGAGGACGTCCACGCCCGCCTCTCGGAGCTGCCGGAAAGTCTGAAGCAGCTCGTCGTCTGTTTCGCCGAGGCCCACCATCACCGAGCTCTTGGTGTAAAGCCGCTCGGGCCGACCCTTGAGGTGGGCGAGAACCCGCAGCGACTGCTGGTAGCCAGCCCGGCGGTCTCGCACGGTGGGCGTCAGACGCTCCACCGTCTCAATGTTGTGTGCCACCACGTGCGGACGTGCTTCGGCGACGGTGGCGAGGTCTCGCTCGACGCCCTGGAAGTCGGGGATAAGCACCTCGACGGTGGTAGCCGGGCTCTCGCGCCGCAGCGCCAGGATGGCCGCCGCGAAGTGGCCGGCGCCTCCGTCTGGACGGTCGTCGCGGTTCACCGACGTCACCACAATGTATTTGAGCCCGAGCGCCTTCACGGCCCGGGCGAGGTGCTCGGGCTCCTCCGGGTCGAGGGGCAAGGGGGCCCCTACCTTCACGTGGCAGAAGCGGCACGCCCGGGTGCACACCTCCCCCATCAGCATCACCGTGGCGGTCCCCCCGCCCCAGCACTCGGCGATGTTGGGGCAGCGCGCTTCTTCGCAGACGGTGGCCAACTTCGTCTGCCGGACGATGGACTTCACCCGCTCGTAGCCGTCTCCGTGGGGCAGACGCACCTTCAGCCAGTCCGGCTTGTGCGTCTGGGGGGCTTGCGGCAGCGGGAAGCGGTCAGGCGTGGCCATGGGGCTCTAACGGCAGCAGCTTAACGTCACTCCGCGCGCCGGACACGAAACCGGGGCCCGGCGCTGCCCCCCCCCCGCGGCGGGGAGTGGGGCTAAATGTGGATGGGATGCCCAAGCGTCATCTCTGCCGTCTCGTGGAGAATTTCGGACAGGGTTGGGTGAGCGTGCATGGTCCGACCGAGCTCCTCGGTGGTGGTCTCTAGCCGCAGCGCCACACAGGCCTCGGCCAGGAGCTCCGTGGCGTGCGGCCCAATCAGGTGCACGCCGAGCACCTCGTCGTACTTCTTTTCCGACACCACCTTGCAGAAGCCAAGGCCTTGCTCTTCGGAAATGGACGCCTTGGTGATGGCGCTGAAGGGGAAAGTGCCCGTCTTGACGTCATAGCCGCGCTCACGCGCCTTCTTCTCGGTGAGCCCAACGCTCGCCACCTCGGGGTAGCAGTAGGTGGCGTTGGGAACGAGGTCATAGTTGATGGGGGTTACGTCCTTGCCGGCCAGGTGCTCCACCGCCAGGATGCCTTCGGCCGACGCCACATGGGCGAGCATCGGCGAGGGCGTAACGTCACCTATGGCGTAGACGCCGGGCTCGGTGGTGCGCATCAGCCCGTCCGTGGGGATGAAGCCCTTCTCCAGTTTGATGTTGGTGTTTGCCAGCCCGATGCCCTCCGTCCACGGCTGGCGTCCCACCGCCGACAGGAGAATGGCGGCTTCGAGTGTCTTCACCCCCGAAGGAGTCTGCATCGTCACGCGCACGCCTTTGCCAGCAGGTTCCACCTTGTCGACCCGGGCCGAGAGCTCGAAATCGATTTTGCGCTTCCGGTACTGCTTCTCGAGCTCCTTGCTGATGTCCTCGTCTTCGATGGGGAGCAAGTGCGGCAGGAATTCGACGAGGGTCGTCCTGGAGCCGACGTGGGCGAAGATGGAGGCGAACTCGCACCCCACCGCGCCAGCGCCCACCACGATGATGCTCTCGGGGACTTTGTCGAGGTCGAGGATAGAGTCGGAGTTGAAGACCAGCTTGTGGTCCACCGGCACGGTCTGTAGCGTCTTGCAGACACTTCCCGAAGCAATGATGGTCTTCTTCGCCGCGAGCGTCTGCTTCTCGCCGGTGGCCAGCGCCACCTCCACCGTTCCCTTCCCCGAAATCCGGCCGGTCCCCTTCAACACCTGCACCTTGTTCTTCCGCATCAAGTAGTCGATGCCGTCGGCGCCCTTGGTCACCACTTTGGCCTTGTGCTTCATGGCCTGCGCCCAGTTGATGACCGGACTCTGTAGGTCGATGCCGAACTCCGCCGCGTGCAGGACGTGGGCCCACAGCTCGGCCGTCCAGAGCAGCGACTTGGTGGGGATGCAGCCCCGGAGAAGACACGTTCCGCCCAGCCGCTTGTCCTTCTCGATGATGGCGGTCTTCAGGCCAAGCTGACCGGCGCGGATGGCTGCCACATAACCGCCCGGGCCCGAGCCGATGATGACCACGTCGTAATTGTCAGCCAAGGTGGACTCCTCCGCCCCGTTTCCACAGTGGGGGCGCCGGGGGGATAACCCTCCATTGCGGAGCGATCAAGGAGCAGCAAGGCAAACCCACCATGCAGCCACTGCACGTCAGGCCCCCCACGGTCTCGCCGCCACCGCGCTTTCCACTGCGGACGCTGGTGCTGATGGTGCTGGCGCTGGCCGCGTCCCTGCATTTCCTGTGGCGCACCCACCGGCCGGTGCCAACCCGTGCCCACGTCGTTTCGCCCGAAGTCTGGTTGAAGGGGCGGGGGAACCCTTGATGGACGTGGTGGTGGTCGGCGGAGGGCTGGTGGGCTGCGCGGTGGCGCTGCGGCTGGTGAAGGCCGGCGCCCAAGTCACCGTCGTGGAACGAAGCGTTCCCGGAGCGGAGGCCTCGAGCGCCGCGGGCGGCATTCTTGCGCCCCAGGCCGAGTCCGAGGGACCGGGCCCCTTCTTGTCCTTGTGTCTCAGGAGCCGTGCTCTGTACACGAGCTTCGTGGAGGAGGTGGAGGCGCTCTCCGGCATTCGGGTGGGTTTTCGGCCCTCGGGCGTGTTGCACGTCGCACTTCTGGAGGCCTCGCTCGAACGGCTGCGAGCCCGCGTC
>JBKQSS010000103.1:0-7436 GCA_052143535.1 Myxococcaceae bacterium | reverse complement strand
GCCGGCTGGATACGGCGCACTCCCCATGCCCCACGGAGCATCGAGCTTCTTGTCGAGCCGGAGCGACTCCCCATCCTCCGCCCCGCCCGAAATCAATCGATCAACACCTCTGTGCAGAGGTACTAGGCCACGTCCGAGCTACTCCGCCCTCTCCACAACTGGCGTTGTCTCCGAAGTTACCAAACCTTCCAGCAGGCACCCCCGCTTACCAAGTCTCGGCGACGAGCGCTTTAACCACGAACGAGGGCAGGGACGCCCGGAGCCACGCTACGTCGCCGGCGTCTAGAGCGGCTGCCAGAGCTCCAGCCTGTTCCCGTCGCAGTCTTTGATCCAGGCGAAGCGACCATAGCTCTCGTTCTGGCGCTTCGGGTCGATCCAGACGCCAGCGGCGGCAAGATCCAAAAGGAGCGCGTCGAGGTCGTCGACGCGGTAGTTGATCATCGCCGCCTGACTCCCCTCACCGAAGTAGGTCGTGTCCATCGGGAACGGATTCCAGGCCGTCATGCCCGTCCCCTTCGGCACTTCGTCCTTCCACGAGAAGGTCGCCCCATAGTCGCCGACATCGACGCCCAAGTGCTTCGCGTACCAGGCTCCGAGCGCCTTTGGGTCCGCGCTCCTCAAGAACACGCCCCCCACCCCTGTCACCCTCGCCATGTCGTTGCCTCCTCGCCTGTCCTCTACCGCACTCACTCGCGTGGCGGCAACGCGGAATGGAGACGAGCAACCCTGTGGGACGCAGTCGGTGACTCAGCTGTCTGATTCGCCCGCCCTGCCGATGACGCCTTCAACTCGCTGACGCTGATCTCGATGACGGCGCTCGGGACTGGTTCTCGACCGTCCGCTTCCTCGAATGGTGGCAGAACAGGAGCACCGGGCCCGCGGCGGCACCAATCACCCAGGCCGAGGTCGTCAGAGCTGCAAGTGCAACGCCGAGGACGTCAAGACTTCCAAGAATGATCGGAAATCTTCCAAGGTGATGGTCCGGAACGCTCCAGACCACGAGGCTCGAACGGCCTCTTGGCTAGTGCGCAGGCGGTACATGCCAGAGAACTGGCAGCGCCGGATAGGCTGAAGCTCCGCTACGCGCGTGAACTGGAGCGCGGTTTCGAGGTCCATCTCTAAGAGCGAGCGCCGTGACGGGCGGCCTCCCGAAGGCCGCCGTGTAACCGACCGTTATTGCTAGAACACTGCGAGGTCCAAGAAAAAAGGACCGAGTAATGTCGAGAGCTGCTCCTCTGCTCCGACCTCTGGGTGACGCCGGGGCAGGCCCGGCCATGAACAGCGGAAACCGACCATGACCACCTCGATCACGACTTTCCTCACGTACGACACCCAAGCCGAAGAGGCCGCCAAGCTCTACACCTCGCTCTTTGGCGGAAAAATCAAGGAGACGAAGCGCTACCCGGCCGGCGGGCCGAGAGCGGCCGGCCCCATCCTCTCGCTGACATTCGAGCTTTTGGGGCAGACGTACATCGCGCTGAATGGTGGCCCCAGTTTCACTTTCGCGCAGGGCTTCTCGCTCATGGTGCAAGTTGACACGCAAGCGGAGATCGATCGGCTCTGGAACAAGCTGACGGAGAACGGCGGCCAGGAAGTGCAGTGCGGCTGGCTCGTCGACAAGTTCGGCGTGTCCTGGCAAATCGTCCCGAAGCAACTCAGCGAAATGCTCTCGGACAAAGACATCGCGAAGTCGGGGCGCGCGATGAAGGCGATGATGGGAATGCGGAAGCTGGATCTTGCAAAGCTACAGTCCGCATTCGACGGCTGAGGACGGGACGACGGAGACCCACAATGAAATTCATCCTGATGATGCACGCGCCGCGCGGCAACGGCGACTATCAGACCAACCAGTGGAAGCCGGAGGAGGTCCGGGCCCACATCCAGTTCATGAGAAACCTCAACAAGGGCCTAAGTGAAGCCGGCGAACTCGTCAGCGCGGAAGGCCTCGCGCCTCCCGGCCAGGCGCGTCTCGTCCGCTCGAACGGAGGCGCTCCCGAAGTGACGGACGGCCCCTTCGCCGAGTCCAAGGAGTTCCTCGTGGGCTATTGGATCGTCGACGTGGAGAACGCGGAGCGCGCGTACGCCATCGCCGGTGAGGCGTCGACTGCACCCGGCCCGGGTGGGAAGCCTCTCGGCATCAAGATCGAGGTGCGTCAGGTGATGAGGTTACCACCCGACTCACCGTAGGACCTGCGCCGCCGCGATGAAAACGACCGGCGAGCAACTGCTCCGCGAGCTTGCGCCGCAGGTGCTTGGCGCCGTCGTCCGCCGCTACGGCGACTTCGATGGTGCGGAGGACGCCGTGCAAGAAGCGCTCAGCGCGGCGCGTCCCAGTGGCCTCGCACCGGCGTGCCCGAAAACCCTCGCGCGTGGCTCATTCTGGTCGCCGCTCGGAAGCTCACCGATCAGATCCGGTCCAAGTCTGCACGCCGGCGACGCGAAAGGAAATTCGTCCTCGAGACGCCGCCGGCAGAGAACGTGGTACCTCCGCTCGACGAAGCACCCGTGGAAGAGGACGACACGCTCGCCCTCCTCTTCATGTGCTGCCATCCGGCGCTCACGCGACCGTCAGCGATCGCCCTCACGTTGCGCGTGGTGGGGGGTCTCACCACGACGGAGATTGCGAACGCATTTCTCGTGCCCGAGGCGACCATGGCGCAGCGAATCAGCCGCGCCAAGGAGAGCATCAAGAGCTCGGGCGTCCGCTTCGCGATGCCGCTGCCGGAAGCGCGAAGCACGAGCCTCGGCGCCGTTCTCCATGTCCTGTACCTCATCTTCAACGAGGGCTACACCACGAGTTCGGGGAGAGCTCACCAGCGTGTAGACCTCGCGAGTGAAGCGATTCGCCTCGCCCGGGCGGCGCACGAGCTCGTCCCGGACAGCAGCGAGGTGAGCGGCCTCCTCGCACTCATGCTCCTCACCGATGCGCGGCGCGCAGCGCGGTCGGGACCCGATGGTGAGATCGTCCCGCTCGACGAGCAGGATCGGTCGCTTTGGAGCAAGGAAGCGATCGCCGAAGGCGTGCAGCTGGTGACCGACGCGATGACGCGTGGCCTAGCGGGCTCGTATCTGCTGCAGGCCGCCATCGCTGCCGTGCATGACGAAGCGGAGCGCGCCGAAAATACGGATTGGCCGCAGATCGTCGCGCTCTACGGCGTCCTGATGCGTATGTCCGACAACCCGATGGTCGCGTTGAACCACGCGGTCGCCGTCGCGATGGCGCGAGGGCCGGCCGAAGGGCTCGCCCTCCTCGAGAAGCTCGGTCGCGATCCGCGAATCAAGGATCATTACCGCCTCGATGCCGTGCGCGGCCACCTCCTCGAACGCTCGGGAGAGATCGAGGCCGCCCTGACCTACTACGAAGCGGCGGCCGAGAAGACTGCGAGCATCCCGGAGCGCGATTACCTGCTCCTAAAGATCGGGCGTCTGCGCGCGCGGTAGCTTTTCCGTCGTGCGTCGACAAGACGCGCAACTCAAGGGGCCGTGGTTCCACGACTAGCGCCGGAGCTTCGTCACTCGAGCGCGAAAGCTCGGTACCAGCGACAGCGTCCGTTCAATCCCGTCATTGCCGAGTGCCATCGGTCATCTGCGCGTTGGGGAACTCCACACAGAGACCGAGATCAAAATTGACGACGCCATCGCGGAGCAAAGCGGCCGGCGGCGCGGGCAGGGGTGAACTTGCCCAAACCGCTTCAACAGCCAAGCTGTTGAGGTACCAAACGCCACACTCCTTCTTCACTTGCACGTCGCGGACGAGCCCCTCGTTGTCCAGCCTGATGTTGAGCACCGTGTATCGAATACTCGGCCCCAAGTCCTTCGACGAGACCTCCCACCGCCGAACAGCGGTACTCGGGTCCCAGTGCGCGAAAATCGCCCTTTTCACCTGATCGAAGAACAGCGAGTCCTGCTTTCCAGCTGGGCAGGTCAGCGGTGCAGCCTGTTCGGCACCTTTCGGATGCCCACATCCCCCCAGCGCAATGATCATCAGAGCGGTGACCGAGACGCGGAACAAGCTATCCATCCCCCCCCATATCTGCTGTCACCATACCTCGGGCCGTGCGGCCGAGCCCAGGGCGGCGGGCGGTGGCGTCACGACCCGCGCTCAGCTCTCTCAGCTAGACTACGTCAAATGACAGCTGGCCACGCTCGCGTACTGACCCTTCTCGCGCGCATCTGGGGCGTCATCTGGACGATAGGCGGAGCACTCTTCCTACTGATGACAGTCTTTGGGCCGCCCACGAACGCGGGCTTTGTTGTTCCAATTGCATCAGGCGTCTTCGTCTTCTCCAGTGGCCTCTGTCTTCTGTTGCTCAAGCCCATCACCACCGACGCGGTGATTCCCTTCTTTCAGAGAAAACGCTGAGACCAGCTCCGCATCCTGGTTGGTTTCGACGGGTTCCAGCGCTGGGAGCCCACCCGCATCCACCGGAAGATGAGGCGGAATCCGAGCGGCTCTTCGAAAGAGTGAACAGGCGCTTCAGCCCTTGCCGCTGGTGGCCTTCGACACCGGGATGCGCCTCCGGGAATTTCTCGACTTGGAGTGGAGTCAGGTGGACTTGCGGACGGGCGTCATCCGCCTTCTCCCGCAGGACACCAAGGCCGAGGACGCAAGGACAGTGCTTCTGACAGCGCGCGTGCTTCGCGCGCTGAAGGCGCTTCCACGAGGCTCAGCAGCAGCCGTCTTCCCCAACCCCACCACCGGCGCGCCCTGGCAGGATATCCGCAAGGCGTTCCAGCGAGCTGTCCTTGCGTTGAAGCTCGAGGGCCTGTGCTTTCACGACCTGCGCCGCGCTTCGTCACCCGAGCGCGGAAGCTCGGCATAAGCGAGTCCGTCGTCATGTACCGTGTTCGACCGCTACAACATTGTCGACGAGAGGGACCTACGACAAGCGGTGCGCGTCCTCGAAGAAGTTGGGCGCGTTTTTCGACACAGTGGCCGTTTCCGGACTCCACAAACGCCAAAGCCCTACCGCCTAAGTGCCGGTAGGGCTTTGGTTTTGGGGAGTTGCGGGGGCGGGATTTGAACCCGCGACCTTCGGGTTGTGAGACCGTGGTCGCCGCTCGGGCAGACGGGCGTTACGACTGGCTTTATCAAGACTTTCAAACGTTTAGAAAGGCCCGTTGTCGACAGAAGTGCACACAGTTGCCCTCGACTGCCCTCGCTTTTGGACGCGTTTTGGGCACGATCCGGCCAGGCTCCTGTAGCTGCGGAAACCTCAGAGCGGCCAGCCGACGATGCGCTCACAAGGCGCGCCGCCTCATCCCCCTCGTGGCTTCTTGCGGCGACGTGGGCGAGGGGAACGGGCCGTCCAGGTAGCAGCAAGAATCCGCCGGTCGACGCTGAAGTCCTCCGGCCCTCCGGCGGTCGCGAGTAGCTGGCCAGCGAGAGAGTGCAAAGGATTCACGAGGTAGTTGAACTCTCCGGAGACATGGACGCTCGGAACACCAAGGACAGGGGTCCGCTGGTCGCGAATCCACTGAGTCCCCAGCGCACGCGTAGCCTGGAGGTGTCGGACTCCCCTCCACCGTGCAGGGAGGCTGGCGGGGTCGATAGTTTCGACGGGCGTCCGGGACTCGTCCAGGTCGAGCCACCACCAAGTCGCCGCTGAGGGCGTGGACCCGGGCGTGAGGTGCGCCAGAAACTCGAGGACGCTGAGAGCCTTTGTTCCCGCCGTGTAGACGATGCGTACGCCACGTTCGTGCCAGCGTCCGGCGACGTACAGCCCACCCTCTCCAGTGAAGGGCGGGTGCCGGCGCTTAGCCACGCGCCAGAGGCGAATCACGCGAAGAAGCCGTACTCGATCCGCAGGAGTGCCTCTTCAACAGCCCGTGCGCCCTCGTCCGTGTCGAGCAGGTCCACGGGTCGCTCCCCACCGAGAGCCGGCACGGGCTCACGCAACCAGGCTCGCGCTCGCGCCGGAGCCTCGAGGACGTGCTCGGCGAGGAGCGTCACCCGTGCGAGGCGGACAAGCTTCTGTGAGTCATCGGGGGCGAGGTGCTGCCTCGATGCGAGGCGGCGGAAGATGCTCGCCCGGCCAACCCGCAGGGCGCGAATCAGCTCTTCCCTGGTCAATCCCGCGCGGTCGGCGGCCCTTTTGAATGCGGACGAGGGAAGCCCTTCGCGTAGCACGGCAATAAGATCCCGACTGCTGCTACGGATCCCCAGGGCGTCCAGGACATTCCGTTCGTCTGGCCGCGGATTCAGACTCGGTTCTATGTCCATGTCCTTCAACACCTTGGGTCTCAAATGATACTCTAACCACGTGTCATTCGGGACGCAAGATGCAGAATGGGACGGTTTTCCGAATTTGCAAAAACCATCGCTTCGGCGCCGGACAATTGGCGGTCACCATCGTGCTTAGCGGAACAGACTGCGGTTGGCTCAAGTGCTTCGAGCAGCAGCCGCATGGAGAGGTCCGATGCTCATCCGGCCGTGACCGCCGGATTCCCGTCCCGTACTCTCGAGGAGAGGTCCCGCCTACCTTCAATTCATGCCTGGGTCGTCTTTTGATTCCATCCAGCTGTCTGGCTGCCTCAGGAACGACGTAGTGCCCTCCGTGGGTCTACAAGGAGCCCGGAAGCGGAGGACCATTACTTCTGCGGGATTGCGTCCAACTCGGCGAACAGCGCATCAATGGTCTGCATCGAAAAGACCTTGGTACCCCATCGCTCATCGAGGCCGCGAGCTTCGATGCGTTCACGCATCCGATTGTCGGTAACGACGAAGTGCGAGATCGGAATGGCATGGGCCATGAAGTCAATGTCCTGACCGTCACTCTCTTTCACCTCCTCTGAGCCCGTCAGCAAGTCCGCCCAAAGGGTTGAGGAAATATCGACGTACGGCAGGCAGTGGTGATGTTCCGATTGAAGGAAGGTCAGCAGATCCTCCAGGCTCGCTGAGCCCGACCTGGAGTGCTCCAACATCTGCCACCAGATGGTTTCGTTGTAGGCGCCAGGAAAGCTGTCACCAAAGCGTTCAAACTCGGAAGCGCCCACCAGCGCGGTCAGACAAAGCCAAGCCCAGCCACGCTGGACCGCGAGGTGGAGCTCCTGACGCGCCTGCTTGGCTATGCCTCGAGGACAGGCCTTCTCACGGGACACCCCTTGACGGAGGTGAAGCTTCTTCAGAAGCCCAACGTCCGCCGCCGGGTACTGGACGAGGTGGAATTCGAGCGGCTCTTCGAAGCCAGTGAAGAGGCGCTCAAGCCCGTGCTGCTCGTGGCTTTCGACACCGGGATGCGGCTCAGGGAGATTCTCGACCTCCAATGGAGTCAGGTGGATTTGCGGAATGGCGTCATCCGCCTTCTTCCGCAGGACACCAAGGCCGAGGACGCAAGGACGGTACTTCTGACAGCGCGCGTGCTTCGCGCGTTGATGGCGCTTCCACGAGGCGCCTCAGGCACCGCCGTCTTCCCCAACCCCAGCACCGGCGCGCC
>JBKQSS010000102.1:0-50242 GCA_052143535.1 Myxococcaceae bacterium | reverse complement strand
TCCGAAGACTCAGCATCGTCGACTGCTTCTTGGTCTCGCCGCGCATGGGGACCTCCAGACGCGACGAGATCACGACCCGGTGCGGGCTGTCGATCCCGCATCGGGCCTTTTTCAACACCCTGCTAGGGCGCCTCGAGGGCGAAGAGCATGGTGTTGGCCTGCTCTCCGGAGCGCACTTGCGCCCGCAGCAGCACCGTGCTGCCTGGCTTGGCGGCGCGGAGAATGCGGCTCAAGTCCCCGGCCGACGACACCAGCTGGCCATTGGCCTCGGTGACGACCAGGCCCTGCTCCAGCCCCGCCTTGTCGGCAGCCGAGCCAGGCAGCACCTCGGTGATGAGGGCCCCGCGGGGCATTCCCCTGGCCCGGGCCAGCTCCGCGCTGGGAGTGGCCAGGCTCAGGCCGAACTGCTG
Organism: Myxococcaceae bacterium; assembly: GCA_052143535.1. GTDB lineage: Bacteria > Myxococcota > Myxococcia > Myxococcales > Myxococcaceae > JADGRA01. The sequence goes on along the minus strand of JBKQSS010000102.1, from coordinate 49,832 downwards.
CTTGGTGCTGTCGTCGTGCGATTCGCGCTCCATCGGCTCGCGGTGGCTCACCTCTTCGTCGCCGGGGCGGGTGGTGAGCGTCACTTTCACCTCCCGCGGCTTGCCGCCGCGGTAGACGGTGAGCTCGACGCTGCTGCCCGGTGCGCGCAGCGCCACGGTGCGCCGCAGCTGGCTCTCCGAGGAGACCGCCTGCCCGTCCACCTGGGTGATGACGTCATCCTGCTTCAACCCAGCCCTAGCACCCGGCTGGTCGGGCAGCACCGCCGTCACCAGGGCGCCTTGGGCCGACGGAGCGCCGAGGGCCTTGGCCAGCTCGGGCGTCAGCTTCTGCAGGCCGATGCCGATGTAGCCCCGCGTCACCGAGCCGCTCTTCTCCAGCTGGGGCACCAGGGCCTTGGCCAGGTTACTGGGCACGGCGAAGCCGATGCCAGAACCTCCGGCGACGATGGCGGTGTTGATGCCGATGACTTCACCCTTCAGGTTGAAGAGCGGCCCGCCGCTGTTGCCAGGGTTGATGGCTGCGTCGGTCTGTAAAAAGTCGTCGTAGTTGCCGGCGTGGATGTCCCGGGCCTTGGCCGAGAGGATGCCCACGCTGACGCTGCTGGCCAGCCCGAAGGGGTTGCCGATGGCCACCACCCAGTCCCCGACGCGCATCGCGTCGGAGTCGCCAAGCTTGAGGACGGCCAGGTTGGCCGGCGGATTCTTCAGCTTCACCAGCGCAATGTCGGTGGCCGGGTCGGTGCCAAGCACCGTGCCGTCATAGCTGCGGCCGTCGTCGAACTTCACTCGGATGGCGACCGCGCCATCGACGACGTGGTTGTTGGTGAGGACATAGCCGCGCGCGTCAATGACGAAACCGCTGCCGGCTCCCTGGCGAACCTGCGGGCGTTGGTTCATTCCCGGGAAGAATTGCTCAAACATCTCCTCATTGCCTTCGCGGTGGGCCCGTGACGTCACCTCCACGTTGACCACGGCCCCTTTGACGCTCTCGGCGAGCGGGGCGAAGGAAGGTAGCGAGACGGCCGGCACCTGGACGGACGGCGCGGGCGCGCTGGCGGTGGCCGGGCTGTCCGCCCGGGCAGAAGGCGCCACCGCGAAGAGGCCGCCCAGGGCGGCTGCGGAGGCGGCGGAGAGGAGGACGACGGAGCGGCGGAAAGAGACGGGTTTCATCTGTCTTCTGATGTCCTTGGTTTAAAAAAAGCGGGTGGAAACTCCCTCCTTCAAGGAGGCCTTCAACGGGCGACGTCGACGGGGCGCCTTGGGGAGAGAGACGCTTGCTGGGGGGGGCTTAGGGCTTCGTCACCTCTTGACGGCTGCATAACAGCCGGGCCGCCTCGGGACTTCCCGAGGCCGGTTAGCGCGGGGCAAACACGCGAAAACTCAGCCTTGGAAACAGGACGTCCTCGGCGAAAGCGGCCTGGGCCAGGGGCGCGTCGACAGGACGCCCTTGGGCCCCCTCGAGCAGCGCCCAAAAGCGCTGCAGGTGCGTCCGCACCCGCGCCGTGGCGTAGTCCACCACCGTGCCCGCTCTGAGGATGAAGGGGAAGTCCGAGGACTGCGACAAAAGCAGCTCGCGCGCTGCCTGGTGAAGCAGCCTCCTGGCCGCTTCGGTGCGCCGCCCGGCCGCCGCGGCCGCCGCGCACAGGGCGGCCGTCGCCCGGCTGACTTCGGGTACAATCCAGTCATTGTTGGGGTGAAGCCAGGTGGCTGCGCTGCCCCCGCTGCCCCAACTGCTTTCGGCCGGCGCGGCCAGCTGGGCGACGGGAAACCGCTGAAGGTCCTCGACGGGCGTGGAAAGCGCGAGGCCCTGGCGGTGCGCTTCGCGGAAGAGGGCCTCGAGAAACACCGGGCCCTCGTGCCACCAGTGGCCGAAGAGCTCGGCGTCGTACGGCGCCACCAGGACGGCCGGACGGGCCAGCCGCCCTCTCAGCGCGGCCAGGCGCTCGACGCGGCAGGCGACGAAGTGCCGGGCGTGGCCTTGGGCCCGACGGCGCGCCGCCTCCGGTTGGTATAGCGCCTTCTCCTCGGTGCGCCCGGTGACGCGGTGGTAGCGCAGCCCCACAGCCCGACGGGGCTCGCCCGGGCGAAGCACCGGCTCCAGCGCGGAAAGCGGTAACTCCCAGCCGGCGTCCCGGTGAAAGTCCAAGTAGGCCGCGTCCGCCGGGTAGCCGGACTCGGCGCTCCACACCGCCTCGCTGCTCTCTGGGTCCCGGCCGTACGCGGCCACGCCGCTGGGGGTGAAGAGAGGCGCATACACCGAAGCCACCGGCTGCGGCTCAGCCAAGGCCACGCCGCGAGCCTCGAGAAAAGTGAAGCGCAGCCCCTGTTGGGCAAGCCACCCCTCCACCCCGGGGAAGTACCCGCACTCCGGAAGCCAGAAGCCGCACGGGCGACGTCCCAGCAGCCGCACGTGCTCCTGCACCGCCACCTGGACTTGGGCCTGCAGGGCCCCGGGCCAATGGCGAAGGTGCGGGAGGAAGGCGTGGGTGGCGGCGCTGGTGATGAGGGCCAGCTGTCCCTGCCTCTCGGCACCGACGAAGGCCGGAAGCAGCCTGCCCCGGCAGCGCTCCCAGCGCCCTCGCAGCTGGCGCAGCCGCCTCAGGTGGTAGCGGGCGAGGGGCCCGAGGGAGGCGTCCTTAGCCGTCCGCCGCACCTCCCGCGCCGCCAGCGCCTGGTGCTCGGCGAGGCGGGTGCCCACCTGGGCTCTCAGCGCCCTGTCGTCCAGCATGCTGGCCAGCGTCGGGCTGACGCTGAGGGTGAGGCGCACGGGAATGCCGTCCTCGGCCAGACGCTCCAGGACCTCGAGGAGGGGCAGGTACGTCCCCGCCACGGCCTCGGGAAGCCAGTCCGCCTCGAGCGGCGGGGGGGCCCCGGCATGGCGGACGTAGGGCAGGTGGGCGTGCAGCACCAACAGCAGGGCGCCGCGCTCCTCGACGGCTGCCTTGGCGGTGTGCCTCAGGGGCGGCCGGAGCGCGGGCCCCCTGGCCCGGGGCCGCCGCGCCAGTCCAAGCTTGCCGGCAGCTCCACCCGGGAGGGCCCGGCCACGGCCTCGCGCTTTGGCCCGAGCGGGCCGGCGACTTCGCGGCCCGGGCTTCCGGGCAGCGGGTGCTGCCAAGGGACGCGCACCAGGTGGACGTCGAGCTGCCTGGAGGGGACAGCGGGCGGGAGCCGCAAGGGCGCGCTGCGCCGTCCGGTGGGACGCGCATGGCCGTCGCTTCCGGCCAACCACGCCTCGACGCGATAGAGGTGGGCTGGCTCGAGGCCCTCGAGGTAGAGGCTTCTGCGCCCCAGCGGCGCCTCCACGGTGCGCACCAGCGCCTCGCCGTCATACAGCCGGAAGAGGACGCGGGGCGCGTCGAGGCCGAAGGCGGCGCCGCGCTCCAAGTCCCGGCGGAAGTCCCAGAAGAGGAAGAGAGTGGTCGGGTCCTTGGCCAAGAGGTGCGGCACCTCCTCGCCGATGGGAAAGGGCCGCAGGGCCGGGGCGGCCGGCGCGGCTCGCGCCTCGGGCTTCGGCCCTTTGCGCCGGGAGCGCCGGCGCTCTTGGGCGTGGACGACGAAGAAGCCCTCCTCCACCAGCACGTCGTCGACGTTGGGCACGGCTTGGGGCACCAACCGAGCGCTCGGCGCCAGCGAGGTGGGGTGTGGCGCGGGGGAGGTAGGCAGCCGCCCTACTGCGGCGCTGGACTTGGGGACGCCCCGGCGGCGCCGCGGGGGCGAAACGGGGGCGGACGACGCCAGCTTGGCCACCAGTGCCGAGAGGAGTGCAGTGCGGGTGCGCAGCGCCCTCGCCTTGTGGGTGAGGTGCTGGCGTGCGAGGGCGCGGAGGCTCGGGGTGTCCAGCTGCTCGAGGTCGTCCCGGGTCATTTTTGTGTGCCCCGCCCGCGCTTGCGGGCGACCGCCCTTCGTCGCGTGCCCGCCGGCGGTTGTCAACTGAGGCTGCTGCCTCCTTTTCAAGCCCCAGGGGCCTTGCCGTAGACTGTCCAGCGTCCGTGCCGTCGCAGCCCCGAAAGGGTCCATGGAGCGCCGCGTCCTCATCGTCGAGAGCCAGCACGACTTCGCACTCACCATGGCATCCGTGCTGCGGACCGCCGGCTACCAAACAGCCACCGCGGACACCGCGGCCGAAGCCCAGCGCGAGCTCGAGCTGCGGCGGCCGGACTTGGTGGTGCTGCGGGCCGAGCTGCCGGACCAGTCCGGCTTCGTGCTGTGCGGGCAAATTAAGAAGGGCAAATTCAGCCACCCCATGCCGGTGCTGCTGCTCAGCTCGGACGTGGGCCAGGACGGCCTCAACCAGCATGCCCAGAGCGCCAATGCCGCCGACGCCTACCTCAGCATCCCCTTCCAAATGGAAGACTTGACGCAGATGACGTCCGGCCTCGTCCCATTGGACGACGTCGAGCGCTCCTTGGAGGACGCGCTGAGCGGCACCCTGATGACGCCCACCCGCGAGATGACGGCGGTGCCCCCGCCGCTGCGGGCTCCACCGCCGGGAAGCCCGCCCCGGCTGCCACGGCGCGAGCGTCGCAGCGCCCTCAACGACGACGACCGAGCCTTCCTCGACCGTGCTTTCCAGTCCATCGCCGACCGAAAGGCCGAGCTTTTGGCTGAGTCCCGGCAGGTGCGTCGGACCACGACGCGCCGCGAGCAGATGGGCACCCCGGAAGGGAAAATCCAAATCCTCCGCGACGAGCTCAAGGCCCGCGAGGCGCAGCTGGCGCGCATTTCCGAAATCTGGACGGTGCGCGAGCGCGAGCTGCTGAGCGTCGAGGACCGCCTGCACGAGAAGGACGTCGAGCTGCAGGGGCTGAAGATGCAAGTCGATGACTTGCTCCGCCGCTTCAATGACGCCCAGGCCGCCATGCTGCAGAAGGAGCGCGAGCATGGCGCCACCGTGGACGACCTTCTGCTGCAGAAGTTCGCCACCGAGAAGGACCTCATCGAGGTGGTGGCCAGTAAGGAGCGCGACCTGAACCTCGCTCGCCGCGACCTGTTGGCCCTCGAGGACGAGCTCCAAAGGCGGGGCCAGGCTCAGGCCCAGGCCGCCGAGGCGCACGCCCTCCTGGAGCGGCAGCTCTCGGTCACCACCCTCGAAGGAGAGGTCCGCGAGCAGACACTGAACGAGAGCCTGCGTCAGCAAACCGCCCGCGCCGGACAGCTCGACACCGAGCTCGCCCTGCTGCGGGAGGCGCTGGCCCGCACCGAGGCAGAGCGCAATGCCCACGACGAGGAAAACGGCCGCACCATCGCCTCTTTAAAGGAGGAGCTGGAACGCACCCGGGCCACCGGCGCGGCCACCATCTCGGAGCTGGAGGCTCGCGCGGCGCGGGCCGAAGCCCACGGGCAAGCCCGGGACGAGGAGCTGGCCGCCCTCGTGCTGGCCAGAAGCAACGCCGACGCCGAGCACGCCCAAGCGACGGCCACGCTGGAGCAACGGCTCTACGCCGCCGAAGCGCGGGGGGAGGACCTCCGACTGGAGGTGGAGCACCTCACCGCCCAAATGGCGGACCGCCTGGCCGAGCGCGACGCCAAGCTGGCTGCCACCGAGCGGGAGCTGGCCACCTCGGTGGAACAGCGCGAGGCAGCGGACGCGGACTTCCATCGGCAAATTCAAGGGAAGCTGGAGCGAGTCGGCGAGCTGGAGGGCGAGCTCGACGCGGCCCGGGCCGGCGCCCAGGAGCGCGAGGCGGAGCTGGCCGCCGAGTACGCGGCGTTGGTGGAGGCCAAGCGACTGGCCGAGGCCAACCTCACCTCCAGGCTGGAGGAAGCCCTTCGGCAGAAACAGGCCACCGAGCAGGAGCTGGCCGCCGAGCGCACCGCGCATGCCGAGGTGGCCAGCCAGCTGACGGCCACCGCCTCGGCGCTGCGTTCGCGTGAGGCCGAGCTGGCCGACGCCCGGGCGGAGCTGGAGCGACGGGCGGTGGCCGCGGCGGAATTCATGAAGCAGCTGGAGGAGGCCGACGTCCAGGGCCGCAGCCTGGTCGAGCGCGTCGCCATTTTGGAGGCGACGGTGGGCGAGCGCGAGAGCACCCTCGCCGCATTGCGCGGGGAGCTGGAGGCCACCCAAGCCGCCCTCACCGAGTCACAGAGTCACCTCGCCTCCACCGAGCAACTCGTCCTGGAAAGCCAGGAGGGGCTACAGCGCACCACCTCGGCCCTGGAGCAGTCGCACGCTGCCCTCGAGCAGGAGCGCGCGGCGATGGCACGCGCCGAGCAACAGTCCGCGGCCCAGGCCACCCACCTCGGCTCGCTGGAAGCGGAGTTGGCGGACCTCCATGACCAGCACGCCCACCTCAAGCTGGAGCTCGGGGCGAGGATGGCCGAAGTCACCCAGCTCACCGCCCGCGCCGCCACCGCTGAGAACGAGCGGATGCACGTCGAGGAGCGCCTGGCCGACTTCCAGGAGGAGGCCGGCCGGCGCGAGGAGCTCCTGCGGGGAGACCTCACCGCGCTGGTGCAGCAGGCGGAGGACACTCGAACCCGGATGGGGGACCTCCAGTCGGAAGCCCGGCGCGAGCGCGACGCACTGGCGCACGAGGCACAAACCAAGGGCGAGCAGGTGCGGGCGGCCGAGACGCGCCTGCGCGAGCTCCAGGAGTCGGTGGACCTCCGGGCCACCGAGCTCACCCAGAAGCTGACGGCCGCCACCCGGGAGGCGGAGCGCGCCGGCGCCGACGCCGAGAAGCGCCGGGTGGCCCTGGCCGCGCTGCAGGCGGAGAGCGCCGCGGAGCGCGAGCGGCTTCAGCAAACCTTGGGCGAGCAGCTGCGGCTGGCCACCGCCGAGGCAGAAGACTTCCGGGCCCGCTTCGAGGCGGCCGAAGCCGAGGCCCGTGTCAGCCAAGCCGAGGTGGCCGGCCAGCTGCAGGCCGTCGAGGCGGCCGCCCTGGCCGAGCATCAGGCCACCCAGGCCAGGCTGGCCGAATTGGAGGCGGCGCTGGGGCAAGCCACCGCCACCGCCACGGCGCGGACGCGCCGGGCCTCTGAGCTGGAGAATGCCCTCGAGGCGTCGGCCTCTTCCAAGGTGAGGACGGAGCGGGAGCTGCAGGCCCGGCTGGCCACGGCCGAGGCCAGAGGAAACGAGGCCGCCTCGCGCCTCGCCCAGGCGCAGAAGGAGCGCAAGGAGCTCGAGGGGCGCATGGCCGCGGAGGTGAACGAGTTGGTGGCGCGCCAGCGCGCCGAGCTCGAGCGCCGAGACGCAGCCAAGGCGCAGGAGGTGTCGCGGCTGCAGGCCGCCGTCCAGGAGCGCAGCCGGGCGTTGAAGGTGGCCGAGCTGGAGCTGGCACGGTTGAAGGCCCGCCCTGGCGGCCCGGCCACCCGTAGCCAGGAGCTTCCGGCGGCACTCGAGGCGCCGGTGCCGCGCACCTCCAGCCCGGGCCTCACCCGTCCGGCGGCTTCTCCCCTGCCGCGCATTCCGGAGACGAGCCAGTCCGGCCGCCGTCCGGACCCAGAGGACTGGAACGCCCTCGTCGACGAGTTGGACAAGCCTCGCCGCTAGAGACGGGGCTTGAGTCCCACCACCGCCCTCGCCGTCGCACTGGCCGGGCTAATGTTGGGCGTGGGCTTGGGCTGCACCGGCGTGGGCGGGGTGCTGCTGGTGCCCTTTCTGGCCTACGCCCTCGGCATGCCGGTGCACGCGGCCGTGGCCGCGGCGCTTTTCAGCTACCTGTTGAGCGGGCTTCTGGCGGTGCTTTTGTACGCCCGGCGGGGCTCCATCCACTGGGGCATGGCGGCGTGGTTGAGCGCCGCCGCCCTGCCCGGGGCCTACCTCGGGGCGCATGCCGCCTTCAGGCTGTCCGGCACTGTGCTGCAGGGCCTCATCGCCCTGGTGCTGCTTCTGGCCGGTTTGCAGGCCCTGGCCAAGCGGCACGCGGCACCGGGCCCGGCGCCGGCCCCGGCCAGCGGGGTGTTGCTTGGCGTGGGCTTCCTCACCGGCTTTGTCTCGGCCATGGTGGGCGCCGGGGGCGCCCTCCTCTTGGTGCCGCTTTTATTGGCCCTGGAGCAGCCGCTGCTTCTGTCGGTGGGACTGGGGCAACTCATCCAGGTGCCCATTTCCGCCGTCGCCTCCTTTGCCAACCTGCGCACAGGCCAGCTGGACGTGGTGACGGGGACGCTGTTGGCGGTGGCCCTCGGCCTGGGCATTGCCGTCGGGACGCCGCTGGCCCATGCCTTGCCCCAGCGGAGGCTGCGCCAGCTGTTGGGGCTGGCCATGCTGGCCTCGGGCACGGCGGTGGCGGTGCGGTTGCTGTTTTGAGGGAAGGGCCGCACCGGCCCTCCCCTCCCCCGCTGGCGTATGCTTGGCCGTCAGCAACCTACTAAGCTTTCCCTCCACCCCCCCCCCGCCATTGTCTGCTTCGTCCACAACTCCGGCCTTCGCTTCCGTCGAGGACGCGCTCGCCCGGCTCGAGGCCACCGGCTATTTCGCCTCGCGCGAAATCGCCACCTGCGCCTTCCTCGCCGACAACATGGAGAAGCCGGTGCTGGTGGAAGGGCCGGCCGGCGTTGGCAAGACGGCTTTCGCCCGGGCCCTGGGCCGGGCGCTCGGCCGTCCCGTCATTCACCTGCAATGCTACGAGGGCCTGGACGAGGCCAAGGCCCTCTACGAGTGGGAGTACGCCAAGCAGCTTCTCTACACCCAGCTGTTGAAGGACAAAATTGGCGAGACGCTGCAGGGCGCCGGCACTCTGGCCGAGGCAGCGGACCGCATTGCCCAAAGCGACGCCGTCTTCTTCTCGGAGCGCTTCTTGTTGCCCCGGCCCATTCTCCAGGCCCTCCTCTCCCCGGTGCCTGCGCTGTTGTTGGTGGACGAGGTGGACAAGGCGGACCCGGAATTCGAGGCCTTCCTGTTGGAAGTCCTGGCCGAGAATGCCGTCACCCTTCCGGAGTTGGGGACGCTGCGCGCCACCGCCACCCCCAGGGTGGTGCTGACGTCCAACGCCGCGCGCGAGCTGTCCGACGCGCTCAAGCGGCGCTGCCTGCACCTGCACATTGACTTTCCCGCCCGGGAGCGCGAGCTGCGCATTCTCCGCGCCCGCTTCCCGGGCCTCGGGGCCCGGCTGGCGGAAAGCGTGGTGGCGGCGGTGGGCAAGCTGCGGGGCATGGAGCTCAAGAAGCCCCCCTCCATCAGCGAAACGCTGGACTGGGCGCAAAGCCTCGTCCTTCTCAACGCCGACGTGCTGACGCCGGAGTTGGTGGCGGCCACCCTCAACGTCGTCCTCAAATACGAGTCCGACGCCGAGCGCGCCCGTCCCCAGACGCCGGCGCTGGCCCAGGGCTAGGGCCCGCCCTTTGGCCGCGGGCAGTGTGCCTCGTCCTCCCAGTGCCGTCCGCAGCCAGGCGCGGCTGGCGGCGGCCCTCACCGAGGCCCAGGCCCACGCCCTGGCCACCGCCGCCGAGGCTACCTTTGACGCGGCCTCCGTCCTCTCCACCCTGGAGCGCCTGGTGCCGGCGCTTCAACAGGCGCCCGAGGCCTCGGGGCTGGCGGTGGCGCTGGTGCAAGGCAGCGAGGCGCTGGCGCGGCTTTTGGCGCTGCGGCCCGGGCTCCTGCGGTGGCTGGCCGGGGCCCGGCTGGAGCGGCCCTGGCCCCGCGCCCGCACCCTGGCCGCAGCCCGAGGGGCGGTGTCCGGCCTCGCGCCCGGAGACAAAGAGGGGCTGCACCGGCGGCTGCGGCGCTTCAAAGCGCGCTCGCTTCTGCGCCTGGCCGCACGGGAGTTGTGGGCCGGCGCCCCCCAGCCGGAAGTCGGCCGGGAGCAAGCCGAGCTGGCCGAGGCGGTGCTGCGCGCGGCCCTGCCGCCCCTGGAGGCGGCGCTGCGCCTCCGGCACGGCACGCCACAGCCGGAGGGCTTCTGCGTCTTGGGGCTGGGGAAGCTGGGCGGGGAGGACTTGAATTTCAGCTCGGACGTGGACTTGGTGTACCTCTACCGCGCCGACGGCGAGACGTCCGGGGGCCACAGCGGCAGCGTCCCCAACCTCACCTATTACACGAGGCTGGCCGAGGGCCTCACCCGTGCCCTCAGCCTCGTCACCGAGGACGGCTTTTGTTTTCGGGTGGACTTGGGGCTGCGGCCGGAGGGGCGCGGGGGCCCCGCCGTCCTCTCCCGCAGCGCCGCGTTGCACTACTACGAGCGGGCCGGCCGCACCTGGGAGCGCGCCGCCTGGGTGAAGGGGCGGGGCGTGGCCGGCGACGACGGGTTGGCCAGAGACTTCCTCCTTGGGCTCGAGCCCTTCCTCTGGCGGCGCAGCCTGGACTTTGGGGCGGTGGACGCGCTTCGGGCGTTGAAGGCGGAAATTGACTTACGGGGGAAGGCCAGCGCCGAGGACGTGAAGCTGGGCCCGGGCGGCATCCGCGAGGTGGAATTTTTCGCCGGTGCGTTGCAGCTGCTTCACGGCGGAAAGGCGCCCCACCTGCGGGTGGGCAACACCCTGCAGGCGCTGGCCCGGCTGGCCGACACGGGACTGCTGACGCACCCGGACGCCGACGCTCTGGCCGACGCCTACAGCTTCCTGCGCCGAGTGGAGAACCGGCTGCAAATGGTGGAGGAGCAGCAGACACAAACTCTCCCCAGCCTGCCCCGGGAGCGCCTGCGGCTGGCCCGAAGCTTGGGCCTCGCCTCGGTGGAGGCCTTGGACAAAGAGCTCGAGCGCCACCGCCACTTCGTCGCCTCTGCCTTCCAGACGCTGCTCGGCCAAACGGCGCGCAACGAGGCCCCGGACGAGCCGCTGCTGGCCCTCGCCTTGGACGCCGACCTCCCCGACAGCCGCCGGCACGAGGCGCTGTCGGCCCGCGGTTTCGCCGACGCCGAGGCCTCGCTTCGCTCGCTGGAGCGCCTGCGGCGCACCCTGTTGGCAAGCGGGCTGCAGGAGGGGCCGGGGCCGGGACTGCCCGCCGCGCGCCTTCTCTCCGAGTGCGTGCGCAGTCCGGACCCGGACCAAGCCCTCTTCTTCCTCGCCGAATTCCTCTCCAACCTGGTGGCCCCGGTGGGCTACTTGCGGCTGTTGTTGCAGCGGCCCGCCGTCGGCCGGCGGCTGGTGGGCCTCTTCGGGCAAAGCACCTTTTTGAGCGGCTACTTCGTCCGCAACCCGGAGCTCCTCGACGTTTTGGTGCAGGCCGACTCAGGCGGCCCGCACAAGCCTGTGGAGCGGCTGGCCGCCGAGCTCGGCGGCCGGCTCGCCCGCTCGCCCTTGGACGAGGAACGGCTGGGGGCCATGCGCCGCTTCAAAAATGAGGAGGTGCTGCGCATTGGCCTGGGAGACATTTCCGGCGAGCTCGACGTCCCGGAGGTGGCGGCGCAGTTGAGCGGCCTGGCCGACGCGCTCCTCGACGCTTGCCTCTTCCAAGCCGAGGCCGAGCTGCGCGAGCGCTTCGGGGCGCCGCGACTGCGCGCTGGCGGACGGGCCGCCCTGGCGGTGTTGGGCCTCGGCAAGCTGGGGGGCTCGGAGCTCGGCTACCACTCGGACTTGGACCTCACTTTCGTCTACCAGGGCGGAGGCACGGACGAGGAGACGGCCGGCGGGACGCGTCCGCCTTTGGGACACCCGGAGTACTTCGCCCGGCTGGCCCAGCGGCTGCTGTCGCTGTTGACGGTGCAACTGCGCGAGGGCCGGCTGTACCAGGTGGACGCCCGGCTTCGGCCAAGTGGCAACCAGGGCACGCTGGTGGTGAGCGAGGCGGCCTTCGCCGAGCACCACCAGCGCCGCGCGCAGCTGTGGGAGCGCCAGGCGCTGGTGAAGGTGCGCGCGGTGGCCGGGGACAGACGCTTCGGCGCGGCGCTTTTGTCCGAGGTGGTGCAGCCCCTCCTCTACGAGCGGCCGCTCAGCGCCGGCGCGGCCGAGGAGATTCACCGGCTGCGCCAAAGGATGGAGCTGGAAGTTGCCGGCGAGACGGCGGGCGAGCTGGACCCCAAGGCCGGCCACGGCGGCCTGGTGGACGTGGAATTCGCCACCCAGTACCTCCAGCTGTTGCACGGGGGCCGGATGCCCAGCGTGCGGGGGCCCAATACCCTTGGCGCCCTCGACGCCCTGCAGGCGACGGGCCTATTGCCCGCCGCCGACGCCCTCAGCCTACGCAGCGGCTACCTCTTTCACCGCCGGGTGGAAAACCGGCTCCGGCTGGTACACGGGAGGGCCTTGGCCCGCCTGCCCACCGCCGGGCCCCCGTTGGCGCTGCTGGCCCGACGCCTGGGCTATGGCGGGATGGACCCAGGGGGGGCCTTCCTCGCCGCCTACCGCCGTCAAGCCGAGGCCGTCCGTGCCGTTTACCACCGTGTGCTGCTGGGAGGGGCGTGCTAACAGTTGGGCGAAAAAGGCGCGCCTCCCTTGCCCTCGAGCGAACCCGTCCACGTCCTCGTCGTCGACGATGACCGCCACGTCCAGCGGATGTTGGGCGACGCGCTGCGGGGCGCCGGCTTCAGCGTCACCATGGAGCGCGACGGTGAGTCGGCCCTGAAGGCCTTCGAGCAGCGCGCCTTCGACGTGGTGGTGCTGGACGTCCTGTTGCCACTGCTCAATGGCTACGAGGTGGCCCGCCGCATTAAATCCACCACCGAGGGCGCGCAAGTCCCGGTGCTGATGATTTCGGGCATCTACAAGTCGCGACTGCAGGCCCAGGAAGCGGTGGAACGCCACGGCGCGACGGCCTTCGTCGAGAAGCCCTTCAAGCTGGGGGCCCTCTTTGACAAGCTGCGCGACGTCCTCAAGGAGCGCTACCCGGCTCCGCTGCCGCCGGCGGCGCCGCTGGTGGAGTCCTCCCGGGGCGACCCGCTGGCTGACCCCCGCGCCCAGGCCGAGGCAGCCCAGGTGGACTCGGCCCCGGCGCCGGCCGCCGGCGCGCGGGGCGACTTCTCCCTGGCTCCCTTTGCCGAGGTGCTGGCCTCTTTGCACCGCCAGGGGGCCACCGGGGCACTGCTGCTCCGCCGCGAGAAGGTGAAGAAAATTATTTATTTCCGCGCCGGGGTGCCGGTCAGCGTCAAGAGCAACCGGCTCGGGGAGTGCCTCGGGCGGGTGATGGTGCGCGAGGGGATGCTGTCCGAGGCGGACTGTGAGAGCTCGCTCGAGCGGATGAAGGCCTCGGGCCGCCAGCAGGGCACGGTCCTCATCGAGATGGGCGTCATCAGCCCCCACAACCTCCGCTACGCGCTGGACTTGCAGCTGCGGCTCAAGCTGATGGACGTCTTCAGCTGGACCTCGGGGGAATGGCAATTCAACGCCGCCGCCCAGGCCCCTCCGGACACGGTGCGGCTCGAGCTCTCTCCGGCCGCCATCATCCACGAGGGCGTCCGGCGCGGCTTTGGTGAGGCGCGGCTGCACAGCCAGCTGGGCTCCATCTCGGAGCGGACGGTGTGGCCGACCGAGGACCCGCTCTTTGCCGGCCAGGACATGGGCCTCGGCGAGGAGGAGCTGCAGCTGTTGGCGAAAATGGACGGCAGCCGGACGGTGGCCGAGCTGCGCGCCCTGGCGCTGTTGCCACCGTTGGACACCGACCGGCTGCTCTACGCGCTTTTGGCGGCGCAGATGGTGGAGCTGCGCACCGCTCGCCGCGAGGTGACGGAGGAGGCTGCGGCCGAGGTGTCCGCGGTGGAGGCGGTCAGCGAGGAAATTCCGCAAGGGGGAGACGACGACGAGGAGCCGCTGGAGCTGAAGGACGAGGTGACGGAGGACGAGGACGGGGCGCTGCGGGAGCGGCTGTTGGGCACCCTTGCGGCCATGAAGCGGATGGACTTCTTCGAGCTGCTCGGCGTCCGCTCGGACGCCCCAGCGGAAGAAGTCCGTAAGGCGCACCGGGAGCTGGTGCGCGAGTACCACCTCGACAAATTCGTCGGCTCCTCCAGCGCCGAGGTGCAAAAGCTGGCGGCCGCCATCCAGGAGCTGTTGGGGAAGGCCCGCGACGCGCTGGTGGACGCAAGCGCCCGGGCCGAGTACCGCAACCAACTCGGCTCGGGCGGTGTACGCCACGAGGTGGGCGAGGCAGTGGGGCGGATGCTGCAGGCGGAAAGCACCTTTCGGCGCGGCCAGCAGCTCCTTTCCGCCGGCGAGGTGGCCCAGGCGCGGGAGCTCTTCGAGGAGGCGGTTCAGCTGCAGCCGGAGGAGGGGGAATTTGTCGCCTACCTCGGCTGGGCCCGCTTCCAGCAGTCGCCCGACGTCACCGAAGAGGCCCAAATCTCTCGCGCCGCCCTGGAGCGGGCGGTGCAGCTCAGCCCCACCCTGGAAAAAGCCCACCTCTTCCTTGGCTACGTCCTCAAGTCCCTGGGGCGCGCCCAGGAGGCGACGCGGGCCTTTGAGCGGGCGCTGGAGTGCAACCCCTCGAGTGGCGACGCCCTGCGGGAGCTGTCCATTCTGTCCTGGGCGGTACGGCTACAGAAGGGTCGGGACAAGCGCGGCGGCCTTTGACTTTGGGGGCCGTCGCCTGCTCAAAGGCTTTCCTCATGAGCTCCACCTCCTCGACCATCCTCACCGCCGACCGCATCTGGCTCGATGGCAAGCTGGTGCCCTGGGCCGACGGACAGGTGCCGGTCATGACGCACGCCCTGCACTATGGGCTCGGCGTCTTCGAGGGCATCCGGGCCTACGCCACCGCCGACGGACGGGTGGCCATCTTCCGGTTGCGGGAGCACTTGCGTCGCTTCTTCGACTCAGCGCACATCGTGCAGCTGAAAATGCCGTGGAGCGAGGACGCGCTGAGCGAGGCCTGCCTGGAGCTGCTTCGGGCACAGGCGGCACGCTTCAAAGGCGGCGCTTACCTGCGCCCCATTGCCTTCATGGGCGACGGGGCGATGGGACTCGGGGCCACCAACCCGACGCGGGTGGCCATCACCGCCTGGGACTGGGGCGCCTACCTCGGCGAGAAGGGCATGCGGGAGGGCATCCGCGCCAAGGTGAGCAGCTTCTGCCGCAACCCCATCAACGTGAGCATGGCCCGCGGAAAAATCACCGGCCAGTACGTCAACTCCATCCTCGCCAAACGCGAGGCGGTGCAGGCCGGCTATGACGAGGCCATCCTCTTGGACGTCTCCGGGCTGGTGGCCGAAGCCTCCGGGGAAAATATTTTTCTCGTCAACCAGGAGGGCGTGGTGCGGACGCCGCCTCTGTCCTCCCCCATCCTCGACGGCATTACGAGAAAGACGGCCATTACCCTGCTTCGGGAGC
The DNA here is from genome assembly GCA_052143535.1 of Myxococcaceae bacterium. Lineage (GTDB taxonomy): Bacteria > Myxococcota > Myxococcia > Myxococcales > Myxococcaceae > JADGRA01. Next base: position 34,697 of record JBKQSS010000102.1, on the reverse strand, counting down.
AAGACCACACGGTGGAGGAAGTCACCTTCACCAGGGACGCCCTCTACCTGGCCCGCGAGGCCTTCTTCACCGGCACCGCCGCGGAAATTACCCCGGTGCGCGAGGTGGACAACCGCACGGTGGGGACGGGCCGCGTCGGGCCGGTGGTGAAGGCGCTGCAGGAGACCTATTTCCGCACCGTGCGCGGACAGACGCCGAAATATGCCGAGTGGCTAACCTACGTGTGAGGGCCCTCGGGGCCGGCGGCGTCTGCTGGCTTCCTTTTTGACAAGGGCGCGCACCACAGCCGGTGCTGGCCCTGAACGCCCAGCGTGCTGGGGGGTGTCATCGCCGCCGTGAGGTGGCCCGGAGGCCGCCCGGAGCCAACGCGCCGGCGACGCCGCGCCGCTGAAAAGGCCAGCGGCTTCGGCAACCACCCTTGCGGAGCGGGGCCCGGGTGCTTATTCTCCCCCGCCCGTTCGAGAAGCACGCCTTTGGCTCTCGACTCGTGCGCGCCCCGGCCCCGTGAAAGAGCGTTACCAGGAAATCGACGACAAGAACGAGTCGTTGCGTGAACTCTTCGCCGAGCATCCCAAGGCGCGCGAGTTCCTCGACCGCTTCGAAATGTCTTGGGTGTACCACGACAACGCGCTGGAGGGCGTCGTCTACGCCCCACCGGAGCTGCAGGCGGCCCTGCACCCGGACGGGCCGCCGGATGCCTCCATGGTGCCGGCGGTGCTCGACATCCGCAACCAGAAGGCGGCCATCGACTACATCCGCGAGGAGGCCAAAGCCGCCGGTCGCAAGCAGTCGGCGGTGTCGATGGCCGTCATCAAGCGGATTCACGACTTGCTTCTCGGCAACACCCCGGAAGCCCAGGCCTCCCGTGCCGCAGCGGAGCGTCGCGAGCGCACCGAGAAGGAGCTCACCAAGGAGCGAGACCGCGCCGGGCTGAGGCGGGACATGCCCTTGCACCGCACCTATTTCCACGACATCGCCCAGCCGGCGAAAATCCCCGCGCTGCTGGACAAGCTGGTGGAATTCACCGGCTCGACGGAGTTCCGCGAGTACCACCCCATCAAGCAAGCGGCCACCTTCCAGTTTCAATTTCTGCAAATTTTCCCCTTCAGCGAGCACTCCGGGAAGGTGGGGCGCATGGCCAGTAACCTCTTGCTGCACCGCCACGGTTACCTGCCGTGCGTCATCCACTCCATCGACCGGCAGCGCTACTACGAGGCCTTCCGCGGCACGCCCTCCACCTTCCGCACCCTGCTCATGGACGCCATGGAGAACTCCGTCGACAACGGCTTGAAGTTTTTCCGCGACCAAGCCCGGCGCTACCGCGCCATCAACTGACGGCAGGGCCCCTCTCGGGCAGAGGTTTCGAGGCAAGCGGGAGGGCTGCTGCCCCTCCTCTTGGGGGGGGAGGGCCGCCCCACCCTCAACCAAGGGCTTTCACCCCTTTGGTGTAGGTGTGGAAGTTGTTGTGCCTGAAGTCCTTTCGTGCTGCAGACAGTCGCGGAAGCTGCGGCCCCGAGAAGGGGCCCCATCGGCCGAAATTCCCCAGGCAATGCGGACGCTTGGCCGCCGCCTTGCCCGCCGTGCTGGAAACCCCTCGTCCGGAGCGCTATGGCAGAGGGCCTCCCGGCTTCCCCCCCGTCCGGCAGCAAGAGGCCTCCTTCTCCCCCCATGCCGTCCCCGTTGCCGAGTCGCGCGAAGTCCGAGGAGCCCCTGGAAGCTACCCTTGCGGACTTGCCCGCCCGGGACAAGCTGGAGGCCCTCCTGGAGTTGGCCCAGAGGCGCAAGCGGGCGCTCATCCTCACCCACGACAACCCGGACCCAGACAGCCTGGCCGCCGCGGTGGGGCTCACCTTCCTCTTGGAGAGGAAGGGGGGGCTCCAGGCCCATGCCGCCTACGGCGGCATCATCGGTCGCTCGGAAAACCTGGCCCTGGTGAAGGTGCTGCACCTTCCGGTGGTGCCCATCAGCCAGGTGGTGTTTGACGAGTATGACTTGCTGGGCCTGGTTGACACGCAGCCCCCCACCGGCAACCACTCGGTGCCCCCCCGCTACCCGGTGGACATTGTGGTGGACCACCACCCGCTGCGGGACGAGAGCCTCCGGGCGCCTTTCGCCGACGTGGGCGGGGACTTCGGAGCGACGTCCACCATGGTGGTGGAGTACCTGCGGGCAGCGCGGCTCGAGCCGTCCGCGGAGCTGGCCACCGCGCTCTTCTACGGCATCAAAACGGACAGCCGGGACCTCGGACGGCAAACCACCCCGCGCGACGTGGAGGCCTACCTCTGGCTCTTTCCTCGGGTGGACAAGCACCTGCTCGGCAGAATCGAGCACCCGGACCTCCCGGCCGAGTACTTCCGGCTCTACCACCTGGCCATCGAGCGGGCGAAGCTGTACGGGGACAGTGTCGTGGTGGCGGACTTGAAGGACATTTACACGCCGGACATGGTGGCGGAGGTGGCCGAGCGTCTCATGTCCCTCGAGGGGGTGAAGTGGTCGCTGGCCTACGGCACCTACCAGGGCAGCCTCTACGTCTCTCTGCGCGTCCGGGACCGTCGGATGAATGCCGGCCGGCTGATGCGCGAGCTCTGTGAAAACCGCGGGGGCTCCGCCGGCGGGCACGGCAGCATGGCCGGGGCGCGCTTGCCGCTGCCCGCCTCTCGGGACGCGGTCGCCCGTCTCAAGCGCAAGCTGCTGCGCGACTTCCTCAAGGCCTTCGGGGCGACGGGGCAGACGCCGCGCTCGTTGTTGGCCGGCGACACCTGAGGAAGCCCAGGAAGGGGTAGAGTCCCTGGCCCCCAGGGGCGCTGCTCGGGCCGTCCAGGCCCCCCTTTCAAACCATGGTTTACCTCGACCACAACGCCAGTACGCCGCTTGCCCCCGAGGTGGCCGAAGCCCTCGCTCGGACCTTCTCCTTCCCGGCGCCCACCAACCCAAGCAGCGTGCATGCGACGGGACGGGCCGCGCGCGCTCGGCTGGATGGGGCCCGCGGCCGGGTGGCCCGCATCCTCGGGTGCGAGCCCCGCGAAGTGGTATTTACCGGCTCGGGCAGCGAGGCCGACGCGCTGGCCCTCAAGGGCTGCTGGCTCGGCCGACCGGACGCCGCGCGCAACCGGGTGGTGACGTCGGCGGTGGAGCACCCGGCCGTCCTCTTCGCCGCCCGACAGCTCCAGGCCCTGGGGGCCCAGCTGACGGAGGTGGCACCGCGGCCCGACGGCCAGGTGTCGACTGAGTCCATCCTCCAGCAGCTGGGGCCGGACGTCGCGCTTTGCTCGCTGATGTGGGCCAACAACGAGACGGGCGTCCTGCAGCCGGTGGCGGAGGTGGCCCGCGCCTGCCGCGCCGCGGGCATTCTCTTCCACACCGACGCCGTCCAGGCGGTGGGCAAGGTGGACGTCTCGCTGCGCCACGTGGACGCGGACCTCCTCTCGCTCAGCGCCCACAAGTTTGGCGGCCCGCCCGGGGTGGGCGTCCTCGTCGTCCGGCGCGGGGTGAAGCTGGAGCCCCTCTGCCCCGGCCACCAGGAGGCCGGCCGGCGCGCTGGTACTCCCTCGGTGGCGTTGGCCGAGGGGCTGGCCCTGGCGCTGGAGGTGGCCCAGGCCGGCCTCAGCGAGGCGGCCGGGCGGATGGCAGCCTTGCGCCACCGGCTGGAGCACGCCGTGCTGGAGCGCGCCAGCGGAGCCCGGGTGAATGGGACGGCGGCCAGAGTCCCCAACACCACCAACCTCCGCTTTGAGGGCATCGACGCCGAGACGCTTCTCATTGCCCTCGACCTCGACGGCATTTGCGTCTCCACCGGGGCGGCCTGCGCCTCGGGCACGCTGCAGGCCAGCCACGTCCTCACCGCCATGGGGCTGTCGGCCCGCCAGGCCCGTTCGAGCATCCGGGTGTCCCTCGGCCCACAGACGACGCCCGACGAGGTGGACGGCGCGGTGGCCGCCCTCGTCCGGCACGTAACGCGGCTGGCCCTCGGCGCCGCGGCGGCGTGAGAAAGAGGCCCTCCCCGGCCGCAAAAGAGGACGGGGGAAAAAGGGCTACAGGGCCGGGAGCTCCTCGGTCGCGCCGAAGAGGCCTCGCACCAGCGCGGCAATGGCCAACGTCGTCCCCACCCGCTCGTCGTACAGGGGCGCCAGCGCCTGGGCGAAGTCCGCCGCGGTGGCAAAGCGCCGGCTCGCATCCGGGTCCAGCGCCCGGGCCATGGCCGCGTCGAGGGCTGCGCCTGCCTCAGGACGGGCCTCGCACAGCGGCCGCCAGCGCCCGGCTTCAATGGCGGCGAAGACGCTTTCTGGGTCCCGCCCCTGGAAGGGACGCTGCAGGGTGAGCAGCTCGTACAGCATGACGGCCACCGCCCACACGTCCGCCCCCTGGTGCACCTCGCCTTGGAGTACCTCCGGGGCCAGGTAGTAGGGCTTGCCGGCCAGCTGAGCGTCGCGGCCCCGGAAGGTGCGCACCCGGGCAATGCCGAAGTCGCCGAGCTTCACCTCGCCACCCCGGGAGATGAAGACGTTAGAGGGCGAGACGTCACAGTGGATGAGGCCCAAGGGCTCGCCCCGCGGGGACTCGGCATGGTGCGCATAGTCCAGCGCCTCGAGCAGCACATGGGTGAGGTAGACGGCGAAGTCGACCGGCACCGGAATGTGGCGCTCCCGGCACTTGCGCAGCACCTGCGCCAAGTCTCGGCCGTCCACCCACTCCATGACGATGAAGCAGATGCCTTCGAAGAGGCCCACCTCCAGCGTCTGGACAATGTGGGGCGAATGCAGCGTGGTGGCCAGCTCCCCCTCGCGCGCGAAGCGCTGCACGTAGGTGGGCACCTGCGCCAGCTCGGGAAGCAGCCGCTTCAGCGCCACCTGCTGGCCGCCCCACGGCCCCCCCAGCGTCCGGGCCCGCACCACCTCGGCCATCCCCCCGCGCCCGAGCGGGGCCAGCACCTCGTACTGGCCAAACACCCGCCCCGGATGCCAGCCGGCCTGGGCGAAGGGGCTCATGGGGCACCCCGGGCTGCGGCCCGCGCCGGCTTTTTGGCGGCGTTGGCGCGAGCCTTCTGCAAGAGGGCGGCAAAGCGCACCGCGTCCTGCACCTGCAGGGCGTGGAGGTCCGGGTCGTGCACCATCTCGTCCGGGCTGTCGAAGCCATGCTTCATGGCATCCTCCAGCGCCTGGAAGGACTCCTCGAGGTCGCCCTTGCGCGCCTCGGCGCAGGCCAGGTTGAAGAGGACCAGGCCCTCCGGCTTGTAGCGGAAGGCCTTCTTGTAGGCCTCGATGGCAGCGTCATTCTCCCCGAGCAGCACCGCCGCCTCCCCCAGGCCCAAGTAGCACTGCCCCGGGTCCTCTTTGGCAGCGAGCGCTTTGTCGAACTCGACCCGCGCCGCTTTTCCCCGGCGCTCCTCCAGCGCCTGATTGCCGAGCGCAATGTGGTGGGGCAAATCGGTGCGCAGCTTGGCCCGCGGGCCCAACACCAGCCGCCGTCCATCGAGCGCGGCCGAGCTACAGCCCTCCGGAAGCAAGAGGTCCGCCACCAGCGTCCCGTCCGAGCCATTGTAAATGGCGAAGTATGGGAGGCCGCCGACGGGACAAACGGCGCCGGTGGTACACAGCTGCACCGTGCCCACCAGCACGTTGCCCTCCCACATCGCGTCCACCACCGTCCGTCCCGCCTCGTAGCCGCAAGGGTTGGGCGTGCCGGCCTTGCCGAGAACGTGCAGCTCGTCGGGCGTCTCCCAGCGCAGCTCGCCCTCGCCGGCCCAGCGGGCGCGCTCGGGAAGCTGGGGGGAAGCAAGCACCACCGCCGGCATGAGCCAGAAGGCGCAGAGGGTGCGCGAAGAGGAAGTCACAGGACGGGACGCAGGGGAGCCCTGGGGGGTTGGTCGGCACCCCCTTTGGTAGAGGGGCCGGCAAGCCTTCAACACCGCAGTCTACCCCGCCACGGTGCCGGAAGGCCCAAACTGTTTGCCCCGCACGCTGCTGGTTCGCTTGACCCGGTGCGCTGCCCCTTCTTACTCTTTCACCCCAGAAGGGAAGGCCACTCCCTTCCAACCCTACGGGGCTCTCCGGCAGCACCCAGGAGGTACGACGAGAAGCACCCGGCTCGGCTGTCCCCTGCGGGGTGCGTGATGCGCGGCAGAAATTCGAACCGATATGTCCATTCCGGGAGCCATCCTTGGATGCCATGCGTCACGCCCGCCTTCCGCGTTCTGGAAGGCGGGAGACCTACGGCCTCCGTCTTGGTTCCCACCTTTCTGACAGGGTTCAATGGACGCTGCGCACACGGCCCAGCGGCGGGGGACTTTTTTTTCCCAGAGGCAGCGGCACTTCGCTGCCGACGCCCATGAGTGAGGCGGGTGAAAAGGCCCGCCTCCGGGCTGTCCTGCTGAAAGGGCGGCGCGCCCTTGGGCCCGAAGACGTCCAGGCCCGCGGGGCCCGCGTCCAGGCGCGGCTCTTGGCCACGCCCGAATTCCAGAAGGCGCAGACGGTGGCCCTCTATGCCGCCCTTCCTGGCGAGGTGCCCACCGACGCGGCCTTTGCCGCGGCCCTGGCCGCGGGCAAGACGGTGGCCTTTCCAGTGGTGCCCACCGTCGGCCGCTGCCTGCGCTTCTACCGGGTGGACGCTCTGTCCCAACTCGTCCCAGCCGGCCGATTGCGCATCCGCGAGCCAGCCGAAGGCCGCCCGGTGGTGAGCCTTCAGTCCATCGAGCTCTTCGTCGTCCCGGGCCTCGGCTTCAGCAAGGCCGGCCACCGCCTTGGACAGGGCGCGGGTTACTACGACGCGACACTGGCCCTGGCCCCGGCCAGCACCCCGCGGGTGGGCCTGGCCTTCTCCGAGCAGCTGCTGCAGGAGCTGCCGAAAGGCCCCTGGGACGTCCCGATGCACCAGGTGCTGACGGAAGAGGCCGCCTTCAGCGCGGGGCCTTGAGAGACAACTGTGGTAGGTGCTCCAACCCGAGATGCCCTCTGCGCTGCGCCGTGCCACGCCCGACGAGCAGTTTGCCGAAGTCACCCGCGGCACCGTCGAGCTGCACGTCGCCGAGGAGCTGAAGGCCAAGCTGCGGCGCTCCTATGAGAAGGAGCAGCCCCTTCTGGTGAAGGCCGGCTTTGACCCGAGCCGCCCGGACCTCCACCTCGGCCACACCTTGCTCCTCAGCCGGATGAGGCGCTTTCAGGACTTCGGCCACCAGGTGGTGTTCCTCATCGGCGACTTCACCGGCCTCATTGGCGACCCCTCCGGGAAAAACGTCACCCGTCCGGCGCTCAGTCGGGCCGAGGTGCTGGCCAACGCCGAGACGTACAAGGCGCAGGTGTACAAGGTGCTGGACGAGCGCCTGACGCAGGTGCGTTTCAACTCGGAGTGGCTGGACGCGCTGGGCACCGAGGGGCTGGTGCGGCTGGCCGGCCGCTGGCCGCTGGCCCGCATGCTCGAGCGCGAGGACTTCAAGACGCGCTTCCGGGAAGGCAAAAGCATTGCCCTGCACGAGCTGCTCTACCCGCTTCTGCAAGGCTACGACTCGGTGGCCCTCAAGGCGGACGTCGAGCTCGGCAGCAGCGACCAGCTCTTCAACCTCCTCGTCGGCCGCACCCTGATGCGCGAGCTGGGGCTCGAGCCCCAAGTCATCCTCACCGGCCCATTGCTGGAAGGGTTGGACGCCAAATGGGAGGGCGGAAAAATCGTCGGCGAGAAAATGTCGAAAAGCCTCGACAACTACGTCGGCGTCTCGGAGTCGCCGGAAAGCATCTTCGGGAAGCTGATGTCCATCTCCGACGAGCTGATGTGGCGCTACCTGGAGTTGCTCTCGGCCCGTCCCTTGGCCGAGGTGCAGAAGCAAAGGGCCCTGGTGGCCGAGGGAAGCCTGCACCCCAAGGAGGTGAAAGTGCAGCTGGCCACCGAGTTGGTCGAGCGCTTCCACGGCCCGAAGGCCGCGGCGCAGGCGGCGGCGGACTTTGACGCGCGCTTCAGCAAGAAGCAGCTCGACGTGGAAAGCCTCCCCGAGCACGCCCTGAAGCTGCCGGCGGGCGGCCGGGTGCCCCTCGTCCGGGCACTGGCCGACACGGGGCTGGTGGCCTCCACCAGCGACGGCCGTCGCCTTATTAGCCAAGGCGCGGTGCGCCTGGACGGCGTGCGCGTCCTGGAGGTGAAGGCCGAGCTCGGCCCGGGCAGCTACCTAGTCCAGGTGGGGAAGCTTCGGGCCGCCCGACTTCACCTGTCCCTCTGAGCCCTCGGCCGCCTTGGGCTTTAGCCCCAAACCCAACAGGTACACCTCGACGCTGGCCGCGCGGGTGGCCTCCGGCCGCAGCACCTTCACCTGCTGGTAGTGCCGCCGCAGCTGCGCGCGGAAGGCCTCGAAGTCCCCGCCCATGAAAAGCTTCACCAGGAAGCTCGAGCCCACCCGGCCACGGGTTTTGGCCACCTCCAGCGCCCGCTCGGCGAGGCGCAAGCTACGGGCCTCATCGGTGCTGCGGATGCCGCTCGTCTTCGGCGCCAAGTCCGACAGCACCGCGTCAAATTGGCCCGGCGCAAGTGCGTCCAACAGCTCCAGGGCGTCTGTCGCCAGCACGTCCAGCACCGCCGTCCGCACCCAGGCCTCGACAAAGGGGCGCAACGGCACCACGTCCACGCCCACCGCCAGGCCCTTGGGCCCCACCGCCTGGGCGATGACTTGCAAAAAACCCCCCGGCGCCGCCCCGAGGTCCAGCACCCGGGCCCCCTTGGAAAGCAAATGAAAGCGCTGGGCCAGCTCCTCCAGCTTGAAGGCGCTGCGGGCCCGAAACCCTTGGGCCTTTGCCTTCTGGAAGTAGTGGTCCTTCGGCCGGTAGGGCTTTCCCATGTGGCGTCCTATGGGCACTGTCCCTAGCGCGGTGCGGCGCCCGGGCGCCAGTGCACAAGCGACGTCTCCGAGCGGTAGAGTGCGCCCCCAAGATGCCCGGGTGCGCATGGTGCGGCAGCCGTCTGGATGTGGTCGGTAACCAAATCGGCCGGGGTGACACCTGTCCGGAATGTGGCCACGACTTGCACGCTTGCCGACAATGCCGCCACTACGACGAAAGCGTGGCTAAACAATGCAAGGAGCCGTTCGCCGAAGTCCCCAGCGACAAGGACGACGCCAACTTCTGCGAGTTTTTTCAAATTGGCGACGGCGGCCATACCGGCGAGGCCAACCGCAACCGGCTCCTCTCGGCAGCGGAGGCCCTCTTCTCCAAGAAGTAACCCCCTGGCGTTGGCGTCGGCCCCTTGGGGGCGCACTGTTGGCAGCCGCCTTTAGCTTGGCCGGCTGTCAGTACATGCCCCACGCCTACGAGCCGAATTCGCCTCAAATTCCCGACGCGCGCACCGTGCCCTTGCCGGGCGCGATGCTCACCTTCACCAGCCTCGGCTCGGGGCAGCCCATCGTCTTCGTCCACGGCAACATTGCCGACTTGCGCATCTGGGACGCCCAGCGCGGGCCGGCCTTCAAGGCCTACCAGCAAGTGGCCTACAGCCGCCGCTACCACTACCCCAACGCCTGGACGGGCAACGGCTCGGACTACACCGAGGCCAACAACGTCCAGGACTTGGTGAATTTACTCCGCGAGCTGCACCTCGGCCGCGTCCATTTGGTGGGGCATGGCCAGGGGGCCCAGCTGGCGGTGGAGGTGGCGCTGGGGCACCCGGAATTCGTCCGCACCCTGGTGCTGGTGGAGCCGGAGATGGCCGCCGCGGCGGCGATGGAGCCTGACTTCGGAAACTTTACCGCCGAGCGCGCTCAGCTTTACCAGCAGATGGAGACGGCGCTGCGGCTGGAGGAGGCCGAGAAAGCAGGGCGCCTTCTTTACGACTGGGCCAGCGCCAGCACCGGCGCCTACGACGCCTTGCCCCCACCGTTGAAGGGAGAAGTTCTCGACAACGCGAGCATCCTCGGCTTTTTCCTGTCGGCCCCGCCGCCGCCCATGCCCTGTCCCGAGCTCGCCTCGCTGAAGGTGCCCACCCTGGTGGTGACCGGCGAGCGCACCAACCCCTTCTTCTCGGCGGTGGGGGATGCCGTCGCGCACTGCATCCCCAATGCCGTCCGCGAAACCGTCCCGCTGGCCAGCCACGTCGTCCAACGCGAGAACGCGGACGCCTTCAACGCCATCCTGGTCGGCTTCCTGACGACGCACTAGCTATAGCTAGTGGACGGCCGCCGGCGGCGCCTCCACCGACCAGTGCGCATTGCGGAACTGCCAGCGGCCCCCGCGCTCCTCGCAGAGGGCGGTCAAAAAGCCGTGCTCGTCCACCGTTTGCCCGGCCGTGTCCAGGCGGACCTCGTGGTAGGAGGCGGCCAACACCGCCAGGCTGGCCGTCAACGGGTCCACCCGTAAGTCCGGGCCCCACTGAAGCTCAATGTGCTTGATGCCGTTTACCAGCTGTCGAATGGCGGCCGTCGCCGCCGAGCGGCTGGGAAACACCAGCTGGCCCTCGTCGGCCATGAAGAAGGCCGGGCTGTCTTGGAAGTAGGTGTTCCAAGCGGCCGGCCCGTCCCGGGTGACGTCCTGGGCGACGGTTTTGGCGAAGGCTCGCACCTCGCGGTCCACCCGCGCGGCGACTTCGGGACTGAGGGCAGCCGAGGCGGCCGGGGGCGGGCTGCAGCCAGCGGCCAAAAGGGCGAGCAGCAGCGCCCGGTGCCCAAAAACCATGGAGACCTTCCTGACTTGGGGGGGGGGACGGGCGGCAGTCTAGAAGCCCTCGAGCTTCGCCAGAATCTCTTTCATCACCTCGGACGTCCCGCCACCGATGGTGACCAGCCGCACGTCGCGCCAGGCCCGGGCGATGTGCGTCTCGTCGATGTAGCCCATGCCCCCCAAGAATTGCTGGCAGTCGTACGCCACCCGCTGCGCCAAGTCCCCGGCGAAGAGCTTGGCCATGGAGATTTCGCGCACCGGGTACTGCTTGCGCTCGAAGAGGTCCACCGCGTGGTAGGTGAGCCGCTTGGCCGCCTCGATGGAGGCCAGGTGCTCGACGAATTTGTGGCGCCAGACCTGGAAGCCGAGGATGGGCCGGCCGAAGGCCTTCCGCTCGCGTCCCCAGGCCAGCGCCTGCTCGACCATCCGCTCCATCCCAGCCACCGTGCCGATGGCGGCCACCAGCCGCTCGCCTTGGAAGTTGCTCATGATGTGGGCAAAGCCCTGGTTCTCTTCGCCCAACAGGTAGCGCACCGGCACTTTGGCATCCTCGAAATAAAGGATGGCGGTGTCCGAAGCGAGGTTCCCAATTTTGTCGAGCTTCTTGCTCACCCCGTAGCCCTTGATGTCGGTGGGGACGGTCAGCAAGGAGATGCCGGGGTAGCCCTCACCGCCGGTCCGCACCGCGCAGGTGAGGAAGTCGGCGCGGGTGCCGTTGGTAATCCACATTTTGGAGCCGTTGAGGACGAAGTCCCCGCCCACCCGGCGGGCCGTCGTCTTCAGCCCGGCCACGTCCGAGCCGCCCCCCGGCTCGCTGATGGCCAGCGCGGCGATTTTCTCTCCGCTCAGGGCGGGGGCGAGGAACTCGCTCTTCTGCTCGTCGCTGCCGAGTTCACCGATGATGGGCGTGGCGATTTGGCTCTGCACCAAAAGCGCCATGTTGACGCCGGCGTTGTGGCTCCGGGTGAGCTCCTCGCAGAAGGCCGTCACGTACCAGTAGTCGAGCCCACTGCCGCCCCAGGCCGGGTCATGGTTGATGCCGAGGAAGCCCAGCGCCCCACACTGTCGAAACACCTCGCGGGGGAAAATTCCCGCCCGGTCCCACTCCAGCGCATGCGGGGCGAGCTCCTTCTCGACGTAGGTGCGAAGGGTGCGGCGGAAGGCCTGGTGCTCCTCGGTGAAGTGGGTGCTCACGGGTGGGCAGTGCCTCCTCGGGGTTGATTCTTGAGTCAATCCCAACGCGGTGGCGGCGCGCAAGGCGCCTCCCCGCGAAGCGCCCCGGTGCAGCCGGGCCCACGCCCCGGCCGTCTTTACTCGACGCCCAGGGCGTCCATTTCCGCCGGCGTAAAGCCGGCCTCGGCCAGCACCTCTTTGCTGTTGGCGCCGAGCGCGGGAGGCCCGCCCTCCGGCAAGGGCCCCAGGCGAAGGGGCGTGGCCATGCGGCGGCCTTGGGGCGTCTCCACAAACAGGCCGCGGGCCAGAAATTGCGCGTCGCGCGGCACCTCCTCCGGTGTCCGCACGGCCTCCACGCATGCGTCCAGCCCGGCCAGCCGCGTCTCCCAAACGGAGAGGGGCGCCGAGGCGAAGAGGGCCTCCAGGGCGCGGTGCACGGCGGCTGCCTCGGCGCCGCCGGCGTAGGCGGCTGCCGCCAACTCCGGACGCCCCAGCCGCTCGCACAGGGCGGTGAAGAAGCGCGGCTCGAGCGCTGCCACCGCCAGCTGCCGTCCGTCGGCGGTGGCGTACAGCCGGTAGCAGGGCAGCCCGCCGTTGAGGACGTCCCCTCCAGGGGGCAAGGGGTGCCCGCCCCCGAGGTGGGCGGAAAGGTGCATGTGGAGAAAAGCCGTGGCCGCGTCGGCCAGCGCCACGTCCACCAGGCGGCCCTGGCCGCTTTGGGCCCGGGCCAGAAGGCCGGCCAGAATGCCCACCACCGCGAAGAGGGCTCCGCCCACGTCCGCCAGTTGTCCCCCCGGCGCGCCCGGGCTTCCCTCGTAGCCCAGCACCCCGGCGCGCGCCTGGTAGCCCAAGTCATGGCCAGCCCGGAGGCGGTCCGGTCCGGTCTGCCCGAAGCCGGAGAGCGCACACACCACCAGCCGCGGGTGCGCGGCGCGCAGCGCCGCATGGCCCAGGCCAAGCCGCTCCAGGACTCCTGGACGGAAGCCCTCCACCAGGACGTCGTAGTGGCCAGCCAACCGCAACAGCGCCGCCGGCGCACCCTCGGCCTTGAGGTTGAGGACGAGCGAACGCTTTCCCCGGTTGAGGCCAGAAAAGTAGCTGGACGCCTCCGGCGCGCCGTCGGGCAGCGCCCGGGTTGGGTCGCCCGACGGCTCCTCCAGCTTGTCCACCTGCGCGCCGAGCTCCGCCAAGAGGAGCGTGGCGTAGGGCCCGGGAAGGTGCCGGGTGAGGTCGAGGACGCGCAGCCCGGCGAGCGGCAGGCCCTCGGACATGTGCCCTTTACGCCAGCAGCTTGCCCAGCTTCATGGCCAGGCCCATGTCCATCGGTTTGAATTTCAACTTGCCCTGCATGGCCGCCATCTGTGCGTTGAGCTGCTTGTTGTGAATTTTGACGAAGTCCGCCTCGCCCACGGTGACTGTCATTTTCGGCTCGCCCACCGCCCCGGACACCACCCAGCCGGAAGGCTTCGTCAAGTCCAGCGTCCAGGTGCCGCCGGAGTCGCCGGTAATGACGAAGTGGACGATGGCGTTAATCTCCTTGGCCATTTCTGGCTTCGCCGTCAGCAGCGCGGGAATGGTGTTCTCGAGAATGCTCTTGGCAGTGACGTCGGCCATGGTCGGCTCCTGATTTGAAAGTCAACGGCGGCCGCACCGTAGTGGCCGCCCAACCGAAGCGTCAAGCGCGCCGCGCACCGGCCCCACAAGGCCCCCCGAGAGGCGCCGTGCGCGACGGCTTCCGGATGCTCCTCAGCCGAGCTCGCCCGCGTCGGCTTGCGCCCCGCCCCTGTTTGGTGCAGATGTGCCACTCGGTGCTTTTGGCGGCGCGCCCTTGGTGGGCGTTCCCCACCCTGGAAGAGGCGTTAAACGCATATGTTCGGTCTCAAGATGAGCGAGCTCGTCATCATCCTCGTCATCGCCCTGGTGCTTTTCGGTGGGGCGAAGCTCCCGCAGCTGGGCTCCTCGCTCGGGCAGGCCATCCGCAACTTCAAGAAGGGCTTCGGGGGCGATGAGCAGACGCCGCCCGAGGCGCAGCGGACGGGAAGTACGCTGTCCGGCGGCGTCGACGCCGACGGAAACCCCCGACCCCGCGCCACCGCTCCAACCAGCAAGGACGTCTAAACGACGTCTCTCACCAACCTCTCCGTAAGGCCCCCCCTGGCGTCTGCGGCCGGCCCCGGCTTTTTGAAGCCGACGCCTGACAGCGGCCTCAGTCCCCTCTTCGGTACAGGACGCGCCCGGCGCGGACGGTGGCTCGGACGCGCGCGAAATTGGTGACGTCCTGCGCTGGGTCAGCGTCGAGCACCACCAAGTCTGCCAGCTGGCCGACCGCCAGGGTGCCCCGTTGCCAGGCCACGCCGAAGCGTTCGGCCGGCGCCGTGGTGAGCATCCTCAAGACGTCCATGGCGCTGAGGCCACAGAGGGCCAGGGCGCGAAACTCGTCCTCGGTACGGTAGTCCGTCATGTAGCCGACGTCGGTGCCGAAGAGGAGCTGCCCGCCCAGCGCATGGAAGCTGCGGACCTCGGCATAAATGGGCTGCAAGTAGGAGGGCTTGGTGGAAGCGGTGGTGGCAAACATCTTCAGCGTGGGGACCATCGCCATGTGCTTCTGCACCAGGGTTTGAAGCAGGGCCGCGTCGATGCCTTCGGCCGCGTCCGGCGCATGGGCCAGGACGTCGACGCCGGCGGCGACCGCCACCAGCGTCCCGGCCAGGTTGGAGGGATGGCTAAAGACGAGTTGGTGGTGGGCGTGCGCAACCGACGCCGCAGCGGCGGCGATGGGCTCGGGCATCGGCAGCACCTGGCCTCTTGCCACGTAGGAGCCGGTGAATAGCTTCAGCAGGTCGGCCCCACGCGCGATGTTGCGCTCCACCACCCGTGCCGCTTCGGCTGGAGTCGAGGGCTCGGGCAGAAACCACAGCAGAAAAAAAGGCAGCTCCCGCTTCACGTAATAGGGGATGCCCTGGGGCGGGTAGAGAGGGGACCCGGCGGTGTAGATGTCTGGGCCGAGCAGCTCGCCCGCCTCGATGCGGCGGCGGAGCGAGAGCGTGACGTGCAGGTCCGAGCCGACGTCGACGACGGTGGTGAAGCCGCGGCTGGTAAGCATGTCCTGCAGCTGCGCGTCCAGCGTCCGGGCGCTCTTCCACTGGGCGAAATTCCACTTGGGCTCGGTGAAGTGGACGTGGGCGTTCCAGAAGCCTGCCGTCACGACGCAGCCGTGACAGGGCAGCACCACCGCCTGTGCCGGAACGGCGACGTCCAGGCCGAGCGCGGCAATTCGGCCGTCGCGCACCAGAAGCGTCCCACCGCGAATGGGCGGTGCCTCCGGGGAGGGGTACAGCGTCGCCCCTTGGATGGCGAGCATCCCCGTCGGCAGGACGAGGGGCGGGTGCGGCTCGCGCCAAGGCGCAAAAAAGAGAAGCCTCAGCGCGCCGGCGGCGCACACCAGGGCCAAGGCCGAAAGGCCGACTCCTCGCCGCCACCGCCGGGAAGCGTTTACCGTCATGGGCCAAACGGGCCGGGGGGGGCCAACGGGACAGCGCGGGGCTAGATGGTCACCTTTTCCCCGTCGTACAGGCCATCCAGAATCAGCTGGTACTTGAGGGTGCAGGCCTTGCGCTTCACCTTGAGGGTCGGGGTGAGCTCCCCCGTCTCCTGGCTGAAGTCGTGGTCCACGAGGGCAAAACGCTTGAGCTGGTTGTAGGGCGGCTCGTGGGCGTTGAAGTCGTCGAGTGTCACCTGCACCGCTTTGATGACCTCGGCCCGCTTCGCCAGCTCGGCGTAGCTTTGCGCCGGCGGCGCGCCGGCGGCCGCCAGCATGCGCTTGGCCGCCTCCTCGTTGACGGTGATGAGCGCCGACAGGTACTTGCGCTTGTCGCCGTACACCATCACCTGGCTAATGAGGGGCCGCGTCTTGAGCGCGTTCTCAATGTTTTGCGGCGCGACGTTCTTCCCGCCGGCGGTGACGATGATGTCTTTCTTCCGGTCGGTGATGCGCAGCGAGCCATCCGCGTCGAGCTCGCCAATGTCGCCCGAGCGAAACCAGCCGTCCGGGGCGATGGCTTCCTGGGTGGCCTCGGGATTGCGGTAGTAGCCGGCCATCACGTTGGGCCCCCGGATGAGAATCTCCCCGTCGGACGCAATCTTCACCTCGCAGCCCGGGATGGGCGGCCCGACGGTGCCGATTTTCACCTTGCCCGGTCGATTGATGGTGGCGGCGGCCGACGTCTCGGTCAGCCCATACCCCTCCAGCACCACGAAGCCGAGCAAGTCGAAGAAGTAGGCAATTTTCCGAGACAGCGGGGCGCCGCCGGAGACGAAGAGGCGCATCTGGCCACCGAGCTTCGCGTCCAGAGTGGCGCGCACCTTGGAGAAGACCAGCCGTTTGGCCAGGGCGAAGGAGAGCGAGCTGTACTCGCGTCCCTGCAGCCGCGCGTTGACGTAACCGTCAAAGAGCCGCATCGCCCAGCGGAACAGGCGGCCCTTGAGGCCAGGGGCCGACGAGCCGTTGGTGACCACGCCCTCGTACACCTTCTCGAAAATGCGGGGGACGGAGGGCAGGATGGTGGGGGAAGTCTCCGCCAGGTCGGCCATCAGCTTTTCGGTCCCGCGGGAGAAAACCATCCGGAAGCCCATGCTCAGCCAGGCGGCCTTCACCACCTGGGCGAAGCTGTGGGCCAGGGGCAAGAAGAGCATCACCGCGTCGTCGGCCCCCATCAACTGAATGAGCGCGACGATGCTCGCCTCGTAGGCCCAGTTGCCGTGCGTCAACTGCACGCCCTTGGGGTTTCCGGTGGTGCCCGAGGTGTAGATGAAGAGACAGGGGTCGGACATCTTGATGGCCGCCACCCGCGTCTCAAAGCCCTTGGGGTCCATCCTCTCGACCGCATCGCCCTTGGCGATGAAGTCCCGGTAACTCAGCTCGCCAGTTCCGCTCGGGACGCCCTCGAAAAGCACCACCGCCTTGACCGCCGGTGTGCGGCCGATGCAGCTGCGCACCCGGCTCAGCCGGCCCGGCTGCCGGCCCTCTGGCGTGTCGTCATCGACGAAGAGCAGCGAGGCTCCCGAGTGGTCCAGAATGTAGTGGACCTCCTCGGAGGTGTTGGAGGCGTAGATGGGGATGGTGACGCCCCGGGCCGCGGAGACGGCCAGGTCCACCACGCACCAGCGGAGCGAGGTGGCGGCGAAGATGGCCACCCGGTCTCCCGGCTTGACGCCCTGGCTAACCAGCGCCGCGGAGAGGCGACGCACCTCGTCGCGGATGGCGGCCCAGGTGACATTCTTCCAGCCGCCACCCTCATATGACGTCGCTCCGACCGCGTCGGGCCGGGCGGCCCGCGCCACGAGAAGCGACACCAGGTTTTGCTGCGCCGTCACCGGCGCCATCTGCTGCTCGGCTCGCACGGTCAGTGCTCCTTATCCATCTCCAGGCCGATTTTGACTCCCATCGCCTTGCTGCGGCGCTCCTCGGCGGGGTCATCCGGAATGCTGCCTTTTGCCAACCGGGCCAGCGTCTCCCGCGCAGCGGCGGAATTGCCGTCTCTCCACTGCGTCTCGGCCAGCCAGGCCATCGCCCGAAGCGCGTTGGGGTCGAGCTTGATGGCCCGATTCAACCAGTCGGCGGACTTACCGAGGTTGCGCTTGGGCCAAGGGAGCTCGAAGTAGTAGCGGCCCTTCACCGCCAGCGGGCCGGCGTGGGCAAACCTCGGGTCAATGTTGATGGCCTTGTCCAGTCGCTCATTGAATTTGGACTCCAGCCCCTGTCCCAGCGCGTTGAGGATGCCGACGGCCTGGCTGTAGGAGCCGATGCCAGCGGCGGCGAAGTAGTAGCCCTCCACTGCCCCCGGCTTGGCGCGCGCCGCGCGGTCGCCCAAGTCCCACGTCGTCTGGCCCAGGGCCTTCTTCTTCTCGTTGTCCGTCTCTGCGTCGCCAGCCCACAGCCGGATGCGGGCCGCCCGCCACAGGTAGGCGAAGTCCTCGGGGTGGGCCTTCACCCCCTCCTCCGTCAGCGCGAGCAGCTGCTCCTGGACGCCGGGCGCATCGCGCTGGGTCCACAGCACATCGAGCTGAGCGACTCCGGAGAGGGGCGCAGCGGCCGCGCCGGCGTCAACGCCGTCGTCGGAAAACGCCACCACCGGGAAGAGGAAGCACAGACAGACGAGGAGGCGGAGCATGGTGCGCCGCGTTTAGCATGGCGCACGCAGCGGCTCCATGGCCGCAGCGGCCGCCATGGCCCGGGGCGTCACAAACCCGCCCGAGCTGAGGCAGGCCGGACCCCGAGGGAGGCCCCTCACGCCGCGTCGGCGGTGAGGTCTGGCTCCTGGTCCTGGTTGAAGGCGCTGAGGTAGCGGGCCAGGAAGTGCTTCGTCTTCAGCTCCACCTGGCGCACCCGCTCGCGCGAGACGCCCCAGCGCTGGCCGAGCTCCTCCAGGGTGCGCGGCTTGTCCTGGGTGAGCCGCTCCTGGACAATGTCCCAGCCCAAGTCTCCAATCCGCTTCTTCACCTTGGCCAAGGCGGCCTGCACTTCCTCGTCCTGCTCCTTGCCGATGAAGCTGTCCTGCGGCCCGGCGCTGGGCTCTTCCAGACGCTCGAGGAAGGTGGTTTCCCCGTCCTCGTCGATGGTGACGTCGAGGCTGAAGTCCACCATGCTCCCGCGCTCGGACTCCCCGCCGCGCACCTGGCTTCGGTTGTCCTTCAAGTAGCGGGTGATGTACGCGCGAATCCACCACACGGCGTAGGTGGCGAAGCGGACGTTCTTCTTGGGGTCGAAGTGCTCGATGGCCTTCATCAACCCCACGTTGCCTTCCTGGACGAGGTCATCCAGGCGTGCCCCACGGTGGGCAAACTTCTTCGCCACCGCCACCACAAAGGCGAGGTTGGAGGTGGCCAGCGTCTCCCGCGCTTGCTCGTCCCCCTTGCGGGCTCGCCGCGCGAGGGCATACTCCTGCTCTCGTGTCAGCTGTGGGCGACTGCCCATTTGCCGCAGGTAGGGCGCGATGTTTTCGCGGGGAAAGCTGCTCGCCATTTCTTCCGACCTCCTCGTCGGGAGTTGCACGCACAAAGTAGGGACGCCAGGCGCCCAGACAAGTACTGAGACGCACGAGGGGGCATTGCGTTTCCCCGGCTTGCGCATGCCTGGGTTGCCGCTTCCTCATTGGCCCCATTCCTCGGGGTAATTCTCGCTAACCTCTTGAAGTCACAGGGCGGAGAAGATTTTTCCGGGGTTGAGCAGGCCTTTGGGGTCAAACAGCGCCTTGAGCTGCCGCTGCAGCTGTAACACGCCCTCGGACTGCTCCAGCGGCAAGAGTTCCCGCTTGGCCAGCCCCACCCCGTGCTCCCCGGTGATGGTGCCCCCCACCGAGATGGCCAGCTCCGCCATCCGGCGCAGAGCGCGCTCCACCATCGGCCGCTGGTCTTCGCTGTTGAAGAGAATGTTGGCGTGCAAATTCCCATCCCCAGCATGGCCATAGGTGGCCACGGTGAGGCCCAGCTCCTCGCCCATGGCTTTGAGGCGCCCGATGACGTCCGCAATGGCGGAGCGCGGAACGGCAATGTCCTCGGACAGCTTGTGGCGGGCCAAAGAGCGCAGCGCCGTACTGACGCTCCGCCGCGCTGCCCACAGCGCCTCCCGCTGGGAGTCCCCTTGCGCCAAAAGGGTGTCGCTGGCCCCGTGGGCGGTCGCAATTTCCGAGAGCTGCGCCAGCTCGGCGAAGACGGCCTCGGCCTGGTTGCCGTCCACTTCGGCCAGCACCGCCGCGCCGGTGCCGCCGGGAAAGTTGAAGCCCCGACCGTCCACCGCCCGGATGGACACCTCGTCGAGGAGCTCCAGCGTGCGGGGCAGAATTCCACCGGCCAACACGGCGGTGACTGCCCGCGCCGCCTGCTGCACATTCTTGAAAATGAGCAGCGCCGTCTGCACCACCCGTGGCCGTGGCAACAGCTGCAGCGTCACCTCGGTGGCCACCCCCAAGGTGCCTTCGCTGCCGACCAGTAGGCCCACCAAGTCATAGCCGGCCACGCCCTTGATGGTTTGCCGGCCCACCCGCAGCACTTCCCCCTGGGGCATTACCCATTCGAGCCCCAGCACGTAGTCTCGGGTGACGCCGTATTTGAGGGCCCGCGGACCGCCGGCATTCTCCGCCACGTTGCCGCCCACGGTGCACCACTCCCAGGAGTTGGGGTCCGGCGGGTAGAAGAGGCCCACCTCCTCGGCCGCCTTCATCAGGTCTCCGGTGACGACGCCTGGCTCCACCACCACGGTGAGGTCCTCCACCGAGAGGCGCCGGATGGCCTTCATCCGCTCGAGGCTGAGCACCACCCCGCCCTCCACCGGCATGGAGCCGCCACTCTTCCCGCTCCGGGCGCCGCAGGGGGTGACTGGCACGCCGTGGGCCTGCGCGGTGCGCAGCACATGGCTGACCTGCGCGGTGTTCTCGGCCAGCACCACCAAGTCCGCCGCCGTGGTGCCGAGGTCCGACTCGTCTCGTCCGTAGGCCTGAAGCTGCTCGGCGTCGCTGAGCAGCTGGTGCGGCCCAAGGCCGCCGGCCAGCGCGCGGGCGCACGCCTCCAGCTGGGCGCGGCTTGGGCGGAGGCTCACCCGAAAACCTCCAACAGGCTACCGGCCATGGCCAGCGGCGCCTCGGCGCAGAGGAAGCGCACCACCTTGGCCACCTCCTGCGGCGTCATTTTCGCGGTGAAGCCCGAGCCCCGCAGCATCTCGGTGTCGGTGCTGCCGGGAAGCACCGCGGCCACCAGCACCCCGTGGTCCTTCACCTCCTCGGAGAGGGCTCGAGTCAGCCCGTTGAGTCCCCATTTGCTGGCGCAGTAGGCGGCCATGCCGGCCGTGCCCACCGTGCCGCTGACGGAGGAGACATTCACCAGGCGGCCCCAGCCGCGCTCGGCCATTTCCGGGAGCAGCCGCCGGGCCAGGTACAACGGGCCGAGGAGATTGACCGCCAGCACCCGCTCCACCTCCGCGTCGGTGGTGGCCGCCAACGGCCGCCGCAGGGCAATCCCGGCGTTGTTGACGAGGACGTCTACCGGCCCGAGTGCCCGACGTACCTCGGCCAGCGCCCGGTCCAGCGCGGCCGGGTTGGCCACGTCAGCGGCCACCGGGTAGGCCCCTCGCCCGGCGGCGCGCAGGGCCTCGGCCACCGGCCGTGCGCCGTCCAGGCGGGTGGAGAGGACGGCCACGGCCGCCCCCTCCTCCGACAGCGCCTCGGCGATGGCGCGGCCGATGCCGCGCGAGGCGCCAGTGACGAGCGCCACCCGGCCGGCGAGCCGCCCCGGTGAGGACGTCACCGCGGCGCTCCGCGGCAGCCGGCGATGCGCACCCACAGCTCGCGCCGCAGCGGACCGTCTCTGCGCAGCGTGCCGGTGTAGGCCTCCGAGTGCGTCACCGCGTCGGACTGCTCCTCGCCACGGACGCGCAAGCAGGCCTGGTGTGCCTCCAGCACGCAGGCGGTGGCCGGACTGCCCAGCTCGGTGGCCAGCGCCTGGGCCACATCCCGGGCCAGCGTCTCCTGCAGCACCAAGCGGTGCGAGAGCGTGTCGAGCAGCGCGCCGAGGCGCCCGAAGCCCACCACCCGGCGCCCCGGCACATAGGCCAGGTGGGCTTGCCCCTCCACCGGAAGCAGGTGGTGGGGACACATGGAGTGGAAGCGCAACCCCGTCACCACCACCAGCTCGCCACGCGAGCCGGCCGGAGCCGGGTACGTCTCGGCCAGCGCCTCGGCCGCGGTGCGCCCGTAGCCATCCAAAAAGCCGGAGGCCCAGGCCGCAGCCACCCGCGCCGGCGTCTCCAGGAGCTCCGCAGCGTGGACGTCAAGCCCCGCGGCGGACAGGAAGTCCGCCACCGCGCGCTGCATGGCTACTACGTCCGGGCGACGGCCTTTCTTCAATCGGGCCGGTAGCTGACGCAGTACTCGGGCGTTTCCCACAGACGGAGCTCCTTGAGCTCGGGAATGGCCGGCCGGAGCCGGTCCCACATCCAGACAATGACGTTTTCCGCGGTGGGGTTGTCCATGAAGTCGTTGAGGGTGTGGTGGTCGCACTGGTTGAGGGCCAGCTCCCAGGTCCTTTTGCGAAGCACCTCGAAGTCCAAAATCATCCCGTCGCGAGGGTTGGGCGTGCCGGTGGCGATGACTTGCAGCCGGTAGTTGTGCCCGTGCATCCGGTTACAGGGGCCGTCGTAGTACGGCAGCCGGTGCGCGGCGCAGAAGTGGAAGTCCACCGAGAGGTCCATCGGCATGGGGCGTCGTCCGTCCTTGGCGAAGGAGGCTCCTCGGGCCAAGACTTCTAGAGGGCCACCGTCAGCTGCCCCTTAACTGTAGCCCGCCAGGGCTGCAACTGCCCACGCTGTGCCGCTGGGGGGGGCCTCATTTGACGGCGGCGCTGACGCGCTTGAATTCGGGCGTGCCGGCCTCGCCCAGTAAGTCAAAGAGGGCTGTCTCCACCGTGGTCACCATCGCCCCGGCGTCCGAGGCCAGCTGCAGCCCCACCCGCTGGTCCACCTCGAAGCGCGACAGCACTGCGTCCGCGCACAGCACCGGCAGCGAGCCCTCCTCGGCCAGCGCGCGCACCGTCTGGTAGACGCAGACGTGCGTCTCCATGCCGGCGACGAGTACCTGGCGTCGCCCTTTGAGCTGGGCCCGCACGGCGTCATCCAGGGCGTTGAAGCGAAGCTTCTCCACTGGCAGAAGGCCCACCAGCCTCTCTTTGAGTGCGGCCACGGTCGGCCCCAGGCCCTTCGGGTATTGCTCGGTGTAGACAATTGGAAGAGCCAGCGCCCGGGCGCCTTCCACCAGCGCGGCGGTGCGCCTCACCATGCGCTCGAGCTCCGGCTGGGGCATGGCCGCCGCCAGCCGCTCCTGGACGTCCACCACCAAGAGGGCCGCGTGCTGGCGCTGCAGGCGAAAACCACTCATACCGCGTACCCCATCGCGCCTGCCTTCACCGGGGCCTCCGGGTCGAGCATGACGTTGACGCAAGCCACCGTGCCGCTGGACACCGCTCGCTCCAGCGCCGGACGGATGGCGCGGGGTTCCGTCACCAACTCGCCGTGTCCTCCGAGGGCCCGCACCACCTCGTCATAGCGGGTGGGTGCGAGCAGCGTGGCCGGGGACTTCTCCGGGCCAAACATCGCCAGCTGGGGAATGCGAATCTGCCCCCAGGCGGCGTCGTTGCCCACCACGCACACCATCGGGAGCTTGAAACGCAGCGCCGTGTCGAAGTCCATCCCGTTGAGACCGAAGGAGCCGTCGCCCTGAATAATCCACACCTCCCGGCTGGGGTGAAGCAGCTTGCTGGCAATGGCGAAGGGCGCACCCACCCCGAGGCAGCCCAAGGGCCCAGGGTCGAGCCAGCGGCCCGGGCGCTTGAGCGTGATGACCTTCGCCGCCATCGCCACCCAGTTGCCGCCGTCGGCGATGAAGACTGGGTCCCGCGCCCCTTCGTTGGCCACCTCCGACAGCTCGCGGGCCAGCCGGTAGTGGTGGATGGGGACCTCGTCGCTTCGGCACCAGACGTCCAAGGCTTGGGCCTTCTTCTCCTCGCTGGCCCGGAGCTCCCGGAGGTAGGCCGTCCGCGTTGCGGAAGGCGCGGCTTTAGCGAAGGCGGCCAGCGCCGAGGCGCTGTCGGCAATGAGACCGACGTCCACCGCCCGGTTGCGCCCAATCTCCACTGGGTCCACGTCCACCTGGACAATTTTGGACGTCGCGCTGAAGGTGGGCTCGGCGCCGTAGTTGAGACGAAAGTCGAAGGGCGTCCCCACCACGAAGATGAGGTCCGAGCCGCTGAGCGCCTCTTTGCGAGTGTGCTGGAAGAAGAGCGGGTGCTCCGCCGGCAGACAGCCCCGCCCTGCCCCATTCAAGTACACCGGCACCTGAGCGCGCTCGCAAAAGGCGGCCAGCGCCTCCCAGGCGCCATCCCACCAGACGCTGGAGCCGGCAATGCAGGTGGGCCGCTCGGCGGAAGCGAGCAGCGCCATGGCCGTCTCCACGCCCGTGGGGTCCGGCGGCATGCGCGCCGACGTCCGGTAGTGGGTGGGCATTTGCAAGGAGGACTCGTCCACCCCGTTGCACAAAACGTCCCAGGCCAGCTCGAGAAAGACGGGGCCCGGGCGCCCGGAGAGCGCCACCCGGAAGGCCTTGGCCAAATACAGCGGGACCAGCTCCGGGCTGGGCACCCGGTCGGACCATTTGGAAATGCGGTGGAAGAGGTCCACCTGCTCCATCTCCTGAAGGCTGCCGCGGCTCTGGTTAAACATCGGGGCGGCGCCCCCCAACAGCAGCAGCGGCGAGCTGGCCGCGTAGGCGTTGGCGACGGCGGTGAGTGCGTCGGTGACGCCCGGGCCGGCCGTCACCACTGCCACGCCCAGCCCCCGGGTGGTGCGGGCGTAAGCGTCGGCCGCGTGGGCCGCCGCTTGCTCGTGCCGGGTGTCGACGACGGCGATGCCCTCTTCCACCAGGCCCGCGTAAATGGGGGCCACGT
The DNA here is from genome assembly GCA_052143535.1 of Myxococcaceae bacterium. Classification (GTDB taxonomy): domain Bacteria; phylum Myxococcota; class Myxococcia; order Myxococcales; family Myxococcaceae; genus JADGRA01. The sequence goes on along the minus strand of JBKQSS010000102.1, from coordinate 10,413 downwards.
GCAGCCCGCAGAGAGTGAAGACATGGCGGACGCCCTCAGCCTTCAGCATTCGGGCAACCAATTGTCCGCCGGTGACCATGGCCATGTTTAGTGTGCTGTCCTAGTCCCTGTGCTCCCCCAATTCCAAGCGCTCCGAGCCAACGCCCCTGCCCTCGCCCCGCGCCTCGTGGCGCTCACGTCCCAGGCCGGCCTGGCCGTTACCCGCCCGGACGGAAGCACCCAGCCCATCCCGGTGGGGGCAACCCCGGTGGTGCTGGACAAGAAGGAAGTCCGCGCACGCCGTGACGTTGCCGCTCGGCTGGCCTCCGCCGGCTTCAAAATGGCGCAAGCGGTGGTGCAAAGCCCAGAGCGCGCCTGGCTGTTGGACTCGCTCGGGCCGGTCGAGCGCCGGCTCGTCCAAGAGGCGTCGCCTTCCCTCTTCGGGCTGGCCATCGCCCGGGTGGACTTCTTCGCCGCTCGGCAGCTGGCCGCGCTCGAGCTCAACGCCACCATTCCGGCCATGCCCGGCTACTCGGACGTCGCCGCCGCCAGCTACCTCGACGCCGCGGGCGAGCTGGCGGGACTGAAGCGCGGCGCGCTCGAGCGCCTCAAGACGCTCAACGGCAGCAACGCGGCCGCGCTGTACCAGGCCCTCTTGCAGAGCTTCGCCCGCGTCCGGGGACAGGGCCAGCCGGAGCGGATGGCCCTGTTGTGCCGCCGGGCCGACGCCCAGCTGACGGAGGTGACGTATTTGGCAGAGCGCTTCCGGGCCCTCGGGACGGAGGCGCATGTCGTCTACCCGGACGAGCTCTCCGGCACCGGGGCCGTCCTGGCCGAGGGGCGGCGCTTCGACTGCGTCTACCGCCACCTCTTCGTTCGCCGGTTGGAGGACGGGTCCCACCCCTGGCTGGAGTCCTTCTTTAGCGCCCCACTGCGCTTCGGGGCCGTGCTTCTCAATGGCCCGGCCGCGCACATCGAGACGAAGGCCAACTTCGCTCTCCTGTCGCGCGCTTTGGTGGAGCAAGAGCTCGTCACGCTGGCCGGCCTCACCGACGACGAGCTCGCCTGCGTGAAGGAGTACGTCCCGTGGACGCGCCTTCTGCTGCCGGGGGCGGCCGTGGACGCAGACGGGGAAGTTGTTTCGAACCTGGTACAGCGCATTGCGGCCGAGCCGGCGCGCTTCGTCCTCAAGCGGGCCTGGGACTACGGGGGCAAAACCGTCTTCGTCGGGAGCCACGCCCACGAGGCAGGCTTCTCCGAGCGCGCCCGGGCCGCCTTTGGCCAGCCACTCGACTGGCCGGGCGTCGTCGCGGCCGCTTCGTTGGACAGACGCGGCGGGGGCTTCGTCGTCCAGGAGCGGGTGGAGGTCCCCCTCGAGCGGCATTGGATAGCAAGCGAGGGCGGCGTCGAAGAGTCACAGCTCTTCGTCGACTACTCTGCCTTCTGCTCGGTCGGCCTGGACACCCAGCCGCCGTGGGGCGGCGTGGTGCGCGCCTCGGCCTCGCCCATCGTCAACATTCTCGGCGGCGGGGGCGTGCTGCCGGTATTGACGACCGAGGTCGCCACCGAGCTGGACGAGGCGCTCGGCCGCACGAAAAACAACGGGCGCTAGAAGCCCGCCGCCGGGCCCCCGCCTCTCTTTGACGGGTTTGCCACCGGCGGGGCCGGCACGTCCCCTTTAGGAGACGGCCTTCCGCTCGACGTAGTAGAGCCACAGCGCCACCGGCACCATGCAGGCCACCAGCGCCGCACTCCACTCGAAGGCCGCGGACTGTGAAGACTTGAGCAGGACGGTGCCCAGCACCGGGCCGACGGTGCCACCGAGGTCGCCGTCACTTGGGTTCCTCTCTGGCCAGGGAGGAGGGCTGGGAGGGGTCAGCGAGCACCTGGGCGGGACGGACCGCTCGACGCACCCACCCAACCGCGGCAGTCAGGGCGAGAAGACAGATGATGGTGAAGCCGACATCTCGAACCTTGCGCACCGTCAGCACCGCCAGGATGCCCATTACCGAGAGCATCCCCAGGTACCACAACAGAAAGGTGAGAATTCCGAAGGCCACGCGAATTGCCCGGGAGGAAGCGGCCGGCAACCTCCTCGCCTCCCGGACGGCCAGCATGAAGGCCACACCAATCCAAAGCGACGTCACGATGCTGACGAGCGCGGCGAGAGTGGTTTTGTCGGAGATTGCAGACTCCCCGCTTCAGGCTGAGGGCGGCAGTGTACGCGTCCAGAAGCCAGTGACCCAACTGGCCCCCGGGGTTGCGCGGGCGGCGCGCGTTACTCAGGGTGGGCGAAACGACTCGCCCAACTTCTCCTGGAGCGACCGCAGAGTTGAGGTTGGCACCCCTCGCCTGGGGTGCGGCGGCGCGAACTCTTGGGCAACTGCCAACCAGCGCTTCCTCAGCCGGTGCACCCCAAGCACCACCGGGGACGGGAAAGGGGGCGGCCAGCCGGTCGCGCATTCCGACGTCACTGAATCCGCGCGTGCGCCCTCCAGGGAATGGGTTATGAGAGGCGTCGGCAGAGTCCCGGAGGGCCTCCTCCAGGGCGGCAGGGCAAATCCCCACAAAGGGGGAGAAACCAAAATGGCACTCGAAACCACAGACTTTCGCACCCCACCGAGCCAGGTCGCGGTCGACCAGGCCGCCCGGGGCTTCATGGCGGGCGTCTACCGTTGGATGACGCTCGGACTCGGCCTGACGGGCGTCGTCGCCTGGTACATGGCCAGTAACCCCCAGCTCTTGGCCCAAGTGTGGGGCTACAAGTGGGTGCTCTTCATCGCCCAATTGGGCCTCGTCATTGTCCTCTCCGCTGGCGCCGCACGGCTTTCCTTCGGCACCGCGGCAGTCCTGTTTCTGGCCTACGCCGCACTGACAGGCGTCACCTTCGGGACGCTGTTTTACGCCTACACCAGCGGCTCCATCGCCAGCGCCTTCCTCGTCACCGCTGGCTCCTTCGCTGGCTTGAGCGTCTTTGCCACGGTCACCAAACGTGACTTGTCCGGCTGGCGCACCTTCCTCTTCATGGGGCTGATTGGCGTGGTGATTGCGAGCATCGTCCAAATATTTTGGCCGAACCCGATGCTCAATTTCGTAGTGGCCTGCGCCGGAGTGGTGGTGTTTGCCGGCCTCACCGCCTACGACACCCAGAAGCTGCGCAACTTCGCGGCCCAAGGTGGCGGCGTCGCGGCGCTCAGCATCGTCGGCGCGCTGACGCTGTACCTGGACTTCATCAACCTCTTCCTCTCGCTGCTGCGACTCTTCGGCAGCAGGCGCAGCTAACCCTCAGCCGCGCTTGGTCAGTCGCGCGACGACGTCGCGCAGAAGGCGCTGGGCCTCCGGTGCGGCAAACGTCCGCACCCACCCGGCCGCGTCGGTGGGGCCGGCGGCTTCAATGTTAGCCAGCGCCGGATGGCGCAAGGACGCCTTCACCTGGGCAAAGGCGACGGAGGGCAACGCCGCCAGGGCCGTCGCCCGCTCCAGGGCGCGCTCGAGCAGCGCCTCGGGCGAAACCACCGCGTGCACCAGCCCGAGGCGGAGGGCCTCGTCAGGCGTGAAGAGTCCGCCTTCGGCAGCCACACTGAAGAGCGAGCCCGCGGGTACCTGGCAGCGCAACGTCTCCACCACTGCCACCGGCAGCCCAATGCCCAGCCGCACCTCATTGAGGCCAATACGGGCCTCGCCTTGGGCCATGAGGCGCTGGTCTGCCTGCAGCGCCAGCACGCACCCACCGGCCACGGCGTGGCCATTCACCGCGGCCACCACCGGAAAAGGCAGCGTGAAGACACGCAGCATGGTGGCGGAGAAGCGGTGGATGAAGTCCGTCAGGGCCGCCTCTGGCAAGTCCACCAGGGCGGGCAAGTCGAGGCCGGCCGAGAAAGCCCGGCCCTCGCCTATGAGGACGAGAGCCCCCGGGGGCACGGCGACGAGGCTGTCGAGCAGTGCCTGGAGCGCGTCGAGGAAGGCAGGGCCAATGGCGTTGGCCTTCCCGGCCCGCATGCGCAAGAGCGCCACTGCCCCGCGTCGTTCGACGTCCATGGCCGATGCCCCCTCAGGTTGTTTCGGGCGCCGAGGCGCCCAGCGTGCCCTTCATCCGAAGCCGCTCCACCACTGAGTTGCCGAGCAGGTGGGACTCAATAATTTCGACGACGTCCTCGACACGGACGCCGGCGTACCAGACGCCCTCCGGGTAGACGACGACGCTCGTCCCGAAGGCGCAGGCGTCGAGGCAGCCCGCGGCATTGGCGCGCATTTTTCCCTTGAGGCCGCGCCGGTGGAGCTCCTCTTTGAAGCGTTCCAGGACTGCCTCGCTGCCCTTGAGCGCGCAGCAGCCCTTGGGGTTGTCGGCGGCACGGCGGTTGGTGCAGACGAAAACGTGGCGTTGGTAGGGCGGCATCAGGAGGTGGCTGCTTTCCCTAACATCCCTTGGGCCCGCTTTCGGGCACCGTCGGCGCGAAAACGAGAGGCCCGCGCCTGCCCACTGTCAGACCGGCCTGGCACTCTTCGTCGTCCTGGTTCCTGCAGCTGGACGCTGCCAGGAGCCCTAAGGAAGGACCTCGAGGCCATGAACATTCCTCGCGCTACTGCCCGCGGCCGTGTCTATTACTTGTGCTGTAGCGAGTGAGCAACCACCACCGCTTGTGGTCAAAGGCTTGACAGCCCGAAGACCCTGAGGTTTCATTCCGGAGACGGTCGGCGCCCGGCAGTCCCCACAGGCGTCCGGTTCGACGAGAGGCTCCGGGAGGGTGGTCTTCCCGGAAATCCCGAAACATTTCAGCTTCTTCCACCGGTCCCGGCCCTCTCGCGAGGGGCGACGGGCTGTAGGCCCGGTGCGTCCATTTTCCAAAAGGTTAGTTTGTTGGAGGCACCATGGAGCGTGAGTTGAAGCCGTCGGCGAGCAGGGAGCGCAAGGGTGGGCGGAAGTCCCGCGGCAGTGGGGGTTTGTCCATCCCGCGCTACTTCACCACTCCCGGAGTGGACCCGGCCGACGAGATGGCGTGGGAGCTTCGGACGGCCTCCATCAGCGGCGAGGACGGCAAGTCCGTCTTCGAGCAGCGCGGCATCGAAGTTCCCAAGTCCTGGTCGATGCTCGCCACCAACGTGGTGGCCTCCAAGTACTTCCGGGGGACGCCCGGGACGCCCGAGCGGGAGTCCAGTGCGCGCAAGCTGGTCGCGCGGGTGGTGGACACCTTGTGCAGCTGGGGCCAACAGGGCGGCTACTTCGCCACCGAGCCGGACCGCCAGGCCTTCCACGCCGAGCTCACCCACCTCTTGTTGCGCCAGAAGGCGGCCTTCAACTCGCCGGTGTGGTTCAACGTCGGCGTCGAGACCCACCCGCAGTGCTCGGCTTGCTTCATCAACTCGGTGCATGACTCGATGGAGAGCATCCTCGGGCTGGCCAAGACGGAGGGCATGCTCTTCAAGTACGGCAGCGGCACCGGCACCAACCTCTCGCCCTTGCGCTCGAGCAAGGAGCTGCTCGCCGGCGGCGGGACCGCCTCCGGGCCGGTCTCCTTCATGAAGGGCTTCGACGCCTTCGCCGGCGTCATCAAGAGCGGCGGCAAGACGCGCCGCGCGGCCAAAATGGTCATCCTCAACGCCGACCATCCGGACATTCTCGAATTCATCCGCTGCAAGGCCCACGAGGAAAAGAAGGCCTGGGCGCTGATCGACGCCGGCTACGACGGCTCCTTCAACGGGGAGGCCTACTCCTCCATCTTCTTCCAGAACTCCAACAACTCCATCCGCGTCACCGACGACTTCATGAAGGCGGTGGTGGAGGACCGGCCCTGGACGACCCATGCCGTCCGCGACGGACATGCCATGGAGACCTACCGGGCGCGGGACCTCTTCCGCGAAATTTCGGAGGCGGCCCACCTGTGCGGAGACCCCGGCTTGCAATTCGACACCGCGGTGAACGACTGGCACACCTGCTCGGCGACGGCCCGCATCAACGCCAGTAACCCCTGCTCCGAGTACATGTTCCTCGACGACTCGGCCTGCAACCTGGCCTCGCTCAACCTGATGCACTTCCGCAGCCCGCTGGACGGAAGCTTCGACGTGGAGTCCTTCCGCCACGCCGTCGACGTGGTGCTTTTGGCAATGGAGATTATTGTCGGCTTCAGCAAGTACCCGAGCGAGCGCATCACCGAGAACAGCCACGCCTACCGGCCGCTGGGGCTCGGCTACGCCAACCTCGGGGCGCTGCTGATGGCCTCCGGACTGCCCTACGACTCGGAGGCCGGGCGCAACTATGCCGCGGCCATCACCTCCCTCATGTGCGGGGAGGCCTACCGAATGAGCGCCCAGATGGCGGAGCGCATGGGCGCCTTCTCCGGCTACGCGAAGAATGCCGAGCCGATGCTGCGTGTCATCGGCAAGCACCGCAAAGCCGGCTACCAGCTGAGCGCGGATGGCGTCACGCCGGAGCTCTTCGCGGCGCAGCGCCAAGCGTGGGACGACGCGCTGGCCCTGGGCGGCGAGGCTGGCTACCGCAACAGCCAAGTCACCGTCCTCGCCCCCACCGGCACCATCGGCTTCATGATGGACTGCGACACCACCGGCATCGAGCCGGACATTGCCCTCATCAAATACAAGAAGCTGTCCGGCGGCGGGATGCTGAAAATCGTCAACAACACCGTGCCGCTGGCTCTGACCAAGCTCGGCTACTCCACCACCGAGGCCCAGGCCATCGTCTCCTACCTGGACGCGCACGAAACCATTGAAGGGGCTCCGCTCCTCAAGGCGACGGACCTGCCCGTCTTCGACTGCGCCTTCAAACCCACCAAGGGCGAGCGCAGCATTCACTGGCTGGGCCATCTGAAGATGATGGGCGCCACCCAGCCCTTCCTCTCTGGCGCTATTTCCAAAACCGTCAACCTGCCCACCGCAGCGACGGTGGAGGAAATTGAAGAGGCCTACCTCGAGGCCTGGAAGCTTGGGTTGAAGGCGGTGGCCGTCTACCGCGACGGGTGCAAGCGGAGCCAGCCGCTCAACACCTCCCGCTCCAGCAAGGAGGAGGCGGTGGCCGAGCAGCTGGTGGAGCCCCGGCCCCTGCGGCGCAGGCTCCCAGACGAGCGCAAGGCCCTCACCCACAAATTCTCCATCGGCGGGCACGAGGGCTACCTCACGGTGGGGATGTACGAGGACGGCACGCCGGGCGAGCTCTTCGTGGTGATGGCCAAGGAGGGCTCGGTGGTGTCGGGGCTGATGGACAGCTTCGCCACCAGCGTCTCGCTCGCGCTGCAATACGGAGTGCCGCTCCAGGTGCTGGTGGACAAATTCAGCCACACCCGCTTCGAGCCCTCGGGCTTCACCGGCAACCCGGACATCCCCATCGCCAAGTCCATCACCGACTACATTTTCCGGTGGCTGGCGCTGAAGTTCGGCTCGACTCAGCCCGAGCTCCCGGAGGCCTCCTCGGCCCCCGAGCCGGTGGCGGCTGTCGCCCCGGCAGCTCGGACGTTGCCCGCCGGCGCGGCCGAAGTGGCCGCCACCGGGACACCGCGGCAGGCCTTCCTCAACCAGCAGGACGCGCCTCCCTGCCACACCTGCGGCGCCATCATGTACCGCAGCGGCGCTTGCTATAAGTGCAACAACTGCGGCGCCACCAGCGGCTGCAGCTAAGCCCTTTAGCCTCGGAACACCACCCAAAGGCCTCGCCGCCCCCAACGGGGGGCGCAGGCCGCGGGCATTGGTGTTTGTTTGCTTGCCCAAACGTCTATTGAGCTGGCTCAGCGGCTGGCGGGGGCAGTGCCGGCGGCAGGTTCTTGCACTGGATGAGCATCAGGATGGTGGTGTTGACGATTAGCCCGGCACCACCGAAGGTGAGCTCGCTATGGGTGAGGAGGTCGAAGTCGCCCTGGCACACCTGGCGCCCGAACTCCATGCACACATCCGGAGTGGCGCAGGCAATCTCCACCGCATGCTCGCCGTGGGGGCCGAGGACGGCCGGCTTGTAGATGGTCGAGGTTCCGACCTGCTTCGGCACATTCACCGGCGCCGAAACACAGCCGCTCGCGCTGAGCACGGCGGAGAAGGCCAACCAGAAACGCAGTCTCATGTCATTCCTCCGGTACGAAGAACGGAGCTGCCTTCTTGCGCTTCTTGAAGCCTGAAGCAGGTGGGCGCCGGACGAGTTCCCCTCGGCGGCGCATGTGTCCCCGGGCTTACCCGGCGTCCGGCCCGCCAACCCCCGATGGTGGTGGGTTCTTGCATTGGATGACCATGAGGTTGGTCCCCTTGGCGCCGCCCTCGGGTGTGCCAGGAGCGACAGCGCCGTTGGTGACAATGTCGTAGTCGCCGTGGCAGGTCTGGCGCGCCAAGTCCATGCACCCGTCCGGGGTGGGGCAGGCGAGCTCGATGAGATGCTCGCCGTGCGGTCCAACCACGTCAGGTTTGTAAATGTAAGGCGCGCAAGCCGTTGCAACGACAAGCACAAGCGCTGCCGAGCTGAAGTGGCTTTGCATTTCAATGCCCCCCACACGCCGTGGCGTGTCTCAGCACCTCATCTCCTCTTTTTTTTACCCGCGACTCGGCCGAAGGTTACGACCGGCCAGGCGGAAGCGCACCAGGGGAACAGCACCGGCGGGAACGACGTCAACCTCCAAGCGGAGAATTCAAGCGCCGGGCGTCTGGCCTGTCCCCTCAGCCGAGGATGAGCTGCTCGAGCAGCGCCTTCTGGACGTGCATCCGGTTCTCGGCCTCGTCCCAAATGCGGGACTGCGGCCCCAGCATCACGGCGTCGGTAATCTCCTCGTCGCGATGGGCGGGGAGGCAGTGCAGCACAATGGCGCCCGGGGCCGCCCGCTGAAGCAGGGCCTCGTCCACGGTGTAGCCCCGGAGGGCCTCGCGGCGCTCCTCCGCCTCGTCCTCCTGGCCCATGCTGCTCCAGACGTCAGTCACGACCACCTCCGCCCCGCGCACCGCCTGCTGTGGGTCCTCCACCAGGGCGACGTGACCTCCGGCCCCTTGGACGCGCTCGGCCGGCGGCAGAAAGCCCGGTGGGGCGGAGAGGCGCAGCGGGAAGTCGAAAAGCGGCGCGGCCTCGAGGAAAGAGAGCGCCATGTTGCCTGCGCAGTCGCCGACGAAGGCCAGCGTCCGCCCTTGCACCGAGCCAAGCGCCTCCTCGACGGTGAAGAGGTCCGTCAGCACCTGCACCGGGTGCCCCAACTCGGTGAGCCCGTTGATGACCGGAATGGACGAGGCCCGCGCGTACTCCCGCAGGCGCGCGTCGGTGGAGGTGCGAAACACCACTGCGTCGGCGTAACCGGAGACGACGCGGGCCGTGTCCGCCAGTGGCTCCCCGCGGGCCAGCTGGCTGCTCGCCGCCGAGAGCTCCACTGCATGGCCCCCCAGCTGGCCGATGGCGGCGGCAAAGGAGAGCCGCGTCCGGGTGCTGGCCTTCTCCATCAGGACGACCAGCGTCCGGCCGGCCAGCGAGCTGTCCAAAAGCCTCGCCTTCCGGCGGCGCTTGAGCTCCGCGGCGCGGGCGAAGAGGGCCCGGTACTCGGTCGGGCTTCTGTCGCTGAGCCGCAGGTAGTGCCGTGGCGTCACCACGTGACCTCCTGAAGCACCTGGAAGAGGTGCGAAAGCCTTGGGATGGATTTGGCCAGCGCGTGCCCCTCCACGGCGCGCGCACGAAGGGCGGCCACCTGCTGCGCCACTGCCCGGGGCCCGGTGCCCCCGGCGCTCTCCCGCAAGGGGACAGACGTCCGTACGTCCCGCGTCTGCTCCAGCGCCGGCACCAGGCGTGGGTCCACGCTGTGGGCCACCTCGGCCGACACCGTGGCCAGCGGCTGCTGTAGCGCTTGGGCCATTTTCACCAGCGTGCCCACCAGCTGGTAGGCGGTGCGAAAGGGCACCCCGCTGCGCACCAGCGCCTCGGCGACGTCGGTGGCTTGGGTGTAGTCGCTCTCCAGGGCACGCAAAGTGGAGGTGGAGTCAAAGCTGAGGTGGGGAAGCGCGACGCGCAGGGCCCGCACCACGCCCAAGAGGAGGGGCCCGGAGCCGAGCACTGGGGCGCGGTCCTCCTGCAAGTCGCGGTTGTAGCCAAGTGGCAGGCCCTTCACGAGCGTGAGCAGCGCAAGGAGGTTGCCCACCCCGGCTGCGCCTTTGCCCCGCACCAGCTCGAAGACGTCCGGGTTGCGCTTCTGGGGCATGAGGCTACTGCCACAGGCGATGGCGTCCCCCAGCTTGAGGAAATGGAACTCGGAGGAGGAGAAGTCGATGACGTCGGTGGCCAGACGCCCGGCGTGAAGCAGGCAACGCGCTACTGCGTAGGCGAAGTCGAGGGCGAAGTCTCGGTCGCCCACCGTGTCCAGCCCGTTGAGGGTGAGGCGCGAGAAGCCGAGCAAGGTGCGGGGAATGTTTCGGTCGGTGGGCAGAGACGTCCCGGCGAGCGCGCCGACGCCCAGCGGCGAGGCGTCCAGTTGG
>JBKQSS010000101.1:0-76767 GCA_052143535.1 Myxococcaceae bacterium | reverse complement strand
TGCGCGAAGCTTGACCTGGGCCCCCTCCAGGTCCACCGAGAGGGCGGGGGGGTTGCTCAATGGGGGGGTCCCTTCCAAGCGGACGTGGGGGTTGGACGGCACTTTCCCCCCCCAAAAAAACGGGGGGGCCGAAGCGTACACACAAAGCCCCCGGGGCCTCGACGGCGGCCGCGGGGCCCCAAGCCTTCCTCTTCTGGCCCCGGTGGGGGGGAGAGTCGGGCAAGGGGGGGGCGCCCCTTTTCTACAAGACGGGGGTAGAGGCCGGGCCTCCCTTCTCCTTTTTCTGGAGCGAGACATGAAACTGCTGCCGGGGTTGGTTTTGGCGGTGGCACTCGGGGGGCCGCCTCGGGCGCAGGCGGCCGACGAGACGCCGGCCAACATGGAGAAGTACTACCGGGTGCTGCTCAGGCGGCCGGCCAACGCGCCCCCACTGGACGAGGCCGCGCTCGAGGCGCTGCAGAAGCGGCACCTGGGCCACCTTCAGGCCATGTACGAGACGGGAAAGCTGGTCCTCGCCGGTCCCTTTGACGAGCAGACGGATGAGACGCATGTGCCTGTACCGGGTGGGGACGCTGGCCGAGGCCCGGCGGCTCGCCGAGGCAGACCCGGCGGTGAAGGCCGGACGGCTGGCGGTGGAGGTGCTGGCCTGGTGGGTACAGAAAGACGCGGTCAGCTTTAAGCCGCCGCCCGCCTCAGCGGGCAAGTGAAGCGAGCCCCGTGCTTGTGGCGCGCGCGGCACTGCGTTGGAGTAGAACCCAAAAGGGCAGGGTTGCTGCCCGCCCCCAAGGGGGGCTGCAGAGCTCCTCGTGAGGGCTGCTTTGGGGGAAGTCGGGACGGACGGAAGACGGCGCGAGCACGCGGTAAACTGCTAGCAGGCCTTCGGGGAGGGGTCGCATGCCGATGCGCACGAGGAACCGGGAGCGGGAGTGGCCCGGCCGGCGCGCAGCAGCCGCTTTGGGCTTGTGTCTTCTGCTGGGCCTCGGCTGTCTCAACCTGGACTTGCCCACCGTCCCGCCGACGGCGCCTGCGCCCTACCTCACCGTCGTCACCCCAAAGCCGGGAGACACCATTGCCCTCACCGCCCAGGTGACGGTGGCGGCGGCCTCCGTCAACGGCATAGGCCGCGTCAGCGTCCTGTGCGGGCCGGACGGGGGGCAGCGCGCCGCCTACGCTTGGGCCGCCCCCCCCTACATCGCGCTGGTGGACTTCGCCCAGTGCGAGTCCGTCGCCGTGGCCAACCCGGACGCCGGGCCGCTGTTGCTTCAGCTGGCCGTCCAGGCCTTCAGCGACGCGGGCGCACTGCAGCAGTCAGACTTCCAAGTCTTCCTCAACACACAAGGGCCCGCCCTCACCGTCCAATACCCGCCCAGCGCCCAGCCCCTGGCCCCCTACACCGTGCAGGTGACCAGCACCGCCGACGCCGGGCTGAAGTCCTTTCCCGAAGTGCTGCTCGACGGCCAGCCGGCGAGCGGCGTCACGGTGGTGGAGGACGGAGGCGTGCCGACGTACGTCGTCTACTTCGCCAGTGCTCCCGGACTGGGGACGGACAACTACCCCTACACAAGCGGGGTGCCGGTGCCGATTGAAGTCCTCACCGACACCGAGCGCATGGTGCGCCTCACCGTCAGCGCCACCGCCCAGAATGGCAACACCACCGAGTTGGACTTGGCGGTGGACCTCACCCGGGTGGTGTGGGACCGCTACATTCCCGGCAAGCCGGCCTCGAGCAGCCCCACCGTGTGGGCCGCCGAGCCAGTGGCCTTCGACGGCGGCCTGGCGCTGCCGCTGGCCACCGCGCTTCCGGCCAGCGCCACCTCGGAGTGGATTCCCGGCGTCCTGGCACAGGCGGACGGGACGTTTTACGGCTTCAACACCCAAACCTTGGACGGCGGCCTGGGCGGGGGCTACCTCGCCCGTGGGCTGAATGCCCAGGGCCAGACGCTGTTTTTCCAATTCACCGGCACGAGTTCGAATCTCCTCCTCGCGCCGGCGCCCAACGCCACGACTGCCGTCGTCAACGCCACTGGCGGCCCGGCCAGCGCAGCCGCGCCGCTCAGCCGAGTCGACAACTTGTTGTGCCTTCAGGACTCAGTGACGGCCTGCTCCGACGCGGGGACGGAAGGCCTCACCTGCTTTGACCCAAGCCTGAACGTGGTGACGGCCGCTTCGGGCACCGTCTTCACCGGGCCGCCCACCCCGGGCGTGGTGGCCGCTGCCGGAGGCAGCTACCTCTCTCCCAACGTCGCCGTCTGCGGGAGCAGCTGGAACTTGGTGGACCTCACCTCGGGCAACGTCACCTTTGGGCCCACCGCCGCCCCCGCCGGGTGCCCGATTCAAGCCATCGACAAACTGTTGGCGGTGGGCGACGGGACGTTTGTCGTCCAGCTCACCTCGGATTGCGGCACCGTCGCGCCGGCGCTGGTCTACCCCATTCTTCGGGTGGGGCCAGGGAGCACCATCCTCGGCAGCTACACCGCCCCCTTGGGGAGCCCGCCCACCGTCCAGGCCGAGTTGGTGGGGGCGCTGGCCGACGGCCGGGTGGTGACGCTGAGCAACCAGCCCCCCTACACCACCTTCACCCTGTGGGCCCTCAACGGCACCGGCCCAGACGTCGTCACCCCCATCGCCGGTCTCTACCAGACGGGGGACTCGGCGCTCGGCTCGGTGCTGGCCCTCAGCACCTACGCCGGCAATGACGGCAGCTTCGCCGTGCTGGTGTCCGGAGCGGCGCTCGGCGTGGGCGTCCTGGCCTTCGCCCCGGACCTCCAGCCACGCTGGCTGTACGTCTACCCGCGCGTCACCGACACCTCCAACAGCCGACTCGTCTCCGCCCCCAGCTTTCCCAACGTCTACCTTTTGGATGAATTCAACGAGCACGCCATCTCGCTGCAGGTGGGGGCGGCCGTGCCGGGGGGCGCGCCAGACGGCGGAAACGACGGCGGGCCGCTTCGGGCCATCACCGGGATGGAGGAAACCATCTACCAGCTGCCCGGGGTGCCGGAGCAGGTGTTTTACCCAGACTTCTCGTCCACCAACGTCACCGCCTATGTGCTGGACGCTGGGGTGTATGGGCCGGGCATCGCCGGGGGCGGCTTCAACAACGGCACCTTCACCGTGGCCGGCCTACCGACGTCAGGCAACTACCTGTTGGACTTGGCCGGCACCTACTTCTGGTTTCCCGACGACGCCCTCGTCATCACCAACTTGGCCGCCGGCCGGCCCAACGTCGTCCCCTTCAACTACGCGCTGCCCAGCGACGCCACTCTGACGCTCAATCTCACCAACCTTCTGGCCTGGAATGCCAACGACCAGATTGAGGTGCTGTCTCTGGGGGCCAATGACTTCGACAATACCGCTCCGTTCGGGTGCAACCCCGCTCCCTTGCCCGCGGCCGGCGGCACCACCCTCGTCGGCTCGGTCTTCAGCGTCAAGGACTGCGGAGGGCCGAATACCATCCAAGCGGCCGAGGGCGACAGCGTCGTCGTCGAGCAGATGCACGTGCAGCAAACCGCCAGTGGCTCGTTCTACCTGTCCATGGCGGCCACCTATGACGCCCCGCCGTTGAGCCTGGCGGATGGACAGAATGTGACACTGGCTGGAGCCTTCCTGCCGGTCAACCAGGACCAGACCGTCAGCTGCGACTTCAGGCTGTCTCAGTTTGCAGCGGCCCTCCAGGGGCTCGAGCCGAGTGGCTACACCACCTCTCTCAATTGGGGGCTGAATATTATCGGGGTCAGCTACCTCACCAGCCAAGGCTGGCAGCCGAGGCAAGCGACGTCGGACATCCTGGCCTACAGCCCCTCCCCACCGAATGTGGACGCGGCCAGTGGCGCGATGACTTTCGGCATTCCGGCGGGCTACCCATTCATCCCAGTCGGACTTTTGACGTACGACGCCAACCAGTCCTTTGCGTTTCCCGGAACGACGGCCAACAACCAACAAACGGTGGGCTTTCAAACCGTCTTCTCGTTGAGTGACTTTTGTAAGAATGCCGTCGTCCCGGTGATGAGCCCGGTGCGGGCCATCACCCTCAACGGAGCCGATGCCTCCAAGCCGCTTTCGGGCGTGGGCCTGACGCCCTTACTGGCCTGGAGCCCGCCGACCATCGGTACGCCCACCCGCTACCTCATCTTCATCAACCAATTCTTCAAGAGCGGAACGCAGACGCTCAGCGGCGGCGTCGCCGAAATTGAGACGCGAGACCTCCAGGTCCAAATTCCTCCGGGCCTCTTGGTGGCCGGCAATTCCTACAGCATTCAACTGGTTGCCGATGACACCGTCCCGATTGGCGCCGGCTACCTCGTGTTTGGTCAATCCACCAGCGCGGCGGTGAGCGGCGTCTTCACCCCCTGAGGCTTGGGGCTCAAACCCCTCGACGCGCTGGGGACCTCCCCCCGGCCAACGGCCGGCTCGCGAAATAGCACCGCCGGCCAAGCGTAGAGAAGGGCAGGGGAAGGCATGACGTCCTCCCTTCCACGGCATGTTCACCGACAATTTCCGGCTCGCGTTACGGACTTTCTGGGGGCACCGGCTGCGAAGCGTGCTCACCCTGTTGGGCATCGTCATCGGCGTCGCCACCGTGGTGTCGATGATGGCGCTGTTGCAGGGGCTCCGGACGAAAGTCGACTCGGACCTCTCGGGCCTCGGCGCCAACGGCTTCCAGTTGCAGAAGTGGCCGATGGGCTTCGGGCAAGTCGACTGGGACAAAATCGACCGACGGCCGAACATTAGTCTCTCTGACTTCGAGGCCATCCAAAAGCAGCTTCCCGAGGTGGCGACGGTGACGGCCGAAGCCTACGGGGTCGGCCCAAAGAAGGTCGCAACGGCGGCCCGGGAGACGAGGCCCAACGTCCAGATTGGTGGTGGCACCTTCCACTTTTTCGACACCAACGCGCTGACCGTGGTGCGCGGGCGCAGCTTCAGCGAGTCGGAGGTGCTGGAGGGGGCGCAGGTGGCGGTCATCGGCATGGACATTGCCGAAGTGCTTTTCCCGGACCTCGAGGCGGTCGGCCAGGACGTCCGCATCAGCAACCGCAACTTTCAAGTCATCGGGGTGCTCAAGCGTCAGGGGGGTATTTTCGGCTCGGGTTACGACAACTCGGCCATCATCCCCATCCCCGTCTTCTTCGACCTGTACGGCAAAAACAGGTCACTCAACATCAGCATGCAAGCCTGGAACACCCAGTCGCTGCAGCGGGCTCAGGACGGCGTCGAGCTGCTGATGCGCCATCGGCACAACCTGCGGCCCGACCAGGAGAGCGACTTCACCATTTTCTCCAATGAGTCGGCCACCGAAACCTTCAACCAGATTTCGACGGTGGTGACGGCGGCCAGCTTCGGGGTGTGCTTGCTCTCGCTGATTGTGGGCGGCATCGGCATCCTCAACATCATGCTGGTCTCGGTCACCGAGCGGACGCAGGAGATTGGCATCCGCAAGGCGCTGGGGGCGCGTCGGAACCGAATCCTCGGACAGTTTGCGACCGAGGCGCTGGTGCTCTCGCTGCTCGGTGGAATGGTGGGCGTCGGCATTGGCTACGGCGTGGCCTTCCTCGGCCGCTGGGCGCTGGGGTTCCCAACCGACGTCCCGGGGTGGTCGGTGGGGGTGGCGCTGGCCATGGCCTCGACGGTGGGGCTCGGCTTTGGCATTTACCCGGCCGCCCGCGCCGCGGGCCTGGACCCGGTCGAGGCGATGCGCAGCGAATGAGGGTTGGTGCCTTGCCGCACTGCGCTCTCCGCAAGGGGGGGCAGCGCTTGGGGCGGCTCCTCCTCCCCGCTTAAGGCGCGCCGGGCGCAAGGAGCGGCCAAAGGCCCCCAGGCCAGCGCGAGCCACGGCCAGCCGCGCGGGGTGCCACCTCGGCGTGGACGTTAGCCCCCGTCCGGCCATTGCCGCGGGGCCGGGTGTGGGAGGGCAGGCCCGACCCGGGCGGCGTCACCCGTCAGGGACAGATGCAATGCCCTTCGACGTTGCGGTACACCCCTCCGTGCATGAGGCCCCACCTTTTATTCCTCGTGCTCCTCGGGGGCTGCGCCTCCAAGCAGCCGCAGGAGCCGGGAGCGGTGGGCGCAGCGCTGCCGAAAGCGGCGGCGCCAGCGCCAGAGGTGCCAGCGCTGCCGTCGGCCGCCCGCCCGCACCCGGTGGCCCTCTTGCCAGGCGGCGCCAGCCGGGGCGTCACCATGGACTATTTGGGCTACGAGCCGACCACCGACACGGTGTGGGCACCCGGGGGAAACACTGGGCGCGTCTTCGTCGTCGACGCGCAAACCGAGCGGGTGCAGTCCGTCGAGGGCTTCCCCACCCGGGAGCTCAACGGACGGACGCTGGGCCCGAGCTCCGTCACCTTTGGCCCGCGCTCGGCCTACGTCGGCAACCGCGCCGACGCCTCGGTGTGCGCCGTCGACCTCTCCACGCACCAGCGCGGCGCCTGTGTCCCGCTGAGCGTCCCGCCGGACGGCCTGGCCTACGTGGCCAGCAGCCAGGAGGTGTGGGCCACGCTTCCGCGCTCGAAGTCCATCGCCGTGCTGGCCGTCAGCGAGACTGGCCTGGAGGAGAAGGCGCAGGTCCAGCTGGACGGCACTCCGGAGGGCTACGCGGTCGACCTGCGGCGCGGGCGCTTCTACACCAACCTCGAGGACAAGGACGAGACGTTGGCTCTGGACGTCACCACTCGTGCGGTGGTGGCGCGCTGGAAGACGGGGTGCGGTGCGAAAGGGCCGAGGGGCCTGGCCCTCGATGCTGACAAAGGGTTGCTCTTCGTCGCTTGCACCGACGGCTTTGTGGCGCTTTTGCTGGAGCGCAACGGCTTCCAACTGGCGGGACTCGTCACCGGGGCCGGCGTGGACGGCCCGGCCATCCTTCCCAGCCTGAAACGTCTCTTCGCCGCCTCGGGTGGCACCGGCATGCTCTCCTTCGTCGGCTACACCGACGCCGGGCGCCTCAGCCTGCTGCGGCGCGTTGCAACCGCTCCCGGAGTCCGCGTGGTGGTGGCGGACCAGCGCGGAAAGGCCTTCGCCGCGGACTCCTCGGGGGGGTGCCTCTGGGTGGCTGGGCCTTAGCAGTGGCTCCGTCCCGTGGAGACGTCCCGCCGGCCGTCCCGGGGGGGGGGTTGCGCCCTTAGACGCCGCACCAGCTGCGGCCAAGCTCGCGGTACACCTCGGTCGTCTCCTCGATGCAGCGCAGCTCGACGTACTCATCCGTCTGGTGCGCCTGCACCATCGCCCCTGGACCGAGGATGACGGTGGGAATTCCGCCGAAGGCCGGCGTGAGGATGCTGGCGTCGGTGAAGTAGGGCGCGCTGGCGGCTTCGGGACGGCGTCCGAGCCGCGGCTCGACCAAGTCAAACACCTGCCGCACGAAGGGGTGGCTCACCTCGGTGCGCAAGCCCTGGACGTCCACCCGGACTGTCAATTCCACCTCCGGGCCGAGCGCTTGGGCCAGCTCCCGGCGCACCTGCTCGTGGCTTTGACTGGGAATGGTGCGGATGTCGATGCCGAGCACCACCTCATCCGGAACCGAATTCACATTCAACCCGCCGCGGATGGTCCCGACGTTGAGTGTGGGGCGTCCCAAAAGCACGTCCGGAACAACGTCGAAGCGGAAGTTTTCGAGTGCAGCCACCGCCCGGGCAGCGCGGTAAATGGCGTTGACGCCGCGCTCCGGCATGGACCCGTGGGCGGTGACGCCGCGCGTCCGGGCCTCCAGCCAGAGGGCCCCTTTGTGGCCCACCAGAGGCAACCCATCCGTCGGCTCGCCCACCACCATCGCGCCGGCCGGGCCCAAGGCGCCGGCGGTGCGAGCCAGGTGAGCGGCGCCCTCGCAGCCAGTCTCCTCGGCGGCGACGAAGACGAGCAACAGTCCGGCCTTCCGCAAAGGCCCAGCTCGCACTACCTCCAGCGCCGCGCAGGCCAACGCAGCGATGCCGCTCTTCATGTCGCTCGTGCCGCGGCCGTAAAGCCGGCCGGCGCCGGTCTCACCGGCGAAGGGGTTGTGCCTCCAAGGGGCCAGTCCCAAAGGGACGGTGTCCAGGTGTCCGGCGAAACACAGCGGAGGCCCGCTTCCGCCCGCGGCCCGCGCCACCAGGCTGGTGCGGCCCGGAGCAAATTCATGCAAGCACACCGCGAAGCCTCCGCCTTCGAGAAGCTGCGCCAGGGCCTCGGCGCACGAGCGCTCGGTGCTGGTGGGGTTGATGGTGTCGAAGCGCACCAGCTTTTGCGTCAGTGACACTGGGTCCGGGCCGGCCTTCATCGCGCCACCTCCCGCTCGTCTTGTCCGAAGTATGCCGCGTGCACCGCCGGGTCGGCACGCAACTCGGCCGCTGTGCCCTGGGCTGCCACCCGCCCCTGGGACAACACGTAGCCGTGGCTGGCAATGGCCAGCGTCTGCCGCACATTCTGCTCGACGAGAAAGATGGTGACACCCTTCTCGTGGATGCGCTGGAGGACGGCAAACGTCTCCTGCACCAGTCTTGGGGACAGCCCAAGCGACGGCTCGTCCACCAAAAGCAGGCGGGGGGCGCCCATCAGTCCACGCCCCAGGGACACCATCGCCTGCTCGCCGCCGGACATCGTCCCGGCGAGCTGAGAGCGCCGCTCGGCGAGCTTCGGAAACGTCGCGAAGACGCGCTCCAGTCGCTCCGCCACCTCCGTCCGCCGGGGCTCGCCGTAGGCTCCCACCAGCAGGTTTTCCTCCACCGAAAGGCGGGGGAAGACTTTGCGCCCTTCGGGAATGCAGCCAATGCCGAGGCGCACAATACGGTGGGTGGGCAGGCCGGTCAGCTCGGTGCCAGCGAAACAAATGCTCCCGCTGCGCGGGGGCGTCAGGCCGAGAATGGAGCGAATGAGAGTGGTTTTGCCCGAGCCATTCGAGCCGAGTAGGCAGGTGATGGACCCCGGCGCGACGCGGAGCGAGACGTCCAGAAGCACATCCGCCCGCTCATAGGGGGTAAAGACGTGCTCGACCAACAGCTCCTCGGAGGCCAGGCTCATGCCAGCCCCAGGTAAGCCTGCCGCACTTCAGCGTTGGCGGACACCTCGGCGTAGGTGCCCTCGCACAGCTTCTTGCCGTAGTTGAGCACCACGCACCGGTCGGTCACGCGCGCGATGACGGACATCTGGTGCTCGATGAGGATGATGGTCAGCTCGCCGAAGCGCCGTCGCACCTCGAGGATGTCGTCCATCAGGCGGGCGGTCTCCTCGGCAGTCATCCCGGCCGATGGCTCGTCGAGGAGCAACAGCCGCGGGCGGCTGACCAGGGCTCGGCAGATTTCCACGCGGCGTCGGTCAATCATCGCGATGCCGGCCACCGGCTCGAACATCCGCCCGGCCAGGGGAGGGTCGAAGATTTCCAGAAGCTCGCGGGCCGCGGCAGCGGTGGCGTCGGCCTGGGCGGCCAGGCTTCGCCGGCGGAGAAGGTTGAACCACAACCCATGGTCCAGCCGCTTTTGCGCCCCGACCGCCACGTTGTCGAAGATGGAGAGCTCCAGACACAGCCGCGAGCGCTGAAACGTCCTGGTGATGCCGCTATGGTAGATGGCCTGTGGGCGGGCCTCGGTCAGCCTTTTGCCGCCGAAGAGAATGTCTCCGCGGGTGGCTCGGTAGAGGCCAGTGAGCACGTTGAAGAAGGTGGTTTTCCCCGAGCCGTTGGGGCCGATGAGACCCAACAGCTCGCCCGGCTGGAGCTGCAGGCTGAGCCCGTCGAGCGCCAAAAGCCCACCGAAGGAGCGGGTGAGGTCCCGGCAGGCGAGCAGCGGCGCGGAACTCACGCCGGGACGCTCCCAAAAGGCCTTCGTCCCGTCCTTCGCACCAGCCCTTGGGGACGAAGGATGAGGACCAGCATCACCAGGACGGAGAAGAGCAGGTAGCGGTACTCCTGGATGGGCTGAAGCTTCTCGGGCAGGCACACCACCAGGAAGGCGGCCACCACCAGCCCGGCCAGGTTGCCCAAGCCGCCGAGCAGGAGAATGGACAGAAGAACCAACGACTCCTGGAAGCTGAAGTTGTTGGGGGCGATGAAGCCCACCATCATCGCCGAGAGTCCCCCGGCGATGCCGATGAGCGCGTTGCCCAAGGTGAAAGCGGCAATTTTCCAGCGGGCGACCTCGATGCCGAAACAGGCGGCCGCAGTCTCGTCGAGCCGGACGGCGTCGAGCGCCACCCCCCACCAACTGCCTTCCAGCCGGCGGACCACCCACAGCGCGGAAAGCGTCAGAGCAAGCGCGGCAACGGCGTAAAAGGCATAGCCGGAAAACTCGAGGCCGAGGAGGTGCTGGTCGTCGTTGAGGCGCCACCCCAGGAGTTCCAAGCCGCCGAGCTTCATGCCTTGTGGGCCGCCGAGGGAGTCGTTGACCTCGAAGAAGGTGCGGAACAGGAGGCCGAAGGCGATGGTGATGAGCGCCGCGTAGTGGCCTCGGGTGCGCAACAGCGGCAGAAGCAAAAGGGAGCCCACCCCTGCTGCCACCGCGCCACTGGCGAGGAGTACCCCGGCATGAGCAAGGCCGCTTCGGCCCACAACGGCCGCGGTGTAGCCGCCTATCCCGAAGAAGGCGGCTCCAGCAAAGTTCGGGACCCCGGCGTCAGCGAGCTGCACGTGCAGCCCGAGGCAGGCCACCAGCACGACGAGCGCCCGAGCGAAGAGCAACAGCACGAAGGGGTCATCGTGAAACGCGGCCACCAGGCCCAAGCCCACCAGGCCGAACGCCGTGGTCCGAGTCTGCTCGGTGGCAGCGCCCACCAGCCACTTGAGCAGGCCAGTGCGCCACCCGGCGGCCGCTGCCAGCGCCGCACCGGCCAGGGCGCCGGCCACCTTCAGCTCCGCCTCGGCCGACAGAAAGGTGTAGAGAAAAAGCCCGCTCGGGACGGCCAGCCCCATCGCCGCCAGTCCCGAGCGCAGGCCGGTGCGCGCGGACGTCATACCCGCTCGCTCACTTGCTCGCCGATGAGACCCGTCGGCTTCCAGGCGAGCAGGACAATCACCACCCCGAAGGCGAAGACGTCCTTGTAGGCCGAGGCAAACGGCAGGGCGACTGCGCCCAGCGTCTGCAGCCCGGCGAAGAGAAAGCCACCCAACACTGCGCCCGAAAGGTTGCCCAGCCCCCCCAACACTGCAGCGCTGAAGCCGATGACTCCCAGAAGAAGCCCCGAGTCGAAGTTCACCTCGTTGTAGTAGAGGCCATGCATGACCCCGGCGAAGGCCGCCAGGCTCGAGCCAATGGCGAAGGTGAGCAGCACCACCCGCTGGAAGTTGATGCCCATGGTGCGGGCCGTCTCCTCGTCCTGCGCCACGGCTCGGATGGCCAGCCCGAGCCGTGTCCGCCGCAAGAGCAGTGACAGGGCGAGCACCAACCCAACGCCCGCTGCGAGCATGAGGAGGTTGTCCAGCCGCAGGCTAAAGCGTCCCAGCGCCCAGGAGGCGCTGGGCAGCAGCGCCGGAAAGCGTTGGGCTTGGGAGCCGTGAGGGTAGAAGAGCCGGATGCACTCCCGCAGCGCCGTTCCCCCCATCATGGTGGCGAGCAGCACATTGAGCGGCGGGGCTCCCTTGAGCGGCAGCACCAGCGCTCGGCCCAGCCCGGCTCCGAGCAACGCCATCGACACGGTGGCCGCCAGCACCAAGATGAGCAGCTGTGGGAGCGACGCCTGCACGCCGGCGTGAAGCACCACCGCGTACCCGGCCAGCCCGGCAAAGGCACCGGCGGTGAGGACGTCGCCGTGGGCGAACTGGATGACGTTCAGGACGCCAAAGAAGAGGGTGAAACCGAGCGCCACCAGGGCGTACATCAGCCCGAGCATCACGCCGTTCATCACGTATTGGGCGAGGAGGTCCATGGCCTTCTCGGCCGCGCGTCGGCCAGGTCAGCGGCCTTTCAGCTTGCGCTTCCCGCTGGCGTACTCGCTGTCCTGCCACACCACCCACTTGCCGTCCTGGACGACAAAGGTGGTGATGGCAGCGACCATGTTCTGGCCGTGGTCGTCAAAGGTGATGGCTCCCACGATGGAGTCCCTGTCCTTCACCTCTCCCAGCGCTGCCAGCACCTTCTTGCGGTCCGGTCCCACCTTCTCGATGGTGTCCATGAGGAGGGCGGCCGCGGCGAAGGCGAACGGCCCGTAGGCCTCTGGCGGATTGGAGTACCTCTGCTCGGCGTATTTCTCGAGGTAAAATTTCCCGCCCGGGAGCTTCTCCGCCGGAGCGCCCTCGCGGAATGCCACCACGCCCTCGGCCAGTGGGCCAAGCCCTTTGATGAAGTCGTCTGAGACGATGCCCGACGTCCCCTGAAATTGCGCAGTGATGCCGAGCTTGTCCATCTGCGTGCGGATGCGGATGCCGATGGGCACCAGGCCGCCGAAGAAGATGACCTCCGGGCCCAAGGCCTTGGCCTGGGTGAGCTCGGCAGTGAAGTCCTGCTGGTCCGCGGTGACGCCGAAAGTCCCGAGAATCTGCCCGCCTCCAGCAGTGACGAACTGGGTGAAGTACTTGTTGTGCCCTTTCCCATAGTCGGTGGTGTCGTGGATGACGACCCAACGCCGGAAGCCCTGGGCGAGCATCAACTTCGCTGCCGTCTCGTTCTGGTTCACCATCGTCCCGTTGACGCGGTGAATCTCCTTGTAGGAATTCCCGTAGGTAATGTCTGGCAGCACCGCGCCCCAGACGATGGTGGGCAGTCCCAGCCGGTGGAAGATGTCCACCGTGGCCATCGCAACCACCGAGCAGTAGTGCGTAACGCCGGCGATGATGGTCCGGTCGGCAGCGGCCTTGGTGGCCACCTGGACACCGGTGTCTGGCTTGCACTCGTCGTCGAGCACCACCAGCTGGTATTGGTACTTGGACGCCGGGTTGGCGTTGCGCAGTTTGACCGCCAAGTCTGCCGAGTTCCGGCCGCCCAGCCCGACGGCGGAGGTTCCCCCGGTGAGCGGCCCGATGAAGGCGAGCTTCACCGTCTCCTTCGCCCGAGCGGGAAGGGCCACCAGGAGGAGAAGCATGGCGAGGCGAGGCAGCAGCGCGACTCGACGGTTCATGGTCCTCCCCCGAAGCAAACCTCGAGGGGATTTAGCACGCCTTTTTCCAGCGCGGGGGGGGCCGCGCCTTCCCCGGGGGGGGGCGCCGGAGAGCCTCAACCCAACCGCGCCGTCACCCAGGCGGCCGCGGCGAGCAGCGCTGCGTCTCCTTCGGCCGGCCCCAAAAGCTGCAGCCCAATGGGAAGGCCGGTGGGGCCCACCGCGCCGGGGAGGTTGAGGCAAGGCAGCCCGAGCAAGGTGGGGATGCGGTTGAAGGCAGGGTTTCCCGTGGCCTCTAGGCCAGCCGGGGCTTCCCCGGGGGCGCTGGGCGTCAAAAGGACATCCACCTCCTGGAAAACCTCGGCCGCCCGGCGTCGTCCCGCCTCCGCCAGGGCCTGCGCCGCCCGGTAGCGCTCAGGGGGTGTGGCCGCCCCCTCCTCGAGAAACGTCCTCAGCCGTGCGCTGAGGGCCTCTGGGTGGGTAGCCCGCAGAGAGGCGAAAGTGGAAGCCGCTTCGACGCCCATCACAGTCTCCTGCGCCTCGGCCAGGCTCGCGCCCTGCACCCCGAGCTCCACCTCCCGCACCTCGACGCCGGCGGCGGCGAGAGCGCTCGCGGCGGCCTCCGCAAGGCGCTGGACAGAAGGCGTGGCCAGTCCCCAGAGCTCCGTCCGCCACAGGCCAAGGCGGGGCGGGCGGGACAGTGGCGCGTCCTCGAGGGCCAACCCCAGCGCCCCCAGCATCAGCGGGACGTCCTCCAGCGCCCGGGTAAAGAGGCCGAGCGTGTCCAGAGAGGGGGCCAAGGGGTGGACGCCCTTGAGGGACAACTTTCCGAAGGTGGGCTTGAAACCGAAGACGCCGCAAAACGAAGCGGGACGGATGACGGAGCCAGCCGTCTGTGTGCCGAGCGCCGCGGGCACCATCTCGGCAGCCACCGCGGCGGCCGAGCCGCTGGAGGACCCTCCGGGGGTGTGGGTGAGGCGGCGGGGGTTGCGGGTCCGGCCCGGGCTGTAGACCGCGAATTCGGTGGTGACCGTCTTTCCGAGGATGACGGCGCCGGCCGAGCGCAGCGCATGGACGCAAGCGGCGTCCCGGGTGGGCCGGCGGTCGCGGTACAGGGCCGAGCCGCAGCCGGTGGGAAAGTCCGCCGTGTCGATGATGTCCTTGATGGCCACCGGCAGTCCGTAGAGGGGCGGGCGGGGGTGGGCATCCGCCGCCCGGGCCTCGTGCAGGGCCTGTTCTGGCTCGAGCCATTCCCAGGCCTGCACGCGCGGCTCCTCGGAGGCGATGCGCTCGAGGCACGCGGCCACCAGCGCCTCGGCCGTGAGCTCGCCGCCGGCCAGCAGGCGCACGGCTTTCTGCGCACTCAGTGTTTGGAGGGCCTTCATTACCAGCAGGCTGCCCGGTTTCCGGACGCGCCGTCCAGAACCCTCAGCGGACGGCTCCACCGCTTCCGCAACGCGACTGGCCGGCAGCAAGAGGGGGTTGGTACGGAAAACCGTTGGACCGCTGCCCGTGCCCCCCTGGGGACTTCTGTGGTGCGGCGCTTGCGAATGGCCCCGCCAGGGGGGAAGGGTTTGGGGAGGGACGAGACGAGACGCGATGCCCAAGCGCGGGGAGGCAGGGGACTTTCACCCAAAAGGGACGGCGCGCCCCCCAAGTCGGGTTGACGCGCCGGCGCAAAAAAATTGTGTCCGACTTCCTAGCGGAGCCTCAACAGCGCAGAGCTCCGGGCAAGGAACTTCGCGTAGAACGACCACGCGAAGCTCATCCCGCCGTCCAGGGAGTGAACGACTTCACTCCACAGGCCGCCGCTGCGGGCGGGCTCCTTCAGGTTGGGGCTGGCCACGGCCAGGCCAGAGGACAAACAAGCAACAAGCACCAGTGACTTCCAGGCTGCACCGCGGGGGTTATGTGCCATGACAGGTTCTCCGGTTTGGACGGTGCGGGAGGTCGCACAGTTCAGTCGCGGCTCATTGCAGAGGCTGTGCCGTGGCGAAACGTCAGGAAATTCGGGCGGCTCCGGGCCCTGGGCGAGTCCACCCGTTGCCTCGTCCGCTACAAACCCTGTGCACCGTCTCCTCCCCGGTGACTGAAACGGCGCGCACCGTCCAAGGGCAGACGCTGGATGCGGCCGGACACGTAGCCAGGCCTGGGCCTGACATGAGGGACGCTGACGTTGAGGTTGTCGACCAACCACACCACCGGCCTGGGCAGGCCGACCGCCGGGCCTTTTTCACAATGACGCGCTGGTGCCAACCAGCTTCGAGTTGCGCCGCCGGTTGCGCCGGTGTGGCCCCGAGGAGGACGTCGGCCTCGGGACACACCAGGGTGAAGTGTGCCGTGGCAGGTGTACCAACCTGGCTGCCACTCGTACCTGTACCCCGGTGCAGCCGCCGCTACTTGGCGGTGGTGGGTGTAGCGCTCGCCGCAACCGCACTCGGTGGTGCCTCCGCCCAAACTCCCGCAACGACGGGAGGTGCGGCTTGGCACCCTCCTTGCGAAGTGCCCTCCTCGTCGTGCAACGGAGGACGCCATGGATGACTTGAAGAAGCTGGGGTGGATGTCGGTTGTCTCAATTGCCCTGTTTGCGCTGGCCGGGTGCAGCCAGGCCAGTGCCGGGAGCCAGGCCGTAGAAGAGGGCCGGCCTGCCGCCGTGGAAGTCGCCCAGGCGGACACACAGCCCACCGCCGATGCGGATGCTGACAACGGGCCGGGATGTGCCGAGTCAGCGCTCGACGCAGCCGCCCAGAAGAAGTAGCCGTCGGAAGTTTGCGCCCGCGCCACTCGGGAAGTACCTCCGAGTCGCGCGGGCGCAGCCGTTTCTCCTCTCCACTGCTTCGCCGGGGCCTTCCGGCGGCGCCGTCTCGCGAAACGGGACGGACGTGCTTCGGACGGGGGAGGTAACCCTGGGTTTACGGGGCGAGCGCCCGGTCGACAGCAGTTCGCGCATGAAGTCTCGTCGTGTCGAAGACTGGAATGGCCACGTCTTCCGGCCCGAGCAAAAGCCCAATCTCCGTGCAGCCGAAGACAAGGCCCTCAGCGCCGGAGGCCGCCAACTCGGCCGCAATGCGGCGGTACTCGGCCCGGGAGGCGTCGCGTAGCTGTCCTAAGCAGAGCTCCTGGTAAATGACGGCGTGGATGCGCTCTCTGTCCGAAAGCGGTGGCGTGAGGACGGCGAGGCCGAACTGCTGCTCCAGTCTCTGCCGGTAAAACGGTTGCTCCATGGTGAAGCGTGTGCCGAGCAGCCCCACCCGCCGCACGCCCGCGGCGCGCACCGCGGCGCCAGTGGCGTCGGCGATGTGCAACAGCGGGAGGCGCACCCGCGCCTCAATGGCCGAGGCGACCTTGTGCATGGTGTTTGTGCACAGCACGAGAAAGTCCGCGCCGCCCCGCTCGAGACTGGCGGCGGCCTCGGCCAGGACTCGGCCGGCTGCGTCCCAGTCCCCCTCGGCCTGCATCCGCTCGAGCGGCGCGAAGTCGACGGAATAAAGGAGTACTTTCGCCGAGGAGAGGCCCCCCAGTCGCTGGCGGACGTCCTCGTTGATGAGGCGGTAATAGAGGAGGGACGACTCCCAACTCATCCCGCCGAGCAGCCCGATGGTGCGCACCTAAGGACTCTCTACGCCGTTGAGCTCGACCATGGGAAAGGGGCGTCGGCGGGGGCACTAACCGGCGCGACGCCGAAGGAGACTTTCCACGCCTGCGGCGGCGATGGCGTGGTAGCGGCTGCGGTAGCGCTGAAAGCAGGCTTCCGCCCGCGACCGCGTCTCCTCCCGCGCCAGCAGTGCCCCGTACAGGGGCTTCAAGTACTTCATCCGCCCCACCTCGCCGAGGAAGGCTTCGGTGCGCACCAGCGCCGGCGCATGGCCGGCGGACAGCGCAGGGACGAGCCAGGCGACGAGGACGTCCGGGTTGCGGCATGCGGTGAGGTGGAAGCGTCCGTCGAGCGCCTCCACCGTGGCCCGCGGCGTCGGCCTCGGAAGCCGTCCCAAGTACACCTGCCAGGCAAGCGGACTGAAGGCGCGGCCCTCGGCAAAATCCGGCAGCTGCGCGCCGAGAGCTTGCAAGAGTGCCAGCTGGCGACTCACCAACGCCGGAGCAGAGGGGGGAATGCCCTCGCCGTCCACCCAGGTGGGCACGTCCACCAGCGCGAAGGCCTCGGGCAGCTCGGCCTTGAGGAAGTCGAGAAACTCCTGGGTGGTGAGACTGTGGAAGGCGAAGCGGCTGAGGTAGCGGCGCAGAAAGGCGTTGAAGGCGGCACTCCCCACGGCCTCCTCTAGCGCCCGGAGGAAGAGGTAGCCCTTCTCATACGGCACTTGGCTGTAGGCGTCGTCCGGGTCAACGCCCAACAGCCTGGTGCGGAGCCGCGTCAGGGCGGGGCGCCCGCGGAAGCCGGCCACCGCGTCCTGCAGGGACTGGCGTCCCACGGCCGCGTGCAGAGCCACCGCCTCCGGGCCCTCCAGCACCGAGAGGAGGCGGCGCTCGACGAAGACGGTGAAGCCCTCGTTGAGCCAGAAGTCCTCGGCCGAGGCGTTGGAGACGAGGTTTCCCGTCCAGCTGTGGGCGAGCTCGTGCGCCAGCACGTTGACGAGACTTCTGTCTCCGGCCAGCACGGTGGGGGTGAGGAAGGTGAGGGTGGGGTTCTCCATGCCGCCATAGGGAAAGGACGGCGGCAGGACGAGCACGTCGAAGCGTCCCCACACGTACGGCCCGAGGAGAGCTTCGGCCTGACTCAGCATCCCCTCCACCCAGGCAAACTCCCAGGCCGCGGCCTCGAGCAGCGCCGGCTCGGCCCACACCCGGCTGCGCGTCCCGAGGTCGCGACTTTCCAGCGCGCCCACCGCGAAGGCGAAGAGGTACGGGGGAATGGGGTGCTCCATCACCCACTGGCTGCTGGCCTCCGTCCGGCCTAGGGAGCGCGCCGCCATCAGCGTTTGCAGGCCGGCCGGTGCGGTGAGGTTCGCCTCGTAAGTGAGACGAAAGCGGGGGCTGTCCTGCAGCGGCACCACCGAGCGGGCGTGGACGGCCTGACACTGGCTGTAGAGAAAAGGCGCGCGGTGCGACGCGGTCTGTTCGGCGGAGAGCCACTGGAGCGCAGTGGCCGCCTGGGCCGTCTTGTAGTGCACCACGCAGCGCGCACCGTCCGCCGGCAAGCTGACGCGCAGCCGTGTGCCAAGGACCGCGTCGGTGGGGCCCAAGGAGAAGGGCAGCGCGTCGCCGGCGGGGGTGGTGACGCTGTCCACCTCGAGGCCTCGGCTGTCGAGGTCCACCGCCGCCCCGCCGCGGTCGAAGCGCAGCTCGGCGCTGGCCTCCAGACGCCGGGCCTGGAAGTCCACCCGGGCAGTCCAGCGCAGGTGCTGCTGCCGCGGCTGCGCCTCGTCCGCCCAGGCGTGAGGGTCGCAGCGAGCCACTAGCCTCCCTCGCCCGGCGGGTGCGCCCGCACCGGGATGCCGGCCTGCTGCATCAGCCGCAGGGCGTTGGTGGTGCGGACCACGCCCTCTCGCAGCTGGTAGTCGAAGCGCATCTGCCCGTGCTCGACGTGGTCCTGGAAGTGGACGGCCCGGAGGCTTCCCGGGTGCTCCGTCTCGAGTCGGGCGAGCGCCAAGTCATGGGTGGTGACGGCGCCCAGGGCTTGGGCCTCGAGCAACAACCGGAGCACCTCGCGCGAGGCGACGCGCCGCTCGCCGGAGTTGGTGCCGAGGAGAATCTCGTCCAGCAGCACCAGGGCATGGCCCCGGGCGGCCGCGGCCGCCTCCAGCACTGCCTTCAGGCGCAGCACCTCGGCGTGGAAGAAAGAGACGCCCGCCGAGAGCGAGTCCTGTACTCGCATGCTCGTCACCACCTGCAACGGGCCCAAGGACAGTCGCTCGCTCGCCACCGGGGCACCGGCCAGGGCGAGCACGGCGTTGACGCCCATGGCCCGGAGCAGCGTGGACTTTCCGGACATGTTGGAGCCGGTGACGAGCAACAGAAAGCCGGCCCGCGGCAGCTCGACGTCATTGGGGACGGCGTCCCTCAGCAGCGGGTGCCACAGCGCCTGGCCGGAGAAGTAGGCCGGGCCGCCCTCCACCAGGGGGAAGTGGAAGTCCGGGTGGTCAGCCGTCAGGTTGCCGAGGCACCCCAGCGCCTCCACCTCGGCCAGCGACTCGAGCCACCCGCGCACCAGGCCCCCGTTTTGCTGCCGCCAGTCCTCGAGACGGAGCAGCACGTGCACGTCCCACAGGGTGAGCAGGTGCACCACCGGGTGAAGCTGGTTTCGGCGCGCCTCGGCCAGTCCCAACAGCCGGGCGAAATGACGCATGCGGGAGCTCACCGGAGTACCCGGCGGGGAGAGTCCGGCGCTCAGCCGCCGCAAGAGGCCAGCCTGAAATTGCGCTTGCTCCAGCCGGGCGAAGGCCGCCCCCAGCGTTGCCCCACCGGCCTCGGCCACGGCGAGCCTTCCCCAGGCCTCGGCCAGGCTTCGCCGGGTGAGCACCACGACGACGAGCTGCGCGGCCACCGCCGTCCAGGCGACGAGGCGAGGGACGAGGCCGAAGGAGGCCAGGCCGGCCGCAGCGAGGGTACAGGCGGGGAGTACCCACGCCACCCGCCGGGCCCAGGCCAGCCCAGTCAGCTGGGGAGGTCCCTCCGCCCAGGTGAGGAAGGCCTTGGGACTCACCCGGGAAGCCGCGGCCAGCCGGCCGGCCACGGCCAGGTCCCGGCGCACCTCGGGCAAACCGGCCAGCTCCCGCGCGGCCTGTTGCCTCTCCAGCACGTCGGTTGCTGTCGCCGGCGCGCGCAACCAGGCGGCCAGCCGCTCCTCGCCGGCGCCGGTGGCCGTCTCGTCGAGCCACTGAAAGAGCGAGCCCGGGCCGAAAATGTCCAAATCCGAGGCGTAGAGGTGCTGAGCGTCGATGAAGCGCTCGCCTTTGGAGGCCAGCGCCGTGGGCCAGGTGCCGTCCAGGCGGGCCAGCGCCCGAAGGTGCCAGTCCGCCTCGGCGCGTGCCCGCCTTTCCCGGGCCAAAAGCCGAGCATGGTGGATGGCCAGGACGACGTAGGCCAGCGCGCAGGCACCGGCGCCGGCCCAGGCCACCTTCGGCATCCGCTCGAAAATGGCCAAACCGGTCAGCACCGCGGCACCGAGGAAGGTGGCGGCGCGCCCGTTGGCGATGCGGGCCATGCGTCGGTCCAGCGCTTCGGCGAGCTCGCGCTTGTTGGCTGAGGCCGAAGCGTGAGCGCCGGCAACTTGAGCCGTCGAGGCGCTAAGCGGAGACGTCGAAGGCACCACGGCCCGGCGACCCTGACACGGTCCGCCGGCCAAGTGGCCTGAAAAAAGGCCCTCGGCCGCTGGACACTGCCCTACGCCTCGGCGGAAGCCAGACGGCGCAGCGCCTTCTGGTCACGGATGCAGAGCACCCGTCCGACGTTGCCGAGGATGCCCTCGCGCTTGAGCTCGTTCACCAGCGTCGAGACGAAGGAGCGCGAGGCGCCCACCAAGTCGGCCAAATCCTGCTGGGTAATGCCCCGCAAGTCCGTCTCGCCGGCATGCGCGCAGCGCTCGCCGTGGGCCTCCGCCACGCTGAGAAGCGTTTCCGCCAACCGGGCGGGCACCTCCTTGAAGGTGAGGCCAAGGACGCGCGCGCGCAAGTTGCGCAGCTGCTCGGCATAGGCCCGTACCAACTCGACGCCCAAAGCCGGCTCCGATTCGAGCTGCTCCCGAAGGGTGCGGCCCTCGAGCACCCACAGTCCCACCTCGCCCGCAGCCACCGCCATCTCATCCGCCGTCGCGCCCTCGGGACGGAAGACGTCGCCGAAAACGTCCCCTGCCCGGAGGATGGCAAACACCGCCGCTCGGCCGTTGCGGCCGAGGTGCATGAGGCGCACCCGGCCCGACTTGACGAAGTAGGCAGTCTGCAGCGGCTCGCCCGGCCGGTAGATGACGGCCTGGTGAGGGAAGTTCTGCAGCGCCCCCTCGGGAAGACTCCCACCGGGACGGCCTGTGTCAGCACGCCTGGGGGACACCAACATCCCCGAGGACGGCGACTGCGAGACGACGTTGGAACCCAAAGGTTGAGTCATCATGCGGACACTCGCTTCCAAGGCCTATGCCACCACACCCCCGCAGCAACTCCGAGGGGTTGCTGCGGGAGGAGTGCAACATCTGCCTGCAAGGGTGTAACGTTTCGTGAAATTGTAACGTTTCGTTCAATTGTTGGGAAGGGAGTGTCGCGGCGCTAACAGCGTCTCTCAGGAGACGGTCTTGAGGCGGCGAGCAAACGTTTCGAGGAGTTGGTACTTCGCCAGTTTTCGCTCAAGGGTGGGCCGGCTGATGCCGAGCAACTGGCAGGCCTTACCTTTGTGGCCGTGGGTGAGAGTCAGGGCGCGCGAAATGAGGACGCGCTCGGCTTCGGCCAACGTCGGCAGTGGGCCTTCCAGTGGCCAGGTGACCGGCCGTCCCGAGGTGGACGCCGGTAACTCCAATGGCGGCAGGTGTTCCGACAGCAGCACGTCGGCCGGTGCCAGCACCACCGCCCGGGTGAGGACATTCTCCAACTCCCGGATGTTGCCGCGCCAGGGCAGAGCGCGCAGATGCTCGAGCACCTCGGGAGGGACGCGGTTCACCCGCTGGTGGACCTTTTCGTTAATCCGCTCGAGCAGCGCCTGGACCAGCGCTGGGATGTCGTCGGGACGCTCTCGCAGCGGCGGGAGGTGGAGGTTGATGACCCGCAGCCGCTGGTGGAGGTCCTCGCGGAAGCGGCCGGCCTGGACTTCGGCCGCCAGGTCCCGGTGCGTGGCGGCGATGATGCGGGCCTCGAGCGGCAAGCGTTTTACCCCACCCACCCGCTCGAATTCCCTCTCCTGGAGAACCCGCAGCAGCTTCGCCTGAAGCGGCAGCGACAAGTCCCCAATCTCATCCAGGAAAATGGTGCCTTGTTCCGCCAGCTCGAATTTTCCCGGCTTGAGGGCGACCGCGCCGGTGAAGGCGCCCCGTTCGTGCCCGAACAGCTCGGATTCGAGCAGCGTGTCGACAATTGCCGAGCAGTTGATGCCGATGAAGGGGCGAGGCTCGTCGTAGGAGTAGTTGTGGATGACTCGGGCGATGAGCTCCTTGCCCGTCCCGGACTCGCCGGTGATGAGCACCGAGGCCCGCGTGGCCGCGGCCACGCGTCCGATTTCCTTGACCAGCGCCTGCATGACGGGCGTCCGACCGACAATGTCGCCCAGCCGCGCCGCCGCCGGAACACCGGCGGCCGCCGCCAGCGCGCGGCGCGAGAGCTGCCTCACCTGCAGCGCCCGCTCCACCACCAAGTCCAGCACCCCCGGGTCGGGGAAGGGCTTGTGCACGTAGTCGAAGGCCCCGAGCTTCATCGCCCGGATGGTGGACTCCATGTCGTGGTAGGCGGTGACCAGGACGATGGGCGCGTCGCCGCAGCGCTCGTGCAGCTCCTCGATGATGTCCAGCCCAGTCCGGTCCGGCAACATCATGTCCAGGATGACGAGCGAGGGTGAACTGGTGCTCGCCGCCCGAAGCGCCGCCTCGGCGGTGGTGGCGGTGACGACGTGGAAACGCGGCTCGCCGTCGCGCTCGACCTCCTCGAAATGCAAGGTCAGCGTCTCGAGCAACGACAGGTCGTCGTCGACGATGAGCAGCGTGTCGCTGGGACGTCCAGGAGGCATGGCTTTCTGCGTTTCAGCCTGGGGCGAAGACTAGGGTGAAGAGGGTGCCAGGCTTTTCGTCCGTGTGCACCTCGGCGCGGCCTTCCTGGTGCAGCATGACTTGTCGCAGTGCGGCCAGCGACAGCCCGGCCCCCCGCGCCAGCCGGGAACCGAACGGCTCGAAGGCCTGGGCCTGCTCCTCGACCGACAGGGTGGTGGCCAAGTCCCGCACCGTCAGCAAGGCGCCTCCGCCCGGGCGCGACAGCAGCTTCACCTCGACCTTGGCGCCCTCTGGGAGGGCGGCGGCCACGTTGAGCAACAACTGCGACAGCACCGGCCAGGTGCGGTGGGCGTCGGCGCGCACCGCTGGCAGGCTCGCCGGGGCGTCCACCTGTACCGACTGCTGGCGTCCTTTGAGCTCCGAGGAGATGGCCTCGACCGCCCGCGCCACCAGCTCCCTCAGCCCCACCGCCTCCAGCGTCACCGGGCGGTCCCGCCCGTACTCGGCCAGCATGGTGAGCATTCGTTCCAGGGTGCGAATTTCCCGCTGGGCAATGGTGAGCCGGCGCTGGTCCCGTGCCGAGAGCTCCGGGTTTCGCGCCAGGGTTTGTACCGACAGCTTCACGCTGGAGAGGGGATTGCGGAGCTCATGGCTGAGGGCCGAGGACAGCCGGGAGATTTGCAACGGCGGCGCCTGGTGCAGCACCGCCTCGAGGTCCAGCACCCAGGCATGACGCAGCCCTTGTGAGGAAGACAACCACAGCCGCACCCAGCCGCCCGACTCTCCGCCGCCGACGCGGAGGAATTCCACGCCGCCGCCGAGGGCCAGCGCGTCGAGACTCCTGGCCCGGCTCTCGTCCACCTCGAGCGCCGAGGCCAGGGTCTCCCCCACCTTTAGCCGGCCGAGGCGCTGCAGCACCGGGCACTGTCCACGCACCTCGGCCAAGCGCAAGTCCTGACCCCAGCGGAGGTGTGCCAAGGCGTCGGGCAGGGGAATGTCCATGGCGAGCGCTGGGCCCGAAAGGTTACGCTGGACCGGCTGGCCCGCGCACGCGAATGGACGGACGGCTCCTCTTCAAGAACTGCACGCTGCTCGAGGGGGAACGCCTCGCGCAGGGCCGCGTGGTGGTGGTGGAGGGAACTCGGGTCTCTCATGTTGGCCCGGACGCGGGCGTCCCGGTGCTTCCTGGAGACTGGGCGGTGGATGCCCGGGGCCGTCTGTTGGTGCCGGGCCGCGTCGACGCCCATGCCCGCCTCACTGGAGCTCTCGCCTCCCCGGCCCGGTGGACCGCCTCCGAGGTGGAGGCGCTCGCCGCCGCCGCGCTGGCACGTGCCCTGCGCTCGGGCGTCACCTGCACCTTCGAGCACCTCGCCTCGGTGGAGCAGCCCGCCGAGGCGCTGGCCATGGAGGCCCTCACCGCCGAGCGCCTCGGCATTCGCCTGGTGGCCTCGCACGCCACCGGGGGCGAGGGCTGGCAGGGGCCGCTCGAGGCCAACATGGACTTCTTGAGGGCCTGGTCGGAACACCCGCTGGTGCGGGGGGCGGTGGGCCTTTCGCGCCTGGCGGATGCTCCTGAGCCGCTGTTGGCCCGTCTGGCCGGTGCGAGCGCCGCGGCAGAGTCGGTGGTGCACCTCGCCTTGGCGGAAACCGACGAGGACTTGGTCCTCAACTACCAGAAGTACGGAGTGCGCAGCGTGGAGCGGCTGGCGCGCCACGGGCTGCTCGGTCCAAGGACGGTGGCTGCGCACGCGCGTTGCGTTGACGCGCACGAGGCGCGGGTGCTCGCCGAGAAAGGCGTGCTGGTGGCCTGGTGCCCGCTGCGGGACCTCCTCACGGAGGGACACGGCTTTGAGGCGCTGTGGATTCCCGAGCACCGGGTGGCGCTCGGCACCTCCGGGCTGGGCACCCTTCCCCAGCAGTGGGACGCCGCCCTGGCGATGGGGCGCAAGGCGGGACGGCTGGGGCGACTGTGGGCGGAGGAGCTCGTCCCGGCACTCCTCCATGGCGGTGGGGCGGACCTCGTCTCGGACGTCTACGGCGCGCCCGCCGGCCGCGTCGTCGACGGCGGGCTGGGCGACCTGGTCCTCTTGGACCTGCTGCCCGCCGAGGACGTCTGGACGGCCGAGGTGGCGGCCGAGGTGAGTCGGGCGCCGGTGGCCTGGACGGTGGTGGCGGGCAGGGTGGTGCTGCGCGACGGCCAGCTGCTGGGCGCAGACGCCCTGGAGCTCGAGCGCGAGGCGGTGGCGGTCCGGCGTGCGCGGCGCTGAGCGGGGGCTACGCGCCCAACTCCGCCGGGCGGCCGAGCGACGCGAGCCGCTTCTCGCCAACGGACGCACCACGGCCTACCGGCTGGTCAACGGAGTCGCCGACGGCTTTGCCGGTGCCACCGTGGACGTCTTCGGAGACGTCCTGGTGTTGGCGCTCTACACCCAGCAAGAGGCTGGGCCACTCCTCGAGGCGCTCGTCGCCGAGTGCGCCCCCCGTGCGGTGTACGTGAAGCGCCGCCCGCGCTCGGCGAGCCGTCTTCTGCCGGAGGACGTCCGTGCCCGCGCCCCCTCCCGCCCGGCCTATGGCTCCCCACTGGAGACGGTGGACGTGCTGGAGGGGGGCCTCGTCTTCCGCATTCGCCCGGCCGAGGGACTGGCGGTGGGGCTTTACTTGGACATGCGCGACACGCGGGCCTTCCTTCGGGCCCATGCCGAAGGAATGACGCTGCTCAACTGCTTTGCCTACACCGGGGGTTTCGCCGTCGCCGCCCTCGCCGGCGGCGCCAGGGCGGCCGCCAATGTCGACTTGAGCAAACGCGCCCTGGGCTGGGCCCTGGAGAATGCGGCGCTCAACGCCCAGGTGGCTGAAGCGCTGCCGGGCGACGTCTTCGCCTGGCTGCGGCGGCTGGCCCGGGCTGGGCGCACCTTCTCCTCGGTGGTGCTGGACCCGCCCGCCTTCGCCCGCGGCCCCTCTGGCCCTTTCACCGTCGCCCGAGACACGCCAGTGCTGGTGGCCCGGGCCGCCGCGGTGGTGGCCCCAGGAGGGCTCCTCATTGCCTGCTGCAACCAGCAAAGCCTTTCCGTGGAGCGCTTTGCGGCTTTGGTGCAACAGGGGCTGGCCTCCTCCGGGCGCGTCGGGCGCCGCGTGGCGCGACTGGGCGCCTCCCTGGTGGACTTCCCTCGCGCTGCCGGCGAGCCGGCGACTCTCAAGGTGGAGGTGCTGCGGCTCGACGCCAATGCGCTAGCCTTGCAAGCGTGAGCGCGCCTGACTCGCCAGCCCCCGCCCGCTTCGGGAAATACACCCTCCTTGACCGGCTGGCGGTGGGAGGCATGGCCGAAATTTTTCTCGCCCGACAGGCCGGAATGGAGGGCTTCGAGAAGACGCTCGTCATCAAGCGCATCCTGCCCAGCCTCACCCGGGTGGAGGGCTTCGTCACCATGTTCCTCAACGAGGCCCGGCTCGCCTCGCAACTCACCCACCCCAACATTGTGCAAATTCATGAATTGGGGCGCATCGGCGACAACTACTTCATCGCCATGGAGTACCTCTTCGGCCGCGACATGGCGCGTATTATTCCCAAAGCGGCCGCGTTGGGGATTCCCTTTCCGCATGTCTATGCGCTGAAGATTGCTGCCTCGGTGTGCGAGGGCCTCTACTACGCGCACCAGAAGGCCGACGCCTGGGGCAACGCGCTGCACATTGTCCACCGCGACGTGACGCCGGAAAACGTCTTCGTCTCCTTCGATGGCATGGTGAAGGTGCTGGACTTCGGCATCGCCAAGGCGCGCGGACAGGTGGGGCAAACCCAGGCCGGCGAAATTAAGGGGAAGCTGGCCTACATGAGTCCCGAGCAATGCCTCGGACAGCCGCTCGACCAGCGCAGCGACATTTTCTCGCTCGGGGTCGTCCTCTACGAGTGGCTCACTGGCTACCGCCTCTTCACCGGCGACTCGGAGGTGGCTGTCCTCAAGTCCATCACCGATGGGAAAATTTACGGCCCCTCCTACTTCAAGCCGGACATTCCGCCGGCGGTGGAGCAAGTGGTGATGCGGGCCCTGGAGAAGGACCGAGAGAAGCGCTACGGCTCTGCCTGGGACATGCAACGGGACTTGGAGCGGGTGATGGGGCAATTCCCCTTCCGCCCGTCGAGCATCCATCTGTCCAACTTTCTCAAGCAGCTTTTCGCCGGCGAGTTGGACGAAGAGCGCGCCCGGCTGGCACGGCGGCTGGACGCGCCGCTCGACGGCAACGGCGTCCCGGCCATGGACGGCGCGCCGCTGGAGGTGACGCTCGGGGAGTCAGAACGCCGGGCGCTGCAGGCCGTGGCCGAGCGTCATGGACTGGGCGCCGAGGAGCTGGCGCGGGACGTGCTCCGCGACTGGCTCAAGTACCGCTAAATGCCTCGTCTCAAGCTGACGCTGGAGTACGAGGGCACGGCCTACGTCGGCTGGCAGCGCCAACTCAACGGCCTCTCGGTGCAAGAGGTGGTGGAGCGGGCCTTGGGCGAGCTTTTGGGCAGGGAGGTGTCCACCCTGGCCGCCAGCCGCACCGACGCCGGCGTCCATGCACTGGGGCAGGTGGTGGCCTTCACGGCACCAAGGACGCTTCCCTTGACGGCCTACCTCCGGGGCCTTTCGGCGCTTTTACCCGAGGACATCTCGGTGGTGGCGGCGGTTGAGGTGTCCGAGGGCTTCGAGCCGCGGCGCGACAGCCTCGGCAAACGCTACCGCTACCTCATCTCCAACCGGCCGGTCCGCTCGCCCCTGCGCCGGCGGACGCACTGGGAGCTTTTCGCCCCCTTGGACGTGGCCGCCATGGACGAGGCGGCCCGACCGCTGGTGGGCAGCCACGACTTCTCCGCCTTTCGGGCTTCCAACTGCGAGGCGCGGACGACACTGCGCTCCCTGCGCGAGCTGGCCCTCGTCTCCTCCTTAGACGTCGTGCAATTCGAGGTGGAGGGGACGGCCTTCCTCAAGCACATGGTGCGCAACATTGTCGGCTCGCTGGTGGAAGTGGGGCGCGGCCGGCGGCCCGTCTCCTGGGTGGCCGAGGTGCTGGCCTCGCGCGACCGGACCCAAGCGGGCCCTACCGCTCCGCCCCAGGGGCTGGTGCTGGTGGAGGTGCGCTACCCAGAGTAGGCCGGTCGCCGGGGGACGACAGAAGGAGGAGGGTGCCGTTCGGCCCCGGGGCGAGGCAAACACGGTCCAGGGCTTGGCCGCGCCAGGTCTCCTGGCACGCAACTCGGGTCTCCGAGAGTCCAGCCGGCTTGCAGTTGCTCTGCTCAACGACTGAGCAACTCAACCACGCCCTCGGCGCACCCATAGGCCAGCGTATAGCCGGCGCCGCCGTGGCCGTAGTTGTGAATGACGCGGCCCTCCCGCTCGAGTCGCACCGAGGGCCGGTACGGCCGTAGCCCCGCGCGCTCACCGAGGACGGGCCCGTGCCGGAGCCCCGAGGCGCGGGCGCGCTCGAGGATGAGTTCCCGCAGCACCGGGTCCGGAGTAAGGGACTGCTGGTCGGGGCAGGGCAGGGCGCAGCCGCCGAGGACGACGTCCCGGCGCCGGGGGATGCTGTACAGCATGGCCGACTCGTCGCGCGCGTCCGCCAGAGAGAGCCCAGTGTCGAGCTCCCCGGGCGCCACCAACAGCACCTGGCCGTACACCGCCTGGAGAGAAGCGTCGCCGGCCAGGGCGCGCGCCCCGAGGCCGGCGCAGTGCACCACCACCTCGCCCTCCACCGCCTCGAGGGACGTCACCTTTTCAGCGTGAATGGGCCGTTGCAGCTGTCCCTCGAGCCACCCGAGGAAAAGCGCCGGCTCCACCCTCGGGGCAGAGAAGCGCCAGGCCGGACACCCGAGTGGGGAGCTGTCGA
The DNA here is from genome assembly GCA_052143535.1 of Myxococcaceae bacterium. Taxonomy (GTDB): domain Bacteria; phylum Myxococcota; class Myxococcia; order Myxococcales; family Myxococcaceae; genus JADGRA01. Next base: position 48,287 of record JBKQSS010000101.1, on the reverse strand, counting down.
CGTGAGTGAGGTCTGGCACGCTGGGGGCCCACCAGGGCGCCTCGGCCCCGCCGGCTGCCTCGTACGCGGTGAGGACGTCCACACCTGCGATGGGGACGTCCCGGGCCAGGGCCTCTAGCCGCTCGCGCGAACGGCGTGCCCAGCCATTCACCCGCCCCGGTGGGTCGGCATAAAAGGGAAACCACAGCGCCCCGGCCACAGCGGAGGTGGTGGCGTCTCCCTTCGCCGCGGCCACCACCTGCACTCGGTGCCCAGCGGCCTGCAGCTCCACGGCGGTGGTGAGGCCAATGACGCCGGCCCCGACGACGGTGACGTCCACAGCATGTCGTTCTGACACGACTCGCCCCCGGCCGTCTCTTGGAAGGACGCTCTATGCCCGGACGGGCTTGCCGAAGCGGAGCTCTCCCTTGCCGGCGTCCACCCGCACGCTGTCGCCTGGGAGGTACTCGCCGGAGAGCACCTTCATGGCCAGCGGGTCCTGGAGGTACTTCTGGATGGCGCGCTTGAGAGGGCGGGCTCCGTACACCGGGTCATACCCGTGCTCGCCGAGGAAGGCCTTCGCCCCGTCGGTCATTTCCAGCGTCAGCTTTTTGTCCTCGAGCAGCTTGCGCAGCCGGCCCAGCTGGATGTCCACAATGTGGTGCAAGTCACTCTTCTGGAGCGGCTCGAAGATGACAATTTCGTCCACCCGGTTGAGAAACTCCGGCCGGAAGTGGGCGCGCAGCGCATCCATCACCCGTGCCCGGGCCGCCTCGTCAAAGCCCTTGCCCTCGGCGGCCACCAGTCCCTGGCTGCCGAGGTTGGAGGTCATGATGAGCACCGTATTCTTGAAGTCGACGGTGCGGCCCTGGCTGTCGGTGAGCCGGCCGTCGTCGAGAATTTGTAGCAGCACGTTGAAGACGTCCGGGTGCGCCTTCTCAATCTCGTCGAGCAGCACCACCGAGTAGGGACGCCGGCGGACCGCCTCGGTGAGCTGCCCGCCCTCGTCGTAGCCCACGTAGCCGGGAGGCGCGCCCACCAAACGGGAGACGGAATGCTTTTCCATGTACTCGGACATGTCCAGCCGGATGAGGGCGTTCTCGTCGTCGAAGAGGAACTCGGCCAGTGCTTTGGCCGTCTCCGTCTTCCCGACGCCGGTTGGCCCGAGGAAGATGAAGGAGCCGATGGGGCGGTTGGGGTCCTGCAGACCGCTGCGGGCGCGGCGGATGGCGTTGCTCACCGCTTCGATGGCCAGCCGCTGCCCCACCACGCGCTTTTCCAGCCGCTCCTCCATGTGGATGAGCTTCTGGACCTCCCCCTCCATGAGGCGTGACACCGGAATGTGCGTCCACTTGGCCACCACCTGGGCAATGTCCTCGGCGTCCACTTCCTCCTTGAGAAACTTCTGCTTCTTCTGGAGCTCAGTGAGCTTCGCGTTCTGCTCTTCCAGCTCCCGTTCCAGGGCGGGGATGGTCCCGAATTTCAGCTCGGCTGCGCGGTTGAGGTCCGACTGGCGCTCTGCCGCCGCCTGCTCGGTGCGGGCCTTGTCCAGCTTCTCCTTGACGGCGCGGATTTTGGCGATGGCGCCCTTCTCCGCCTCCCAGTGCGCCTTCAGCGTGGAAAACGTCTCGCGCAAGTCAGCCAGCTCCTTCTCCAAGGCCTGAAGGCGTTCCCGGGCGTACTTGTCCGACTCCTTCTTCAGCCCCTCGCGCTCAATCTCGAGCTGCGTAATCCGACGGCGGATGTCGTCGATGGGGGTGGGCATGGAGTCAATCTCAATGCGCAGCCGACTGGCCGCCTCGTCCACCAAGTCGATGGCCTTGTCCGGAAGGAAGCGGTCCGCGATGTAGCGGTTGGACAGCGTGGCGGCGGCCACCAGGGCCGCGTCCTGGATGCGCACGCCGTGGTGCACCTCGTAGCGCTCCTTCAGCCCGCGCAGGATGCTGATGGTGTCCGGGACGGTGGGCTCGCCCACCATCACCGGCTGAAAGCGCCGCTCCAGGGCCGCGTCCTTCTCGATGTACTTGCGGTACTCGTCGAGGGTGGTGGCGCCGATGCAGTGCAGCTCGCCGCGCGCCAGGGCCGGCTTCAGCATGTTGCCAGCGTCCATCGCCCCTTCGGCTTTGCCCGCGCCCACCAGGGTATGCAACTCGTCGATGAAGACGATGATTTGGCCCTCCGCGGCGGCAATCTCATGGAGCACCGCCTTGAGGCGCTCCTCAAACTCACCGCGAAACTTGGCTCCGGCCACCATCGCGCCCAGGTCCAGCGCCACCAGCCGCTTGTCCTTCAGCCCCTCCGGCACGTCGCCGTCCACCATCCGCCGGGCCAGGCCCTCCACGATGGCCGTCTTGCCCACGCCCGGCTCGCCAATCAGGACGGGGTTATTCTTGGTGCGGCGGCTGAGCACCTGGATGACGCGCCGAATCTCCTCGTCCCGGCCAATGACCGGGTCCAGCTTGCCGGCCCGGGCGTCGGCGGTGAGGTCCCGTCCATACTTCTCGAGGGCCTGGTAGCTGTCCTCTGCTTCCTGGGAGGTGACGCGCCGGCCTCCGCGTAACTCCTTCAGCACCGAGAGGACGCGGGCATGGGTAATGCCTGAGGCCTTGAGGACTTCCCCCACGCTGCCCTTGTCCTGAATACAGGCCAACAGCAGGTGCTCACTCGAGACGTACTCGTCCTTCAGCGCCTTGGCCTCGTCCTCGGCCTTGTCGAAAAGCTTCAGCAGCCGCTGGGACAGGGTGGCCCCCTCGCCGCCGGAAACCTTGGGAAGCTTGCCGAGTGCCTCCTGGAGACGGTCGCGCAACAGCTGGGGCTCGGCGCCCACCCGCTGGACGATGGCCGGCACCAGGCCCTGCTCCTGGTCGAGCAGCGCCAGCGCCAGGTGCTCCGGCTCGTACTGGGGGTTTCCCGCCCGACGGGCCAGCGCCTGCCCGGCCTGGATGGCCTCCTGGGCCTTGACGGTGAACTGGTCGATTCGCATGGCGCCAAGGTAAGCCTTTGCCAGCCCTTGGCAAGACGCCAAGACGGCGCGTAAAACGCCCGGTGCGTCCCCCTCGTGTTTGCGCCCCGCATTGAAGCCCACGGCGGCTACCTCCTCCGGGCCGAGAGCCTGGCCGGCGTGGCGCTGCAAGGGCTTGGCCGCGCGGCCCTCACCGCGGACGGCCAGTCGCCGGAAGCGGCCAGTCTCCTTCTGTCCGTGGACGCGAGCCGGAGGCTGGTCCGCCTGGCCTATGACGGGCCGCACACCTACGGCCCGGCCGGGGCGGAGTGGTACCGCCAGCACCACGCCCTGGCGGCGGCCCTCTCATTGGCCCAGCAGGGGACGGTGCACGCCTACGCCGTTGACCCGGACCTCTTCGAGGCGGTGCGGGCCTACAACGGAGGCACCCCGGTGGGCGGCGAAACACTCCTCTACGAGGAGCTGGACCTCGAGCTCGAGGAGCTCTCCGAGCAGGAGTTTGAGGCGCTTCGGGAGCGCTGGCCCATGGGCCGGCTGGCGCGCCTGTTGGGGCTCAGCCGGGAGGAGCTGCTCCGGCTCGCCTACGCGCCAGGAACGCTGCTGCCGCTTGAGGGGCCGGAGGTGGATGTGGCCTCACTGCTGACTCCGCACACGAATTTTCCGGACTGAAACCCTCCTCGAAGCAAGTGGGCGGGCCGTCGAAAGGTACGGACGGCTGGCCGTTGGCGAGCCTAGGCTCCGGGTGATGCGCGCAACCGTGGCCGCGTTTTGTGCTTGGCTCGAGCTCACGCCCTTCAGCCTGAAGCTTCAGACGCTCGAGTGGGCAATACCCACCGTTCAGACGGTGCACCTGTTGGCCATCGCCGCGGTGATGGGCTCGATGCTGCTCTTCAACCTCCGGCTGTTGGGCAAAAGCGGCAGGGACGTCTCGCTTGGCCGCGTCTCGAGCCGCTTTGTTCCAGTCATCTTCGGTGCGGTGGTGGTGCTGCTTCTGAGCGGCGCGCTGATGATTTGCGCCGAGCCAGCGCGCTCGTTGCTCAATCCCGCCTTCCAGCTCAAGATGGCACTTCTGCTCGCCGCCTTGGCCGTCACCGCCGTTACCGCAGGGCCGCTCCGAAAAAACGCCGACTACTGGAGCTCGAGCCGCTGGCGTGGCCGCTTGGCCCGACTGCTCGCCACAACCTCCATCGGCCTGTGGGTGGGCATCCTCTTCGCCGGCCGGTGGATTGCCTACATGGGCGTCCAACGGTGAGGTGGCACCGGTGACGAGCTGGCTCGAGTGGCTTTACGCGACCGGCTGGGCGGCCGGCATCCGCGAGAACGAATACGCCTTCCCTTGGATTGAGTGCGTCCACGTCCTGGCCATCACCCTGGTGGTCGGCTCCATCAGCGTCGTTGACTTACGACTTTTGGGCGTGGCCTGGCGCGACCGGCCGGTTGGGCGGGTGCTCCGCGACGTCCTCCCCGTCACCTGGGCCGCCTTCGGGCTAGCGGTGACCTCGGGCTTTCTCCTCTTCGCCTCGAATGCCCCGGCCTATGCGCGCAATCCCTTTCTGAGAGCGAAAATGGGACTGCTGTTGCTGGCCGGGCTGAATATGGCCGTCTTTCATTGGTGGGCCCGCCGAAGCCTCGCCCAGTGGGAGGCAGCACCGCTCACCCCTTGGCGCGCCCGGCTGGCGGGAGGAGTCAGCTTGCTCTGCTGGGTGAGCGTGGTGGTGGTGGCCCGCTGGATTGGTTTCACTATGAATTCGCATTCGTGAGATGTCTTGAGGCGCCTGCGCTGGCCGGACGCTCGTCGAGGAAGCCATGAACCGAAGTGAAGGGACCGTGCTCCTGGCCCTCCTTTTCCTCGCCCCGCCGTTGCGCGCTGAGGACCAAGCAGCGGTCAGCATCAACCCCGCCCCCAAGCCCGGGCAATGGGCTGCCCTCGCCAAGCTTCCCGACTGGAGCGGCGTCTGGACCCCCTTCGTCAGCGACCAGGCCAAGCGCATTCGCACCGACCCGGTGCCCTGGCAGCCGAAGGCGGCCGAGCAGATTGCGGCAATGGAGGCGGAGGAAAACGCCGGGCGGCCGCGCGGTCTCTTCATCAATTGCCTGCCCGAGGGCATGCCGACCTGGATGCTCATCACCCACAATGCCTTCGAGTTCCTCTTCACCCCCGGCCGGGTGACTCTCCTCGGCGAGATGGACGCAAACCGGCTGCGGCGCATCTACACCGACGGGCGCCCCCATCCGGCCGACCCGGACCCCAGCTTTCACGGTCACTCCATCGGCCACTGGGAGGGGGACACCCTGGTGGTCGACACCGTGGGGGTCCTGCCGGAGGCTTACCTGGCGGTCAGCGAAGCGGTCGGCATCCCCAACAACGGTGACCTCCACGTCATCGAGCGCATCCACCTGGCCGAGCCCGACGTGCTGCATGATGACCTCGAGATTATTGCCCCCCACGTCCTGACCGCGCCGTGGAAGACGACGCGCATTTATTTCCGACAGCGCGCACGCAAGTACGACATCCTCGAAGGCGTCTGCCTACAGGGCAGCTACGCCGAGCGCCAGGATGCGCACGGCAACGCCGTTTGGGTGCCCATTCCCCACGCCGACGGTAACCCCGTCCCCCAGACCAAATAGAGGGAGTTACAGATGAACGGGTTTCTTCGGAGACTGCTGCTGCTGACCGCGCTGACAGCGCTGGCCCTGCCCGCCTCGGCTCATCATTCATTCGCCATGTTCGACTTCACCAAGACGGTCACCATCACCGGCACGGTGAAGGAATTTCAATGGACCAACCCGCACGTCGTCGTCTGGGTAAACGTCGAGGGGAAGGACCCCAACAAGCCGGATGTCTGGTGGCTGGAGATGACCAGCCCAGGGAACCTCACCCGCACCGGCTGGAACCGCAAGGCGCTCAGCGCCGGCGACAAGGTGGTGGTCGAGCTCAACCCCTTGCGCAACGGTGACCTCGGTGGGGCCTTGGTGAAGGTGACGCTCTCGGCGACCGGGCAGGTGTACAGCACCAACCTGCGGGACATGGAAAAGCCCGGGCTGAAATAGTGCCCCGGCGGCAAGGGCGCCCCCACCCCCAGGGTGACGCCTGGTCCGCTTGCCGCAGTCGTCAGCTGGCCGGGGCGGAGTTTTCTTCAGCGTCACTCAGGGAAGGGCCGGCGGCGCCGGAGGTGCGCTGGGGCGGCTGAGCCGGGAGGAGTGGCGCCGCGCATACCAGCTGAGAAAGACGAGGATGGCGAGGTTTCCCACCAGGAGCCCGAGCCGGCTCAGCCGCGGGTGGCGCCACAGCTCGAGGGCCTCGAGCGGCAGGAAGAGTGCGGTGATGACCACCACCAGCCATGGTCCCCAGGCATGGCCCTCGCGCAGTGCCCAGGCCTCGATGAGGCACACCGTGCCGTCGAGCTCCAGTGCCACCGCGGACCACCGCAGCCAGCGCGGGGTGCTGAGTTTGCTGAGCAGTTCCGCCGCGTGCAGCGCCCAGGCGGCGGTGGCGTGCTCCTGAACGCGGGCGGCGTGAGCCTGCACCGCTGGCCCGAAGCCGAGCACCAAGGCACCGCCGATGATGATGCCTGAGGCGATGGTGAGGACGCCCTTGAGGAGTTTGTAGCCGATGATGAGGCGCAGGCCCGCCTGGTCGGCGCGGGTTTTCCCTGGGGCTAGGGCCGGCGCGCTCACGTCGAACGCGCGTCCTCGCGCGCCACCCATTCCTTGACGCGGGCCGAGCGGAAGTACTGGCTCAAGAAGAGAAACGGCCCCACCACCAGCGCCGTGCGGACAATGGTGAAGACGAAAAAGACGGGCCCCAGGAGCCGGCGCACTTCCTCGCCGGTGGCGGCGGGCAGGCCTTGGGGGAGCGCCAGGCCGACCCGCATCACGTCGGCGGTGCCCTGGTCCAGGACGGTGTCCTGGGCTCCATTGATGGTGCGCAGCGCCGCCGCGACAACCAACGCCCACACCAGAATCCGCCGGACGCCCTCGCGGGGAAGCCCCGCCGGACGAAGCAGGCGGCTGGAGGCGACCAGGCTCAAGGAGCAGGCCAGCGCCAGCGCGAACAGCACCACCATGCGCGGCTCACGCATGTGCTCCAAGGCGAGGAGTCGCGAGGCCACCAGCCGTTCAGCCAGGGCCGGGTCCATGGGGGGCGTGAAGAGCGGCTGGGCCTGCTTCAACTCATCCAGGCGGACAAGCGAGAAGCCGTCCCAGGCAGCGAAGAAGCCGCACCACCCGCTCAACAGCATGCTGAGAAGGGAGGCCGTGCGCAGGCGGCCGGGAAGCGCGCCAACCGCGCCGCTCAAGGCCCGGTGGCCCCGAGGAATTTGAGGCGCAAGTCGGTGAGCAGCGTGGAGAAGAGCCGCTCCTCCTCCGGAGTGAGGTTTCCCCGCGTCTTCTCCTTCAACAGGGCCAGTAGGTCGAGGCTCTGGCGCGCGAGCGCCTCGTCCCTTTGGACAAGGCCGGTGTCGGGGTGGGCGCTGGCCCCCATGTGGATGAGGGCCGAGCTGGCCAGTCCCAACAGGAAGGTGGTGAAGTCGACCGGCCCCGGTCCGCCGGGCGCCCTGTGCATGACGAAGCTTTCCCCGCGCCGTTCGCTCACGTGAGCCGCCCCCTCTGGGAAGGGTGTGTTAGTCGTCCTCGTCCGGTTCAGAGCTCATCCGCGTATCAACGATGAGACTCTCGTCGGCCAAGTCCGGAAGCGACTTGAGGTGCTTCTCCCACACCTTCTCGTCGAGGAGGCCGGAGTCCCGGTAGCGGGCGGCGGTGCGTTTGTCGAACAGCTTGGGGTCCAAAGTTTCGGCCATGGGGGTGAAGCCCTCTTCCGTAGTCCTTGCCGGGAACACCCCGGGCGCGGGACTTTTAGCGCACAGGCCCCCGGCGTCAACTGCCCCCCGAAAAGGAAGCCAAGGCTGCCCCATGTTTCCACCTGGCGTTTACGCCCTGGCCGACGACACCGCTTGCCCCGAGCTGACTGTCCTGGCGCAAGCCGAGCAGCTGCTGAAAGGTGGGGTGCGGGTGCTCCAATTGCGGCTGAAGCGGACGCCCGGGGCAGAGGCGGTAGCCCTCATCCGCCTGCTGACGGCCGAGGCGCATGCTGCCCGGGCAGCTCTGGTGGTGAATGACAGGGTGGACTGGGCGCTCCTGGCCGCGGCCGACGGAGTCCACCTGGGAGACGAGGACCTCCCAGTTGAGGAAGCCCGTCGGTTGCTCGGCCCCAAGGCGCTGGTCGGAGTGACGGTGCGCAGTGCGCGCGCAGCGCAAGCGGCCCAGGCCGCGGGGGCGGACTACGTCGGGCTGGGCCCCATTTTCTCCCCGAGAAGCAAAGAGGTGGCCGCGCCCCTCCTCGGGATTGCGGGCTTAAGGGAGGTGGTGGCCCAAAGCCCCCTGCCGGTGGTGGCCATTGGCGGCATCGGCCTGCCCTCCATCCGCGCCGTGGCTCGGGCCGGGGCCTACGCCGCCGCGGTGGTGTCTGACGTCCTCGGGGCAAAGGACATTGCCCGGCGCGTCCGGCAACTGCAGGAAGAATTCCTGCGCGGCGTCGAGGAACGAGGCATACCGGAGAGGTGAGACCGCACGGCACCCCACTGCGTCGCCCGGTGGTGGGCATCACCCCGGACGTGGAGGCCGAAGGGGACGTCGCTCGCTACGTCCTGAAGACGGCTTACGCGGACGCGGTGCTGCGCGCCGGTGGCCTGCCGCTGGTGCTTCCCTGCAGCGCCGAGGTGGCGGTGGTGGAGGGCTACCTGGACCGGGTGGCCGCGGTGGTGGTGACGGGCGGGGCCTTCGACGTCCCACCGGACGCCTACGGGCAGAGCCCGCGCGAGGGGCTGGGGCCCCTCAAGCCCGCCCGGACAGCCTTTGAGACGCTGGTGCTGCAGACGGCCCTGCGACGCAAGCTACCCATTCTCGCCATCTGCGGAGGCATGCAGCTGCTCAACGTCGTCCTCGGCGGCGAGCTTTACCAGGACTTGCGCCGCGAGCTCCCTGGGGCCAAGGAGCACGAGCAGCGCAACGACAAGGGTCAGCCGAGCCACCCGGTGGACGTACGCGAGGGCACTTCGCTGGCCGAGGTGCTGGGACGCGGGCAGCTGATGGTGAATTCCACCCACCACCAGGCCGTGTCGCGGGTGGCTTCAACGCTGAAGGTGAGCGCCTCGTCGCCGGACGGGGTGGTGGAGGCCGTCGAGTCCACCGAGCACCCCTTTGCCTTGGGCGTCCAGTGGCACCCGGAGCTGCTTCTGCAGAGCATGCCGTTGCAGCTCGGGCTGTACCGAGCGCTGGTGCAGAAGGCCCGTGAGACGCGCCGCTAGCGCGCCGGCCGTCCTGGTGGCGGGGGGCCTGGAGCCGAGCGGGCGCGTCGGGCTGCTGGCCGACGTGGCGGCCGTCGCCGCCGCGGGCGGCCGCCCCGTCGGCCTGGCGACGGTGCTGACGGCGCAAGGAAGTCGCTTTCGTTGCCTGGCTGTCCCTCGCTGGCTCCTTCTGGCCCAGCTCGACGCGCTATTACTCGACTCTCGCCCGCGGAGCGCGAAGTTGGGGGCGGTGCCGGACGCACCGACGCTGGCCGTTTTGGGGGCGCGCCTTTTGCGGCTGCACATCCCTTTGGTGGTGGACCCGGTGGTGCGCACCTCGCGGGGCGAGCGCCTGTCGGCGTTACGTCGGGAGGACTTCTTTGCCTTGGCCAAGCCGTCGGTGTGGCTCACCCCCAACGTCCCGGAGCTGGCCTGGCTGCTCGGACAGCGCCGGGTGCCCACCACCGTGGCGGTGGTACGCCGGCTTGCCACCACGCTTCTGGAAGAGGGCTTCGGGGCGGTGGTGGTGAAGGGAGGGCACCTCGCCGGGCCCCCGGTGGACGTGCTGGCGCTGCCTGGCCGGGTGCGGAGTTGGGTTGGCCGCCGCCTTCCGCGTGGCCCCCAGAAGCGGGGCACGGGCTGCCGCTTTGCCTCGACGCTGGCCACCGAGTTGGCCCTTGGGCAGCCTGAAGCCACTGCCGTGGCTCGGGCTCGACGGGCGGTGCGCCAATACCTACAGGCCCCGGCTTAGGGCTCGCGGGCGCGGCTCTCGAAGCGGGTGAATTCCGAGAGGAAGACGAGGTCGATGGTGCCCGTCGGCCCGTTGCGCTGCTTGGCAATAATCAACTCCACCGGCACCGCGCCCCTCGAGCCATAGCCGCCCGGGTCCGAGTCCTCTTCGTCGTCGCGGTGGATGAACATGACCACGTCCGCGTCCTGCTCGATGGCGCCGGACTCGCGCAAGTCCGACAGCATGGGGCGTCCCCCCTTGCGCTCCTCCACCTTCCGGTTGAGCTGACTGAGGGCGAGGATGGGACAGTCCAGCTCCTTGGCCAGCGCCTTCAGCGAGCGGGAGATTTCGGAGACCTCCAGCTGACGGCTCTCCACCCGGCCTTTCTGGTGCATCAGCTGCAGGTAGTCCACCACCAGAAGCCCGAGCTGCGCATTCTTTTGCTTCAGCCGGCGGGCCTTGGCCCGCAAGTCGAAGGGCGATAGGGCGCCCGTGTCGTCAATGTAAAGCGGTGCGTTGAAGAGGCTTCCCGCCACCTCCTGGAATTTTTCCTCGTCGTGGGCGGTGAGCCTCCCGCCTCGCAGCCGCTTCATGTCCACCCGGGCGCTGGCGGCGAGCAGCCGCATCAGCAGCTGGTCGGCGGGCATCTCGAGGGAAAAAATTCCGACCGGCAATGACTCCTTGAGGGCCACGTGCAACGCAATATTCATGGCCAGCGAGGTTTTCCCCACCCCTGGCCGGGCGGCGAGCACCAACAGCTCGCCTTTGTGAAAACCGGTGAGCTGCATGTCCAGGTCGAGGAAGCCGGTGGACAGGCCGGTGACGCCGGTGGCCGACAGCTTCATCCGGTCCAGCAAGTCGAGCGTGCGCTCCATCAGCTCGCGCACCGGCTTCAAGTCTCCCTCGCGTTTGCGCTCGGCGAGGAGAAAGACGCGGCGTTCGGCCTCGTCGAGAATGGCGTCGAGCTCGCCCGAGTCCTGGCTGGCCAGCTCCTGAATCTCGCGGCCCGCCTCGGCCAGTCGCCGGCGCACCGCCTGGTCCTTCACAATATTGGCGTAGGTGACGGCGCTGGAGGGCACCGGCACCACTTGGTCCAAAGACATGAGGTAGGCCGGACCGCCGACCGCCTGCAGCTGCCCCCGTCGCTTCAACTCCTCGGACAGGGTGAGGTGGTCCACCGGGCGCTGGGTGGCGTCGAGGCCCAGCATCGCGGAAAAAATGTGCACGTGGCCGGGGCTGGCGAAGTCGTCCGGGTGGACCACCTCGCCGACCGCCGCCACCACGGTGTTGTCGGTGAGGATGGCGCCGAGGACGGCTCGCTCGGCGGCCAGGTCCTGCAGCGACCGCCGTGGCCCCAGTGCTTCCAGCCGCTCCACCGCCATCGCTGGAACCTCGCTCCTTCCCCGGGGAGAAACCATCCCCGGGTCCTCTGACAACCCCCGGAATCGGCCGGGGCCCGCGCCCACCCGAGGCCCGCCTTAGCCTTCGGGGGAAACCTCGACGTGAATGGTGGAGGTGACTTCCCGGTGCAGGCGGATTTCCACAGCGTGCTTGCCGGTGGTCTTGATGGGCTCGGCCAGGTGAATGGCCCGGCGGTCCACCTTCAGGCCCTGCGTCGCCAGCGCCTCGGCAATGTCCAGGGAGGTGACGCTGCCGAAGAGCTTGTCCTGCTCGCCCACCTTGCGGCGGATGCGCACCACCACCGCCTCGAGCTTCTGGGCCTGCGACTGCGCGGCGCCCCGTTGCTTGGCCTGCTGCGCGGAGATGACTTCGCGGTCATGCTGAAGCTGCTTCACGTTGGACTCGTTGGCCAGCACCGCCAGCTTGCGCGGAAGCAGGTAGTTGCGACCGAAGCCGGGCTTCACCGAAACCAGGTCCCCGGACTTGCCCAGGTTGGGAACGTCCTCGCGGAGGATGAGTTTCATCGGCATGGCTTGCTCCCTAGCCCACCAGCGCGTTGTAGGGGATGAGCGCCAGGCCGCGCGCGCGCTTGATGGCCGTCGCCACCTGACGCTGGTGCTTGGCGCAGTTGCCCGAAATGCGTCGGGGAATAATTTTGCCGCGCTCGGTCACGAAGTACTTGAGCGCCGCCTGGTCCTTGTAGTCCGGCTTGCTTTTCTCGGTGCAGAAGCGGCACACCTTCTTGCGGCCAAAGCCGCCCCGCGTTCCGCGGCGCTCGTCCTCGCCGGCCCCGTTGCCGCCTGCGCCGAAGCCACCTCCGCCTCCGCCGCCGTAGCCGCCACCGCCACCGCCGTAGCTGCCCCCTCCACCACCGCCGCCATAGCCGCCACCGCCGCCCCCACCGCCGTAGCCGCCGCCCCCTCCACCACCGCCGCCATAGCCGCCACCGCCCGCGGGCCGTCCTCCGCCCGAGGAGGTCCGTCCGCCGGGTGCCGGCGCCGCACTCACCGCCATTGCCTTGTCGGGTTCGTTCATGGGTGTCCTCAGGCCTCCTCGGCCGGCTCCTCGTCGTCCAGGACGACTGCTGCCGCCGCGCCTTCACGCGCCCCAGCCACCGGTGCCCCCGGGGCGCCGGGCGCCCCCGGCGGCCGCTCGTCGACGTCCCCCGCCATGCGCACGTCCTCCAACACCGGGCGTGTCTCGGGGTCGACGTCCTCGGCGATTTTGACCGACAGAAAGCGCGTCACCTCGTCGAAGTTGCGCAGGTTGCGCTCCACTTCGGCCACCATCGCCGTACCGCCCAAGTAGTGGGCATGGACGTAAATGGCGCGGGCCTGTTTCGCCACCGGGTAGAGCGTCCGCTTCTTCCCCAGCACGGTGAAGCGCAAAAGCTTGCCGCCGTCCCGCGAAACAATGGTGCGGACCCGGTCCTTGATGCGGTCCACACCGTCGTCCGTCAAGTCCGGCTTGACCAGGAAGATGGTCTCATACTCGCGCAGATGCGCTTTATGCGTCTCGGCCATGTGGCTCGTCCCCTCGGGATGGTGCCGCCCGGAGCCAAAAAATGCCTTCGGCCCTAGGAAGCGGGGAGCGGAGGGGCTGCTCTGGAGCGACCCACCCGGGGACGGGAAATGTGCGCGCCCGCCACCACCGCGCTTACTGCTACCTCCCGTGGCCTTTTTTCAAGGAGGCGCTCTCTTGGCTGAAAGCGCACCCTTGAGAAGGACAGGGGGGCGCGTACGTAGCGGGCTCGGGGCCAGGAAGTCAAGACGGGCGGCTGGCAAGGGGCCCTACCCCTTGCGGTTGAAGCGCGTCATGACCTCGGCCAAGGGCAGGGTGGCCCAGCCCACGCAGGCCTCCGCGGCCCGCTCCAGAAGCTCCGGGAGGGCGGTGCGCTCCTCCTGTGTGAAGCCGGACAAGACGTGGCCCACCGTCTTCTCCTTTCCCTCGGGCTTCCCCACACCTACCCGGAGGCGCAGAAAGCCCTCCTGCCCGAGGCTACTCACAACGCTGCCCAACCCCTTGTGGCCCGCGGTGCCCCCACCGCGCTTGAGCTGCAGCCGGCCGAAGGGGAGGTCCAGCTCGTCGTGCACCACCAGGAGGTCCGTCGGCTCAAGCTTGTAGAAGCGCGCCGCGGCGGCCACCGACGTCCCGGAGAGATTCATGTACGTCTCCGGCAACAGCAAAAGGAGCCGCTCTTCCCCGAGGCGGCCCGCCCCCAGCCGCCCGTCGAATTTCGCGCTGTCCAGCGGGATGCAGAGCCGTGCGGCCAGGCGCTCCACCACCAGGAAGCCGGCATTGTGCCGGTCCCGGGCGTGCTCGGCGCCCGGGTTCCCCAGTCCGCAGATGAGCTTCACGCGGCCCCTTCAGCTACTTCTTCTTGTCGTCCTTCTTGCCGCCGGCCGCCGGAGGGGCCGCCTTGGCGTCGCCCGCTGCCGGAGCCCCGGCCTTGCCCGGCGCGGCAGGCGCCGCGCCCTTGGCATCTCCCGCTGCAGGCGCTGCGCCGCCGGGTACCACTGCGCCCGCGACCGGTGCCGCCACCACCACCGGAATCTCTTCCTTCTCCGGCACGTTCACCACCGCCAGCGTGTAGTTGATGTGCGTCTTCACCCGAACGCCGGCTGGAAATTTCACCTCGCGGATGTGCAGCGACTGCGCCACCTTGAGGTGGCTGACGTCGGCCTCCAGCTTCTCCGGAATGGCGGAGGGGATGACGTACACCTCGATGTCGCGGCGGTTCTGGCTGAGGATGCCGCCGGCAGTCACGCCTTCCGGCTTGCCCACCAGCACCAGCGGGACATTCACCTTCACCTCCTCGTTCTCGCGCACGTCGAGGAAGTCGGCATGCAGCATTTCCCGGGTGACCGGGTCCTGCTGGTAGTCCTTGAGCAACACGCGCCGGTCTGACTGGCCCTCCACCCGCAGCGTCAACAGAGTGTTGAATTTGAGCGGGGTGGCGATGGCGTGCTTCACGTCGAGCGGGTCCACGGCAATGTGCGCCGGGGCGTCCAGCCGGCGCCCGTAGACAATGGCCGGCACCAGCCCCGCAGCACGCAGGCGGCGAGCCGGGCCCTTGCCCGCGCCCTCGCGGGACTTGGCGTGGAGGACATTCTTCTCGCTGGCGGCCATGAGTAACCCTTCTTCTTTCGGGGAAATGCGGGAGGCTGTTTTCCCCAAGGCGGCCGGCATCCCACCCCGATGGTGGGCCCCGGAGAATGCCTTGGGGGTGGCGTCCGGCGAGCCTTCTCGCCAGCGCTGTCGCGGCTTTTGCCCCAGCGGCGGGGCGGCGTCAAGCGGAGGGCCAAAGCGGCGGTTAGCAGACCCAGGCCGTGACGCCCGCCCGACTGGTACACCTCGAGGAAGCCCGCGCACGTTTTGGCCAGCGCGCTGACCGGCTCGCAGCGCTGCTTGGCCAAGGGGACGCGCCGGCCGACGCGGCGGTGGAGGCGTTGGCCGCCCTTCCGGCCCCGGCGCGAGAATCGATGCTCACCCAGGCGCTGCTACTGGCCAGCCCCAAGAAGGCGCCAGAGGCGCTGCGGCGCTTTCGCGATGGCCTCCTTGAGGTCCCCTTCTGGGTGGACTACCCGCGCGCGGCGCGGGGTGGCGCCGCGTTGCTACGCACCGGAGTCTTCGGAGGACTGGTCCTCGCCTTTCGCTCGCTCATCCTCGGGTACTGCTCGCCGGCAGGAAACAAGCCCCTCGTTTTCTCCGGCCGGCTGCGGGCCTCGGCCGCCCGCCGGTTGGGCGAGACCGGGAGGTTTGTCCAAAGCGTCTACCTCGAGGGTGGGCTTCTGCCAGGAGCGCCCGGCTTCGTCGCCACCGCGCGGGTGCGGCTGATGCACGCCCAGGTGCGCCGGCTGCTCTCCGCCTCGGAGCGCTGGGACAGCGCCCAGTGGGGGACGCCCATCAACCAGCTGGACATGGCGGGAACGGTGCTTCTCTTCTCCCTGGTGCTGGTGGACGGGCTGCGGCGCTTGGGCTTCAAGCTTTCGCAAGAGGAAGTCTCCGACGTCCTGCACCTGTGGCGTACCACCGGCTGGCTGTTGGGCGTCCGCCCTGACTTGCTGGCCTCGAGCGAGACTGAGGCGCGCGACGTCTGGGACCTCATCCGCCTCACCCAGCGGCCGCCCGACGCAGACTCGCGCGCACTCGCGCTGGCCCTTCTGGAAAGCCCCCTCACCGAGGCGCGCTCGACAGCCGAGCAGTCCCGGGCGGAGGCCGTCGTCGCCTTCGGCCACGGCATGGCCCGCTTCCTCCTCGAGGACAGCTACGCCGACGCGCTCGGCCTCAGCAGGAATGGCTGGCGCTTCGTCGTCCCCGCGCTGAGGGGCCTGGTCAGCAGCGCTGGAAGGGTGCTGGGGCGAGTTCCAGGCGCGAACGCTTTGCGCCTACAGGCCGGGCTCCGCTACTGGCGGCATGCGGTGGAGACGGGCCTCGGTGACACGGACGCTACCTTCTCCCTGCCGGAGGCGGTGCGGTAGGTGGCAAAGGGCTCGGCTGCTACTTGGCGTGGCTGTCCACCAGGGCCAGCACGTCGTCCAAGTCGAAGGGCTTCTTCACGAAGCCCACCACCCTACTGCCCCGCGCCGTCTGCTCCACCTGGGCGTTGGCCGAAATGAGCAACACCGAGACCCGGGCCTGGTCCGGGCGCCGCCGGAGCTCCTCGAGAAAGGCGAACCCGCTCATCACCGGCATCATCAAGTCCAGCAACACAAGGCATGGGCTGGCAACGCGGTCGAGCACCTCCAGGGCCTCGCGCCCGTTGGAGGCGGTGAGCACCTGGTGGCCGCCCGCGTCGAGCATCTCCTGAAGGACTTCCCGGATGTCCGGGTCGTCCTCCACCACCACCACCACCCTGGAGCCTGACCGGTGCACGCTTTTTGTTGCCCTCGCTAGACGAAGAGCGAGCTCAGCGAGTCTCCGGAGTAAATGCGCTGGATGGCCTCGGCGAAGAGGCGGGCGGTGCTGAGCTGCCGGATTTTGGGGCAGGCCGCCGCCGCTGCGGCGAGCGGGACGGTGTCGGTAAAGACGGCTTCCTCTAGCGCCGACTCCTGGATGCGGTTCACCGCCGGGCCGGAGAGGATGGGGTGGACGGCGTAGGCCAGCACCCTTCGCGCCCCCTCGTTCTTCAGGACATTGGCGGCCTGGGTGATCGTCCCGGCGGTGTCCACCATGTCGTCGATGACGATGGTGTCGCGCCCGCGGACGTCGCCGATGACATTCATCACTTCGGAGACGTTGGCGCGGGTGCGGCGCTTGTCCACAATCGCCAGGCCGGCATTGAGGCGCTTGGAGTAAGCGCGGGTGCGCTCGACGCCGCCGGCGTCGGGCGAGACGAGCACCAGCTCCTCGGTGTTGCCGAAGCGTCGGCGGATGTCTTCCAGGAAGACTGGCGAGGCGAAGAGGTGGTCACTCGGAATGTGGAAGAAGCCCTGAATTTGGGCCACGTGCATATCCATCGACACCATGCGGGTAGCGCCCGCGGATTCGAGCAAGTCGGCCACCAGCTTGGCCGTGATGGGCGTCCGGGGAACCACCTTGCGGTCCTGGCGGGCGTAGCCGAAATACGGAATGACGGCGGTGATGGAGGCGGCGGACGCCCGCTTCAGGGCGTCGACCATGATGAGCATCTCCATCAGGTGGTCATTGGCCGGCGGCGAGGTGGACTGGATGATGAAGGTGTCCTGGCCGCGGACATTCTCCCCAATCTCCACCTGAATCTCTCCGTCGGAGAACCTCCCCACGTCGGCCTTACTGAGCGGCCGCTTGAGGTGCTCGCAGATGCGGGTGGCGAGAGCGACGTTGGAGTTGCCGGCGAAGACCTTGAAATCGCGCATGGGCATGGCCTTCCTCGTCACCTAGCGCAAAGCAGTGGGTGGCGGAAGGCCCTCGCGCTTTGGGAGGCGTGCAAACCGGCGCGCTTCGGAAAAAAATGCTCCGGCCGGCCGTTTTTCCAAAGAGGCGGCCGGGGGCCGTGCCCTAAGAGGGCTCGCGCCTTCCCAAGGCGTGGGGACACCGGGTGCCGAAGTACACTTAATGGCCCGGCCCCGCCCCCCCCCAGAGGAGGCGGGCCCCCCTCCCCCGGGGTGACGCCGTTCGGGGCCCCTCACGGGCGGCAACAAGAGGGCGGGGGGGCCGGCGGGAGCGGAGGGGGCGACTTAGGCCCCCCCCTTGTGCTTCAAGGAGTCGGGGGGAAAACCATGGCGACGCGAAAGCGGAGGGCCGCCAGCGCGCGGCGAAGAGAAACGGGTCAGCCCGCGGGTGCCACCCTCACCAAAGTCCGCCCGCTTCTGTCGACGTCCACCCTCCGCGCCCGGGTGCGCGCGCTGGGGCGGCAAATTACCCGCGACTACGCCGGCCGGACGCTCACCGCGGTGTGCGTCCTCAAGGGTGCCGTCGTCTTCTTCGCGGATTTGGTGCGGGCGGTCGACTTGCCGCTCGAGCTCGAATTCATCGGCGTTAGCTCCTACGCCAATGCCACCGAGACGTCAGGGGAGGTGCGCATTTCTACCGACGTGGCGCGGCCGCTGGCCGGCAGGGACGTCCTTTTGGTGGAGGACATTGTCGACACTGGCCTCACCGCCGCCTTTCTGATGAGTCTCTTGCAGGCCAGGAACCCACGCAGCCTGGCTCTGTGCACCCTGTTGGAGAAGCCCTCCCGCGCCAGGACGCGGGTGGAGATTGCTTACCGGGGCTTCGTCATCGACGACGTCTTCGTCGTCGGCTACGGACTGGACTGGGCAGGCCGCTTCAGAAACCTGCCCTACCTGGGCGTCGTCCGCTAAAGGGGGCGAGCCCACCCGGCGCGTCCGGCCGCCTCAGGGCGCGCCGGCGTCCGCCGCCGCCGGGGCCGGTGCCGCCGCGGCGGGGGTCACCCCACTGGCCGGGGTGTCGGCCAGCGTCACCACCACCTGACGCAGTACCTCCTCCAGCGCGCTCGCCGCCGGCTCCACCTTCACCAACATGGCGTGCGCCGCCCGGGCCCGCGGCGTGGGGCTGTCGGCGGCAATGCGCAGTTGGCTCAGTCCGTCGGCCACCGCGCGGCGAGCGTCCTCGAAGTGCAGCCGGGCCTGGTCATAAGCCACCTCCAGCTCCAGGCTGCGCAGGGTGCGCCGTTGCTCGTCGGTTGCCCCCTGCAGCTTCTCCATGCGGTGCAAAAGCCCCATGCCGGAAGCCACCACCTGGGTGTCCTCGGCCAAAAGCTTGGGGCGTGCGGCTTGCTCCAGGATGCGAAACAGCGCCCGGTCCAGCTCGTCGCGGTCCTCGTAGCGCTCCGCGTCCGCGGCGCCGATGGTGGCTCCGCCCAAGTCAATGGGGGAGTACACCTCGGCCAGGCTCGGGTCCGCCGGCCGGTAGGGGGCGCTTCCCCAAGGCAACATTCGGCCCTTCAAGACGACGAGCTTGCCGCCCTCCAGCTTGAGGGAAAAGGTGCGCGCGTTGTCGCGGGCCAGCAGGATGCAGACAATTCCAGCCAAGGCCAGGACGAGCAGCGTCACCAACAGCCGCCTGAGGGCGTGTCCGGCGCGCTGGCCAAAGGTGGTGGGGGTAGGCGTAGCCATAGGGACCTCCGTCGCCCGCGAGCCCGAGAAGGGGCGGGTGCGGGAACCTTGGGGGTATAGTCTCCGCTGTCAAGCGCCCATGAACCTCACGTTCCGCCGCCTGGGCGTCAGCGAGCTGCTTCCCCGGTACATTTTCGCCGAAAGCCTCTTCGTCCGCCGCCGGGTGCTCGAGGTGGGCGCGGTGGCGGCCACCGCTGGCGCCTCGGCCCAGTTTCTCCTCGAGCGCGGGGCTCGGGTGGTGCTGGCGTGCGATGACGACTTGCAGGCGGTGGCCGACGCCCAGAGCCGGCTCGGCAGCGCCAACTTGCGCTTCCGGGCGACTGTCTTCGACGACTTGCCGCCGGGCGGCTTTGACTTGGTGTTGGTGGCTGACCTCGCCCCCTGGGTGCGGGCGCCGGAACTATTGAGGGAGCTGGTGGCGCAAGTCTCCCCCACCGGGACGCTGGTGGGGGGGCTGCGCAACCCCGCCGGGCTATCGCTGGCACAGCTGATGGAGCCGGATGCCGAGGGGGCGCCGCCCACCTACGGCCAGGCGCTGGATGCACTCTCGGCACACTTCCGCTCGGTGGAGGTGGCCACCCAGAGTCCGCTTCTCGGCTACCAACTGGCCTTCGAGCGCAGCGAGGGATTGCAGGTGGACGGGACGCTGGCTGGCACCGGCGAGGCGGCCTACTTCGTGGTGATGGCCAGCCAGGACCCCCACCGGCCGGTGGACCCGACTTGGGTGCAGCTGCCGCCGGCGCCGCTGGCCTTCACCGGAAACCGGCTGGACGAGGTGGCCACCCGGGCGCGCGAGTGGGAGGAGCGAAGTCGGCGCCTGAAGGAGTCCCTCGAGCGCACGCGGGCCGACTCCGACGAGTTGAAGAGCACGCTTTCGCGAACGCGCGAGGCCCAGGAGCGTGCCGAGGAGGAGGCGCGGCGCTGGCAAGCGCAGGCCGAGTCCCGCGAGCGCCACCCGCTGCAGCCGTTGGCTCAGGACGAGCTCGCCGCCCGGGTGCGCCGGCTCGAGGCCGAGAGCCGTGCGGCGCAGGAGCGCGCGAGCGAGGCAGAGCGTCTCCTCGGCGTGCAGCGGGCGCAGCTGGAAGCCATCCACCAGGACGAGCGTCAGGGCCTGGCCCAGGTGCTGGCCGCCCAGGAGTCCGTTCGCCTCGAGCGGGCCCGGCGCGAGGAGTTGACACGGCTCCTCGACGATGCGCGCACCAAACTGACTGCTGCCTACGAGGAGCTGAGGGGCGTAAGGGAGGAGCTGGCCCAGCTGCGAGCCGCCGAGGCCGGCTCCGTCCCAGCCCAAGCGGCCCTCGACCGACGGGCCGTCGAGGAGCGCTTGGCGCAGGCCCGGGAGCGGGAGCTGCGCCTGGCCGAACAACACAGCACGGCGCTGGCCGCCATCGAGTCACTGCAGGGGACTGCGGCGACGGAGAGGGCCCGGGCCGAGGCGCTCGAGCAGCGGGTGGTGTGGCTGGAGGCAGAGCGCGCCCGGGCCGAGCGCGCCGCCGAGTCCGACGCCGCGCGGCTGCGCGCCATGCAGCAGCGGGCGGCGGTGAGCCCGGCCGCCTCCCTAGAGCAAAGCGCCGAACACACCGAGGTGGAGGCGCTGCGGGACAGCGTCGAGCGCCAAAAGTCCCGGGCCGCCGTGGCCGAGGCCCAGGAGAGGCAGGCTCGGGCCACGGTAGAGCGGCTGGAGGCCGAGCTCGCGGAGGCGCGCACGGCGGCTGCTGGCACCGTACCGGAAGACGTCGCCACCGAGTTGGAGGCGCTGCGCCGCGCCAACTTCGAGCAGGCCGAAGCCCTCGGCCAACTGGCCACCGAGACGCAGCGAGCCAACGCCGCCGAGGCCGAGGCCAACGCGCTCTCGGCGCGCCTCGGGGAGGTGGAAGCGGCCCGTCAGCGCGCGCTGCATGAGTCCGCTGCGCTCCAGGTGGCCTCCTCCAGCACCGCCGAGGAGGCGGAGGCGTTACGGGCCGAGCGGCAGCGAGCGCTGGCCGAGGTACAGGGCCTGCAAGTCGAGCTCCAGACGGCCCGTGAGGCTGCCGAGGCGTCCGCCGCCGCCGCCGCACGCACCGCGTCCAGCGAAGAGGCCTTCCGGGCCGAGGTGGCGCTGCTTCGCGCCTCCGGCGCAGAGGCCCGCGCCAGCACCAGCGCCGCGCTGGCGGAGGCCCGCGAGCAACTCGCCGGCGCCCAGGCCGAGAACGCGCAGCTGCTTCTGCGGGCCCAAGCCAGCGAGGAGGCCCAAAGGGCCGCCGAGGAGGCGCGGGCGGCGCTGCAGGAGGCGGCCGCCTCGGCCTCGGCCGCCGCCCCCTTACGTGAGCAGCTGGAGCAGGCCCAAGCCCAGCTGCGAGTGGCGCGGGCGCTGCGCGACACGCTGCAGCGGGACTTGGAGGCCGAGCGGGCTCGGGCCCGTGGGCTGGCCGAGGCCCACAGCGGGGCCGAGGCCCGCGCCGCGCAGCGAGACGCGGTCGCAGCCCAGGAGCTAGACGAGCTGGAGCGGGCCAGGGACGCGGCCAGCACCGCTGTCTTCGAGCGCAATGCCCTCGAGCAGCAGCTGTTGGCCCTGTCCGCCAAGGAGGAGGCGCTGCAGCAGGAGCTGGAGAGCGCGAGGGCCAGCCTGGCCGGCGGCGCCTTGGAGGCCCAGGCACGGACGGCTCAAGGGCAGTCGCTCGAGCGGCAGCTGGCCGACGCCGAGGCGCAGCTGGGCGTGCTGGTGGCGGAGCGGGCCGAGTTGGCGGCACAAGTCCAAGGGCTCTCTGAGGAAGCGGCGGCCGAGCGCGCCGGTCGCGCCGCCGCAGAGGAAGCGGCCGGGGCGGCCCAGCGCCAGTCGGCCGACGTCGCCCGTCGGGCGGACGAGTTGCAGGCGTTGGCACGGGGGGCTGAGGCGCAGCGTGCCGCGGTGGAGGAGCTGAGGGCGCAGCTTGCCGGCACGCAGGAGCAGGCCTCGGCGGCCCAGGCGCGCGAGGCCGAGCTTCAGGCAAGGCTGTCCGAGGCCCAGGGCCGTCTGGAGATGGTGCAACGGCGCGCCACCGCACAAGAGACCGAGCTCAGCGCGCTGCGCCGCGCCACCGGGCGGCCCAGCGCCGAGGAGCTGAGAAGCATTTACGAGCGAGCTCAGGCGGAGATTTCCGCCGCGCGCGAGGGGGCTCGCCGCGCGGCCCCGAGGCAGGAGGCCGGGCCGACACCGCCCGAGCCTCCGGTGACGAAGAAGCGCTGAGCCCACTGCCGGGAGCGACCGATGGCGTCGAGAGCGCCCGACACGGTTTGTCGTCGCCTCCCGAGCGGGCCCCCGTGAAGTTTGCCTGACACAGAGCGACGGTGCGACGCTGCGCCCCGCGGGTGCTGGCCTGCCTCGGGGGGAGTGCCGTGGGGAAGTTGGCTCAGCGATGAGCGGCGAGTCGAACATCCCGACGGCGGCGGGGGCGGAAGGCACCGACTCCTCAGCTGAGCTGCCTCACCCCGAATCCTCGGCCCGCCGCACGCCGGATGAGTCGACGCTGGGGTTGCCCTCGTCCGACGAGCCACTGCCATCTTCCAGCGGCGGGGAGGACCTCCAGCGTCTTCAACCAAACGAGTTACTCGCGGGCCGTTTCACCATCCTCCGCTTCATCGCTCGCGGTGGCATGGGAGCCGTGTACGAGGCGAACGACGTCATGCTTCGCTCGCGGGTAGCACTCAAGGTCATCCGGGGGCGAATCGCTACCGACGGCGCTGCGATGGAGCGCTTCCGGCGCGAAGTGCTGCTGGCCCGGCGTGTTGGCCATCCCAACGTCTGCCACGTCTACGAGCTATTTGACGCCACCACTGCCGCTGGCGTCCCCATCCATTTCCTCACCATGGAGCTGCTGGAGGGGGAGACGCTGAGCCAGCGCATTGCGCGCCAGGGCCGTTTGCCGACAACGGAGGCACGACCACTGGTCAAGCAGATGTGCGACGGGCTGGCCGCCGCACATGCCGAGGGTGTCATTCACCGTGACTTCAAAAGTAGCAATGTCATGCTGGTATCCCGCGGCGATGGCGCGGACACGACGACTCGTGTCGCCATCACAGACTTCGGCATCGCTCGAGCTGCACAACTCGCCACCGAGGAGACACAGGGGGGCCCGCTGACAGGGGGCGCAGCCGTGCTCGGGACGCCCGAGTACATGGCCCCTGAGCAGGTCGCCGGCGGCCCAGTGACGCAGGCCACGGACATCTACGCGCTCGGTGTCGTCCTGTACGAGATGGTGACGGGCAAGCTTCCCTTCACTGGGGAGACGCCGCTGGTCGCAGCTGCCAAACGTCTCACCGAGGCGCCCCCTCGGCCCGAGGACACGACTCCCGGCCTCGACATTCGGTGGAGTGCCACCATTCTCCGCTGTCTGACGCGTGAGCCGGAGCGGCGCTTCAAAAGTGCGTCGGACATCGTCCCGGAGCTCGAACGGCCAGTCCGGCGTCGGCCGCGGCTCTCTACCGTGAATACGCTGGTCCTCGCGGGCCTGGCGGTGGCCGTGGCCGTCGTCGGGTACGTCGCCTTGGGCACCTTTCAACAGCAGCCGCCGCAGACGGCGGTGCCAGCAGCCCCCCGGCCGGTGGTGGCCATTCTGGGCTTTCGCAGCGAAGTCGCGTCGCCGGAGCTGGCCTGGCTCCCGACGGCCGTCTCCGAGTCGCTCGGGCACGAGCTCGCAGCGGCGGAGACTGCCCTCCGCGTCATTCCGGGCGACCGGGTCGCTCAGGTGCGGCGCTCACTTGGGGTGTCCGAGCAAGCGGTCAGCGAGGAAAAGGCTCGCCCGCGAATGCAGGGCCTGCTCGCGGCGAATGTCCTCGTCTCCGGCACGCTGAAGCCGATGGCGCAAGGCCCGGCGTCGGTAGGGCTCACCGTCAGAATGGTCGACGCCGTCTCCGGGCATGAGCTTGCCTCTTTTGAGGAGGACCTGGGCGAGGGCGCCCAGCGAATGGGCGACAAGGTGTCCAGCATCGCCGAGCGCTTGCGCGAGACCCTGGGTGTTTCCCTCTCGCAGGAGGAGCGGGCCGCTGTGTCGGCGTCCCGCGCACGCAAGCTCTCCGCCACCAAGTCTTACGCGGAGGGCGTCATGAGCCTGCGGACATTCGACTACGGCAACGCTCGAAGTTCTTTCGAGGCCGCGCTGGCCTCCGACGGGAACTTTCTGGATGCTCAACGCCGCGTCGTCGAGACGTGGGAGCACGAGGGCAACCGCAAGAAGGCACGCGAGGCGGCCGAGCGCATCCGCTCGAAACAGACGAGCCTCACCTCGAGACAGCTAGCCGAGCTGGACGCCAAGCTCCTCAGCCTCGGTCCGGAACCCGGAAAGGGAAGCGAGGCCCAACAAGCCCTCTTCGACGCCACACCAGACGACGTCGAGCTCGCGCTCCGTCTCGTCGACGATGAGGTGGACAAGGCACCCAAGACAGCGAGCGCGACGGTCAGTCGACTCCGGGAACTGCCCGCTCCCCCCTCTGGCGACATTCGTCTGGACCGCGCCGAGGCAGCAGCAGCCTGGCGTTTGGGCGAGGACAAACGCGCCACGGAGCTTCTGGCGCGGATGAAGGCGCGGGCGCAGGCACTCGGGGCCCGGACAGAAGTCGCCACTGCTCTCGCGGAGCAGGCGGCGATGGCCTGGCGGGGGGAGCAGCGCGCAGCCGATGCGGAGGCCCCGCTGCAGGGAGCGGCGAGTTTGCTCGCCGAGGTGGGCGAGCTCGACCGGCTCGCTCAAGTGCAGAGCACTCGTGCGGTTCTTATTTCGGAGCTCTTTCCCACCGGTGCGGCCCTCAAGGCCGCCGAAGACAGCGCTTCGCTCTATCGGAAGCTCGGTGACCGAGCAGGGCTCGCTCAAGCCCTCCTGCTGTCAGCGAGTGAGCTGGGCAATCACGGAGACATCCAACTCGCGACGAGGAAACTGAGCGAGGCCTCCGCCGAGTTCGAGGCCATCCGAGACGCGCACGCCGGTGAAAGGCCCGAGGCCTCTTACACGTACATCGAAGGCAGCATTGCCCTGGCTCACGCAGACATGGAGGGAGTCTGGAATGCTGTGCGCATGCTGCGAACTCAAGCGAAGCCTGAAGAAGGGTGCGCACTTTGTTTGGAAGCCGTCGCCTTGACTGAGCAAGACCGACTCCCAGAAGCACGAGAGACGCTGCAGAACGTCATGGCATCGGAGGTCGCTAGCGGCCGACTCCTCGATGCATGGGGGTCTCAATTCATGCTGTGCGCGTTGACCTGTGAGGAAGGCCAGCCTGTCGAAGGCTTGGCTTGCTTTGCTCAGCATCCCCCGCCCGCTGGAGCTGCTCCTTCTTGGACGCAAGGGATGGGAATCGCTCTCGCGAAGTGCCGCTTCGCAACCGGCGACCTCGACGGAGCTGAACGTGCAGCGCTCGAGGCGCGGACGGCCGCGGAACGGCTAGATTCGACTCTGTGTCGGGCTGTCGCCAACGCCTACCTCATGCGCGTTCGAGCCGTCCGGGGCGAAACTGTTAAGGCGATCGCCAACCTCCGGGCGGACCTGGCGGAAGCTGAGAAGAAGCAAGCCAGAGCCCTCGGCTTCGAGCTGGCCCTCGTGCTCGGAGAGGTGGAACTCCAGGCAGGACGCCCCGAAGCCCGCCCCCGCCTGCTGAAGCTGGAACAGGAAGCGAAGTCCAGGGAGTTCTTCCGCGTCGCCCGTCTGGCACGCGAGGCGCTCGATGGGAAGTCCGCGGCGGCGAGCGGACTGCGCTGATAAGACCGCACGGGAGCACGCCGTTGACCTACGCGCTGTGAGGGGTGGGGGGTATGCTGGTGCAGGTTGCCAGCGCCGCTCCAACACCCACCGCAGCCCTCCGCACTTGGCTTGGGCGGCCAGACGGCCAACCGGCTGCAGCCATGACCATTCAAGTCCACAAGTACCACGGTCTGGGCAATGATTTTGTCCTGCTGGACCGACGTCTGGGGGGCGGAGACATTGCTGCCGGCGTCGCTCGGGCCTTGTGCGACAGGCGCCGCGGCGTGGGGGCCGACGGGGTGCTGGTGCTTTTGCCGTCCGCCAGGGCGGCGCTGCGGCTGCGCATCCACAACGCCGACGGCTCGGTACCGGAAATGTGCGGCAACGGCCTGCGCTGCGTCGTGAAGCACGTCCTCGAAGCCACCCCTGGGCGTCCCGAGGAGCTGCGGGTGGAGACGGATGCAGGCCTCCTCCTCGCCCGCGGCCTGTGGCGGGCCGGGCGACTTGAGGAGGTGGAGGTGGACATGGGCCCGGCGCGCCTCGTCGCCCCGCACTTGCCGTCGGGCGCCACCGGCACCCCGCACGTGGCGGCCCCAGTCCCGGGGACGCCCTTTCACGGGACGGCCGTCAGCATGGGCAACCCCCACCTCGTCGTCCTCGACGCGCCGCCCGAGCAGGCGGCCGTCTGGGGCCCGCCCTTGGAGACGTCGCCTGGGTTTCCCGAACGCACCAACGTGGAGTTTCTCGCTCAGGAGGAGGGGGGCCTGGTGGTGGTGGTGTGGGAGCGCGGCGTCGGCCTCACCCAGGCGTGCGGGACGGGGGCCTGCGCAGCGCTGGTGGCTGCGACGCTGGCCGGCCTCGTGCCCGCGGAGCGCACCACACGGGTGCGCTTGCCGGGAGGGGCGCTCTTTTTGCGACTGGCTCAGGACTTCTCCAGCATCACGCTTCGGGGACCGGCCAGCTTCGTCTTCTCCACCGAGTTGCCGGAGCTTCCAGCGCCGGCCAGCGAGGCCCACCGGCCGTGAGCGCGGAAGCCTCCGAGGAACTCCTCTGGCTGCGCACCGCGGTGGGGTTGCACGAGCGGGCGCGTTCGCTGTTTTCCCAGCCGGAGCTGGAGTGGGTTCAGGAGCGCGTCTTGGGTGAGTTGTTGGCCGCCTCGGACGCGCGCTCCGGCGCTCTGTGGACGTGCCTTCAGAAGGGGCCCTTGCAGCTCCGGGTGTGGCGCGGCCCAGCCGGCCGTCCCGAAGCACCGGACGTGCTGTCGCCGCAGACCGAGGCCCGGCTTCGGGCTGGCGTGGCCTGGGCTGCGCTGGAGACGGACGGCCCGGTGCTCTATGTGCCCTTCAGCGTCCCCGGCGAGGTGCTGGGCCTGTGCCGTCTGGCGGACGCGCTGGGTGGTGCCTTTCCTCAGGAGGCGCGCGCGGCGGCAGAGCTTCTGGCCGCCAACGCCTCGCTGGCCCTTCAGAATGCGCGGCGTTTCCTCGCCCTGCAGCGCCTCGGGCTGCGCGACCCGGACACCTCGGCCTACAACCTCGCCTACTTCACCGACTATGCAACCAAGGAGATGGACAAGGCCCGCCGTTACGGCCGCGGCTTCTCCCTCCTCCTCTTTTCCATCGACAACCTCGGCTCGCTGCGCAGCCGCTTCGGCCCGGACGAGGCCCGGGCCGCCACCCGCGCCGTCATTCGCGTCTTCAGCAGCGTGCTGCGCGACTCGGACGTCCTGGCGCGAGTCTCGGAGCAGGAATTCTACCTGCTGCTTCCAGAGACAGACGCCTTCGGGGCAGTCGTCTTCACCCGCCGCGCGTTGCAGACGGTGCGCGAGGCGCCGGAGGTGCAAGCCGTCGAGGCCCAGCTGCCGCTCTCGCTGGTGGCTGGGGCCAGCACCTTTCCCAAGGACGGGGACGACTTCGACGAGTTGGTGCAAAGGTGCCGGCGGCGGATGGAGGAGCGCCGGGCCTCGCTGCAACGCCGCCTCATGCTGGAGGGGCTCGACTTCTGGGAGACGGTGGAGCTTCTGCTGGGCAGTGCGCAGTCGCCGCGGCTGCCGGCAGACGGCGAATCCGAGCCCTCGCGGCGGGGAAAAGTCTCCGACGGCCTCTTCGAGTCGCTCCAGGCTGAGGTAGCGCGTGAGTTGCAGCGAGACCCAGGCACGCGGGGCCTGGTTTACGTCGGGGCGGGCGAGGTGCGCTCCGACTTGGCCATCGCCCGCGGCCTGGAGCGGGCCCCGCCGGGCCTCTCGGCGCGGGTGTACCTGTTGGGCCGGCGTGGGGATTTCCAGGCCCACCCCGGCCTCACCCCCGTCTTCGTCGCCGGGGACGAGCGGCTCGGCCGGCATGAGTTTCTCCTCTGGCTGGGCGAGCAGAGCGCCTATGCGCTGCTTCAGCGGCGCGGCCATGGGGCCACCTGGGGCTTTCACACCTCGGACGTTGCGGTGGTGGACGGCCTCGTCGCCAAGCTGCAGAGCACCTATGACTTGCAACCCTATTAGCCCTTCCACGCACCGGGCCGGCTAAAGCGCATGGCAGCCGTTCGCAAAGTCCTCATTGCTGACCCGGACTTGGAGGCCGTCCGCGGCCTCAGTAAGGCCTTGCGGCAGCGCGGCTACCAGGTGCACTACGCCTCGGACGGCAGTCGGGCGCTCGAGCTGGCGGTGCTGCGCCACCCGGACGTGGTGCTCTTCGACGACGCCTGTCCCCTCCTGTCGCCATCCGTCTTCACCCAAATTCTCGAGAGCAACCCCCGCACCGAGGGCATTCCGGTGGTGCGCACCGGGGCCACCGCCGCCCCGGAGGGCGCGGCGCAGGACGTGCTCCAGAAGCCCTTCCAGCTGGGGGAGGTGCTGGCCCGCATTGAGGAGCTCCTCTCCCGGGCGCCGGGCGCGCAGCTGGCCGAGGCCCAGGAGTTGGAGGGCTCGCTGGTGCAGCTGCCACTGCCGGACTTGCTTCAAATGCTGAAACTCAACCGGCGCAGCGGGCGGCTCGAACTCAGCCGGGCGGGGGAGCAGGGCGCGGTGGTGGTGGCCGAGGGCCGTCCAGTGGATGCCTCGCTTGGCACCGTGCATGCCGAGAAGGCCCTCTTCCGTCTTCTCTCCTGGACAGAGGGAAGTTTCGCCTTTCTGCCTGGGCCACCGCCCAGCGTCGCGCGCATTTCCCGCGGCATGGACGACGCCCTGCTGGAGGGCATGCGCCAGGCCGACGAGGTACGCCGGCTCGAGCCCCTCCTTCCTCCTTACAACGCCTCTCTTTTGGCCGCGCCCGGCGCACGGCCTCCCCAGGACGCGCTGTCCGCCTCCTTGCTGCAGACGCTGCGCGAGCCCCACACCCTGGCCACGCTTTTGGACCGGGAGCCGGGGCCGGACGCCGAGGTACTCGAAGCGGTGGCGCAGCTGTTGGGGCGGGGCCTGTTGCGCGTCACTGCCTCCGAGGTGGCCGCGGAGGTGGGCCCACTCTTGGGTGCCGCCGAGGTGCATGCACTGCGGGCGCGGCTTTTGCGTGGGCGGCCTGGGGCGCGCCCCCGGGTAGCCACCGTCTTGGTGTGCAGCCAGCTTACCGAGCGGACGCGGCGCTTCCTTTTGCAGCTGCCCAACCTGCTGTCCGGCCCCGAGGAGGTGGCGGCACTGGAGGGCGGCTTCGGCACGGTGGCCAGACTCGAGCTCGGAGAAAGCCTCCGGCTGGACTTCTGCGTCCTTCCGGGAGCCGACGCGGCCCGTCCGTTGTGGCGGCCCTTCAGCGCCTGCGCGGTGGGAGTCCTCGTCCTCGACGCCGAGGAGGAGACGCTGGCGCTCGCCTCAGCGCTGGCCTACCAGCGCCGGCTGCGCGTGGTGTGCGTGCTTCCAGAGGTGCCGCCCCTGTTGGCCGCCGTCCCATTTGACGTCCAAGCGGTGCCTGCCGGTGCCGACGCTGCCTTGCGGGTGCTGCTGGCGGCGCCCGCGCGGCGGGCCGACGCACTGCCCGACGCACTGAGGGAGGCGGCCCAGGCCCCCTAAAACGCAAGCAGGCTAGCCTGCGCGGCGCGCGGCCGCCGGCCCCAACGGCTCGGCCAGCCCGGGCAGCCCGCGGAGAAGCTCGAGCTCCTCGCGGCCCAAAAAAGCACGGTGGGTTCCCACCCGGTGGAAGAGGCACAACTCCAGGGCCCGCGCGGGCAGGGTGTCCGTCCGGCGGCGGAGCTCCAAGCGGCCTCCCTCGGCCAGACAGCGCAGGACGTCACGCTGCAGGGCCTTGAGACGGCGGGCCAGGCGCAGCGCCGTGCGCCCCTCGGGCGTGTCGAAGGTGTGGAAGTGGCGGTTGCGCGAGAGCGGCCCTTCCTCCGCAAGGAGGCGCTCCACGAGGCGTCGGACGAAGCTGTCCATGGCGGAAGGGGACGAGAGGGGCGGGCAGCTTAGCAGTCCGGTTGGGGCGCCCAAGCGTCCCTAGGCCCGGCGCACCCGCAGCAGGAAGGTGGTGCCCTCGGCCGCGGTGGAGGTACAGGCGATGGAGCCGCCATGGCCCTCGAGAATTTGCCGGGCCAACGCCAGGCCAAGCCCCGTGCCGCCGGACTTGGTGGAGAAGAAGGGCTCAAAGAGACGGCCCTGCACCTCCTCGGGAATGCCTGCGCCGCTGTCGGAGATGGTGACTTCCACCTCCTCGCCGGCGACGCGCGAGCCGACGCGCAGCGTGCCGCCGGTGGGCATCGCCTCCCGGCTGTTGCGGAGGAGGTTGAGGAAGACTTGTCGCAGCTGCGCCTCGTCGGCCAGCGCCCGGGGGGCCGAGGCGTCGAGGTCCCGCTCCACCTTCACTCCGGCGCGCTCGAGCTCTTGCCCCGAGAAGTCCAGCACCCGGGCCAACAGCTGGTTGACGTCCTCCGGCACCAGCACCGGGCGGGGCAGGCGCGCCAGGCGCAGGTATTGGTCGGTCACCTCGGTGAGGCGGTCCACCTCGCCGGAGATGGCGGCGAGCAGCTGCTGGGCCTCCCGCTCCTCGGAGGGCGCGGCGAAGTGCGCTTTCTTGACGACCTCTTCCAGAAGCTCGGTGTTGAGGCCAATGGAGGAGAGGGGGTTACGCACCTCGTGGGCCACCTGGGCCGAAACGCGCCCCACCGCCGCGAGCCGCTCGGCCAGGAGGAGCGCACGCTGCTTCTCCTCCAGCTGGCGCTGGCGCTCGGCGAGCTCGCGGGCCATGGCGTTGAATTCCCGGGCCAGCTGGGCAATCTCGTCGTCTCCGCGCACCGGCAGCTGAGCGGCATAGTCACCGGTGCGCACTCTTCCCACCCCGGCGATGAGGGTACGCACCGGCGCCAGCGAGCGCGCCGAGAGCGCCGTGGCGAGCAGCCCCACCCCGACGCTGAGAATGGTGAGGGCGATGACCAGCAGCCCGCGGCTTCTCTCCCGGCGCTCGGCCACCTCCACCCGGGTGGCGATGCGGGCCTCGACGGTAGCCCGCAGCGTCTTGACGGCCCGGCCCACCGTCTCCTCGTGCGCTGCCAGCGTCTCCAGGGCCTCTGGCCCCCCGACCGCTAAGCGCCCGTAGCCCTCCGCGGCGACGGCTTCCATCTCGTCCAGCGCCCGCTCCAGCTGCTCGAGCCGGGCAGAGAGCTCCTCCAGCGTGCGGCCCTCGTCCGGCGGGGCGTCCAGGCGCATGGCGCGCAGAGTGGCTTCGGCCGAGGCCAGCCGCTGCCGCAGAAGTGGCGGGAAGGTGCGAGGGGCGAGCTGAATGAGGGCGGCGCGGGCCTCCCCGCTGTGCTCGTGGGCAATTTGCGCCGTCTCTTGGGCCTGGTTTTTTAGCAAGCTCTCCAGGGCCGCCGCGTCCTGGGAGAGTTGCAGGTAGCCCTGGCCCACCAGTCGCATCTCCTGCTGGCTCCGGTGTAGCTCCGAGACGCTGAATAGCGCCACCACGCCGAAGGTGCAGAGCACCGCGGCGTGGCCGAGGAAAATACGGGTGGCGAGTGAGAGGGCGGGGCGCGCGGCCACTGCTCAGCTCGCGCTCTCCTGCTCGGCGGGAACGGCGGCCGGCGCGGGCTCCACCGGTTGGCGCAAAGACTCGCTCTCCGGGGTGCCATTGGCCTCGGCCGGCCCCGGCGCGGGCTGCGCCTGGGTGCGGCGCTCGAGCCGCTCCGCCTCGGCCCGCGAGCGCTCCTCCACGCCTCGGTCGGAGAGGGCAATCTCCTCTTGGGTGAGCTCGGTGCGCCCGGCGGTGAGGCCGCCGCGGCGCTCCAGCTCGCCGATGGCGCGCTTCAAGAGGTCCCGCTCGAGGAGGGTGCGGTTGAGGCGTTTCTCGAGGGCCTTGAATTTGTCCTTCAAGAGGTCGAGCTCGCCCTTGGTGACGACCCACACCCGGTGCTGCGTCTCGGTGCGGCCCTTGAGGCGGCGGACCTCGGACTGAAACTCCAGGGCGCGCGTCCGCTCGCGGTTGGCCTGGTGCTCGAGCCGCTCGAGTTTCTCTTTGTCCGAATCGGAGAGCTCACGGAAGCGGCGTGCCGAGCGCTCGTCGGAGAGGCTGGAGGGCTGGGGCGGAGGCGCCAAAGGCTGGGGCACCGCGGCCGGCGGGGGCGGGGGGGCTGGGGCGGCGACAGCCAAGCCCCGGCCCTTGGCCCGGGTGCCTTCGGCATCGGCTCGCAGCTTGGACAGCTCGGCCAGCGCGTGGGCCAGCTCGCCCCGTACCACCTCTAGCTGCTGGGAGGCGGAGCGCTCCACCTCGGTGCGGGCGCGCACCAAGTCCTGGTCACTGCGCTCGGAGGAGCGCTGCTCGTGCAGCTTGCGCTTCACCTGCTTCAACTCGGCGCGGAGCTCGTTGACGAGGGCTTTGCCCTCGTCCGCGTCCCGCCGCCGACGCTCGGCGTCGCCCTCCAGCGCCCTGAGGCGCTCGGCCTCGCGGTGGACGGCGTGTGCAGAAGTGGAAGGAGTGCGCTGGGGGGAAAAGAGGAGCAGCCCCAGGGTGACCACAAAGGCCACGAAGAAAAAGAGAGCGAGTCCGAGAACCATGGCCCGCTTGGAGTAGCAGGTTTACTGGCCTCAGAGGTAGAAGCGGTCGACGACGCCAGCCGTCCGCTGGAGGATGCTTGTCCACCCCAGCACTTGGTCCACATGGGGGGCGGCCGACTCGGCGTCCCGGCCCAGCGCAGCCAGACTCCCGGTGCAGGCCACCAGAAGACAGCGGCCCGAGGTGCGCAGGTGGGCGAGAAGCTGCCGTGCCGTCGGCAACCCCTTGGTTTCGAAACGGTCCGTCACGTCCGGCCGAGGAGGGCGAAAGTCCGGCTCGTCCAGTCGTCCGTCGAGAAGACGCTCTAATGCCCACCAAAAAAAGTATAACTCTACCTGTTGTCCAAGCGCGGCTGCAGCGGCGGCAATGGCGAGGCCTTGATGCAGCCGGTCGTAGTCCGCGCTATGAAGAAACAGAAGGAGTCTGGGCGTTTCCACAGTCACGGCCGGGGGCTGTCGCAACTCTACAGCCTTGCTTCGAGAAGCCCCCATTGCTAGTTCCCGAGGCCCCGCCGATGCCTGACTCCAACACTCCCTTGCGCAAGGACGCGCACTTGGACCTCTGCGCGGCTGACCAGGTCGAGCCGGACTCCAACTCCACCCTCCTCGAGTACGTGCACCTGGTGCACTGTGCGATGCCCGAGCTGTCCTTGGGCGAGGTGGACGTCAGCACCTCCTGGTGGGGCAAGACGCTTCGGGCCCCCCTCCTCGTGACTGGCATGACCGGCGGCAGTGACCGGGCGCGCAGCGTCAACCGCGACTTGGCCCTGGTGGCCGAGCGCCGCGGGCTGGCCTTCGGCGTGGGCAGCCAAAGGGCCATGGCCGAGCACCCGGAGCTGGCCCGCACCTTCGCGGTGCGCGACGTCGCCCCCAATATTCTCCTCCTCGGCAACATCGGCCTTCGTCAGGGGATTTCCCTCGGCGTCGACGGCGTGCGCCGCCTGATGGACGCCATCGGCGCGGACGGCATGGCGCTCCACCTCAACGTCGGCCAGGAGCTCACCCAGCCCGAAGGCGACCGCGACTTCCGCGGCGGCTACAGCCTGGTGAAGGCTCTCAGCGCCTCGCTCGGCGAGCGCTTCTTGGTGAAGGAGACGGGCTGCGGACTTTCCCCCGACGTCGCCCGGCGCCTTGTCGACTGCGGCGTCCGCACGCTGGACGTGAGCGGTCTCGGCGGGACCTCCTGGGTGCGGGTGGAGCAGCTGCGCGTCAAAGGCGGTCCGGCACGCGAGGTCGGCGAGCTGTACAGCAGCTGGGGCATCCCCACTGCGGCGGCGGTGGCGGCGGTGCGTCGCTCGGTGGGACCGCACATTCGTCTCATCGCCTCGGGAGGCATCCGCAATGGCCTCGAGGCGGCCAAGGCCCTGGCCCTCGGTGCGGACATCGTCGGCATGGCCCTTCCCCTATTTCGCGCACAGCAGGCCGGCGGGGTACCCGCGGCCGAGTTGGCGGTGGACACGGTGGTCGGAGCGCTCCAGCAGGCGCTGCTCCTCACCGGCAGCCGCAACGTGGCAGAGCTTCGTACGCAACCAAAGGTGGTGGCCGGACCACTGAAAGACTGGATGGGAACATTGTGAGGCGAAAAGGCATGGGCGCAGTCGCCCGGAACAACGGCGAGTCCGAGGAGGCTCGGCCGTCGTCACGGCTGCCAGGGTTTCACAAGCTCACGCTGCAGCAACGGCTGGAGCAAATTGCCCGCGCGCACGGCCTCTCCCCCGAGGAGATTGCTACCCTGCGCAGCCCCGGGCCGCTCCCGCTGGCGACGGCCAACTCGATGATTGAGAACGCGGTCGGCACCTTCAGCCTGCCACTGGGGCTCGGCCTCAACATGCAAGTCAACGGCCGCGACTACCTTGTGCCGATGGCGGTCGAGGAGCCGAGCGTCGTGGCGGCGGTGTCCTTCGCGGCCAAAATTGTCCGTGAGGCGGGCGGCTTCGAGGCCGAAGCCGACGACTCGCTGATGGTGGGCCAGGTGCAAGTCGCCGGCTACGGGGACCCCACTGAGGCGACGCAGCAGGTGCTTGGCCACCGGGAGCAGATTCTCGCCCTGGCCAACAGCTTCCACCCCTCGATGCAGCGCCGCGGAGGCGGGGCCAAGGAAGTGGAAGTACGCCTCCTTCCAGCGCCGGAGGGCGCCCGGGGCGAGCCGCTCCTCATCGTCCACTTGCTGGTGGACACCCAAGAGGCGATGGGGGCCAACCTCATCAACACCATGGCCGAGGGGGTGGCCCCCTTTATCCAGCAGATTACCGGAGGCCGCGTCTACCTACGCATCCTCTCCAACCTCGCCGACCGGCGGTTGGCGCGTGCCACCTGCCGCATCCCGGTGCAGGCCCTGGCCGACTTCGACATGGACGGCAAGGACATCGCCGACGGCATCCACCAGGCGAGCCGCTTCGCCATGGCCGACCCCTACCGGGCAGCGACGCACAACAAGGGCGTCATGAATGGCGTCGACGCCGTGGCCATTGCCTGCGGGCAGGACTGGCGCGCCTTGGAAGCCGGTGCCCACGCCTACGCCGCGCGCAGCGGCCAGTACCGGCCGCTCTCGCAGTGGATGCTGGAGGACCAGACGCTGGTCGGCCGCATCGAGTTGCCGCTGGCGCTGGGGATGGTGGGCGGTTCCATCCAAGTCCACCCCGGCGTTCAGCTCGGACTGAAGCTGCTTCGCTGCTCGAGCGTGCGTGAGTTGGCGCGGGTGTTTGCCGCAGTGGGCCTGGCCCAAAACTTCGCGGCCCTCCGCGCCCTCGGCAGTGTCGGCATCCAAAAGGGGCACATGGCGCTGCATGCCCGGTGCGTGGCGGTGACGGCCGGAGCGCGAGGAGACCACGTGGAAAAGGTGGCCCACCTCCTCGTGAAGTCCGGAACGGTGAAGGTGGACAAGGCCCGAGAAATTCTCGCCACCCTCCCGCCGCTCGAGGCCTTCGGGCCACACGGCGCCAACGACGGGCCGTGAGCCGTCGGCCGGCCCGTCCACTCAAGGCCTTCGGGCCCGGCAAAGTCATTCTCCTCGGCGAGCACGCGGTGGTGTACGGCACCACCGCCCTGGCCGTGCCGCTGGCCCTCGGCGTGCGCGCCGAGGCGGTGAGGGCCGAGAGCTGCAGCTTGAGGCTGCCCTCCGGCCTCCGGGGCCCGAGGCGTCAGCAGCTTGAGGAGGCCTTTTCCTTGGCCGCGGACGCCTGCGGCCGTCCGGCCGTCCACCTCTCGCTGTACAGCACCCTGCCCATGTCCATGGGCCTCGGCAGCTCGGCCGCCGTCTCGGTGGCCGTGGCCGGTGTCCTTTTGCAGGCTGCCACCGGAAAGCTACCCTCGGCGAGCCGGTTGCGGGCCGTGGCCCACGGAATGGAAGTCCTCTTCCACGGCACGCCCTCTGGGGTGGACGACGCCTGCAGTGCGCTGGGCGTCCCCATCCGCTTCAGCCGCCGGGGCGCCAGCCAAGCGCCCCTGGTGCGGCCCCTCAAGTTAAGCCGTCCCTTCGAGCTGTTGGTGGCCCTGGCCGGCGAGCGCCGGCCGACGCTGGACACGGTGGCCGGCCTGCGGCGGCGCCAGGCCGTTTGGCCACTGCGCTACCGGCGGCTCTTCGCCGAGGTGGGACGGGTGGCGGAGGAGGGTGCCCGCTCGGCAGAGGCGGGAGACCTCGAGGGCTTGGGCGACGCGATGAATGTCAACCAGGGCCTCCTCGTCGCCTTGGGGGTGAGCTCGCCTGCGCTCGACGGCATGGCCGCCTGGCTTCGCGAGTCCGGGGCCCTCGGTGCCAAGTTAAGCGGCGCAGGCGGCGACGGAGGCGCGGTGGTGGGCCTCTTCGAGAAGGGCAAGGCCCAAAAGGCCCGCCGGCAGCTGGCCCGCACCGGGGTGCGCTGCTTTGTCAGCCCGGTGCCGAGGCAACCATGACGACAGGAAAGGCGACGGCGCGGGCCCACCCCAACATTGCCCTCGTCAAGTACTGGGGAAAGCGCGACGCGGCGCTGGTGCTGCCCCACCAGTCTAGCTTCAGCGTGACGCTTGCCCCGCTGGAGGTGACGACGACGGTGGAGCTGGGGACGCCCCATCGCCAGGTGGAGCTCAACGGCAAGGAGGCTCAAGGACGGGAGCGAGAGCGCGTACTGGCCTTGGTGGACCGGGTGGCGCAGGAGGCGGGCCGCGCCCTCGGCGGGGTGCGGGTGGCGTCGCGGGGAAACTTCCCGATGGCCGCCGGCCTGGCCTCCAGCGCTGCCGGCTTCGCCGCGCTGGCCCGCGCGACGCGGGCCGCAGCCGGGCTGGCCGACGACGTGGCCAGCACTTCCCGGCTGGCCCGCACCGGCAGCGGCTCCGCCAGCCGCAGCGTGCAGGGGGGCTTCTGCACCTGGCACCGCGGCCGCCGCCCGGACGGGCTCGACAGCTTCGCCACCCAGGACTTCGCCGAGACGCACTGGCCTGAGCTGCGGCTTTTGGCCTGTGTCGTCTCCGCCAGAGAGAAGGACGTCTCCTCCCGAGACGGCATGCAAGCCACCGTGGAGACGTCTCCCTATTACCCGGCCTGGGTGCAGGACGCCGAAGCCGAGGTGCCGCGGGCCCGGGACGCGGTGGGCCGGCGAGACCTCCTCTCCCTGGGCGCCCTGGCCGAGCGCAACGCCTGGCGCATGCACGCGGCGGCCCTGGCCGGAGAGCCGCCCCTCTTGTACTTGCGCGCTGAGACGCTGGCGGTGGTGCTGGCACTGCCTGCGGCGCGGGCCAAGGGCTGCCCGGTATTTTTCACCCTGGACGCCGGCCCCAACCCGGTGCTGCTCACCACCGCCGAGCACGTGCCGCGCGTCGAGGCGCTGGCCCGCTCCGCGGGCGCCAGCGACGTGGTGCGCTGCGCGCCCGGGGGCGACGCCCGGCTGGTGGAGGAGCCCCTCTTCTGAGCCCCCTTCATGGAATGGCCTCGGCGTCCTCCGCCCGCTTTGTGGTACCTCCCCTCCACTGAAAAACGCCCGTGGAACGAGCCCTCTCCGCCCCCTCGAAGCTATTTCTGTCCGGCGAATACGCGGTGCTGTGGGGTGGGGTGGCGCGGGTGTTGGCGGTGGGCCCCCGCGCCTCGGCCTTGGTGCGCGCGCGCGAGGACCGCGCCGTCCAGCTGTGTACCGCCGAGGGGCGGCTCGAGGGTGTCTCCACACCCTTGGGCGTGCGTTGGGACGGCGAGGTGACGGCCCCCTTCCGCTTCGCGGCGCGAGCCCTCGACGTCGTCTACCGCGCCCACGGCCGAGAGAGCCTGGGCCTCGCTCTGGCACTGTCGCCGTCCGGGCACGGGCCTTCGGGACGCAAGCTGGGCACCGGCACCAGCGCCCGCACCTCGGTGCTGGCGGTGGAGGCGGCGGCGGGGGTGCTGGGTGTCCAGCCCTGCTTGCCCCTGTCGCTTGTAGCCCACGCCGAGGCCCAGGACGGAAAGGGCAGCGGCGCGGACGTCGCCGCCTCCTCGGTGGGAGGGCTGGTGCGCTACCGGCGGTGGCCCACCGCGCAGGTGCACTCCTCGGAACGCCCCTTCCCGGTGGCGCTTCGCGACGCCGGGCCAGTGGACGTCGTCCGCACCGGGCTTTTGCCGGGCTTCCTCTCCTACGCGTTCGCCGGCGAAAGCGCCGAGACGCCGCGGATGATTGAAGAGGCCGAGGCCCAACTGGACGCCGCGGCGCGGGGCAGCTTCGTCACCGAGTCCGATGTGCTGGGCGACGCGCTGGAGGAGGCGTTGCGCACCGGCCGCTTCGGGGCCATCCGCGAGGCCTGCGAGGCCCTCCAGCAGTTGCTTGCCTCGCTGCCGGGCGCGCAGACGCCAGCGCTCGAGCGCATTCTCGCCTTGGCCAGGAGCGCAGGAAGCACCGGGAAGCTGAGCGGCGCGGGCGGGGGCGACGGCTGCCTGCTGTTGTCCCCGGAAGCGGAGGCGCAAGCGCGGCTTTTGCAGAGGCTCGAGGCGCGCGGCATCCACGCCCAAGCCCTCGCGCTCGAGCCGGGGGTGCGCATCGAGCCGCGGCCGGAGCCGCTGCTTGCCGCATGGCTCGCGGCCTAAAGTCGTCCAAGGAGGAAAGCGCCCGAGGCCACTCCCCCCCCCGCGACACCCAGGGAGCCCCTGGCCCAGGTGGTGGGCGCTGGGCCAAGTCCCCAGTCGCCTTCCCATAAAGCGATGGCGTCCCTCCGGCTCGGATGGCATGACCGGTCGGAGCAGCACCCCGTCGGTCGGCTTCGCTCGAGCAGTCACCATGTTCCCACGGCTACGCAAAGCCCTCGGCGTCGACCACTACTGGACTTCGCCCTCCGGCCTCACTGCCCTTCTGGTCACGCTGGCGCTGTTGGTTTTCGTCGTGATTCCGCTCGAATCGAGCGGGCTCATTGGACGGATGTGGGTCTTCGTGGTCGACATGTGGATGGCCGGCGTCATCCTCGCCGGCGCCGCGGCCCTCGGGTGGCACAAGCTACGGCGCGGTCTGGTCATCAGCGGCGTCGTGCTGTTGGCCATCACCCTGGGGGTGCGGCTGCTGGCCCGCGGTCTTCCCAACCGCTGGACGGAGGCCGTCTCCACGGCGCTCTCGCTAGTGGTGGTGTCACTTTTGGTGGTGCTCATCCTGGCCATGGTATTTCGCCAGGGGCCGGCGTCGCGGGACCGGATTTTCGGCGCGGTGGCCGCCTACCTCCTGCTCTCGCTCGACTGGGCACTCGGCTACCGCTTCATCGACGTCCTCGACCCGGGCACCTTCCGTGGCCTGAGCTGGGCTGCCGGGGCCCACAATTTCTCTGACTTCGTCTACTTCTCCATCTCCACCCTCACCACCGTGGGCTATGGGGACATCGTCCCCTTGTCCCTTCCGGCGCGCTCCCTCACCAGCTTGGAGAGCCTGGTGGGGCAACTCTTCCCGGCGATTCTGCTGGCCCGGCTTGTTTCCCTGTCCCTCCAGCTGAGTCCCAAGGAGTAACTCGCCACCCGCGCCGGCGCGCCGGGGGTGGCGCCGGGAGGCGTCCCTGCCTAACCTGCAGCCTCCTTAGGAAGGCGGAGGTGAGGATGGCCAGGCATCAGAAGGCGGAGCGCCGGTTGAGCGCCAAGCAGCTCGCCCACTTTCGCGAGCGCCTCAACCGGGAGCACTCGCGGCTGGTAGGGCTTTTCCAGTCGACGGCGCTCGACGCCGACCGGCCACCGGGCATGCCAGACCCCCACGACGTCGGCGACGAGGCCAACGAGTCAACGACGTCCGACATCCGCATCGGCCTGTCCGAGGCTGACGAGCGGATGCTCGAGCAAATTGACCGAGCGCTGCGCCGCCTCGAGCTGGGTACCTACGGCCTGAGCGAGGTGACGGGGGACCCCATTCCGCTGGCCCGCCTGGAAGCGGTGCCCTGGGCCACCACCAACGTCGGCGACGAGTGACGCTTCGGCCCCCCCCTGCGAGGGCAGCTCAGGGCGAAGACTTCGGGACCACCGAGACGTTGATGAGGATGGAGCGGGTAATATTCGCGGTCCCGGCGCGGCAAGCCGTCTTTCCCGGCTTGAGGCCAGTGAGGACGACTTCGTTTTCCGAGTCCGAGACGGCGCGCAGCTCGGCCCGCACCACCGTGCCGTCATTACATTCGAGGCCCATCGCCATCCCGACGTTGAGCACTTTCTGCTGGCCCACCTGAAGCTGGACGTGGATGCCGGAGGCGACCGGCGCCCCTTGGGCCAACGCATGCCCGGACGTCGAGATAAAAAACAAGCAGAGCAACAGCTGTGGGGTGCTGGGCAGATGATGAGAAGGGCGCATGGCCCCCGAAGGCTTGCCCAACGGCTCGAGCGAGCGCAAGCCGGCGCCCCCCTTTGAGGGACGCGAAGGGGCGCCCGGTTGACTACTTTTTCTCCGGCATGGTGGGGCCGAGGGTGTCGGCGCCAGCCTTGGCGCACTGCCCGTCCTGCTGCGAGGTGGCGCCGCTCACGCCGATGGCGCCGACAATTTTGCCGTCGATGATGAGGGGGAGCCCGCCTTCGATGGGCAGCGCGCCAGGAAGCCGGAGGAATTGCGACTTGCCGCTGGTGACCGCGTCCTCCAGCACCTTGGAGGGGCGCTTGAAGGCGGCCGCGGTCCGTGCCTTCTCCTGGGCCACCTCGGAGCTCCCATTCTGCGTGCCGTCGATGCGCTCGAAATAGACGAGCACCCCGCCCGGGTCGACGACCGCCGCGGCCACCGTCCAGCCATTCTTCCTCCCCTCGGCGATGGCGGCGGCTGCCACCTTGCGCGCCGGCTCCACGCCGATGGGTGTGCCGTAGGGGTTGGGGAGCATGGGACCTCCTCTTGGGACGGGGGCTGCAGAGGCAACCACTTCCCGGCCGTGGTGTCGACGGCGTCGGAGCTTCCCAAGGCGGCCGTGGCCCCAGCTTGACCGCTTCGGGCGGTCCCGGCTTCATTCGGTTGGGCAGGGCAGGGCCGGCTTTTCAGAAGAGGAGGGCCACCATGACGGAGACCATCAAGTACCTGCTCGACGAGCGACGCATTCCGAATGCTTGGTACAACTTGGTCGCGGACCTCCCGGTGCCTCCTCCGCCGGTGCTGCACCCCGGCACGCTGAAGCCAGTCGGTCCGGACGACTTGGCGCCGCTGTTTCCGAGGGCGCTCATCCTGCAAGAGGTGTCGGGCGACCGCGAGGTGGAGATTCCTCGGCCGGTCCGTGACATTTACCGGCAGTGGCGTCCCTCGCCGCTCTTCCGGGCCCGGCGGCTGGAGCGCGCCTTGGATACGCCGGCGCGCATCTACTACAAGTTCGAGGGCGTCTCGCCAGCCGGAAGTCACAAGCCCAACACCGCCGTGGCGCAGGCCTTCTACAACAAGGAGGCCGGGACGAAGCGCATCACCACCGAGACCGGGGCCGGCCAATGGGGCTCAGCTCTGGCCTTCGCCGGCGCCCTCTTCGGAATTGAAGTCCAAGTCTTCATGGTGAGGGTGTCCTGCCAGCAGAAGCCTTACCGCCGGGCGCTCATGGAAACCTACGGCGCCCGTTGCATCCCATCGCCCAGTGTCGAGACACAGTCCGGCCGCGCCATCCTCGCCCAGCGCGCGGACCATCCAGGAAGCCTGGGCATCGCCATCTCCGAGGCGGTGGAGGTCGCCGCCTCGCGCGAGGACACCAAGTACGCCCTCGGCTCCGTCCTCAACCACGTGCTGTTGCATCAAACCGTCATTGGCCAGGAAGCGATGGCGCAGATGGAGATGGCGGAAGACGCACCGGACATCATCGTGGGGTGCACCGGCGGTGGCTCCAATTTCTCCGGCATCGCCTTCCCCTTTCTCGGCGCGCAGCTGCGTGGCGGGAAGAAGTACCGGATTGTCGCGGTGGAGCCCGCTGCCTGCCCGTCCCTGACGCGGGGCAAGTATGCCTATGACTTCGGAGACACCGGGCACCTCACCCCGCTCACCAAGATGCATACCCTCGGCTCGACCTTCACCCCGCCCGGGTTTCATGCCGGGGGCCTGCGCTACCACGGGATGGCGCCACTTGTGTCTCACCTCAAGGAGCTGGGCCTCATCGAGGCAGTCGCCTACCACCAGACGCCCTGCTTTGAGGCGGGGGTCACCTTCGCCCGGGCCGAGGGCATCGTGCCCGCTCCCGAAGCCAACCACGCGGTGAAGGGGGCCATCGACGAGGCGCTCCGCTGCAAGCGGGACGGCGTCTCGCGCGCCATCCTCTTCAACCTGTGCGGACATGGGCACTTCGACATGCAGGCCTACTCGGACTACTTCTCCGGCAAGCTGGTCGACCAACCCCTCGAGGAGCAGGAGCTGGCCATGGCGCTGGCCGGGCTTCCCAAGGTGGCCTAGCCGCCCGAAGCCGCAGGCTATGTCCGCCGCGCGGTGGCGGGCGGCTTCTCACTGTCCAGTACGCGCATTTGGTGCGCGTCATAGCGCGTGCCGGCCACCGCGCTCGCCGGGACGGCTGACTCCAGGCGCGTCACTTCCTCGCCCGACAGCGCGACGTCGAGGGCACCCAGCATCTCGGCGAGCTGCGCCCGCGTCCGCGCGCCGACGGTGGGGACGATGTGGCTGCCCTTGCTCAGCACCCAGGCGATGGCCAGCTGGGTCGGGGTGCAGCCTTTCTGCTGGGCCAGCTTTTGGAGCGCCTGCACCAGTGGCTCGTTGCGCTGTCGGTTCTCACCGCTGAAGCGGGGAAGGGCTGCACGGAAGTCGCCCTTTTGAGAAGGCTTCGAGCCGCTGAGAAGCCCGCGTGAGAGGACCCCGTAGGCTGTCACGCCGATGCCCAGCTGCTGGAGGCGTGGGAAAATCTCCGCCTCCGGAGCTCTGCTCAAAAGCGAATACTCAATCTGGAGGTCGGCGATGGGGTGCACCGCGTGGGCCCGGGCGATGGTGTCCGCGCCCACCTCGGAGAGGCCAATGGCACGCACGTACCCTGCCTTCACCAGCTCGGCAATGGCGCCCACGGTGTCTTCGATGGGGACCTTCGGGTCGAGCCGAGCTGGACGGTAGATGTCCACATAATCCACCCCCAGCCGCGTCAGGCTGTGGGCCAGGAAATTCTTGACCGCCGCCGGCCGAGCGTCGACGCCGAGCCAGCTGTTGTCTGGACCGCGCAGGGCGCCGAACTTCACAGAAAGGAGCGCCTGGTGCCGACGCCCACGGAGCGCTCGCCCGATGAGCATCTCGTTGTGCCCCATGCCGTAGAAATCGCCGGTGTCCAGCAGCGTGACACCACGCTCCAGGGCGGCGTGGATGGTGGCGATGCTTTCGGTCTCGTCCGACGGCCCGTACGCGCCCGACAGGCCCATACAGCCAAGCGAGAGCGGGAAGACGGCGGGTCCGTTGTTGCCGAGCTGACGCTGAAGGGGTGCTCTGGGTGCAGTCATGCTCACCTCCCTAACGGCTTCGGCGCGTGTCGGCAAAGGGGGCGTGAATTGCGCCTGCTAGCCTGGCGTAAAGCCGCGCACCGGGCGGCTCCAGAGGAGCCGCCGGCGCACGGGAGTCCGCGCCGATGGGGGGGATCCGGCACGGACTCACTCGGTCACGTAGCGCACCCGGCCTGGGCACGCCAGAAAGGCGAGGCAGCCGCTCGCACGTTTCCAGTTGTCAAACCGTGCGGCTTCTTTTTTTCTTGCAAGCAGCGCATCGCGTCGGGGCGGGGTCGAAGGCGACAGCGGAACCGCCTTGCTGCCCTGCGCTTTGCGACGAGCGCACCTTTTGGTGGCGCAGCGCTAGGAGCGTCTTGCCCGAGGCGCCGGCAGAACGACGGGGGCCGGCAGGCCGATTCCTTCTTGTCCGGCGCCAGGAGATGGCGCAAACCCTTCCTCCCGTCGTTTTCCACGAAGGTGCACCATGCGCCCCCTGCTTCCGTTTGAGCTCCGCCAGCGATTGCTGCTCCTCGCCATGGGCCCTCTCTTTCTCTCGTCGGCGCTGGCCGCGGCCCCACACCCGTTTACAGTCGAGGACCTG
The DNA here is from genome assembly GCA_052143535.1 of Myxococcaceae bacterium. Lineage (GTDB taxonomy): Bacteria > Myxococcota > Myxococcia > Myxococcales > Myxococcaceae > JADGRA01. Next base: position 4,323 of record JBKQSS010000101.1, on the reverse strand, counting down.
GTCGCCTTCGAGCGGATTTCAGAGCCGGCCGTCTCGCCCGACGGCGAACGGGTGGCCTTCACCGTAAGCACGCTCGACCTCGACGGCAACCGACGTCGAAAGGACTTGTGGATGGCCGACGTGCAGCGAGGCGGCGCACGTCCCTTCACTGCCCACGGCTCGGCGCAGGCGGCCGCCTTCTCCCGTGACGGGAAGTGGGTGTACTTCCTCTCCGCGCGCTCGGGAACGGCGCAGGTGTGGCGCATCGCCGTGGACGGCGGCGAGGCGGAGCCCGTGACGCACTTGCCCCTCGAGGTTGGAAGCTTCCGGCTCTCGCCTGACGGGAAGCGTCTGGCGGTGAGCCTCGCGGTGTTCCCCAGCTGTCGCGACCTGGCCTGCACCAAAACGCGGCTGGAGGCAGCCGCCGCCCAGAAGAGCAGTGGCCAGCTCTTCGAAGGGCTTTTCATCCGCCACTGGGACACCTGGAGCGACGGGCGACGCTCCCACCTCTTCGTTCTACCGGTGGGCCCTGAAGGTTCGCCGGTGGACGTGATGGCTGGCATGGATGCCGACTGCCCCTCCAAACCTGACGGCGGACCCGAGGACTACACCTTCACGCCCGATGGGCGCTCGCTGGTGTTCTCGGCACGCAACGTGGGGCGTGAGGAGGCCTGGTCCACCAACTTCGACCTCTTCCTCGCCCCCATCGACGGCTCTGCGCCCCCGAAGGACTTCACCGCCTCCAACCCGGCCTGGGACGCAGGCCCTGTCTTTTCCCCGGATGGGCGGACGCTGCTGTACCGAGCCATGGCCCGAGCGGGCTACGAGAGCGACCGTTGGCAGCTCGTCCTGCGCGACTGGAGCAGCGGGAGGGAAACTCGTCTCGCGCCGGACTGGGACCGCTCGCCGCAGGAGACAGTTTTTTCGCCAGACGGCAGGACGGTCTTTGCCGCAGCCGACGACTTGGGCAACCGGGCCCTCTTCGCCATCGACGTGGCCAGCGGGAAGACTCGGACGTTGGTGGCCTCTGGCCACGTCACTTCGCCCGGCATGGCTGGGACGGAAGTCGTTTTCAGCCTGGACAGTTTCCAGTCCCCGGCGGAGCTGTGGCGAGTGAAGCCGGACGGAAGCGGCCGCATTGCCATCACCGCCCTCAACGCCGCGCGCCTGGCCACGGTGAAGTTGGGCCAAGCGGAGGCTTTCACCTTCCGTGGAGCCGACGGGGACACCGTCCATGCCTGGCTGGTGAAGCCGGTCGACTTTCAGTCTGGACGCCGGGTGCCGGTGGCGTTCCTCATCCACGGCGGGCCTCAGGGAAGTTTCTCCAACGACTTTCACTACCGATGGAACCCGCAGGTGTACGCCGGCGCCGGCTACGCGGCGCTGATGGTCGACTTCCACGGCTCGACCGGCTACGGCCAGGCCTTCACCGACGCCATCCGTGACGACTGGGGCGGAAAGCCCTTCGTGGACTTACAAAAGGGTTTCGCCGCGGCGCTCGCGAAGTACCCCTTCCTCGACGGGGACCGGGCCTGTGCCCTCGGCGCTTCCTTCGGCGGCTACATGGTCAATTGGATTGCGGGCAAGTGGCCGGACCGCTTCCGCTGCCTGGTAACTCACGACGGGAATCTCGACGAGCGGATGGCCTACTTTGAAACCGAGGAGCTTTGGTTTCCGGAATGGGAACACCGGGGGACTCCGTGGACCAGCCCCGAGCGCTATGCCGCGCAGAGTCCGGTCGAATTCGTGAAGTACTGGAAGACCCCGATGCTCGTCATCCACGGAGGTAAGGACTACCGGATAGTGGACTCGCAGGGCGCGGCCACCTTTACCGCCTTGCAGCGCCTCAACATCCCGAGCCGCTTTCTCTACTTCCCGGACGAGAACCACTGGGTGCTGAAGCCAGCCAACAGCATCCTCTGGCACCACACGGTGGTGGACTGGCTCGACCTTTGGACCAAGGCCCCCGTGGCGAAATGAGGCCCAATTGAACGCTTTGCGGCCAGGCGAGCAGCCCGCTGGCTTGCTTGCGCCCCATTCGACGACTCCTTGTGAATTGGCTGGGTTGGGCGTGCCCCCACGGCGGTCTGCCACTTCAGCGGGAGCCGTTTGGCTCGGAGTGCGTCGCTCGTCCCTGACGCCCCGTTGGGAGGCTGGCCGCGCAGTGTCGAGGCGGTGACAGTGCGTTGGCGCTGGCTTTGGAGACGGCTCAGACTTGAGGCCGGCCAAAGGGAGTTTCCAGAGCTTCATCCATCCACTCCACGAGACTCCCCTTGGGACGCGTCCTGGGGAGTGCCCCGGCGCAAAGTTCACGGCGGAGCCGAGGTTTCTCGAGGACAGGAAAGGGTCATTCCCCACCCCTTGCGCAATGCACGCGCGTCGTTCAGCGTCTGCCCGCCTCGCGTGCGCCGGGGGGAGTTGGTGGGCCGCGGGACCGTCTGGTCCCCTGGAAGTGGCAGACGCACTGCTTCCCCTTGGAGGCAGGCGAATTGAGGGATGCGATGCAACATCGTCGCGTGAGGGAGCGCTTCCTTTTCGCCCTGGCGGTCGGAGCCTTCGGGCTCGGGAGCACGCGTTGCAGTCCTCCCGCACCTGCGGTTAGCCCGCCGGCCGGGCTCAGCTATTCGACCAAAGCCGCGGTGTATACCGTTGGGATAGCCATCACCGAGAACACACCGCGAATCTCCGGCGGCGCGGTGGCGACTTACTCGGTGTCGCCGACACTGCCCTCCGGGCTTGGTTTGGACGCCACCACCGGCGTCATCTCCGGGACGCCCACCGCCGTCACGTCGACAGCCAACTATTTCGTCACCGCGACCAACACCGGGGGCAGCACCTCGGCCACCATCACCATCACCGTCCATGACGCGGCGCCCGTCAACCTCACCTACTCGGACAACCCTGCGGTGTACACGGTAGCGACGAGCATCAGGGTGAACACGCCAAGCAACGGTGGCGGGAAAATCGTGTCTTACACAGGGTCTGTTCCGACAGGCCTGACCCTCGACCCGGTGAGCGGCAATATTTCGGGAGCGCCGACCACGGTCACCGGGCCGGTCAACTACACCATCATCGCGCTCAACAGCGGCGGCAATACCACCACCACCGTCACCATCAGCGTCAACGACCTGGCGCCGACGCACCTCGTCTACACCAGCAACTCAGAGGTCTATTCGGTCGGGACCGCCATCGCGATGAATGTGCCGAGCAACAGCGGCGGCACGGTTGGCTCCTACTCGGTGTCACCGGCACTGCCGGCCGGGCTGACACTCAACTCCATCACCGGCATCATCTCGGGGAAACCCACCGCCGTCGCGGCGATGGCCAACTACACCGTCACCGCGACCAACTCGGTGGGCAGCGCAACGGCCACCGTCGCCATCACCGTCAACGACGTACCGCCCACCCACCTCACCTACTCGGCCACCCCGGTCGTGTACACGGTGGGGGCGGCCATTGCGAACAACACGCCGACGAGCAGCGGTGGGGCAGTCGTGTCCTACTCCGTCACGCCAGCCTTGCCCTTGGGCCTAAGCCTCAGCCCCACCACCGGCATTATTTCCGGGACGCCCACCACCGTCACGGCGGCAGCGGCGTACGTCGTCACGGCCACCAACACCGGCGGCAGCACCACGGCCAGCCTCACCATCACCGTCAATGACGCGGCACCCAGCAACCTCATCTATTCGGCCAACCCTGCGGTGTACAACGTGGGGACGGCCATCCCGGCGAACACACCCACCAACAGCGGCGGGAAAATCGTGACCTATGCGGTGACGCCCGCGCTGCCAGCGGGGCTGAGTCTCAGCCCCACCACCGGCGTCATTTCCGGCATACCGACGACAATCACTGGTTTGGCCGTCTACACCGTCACCGGGACAAACACCGGCGGAAAGACGACGGCCAGCGTCACCATCACCGTCAACGACGCGCCGCCAACCAATCTCAAGTACTCCACCAACCCGGCCGTGTACACGGTGGGGGTACTCATCGCTAACAACACTCCGAGCAGTGGGGGTGGGAAGGTGGTGTCCTATTCGGTGGCGCCGCCACTGCCGGCGGGGCTGAGTTTCAGCACCACCACCGGCATTATTTCCGGGACGCCCACCACCGTCACGGCGGCAGCGGCGTACGTCGTCACGGCCACCAACACCGGCGGCAGCACCACGGTGTCCGTCACCATCACCGTCAACGCCGTACCGCCCAGCAACCTCAAGTATTCCACCAACCCGGCCGTGTACACGGTGGGGGTAGCCATTGCCAACAACACGCCGACGAGTGGAGGGGGCCCGGTTGTCTCCTACGGGGTGGCGCCGGCGCTGCCGGCAGGCCTTAGCCTCAGCC
>JBKQSS010000100.1:0-6192 GCA_052143535.1 Myxococcaceae bacterium | reverse complement strand
TAACGTCACCTATGGCGTAGACGCCGGGCTCGGTGGTGCGCATCAGCCCGTCCGTGGGGATGAAGCCCTTCTCCAGTTTGATGTTGGTGTTTGCCAGCCCGATGCCCTCCGTCCACGGCTGGCGCCCCACCGCCGACAGGAGAATGGCGGCTTCCAGCGTCTTCACGCCAGAAGGAGTCTGCATCGTCACGCGGACGCCTTTCCCGGCGGGTTCCACCTTGTCGACCCGGGCCGAGAGCTCGAAATCGATTTTGCGCTTCCGGTACTGCTTCTCGAGCTCCTTGCTGATGTCCTCGTCTTCGATGGGGAGCAGGTGCGGCAGGAATTCGACGATGGTCGTCTTGGAGCCGACGTGGGCGAAAATGGAGGCGAACTCACACCCCACGGCGCCGGCGCCCACGACAATGATGCTCTCGGGGACTTTGTCGAGGTCGAGGATGGAGTCCGAGTTGAAGACCAGCTTGTGGTCCACCGGCACGGTCGGCAGCGTCTTACAGACGCTTCCCGAAGCGATGATGGTCTTCTTCGCCTCGAGCGTCTGCTTCTCGCCGGTGGACAGCGCCACCTCCACCGTTCCCTTCCCGGAAATCCGGCCGGTCCCCTTCAACACCTGCACCTTATTCTTCCGCATCAAGTAGTCGATGCCGTCGGCGCCCTTGGTTACCACTTTGGTCTTATGCTTCATCGCCTGCGCCCAGTTGATGACCGGACTCTGGAGGTCGATGCCGAACTCCGAGGCGTGCAGGACGTGGGCCCACAGCTCGGCCGTCCAGAGGAGCGACTTGGTGGGGATGCAGCCCCGGAGAAGACACGTTCCACCCAGCCGCTTGTCCTTTTCGATGATGGCGGTCTTCAGGCCAAGCTGACCGGCGCGGATGGCTGCCACGTAACCGCCCGGTCCCGAGCCGATGATGACCACGTCGTAATTGTCAGCCAAGGTGGACTCCTCCGCCCCGTTTCCACAGAGGGGGCGCCGGGGGGATAACCCTCCGTTGCAGAGCGATCAAGGAGCAGCCCGGCAAACCCACCATGCAGCCACTGCACGTCCGGCCCCCTACGGTCTCGCCGCCACCGCGCTTTCCGTTGCGGACGCTGCTGCTGATGGTGCTCGCGCTGGCCGCGTCCCTGCATTTCTTCTGGCGCACCCACCGGCCGGTGCCGACCCGGGCGCGCGTCGTTTCGCCTGAAGTCTGGCTGAAGGGGCGGGGGAACCCCTGATGGACGTGGTGGTGGTCGGCGGAGGGCTGGTGGGCTGCGCGGTGGCGCTCCGGCTGGTGAAGGCCGGTGCGGAAGTTACCGTGGTGGAACGAAGCGTTCCCGGGGCCGAGGCCTCGAGCGCCGCGGCCGGCATGCTTGCGCCCCAGGCCGAGTCCGAGGGACCGGGCCCCTTCTTGTCCTTGTGTCTCAGGAGCCGTGCTCTGTACCCGAGCTTCGTGGAGGAGGTGGAGGCGCTCTCCGGCATTCGGGTGGGTTTTCGGCCCTCGGGCGTGTTGCACGTCGCACTTCTGGAGGCCTCGCTCGAACGGCTGCGAGCCCGCGTCGCGCTGCAAAACAACATCGGCCTGTCCGCCGAGCTCCTCGAGCCGAGCGCCGTCTTGCGCCTCGAGCCAGCGCTCAACCCGGGCCTCCAAGGCGCGGCCCTCTTTCCTGGAGACGCCTCGGTGGACAACCGACTGCTGATGCGAGCCCTCTCCATGGCCGCCGCACGCTCGGGCGTCCGCTTTGTCTCTGGCCACGTGCGCGCCCTCCTCGAGCAGAGTGGCCGTGCCTGCGGAGTAGACGTCGACGGGGCCCGGCTGGAGTCTGACGCGGTGGTGGTGGCAGCAGGCGCGTGGACCGGACTGGTGCCTGGCTCTGGGCTGTCGCCGCGCCAAGTGCGTCCGGCGCGGGGCCAGATGATGATGATGCGCGCGCGCCTGCCGTTGCTCGAGCGGGTCATTTTTTCGGACCAGGGCTACCTGGTGCCTCGGGCCGATGGCCACCTGTTGGCCGGAAGCACGCTCGAGTTCGAGGGCTTCGCCAAGGAAGTGACGGCGGCCGGGCTGAAGCACATTTTGGCCCTGGCGCTGGAGCTGGCGCCTGGGCTCGCCCAGCTTCCGGTGGTCGAGGTGTGGGCCGGGCTCCGCCCCTTCACCGAGGACCGGCTCCCTGTGCTCGGCCCTGGACCCCTCCCCGGCCTCTTCCTTGCCAGCGGACATTTCCGCAATGGCATCCTTCTGGCGCCCGTCACAGCCGAGTTGCTCACCCAAGCCATCCTCGCGCACACACCGTCTCTCTCTCTCGAGCCCTTCCGGTGGGACAGACCGGGAATTACTTGAAAGGTAACCCTCTCTGGAGTCGACTCGACCCCCTGGGGCCTCCCCGCCCCGTGGTCAAGACCCAGGAGCCCCCCTAGGATGGCTTTCGTGGAGACTCTCGCAGCGCCGACGCGCATCCTCATCGTCGATGATGACGCTTCGGTCCGGGACGTCATCAGCGTGCTGCTCCAGGAAGAAGGCTACGAGTGCCGTACAGCCGCTGGCGCCGAAGAGGCGCTGGACATTGCAGCCCAGGAGGCCCCGCCGCTCGTCATCAGCGACATGAAGATGCCGGGACGCGACGGCATCTGGCTCTTGGAAGCCTTCCGGGAACGCCACCCGGAAACCGCGGTGGTGATGCTCACCGGCTACGGGGACACCGAGGCCGCGGTGGACTGTCTGCGCCGGGGAGCGGTGGACTACCTGCTCAAGCCACCGAAGCTGACCGACCTCATCCGGGCCATCGAGCGCGCCCTGGCCAAGCGCCGCATCGAGCTCGCGCGAAAGCGCTACCAGAAAAAGCTGGAGCGCAAGGTCCGAGACCGCACGGCTGAGCTGCGCAGCGCCTTCAAGGACATTGCCCAGACTTACCAAAACACCCTGCTTGCGCTGGTCGCGGCCCTAGACGCCCGGGAGCACGAGACCTCCGACCACAGTCAGCGCGTGGTGAAGTACACCACCGCCATCGCCGAGCGCCTCTCGATGCACGGACCCGAGCTGGAGGAGTTGGGACGCGGGGCTCTGTTGCATGACGTCGGGAAGATTGGCGTTCCCGATGCGGTGCTCCTCAAGCCTGGAAAGCTCACTCCCGACGAATGGGGAGAGATGCGCAAGCACCCGGACATCGGCTACCAGATGATTCAGTCCATTCCGTTCCTCGCCACGCCAGCGACCATCGTCCTTTCGCATCAGGAGCGCTTTGACGGGGGGGGGTACCCGAGGCGGCTCCGCGGCGAAGAAATCCACATCGGCGCGCGTATTTTCGCCGTGGCGGACACTCTGGATGCGATGACCTCGGACCGCCCCTACCGGAAGGCGACGTCTTTCGAGAACGCCATGGCCGAGGTGCAGCGCTGCGCTGGCTCGCAGTTCGACCCCGAGGTGGTGCGCGCCTTCGTCGACATTGGCGTGGACGGCCTAAGGAAAATCCGCCTGGACATGGCCCAGGCGCGGGCCCGGGGACCGCAAAGCATTGCCCGCGCCGCAGACGAGGCCGAGGCGAACCTCGACGCTGCCCTCGAGGCCCTACCCCAAGTCGCTCAGCGGTAGAGCTCGGCGCCGCCGGCGCGAAATTCCTCGCTCTTGTCCTGTAGCCCTCGCGCTAGGGCCTCGGCCTCCTCCACCCCTGTTGCTGCGGCGTAAGCCCGGACGTCCTGGGTGATGCGCATCGAGCAGAAATGGGGCCCGCACATCGAGCAGAAGTGCGCCACCTTGGCCCCTTCGGCCGGCAACGTCGCGTCATGGAAGGCCCGCGCCCGCTCCGGGTCAAGCGAGAGGTTGAACTGGTCTTCCCAGCGAAACTCGAAGCGGGCCTTGCTCAGCGCATTGTCCCGGGCCTGGGCTCCAGGATGTCCCTTGGCCAAGTCCGCGGCATGGGCGGCGATTTTGTAGACGATGACACCTTCCTTCACGTCGTCGCGGTCGGGCAGCCCGAGGTGCTCCTTGGGCGTCACGTAGCAGAGCATCGCCGTGCCGAACCACCCAATCATCGCTGCGCCGATGCCACTGGTGAAATGGTCATATCCGGGTGCGATGTCCGTGGTGAGCGGACCAAGGGTGTAGAAGGGCGCCTCGTCGCAGGCCGCCAGCTGACGGGTCATATTCTCCTGCACCAGGTGCATCGGGACGTGGCCAGGGCCCTCCACCATCACCTGCACCTCGTGCTTCCAGGCGACGCGGGTCAACTCTCCGAGCGTCTCCAGCTCGGCGAACTGCGCCCGGTCATTGGCGTCCGCGATGCTTCCCGGCCGCAGCCCATCCCCGAGCGAAAAGCTGACGTCGTAGGCCCTGAGGATGTCGCAGATGTCCTCGAAGTGGGTGTAGAGGAAATTCTCCTGGTGGTGAGCCAGGCACCACTTGGCGAGGATGCTGCCCCCCCGGCTGACGATGCCGGTCACCCGGGCCGCGGTGAGGGGGATGAAAGGCAGCCGGACGCCGGCGTGGATGGTGAAATAGTCCACCCCCTGCTCGGCCTGCTCGATGAGGGTGTCGCGGAAGAGCTGCCAGCTCAGCTCCTCGGCTTTGCCATCCACCTTCTCCAGCGCCTGGTAGATGGGCACGGTGCCGATGGGGACCGGGCTGTTGCGCAATATCCACTCCCGAGTCTCGTGAATGTGCGGCCCGGTGGAGAGGTCCATCACTGTGTCGGCGCCCCAGCGGATGGCCCACACCAGCTTCTCCACCTCCTCCTCAATGGAGGAGGTGACCGCTGAGTTGCCGATGTTGGCGTTGATTTTGACGAGGAAGTTCCGGCCGATGACCATCGGCTCGAGCTCTGGATGGTTAACGTTGGCGGGGATGATGGCCCGGCCGCGTGCCACCTCGGCCCGCACGAATTCGGGCGTAATTTCTTTGGGAATGGCGGCGCCCCAGGAGTGCCCTGGGTGCTGGGCCGCCAGGGACGCCTCGGCGGCCAAGTTTTCGCGCAGGGCCACCGCCTCCATCTCGGGAGTGACAACACCGGCACGCGCGTAGTGCAGCTGGGTGACGTTGCGCCCTGGTTTGGCGGCCAGTGGACGTCGCCGGTGCGGAAAGCGAAGCCCGGCGAGCCGCGTGTCTTCCTCGTGCATGCGGGCGGTGAGACTCGAGAGCCGCCCGCGCTCCTCCACGTCTCCGCGGCCCAGCGTCCAGCCGTGCCGTGTCGGAGGCAGTCCGGCCCGCAAGTCGATGGACGCCTGTGGGTCGGTGTACGGACCGCTCGCGTCGTAAACGCGCACCGGGGGATTGGGCGTCTCTCGGGCGTCCGCGCCATGGCCAAGGCGGGTGGGCGTCTGGGCAATTTCCCGGACCGGCACCTGGACAGCCGGGTACAAGGTGCCGCGCAGGTACGCCTTTCGCGAACCGGGCAGTGGCCCGTTGGTAATGCCCGCCAGCGCAGCGGCGTCGACGGTGAGTTTCTTGCTTCCCATGGCTTGCGTTTCCTCCGCCGGCATAACCCGGTTCAGGTTCGAAGGGTCCAGCGTCTGCGCGCCGTCTCAGCCCGCCTTCCGGGGCTCCCCTACGCGTCGTTTTGGCGGCCGATGTGGCCACGGGCACCCAGGGGGTGTCAATCCGCAGGATGACGCCTACTCGACAGTCAGCCGACCCTGTAACCCCTTGAAAGTAGGTGCTTCGTGAAAGAGAAAAATGCTCACAAGCACCGCGCGGCGCAGGACGTATACGTTCCATTTCCCGTGTCCTTCGCCTCCTCCGCCGCCCCGGTCGTCCAGGCCCCCCCTGCTCCCAGCACCTCGTTCCACGAGCGGCCGGTACAGCCGGAGCGGGCCAAGGAACCGCTGCGCCCAGAACGACAGGCGCTGCTCAAGGCCCGCATCAAGGACCTCCAGCTCCAGCTGGCCGGAACGCCACTCGAGCGGCTCATCCAACAGCTCTACGCCGAGCTCGAGGCCAAAGGCATCGACCTGCGCCCGCAGTGCTACCTGTCCGACGAGTGGGGCTGCCCGGATGGCATCCCGGTGATTGGCATCCCCTTCTACCTGGCCAACCCACAGCTGCAGTCCATCGAGGGGGAGCTGGGGGGCAGCGTCGAGAGCGAGCAGGACATCCTCATGTACCTGCGCCACGAAGCGGGGCACGCCTTCGCCTACGCCTACCGCCTTTACGACACGCCCGGCTGGAAGCAGCTCTTCGGCGACTACCACCAGCCCTACAACGAGGAATACAAGCCCAAGCCCTT
>JBKQSS010000099.1:0-56901 GCA_052143535.1 Myxococcaceae bacterium | reverse complement strand
CTTCGGTCGAGGACTTTTTGCATCCGGACCGGATCGTGGTCGGTGTCGACTCGGCGCGAGCCAGCGATCGAATGCGGGAAATCTATCAGCCGGTTATCGACCAGAAAATCACGTGTCCCATCCACGCAGTGTGTCCGTCGCGCAAGCCGCCACGTTTTCTGGTTACCGACACCAATTCCTCCGAGCTCATCAAGCATGCGTCTAATTCTTTTCTAGCGATGAAGATTTCGTTCATCAACATGGTTTCGGATCTGTGCGAGGCGGCGGGAGCGGACATCAGCAAAGTCGCCGAAGGCATCGGACTTGACCCGCGCATCGGGCCTTCGTTCCTGCAGCCCGGTATCGGCTTCGGCGGTTTTTGCTTTCCGAAGGATTTGCAGGCGTTCGTTCGAATCGCCGAGAAGTGCTGCGTTTCCCGACCACCCTCTCACAACCACATAACTGAGAGGGTGGTCGGGAAACTTGGGGTGCACCACGAATGGGAGTGGGCGGGGGAGGGGTGATTTCGAGTTTTTCAAGCTTCAACAAGCAGCAGAACCCAGTAGGTGGGGTGGGTCGGACCGGCAGGTCCGGGTGGCAAGAACATGTGGGACGTAGGTAAGCACAGTGCCAGGAGAGAAGTGAGCGGCAAGGCGTCAGGAGCAAGGGCTATGCCTCTACAACTCTGAAGGAGGACCGTCGTGCCAGATACACCGCCCGAACCATCCGGAGTGCCGGAAAAGGTCGTCGAATTGTGGAGTGCAATAGTTCCTGGAGACCTCGGTCTGAAAGCTGCCTACTACCCGGACGGCGAAGGCGATTCGGTCTCCTTTAAGCCGCTGCTCGGCTGGATAACAGTAACCGCAAGGGGCCTTGTTTCCGGAAACGTAAGCAATCAGTTCATCGGCGTGATCATGGGGCCTCTGTCGGTTCCCGTTCCCGCCACAATTGTGCCCGGCTACCTGGGGGTCTTTCCCAACAGCATGGCCCCGCACGAAGCTTGGGATTTCTCGGCACGCTGGCGCCGCCCCACTACGGATGCCTCCTGGCCGCCTTCTCCCGCTGATGGGAGCAGCGGTGAGTCTGCGACCCAGAACACGGTTCAACGCCAGCACCTGCGTCTCCTTCCAACGCCCGAGAGCCCCTGAACGTGGGCGTATGGCCGAGTAAGAAGGCAAAGGTTGTGCTGCGGGCACTGCTCAAGATTGGGTGGAGTGAGAAGCGTAACGAGGGCACGAGCCATCGCGTGCTTCAGCGCCCCGGTTTCGAGGACTACACGTGGGCTTTCCACGATGGCGTTGAAATCGGTCCGAAGATGATGGCGAAAATCGCCAAGAAAACGGGCCTTGTGCCCACAGACTTGTAGGCCGTCGGCCACCGTGGTTACGTTGACATCATGGAGTGGCTCATTCTGAGCGAAGAGGAAGACGGTCGGTGGTTCGGAGAGGTCCCGAGCCTTCCGGGTGTCATGGTCTATGGCGAGTCCCGCGAGGAGGCAGCCCGACTGACGCTCGACCTGGCGCGGCGCGTTGTCGCGGACCGCATCGCTCACGGTGAGTCAGTGCCTGAATTCCTCCGACAAGAGGGCGTTCTCGAGCAACGGGTCGCCTAGCCGTTCTCGCGGCTATTGAGCATCTGAACGAAGTGTTTCCCCAGCGGTGCCGTCTTGACGCAGACACGATCCCGGCCAGGCTGGATGAGCCGACTACTGCAGTTTTTGCGACCGACCCCAGGGAATCAGGCCCAGTTGGGCGAGCTTCGCCGCGGTCTTGCGAGGGCTCGCCCGACGACAAGAGCCGAGCTAGAGGCAGACCTTCGGCGTCTCTTCCCCCTGATTGTGCCGAGCGAGTATTTCAAACGTGCTTTCCCCGCACCTCACGATCCGCTTCCCAACGAACAGCTGGCGCTGACGTGGGTCCTCCTTCAGCCGACGACGATGCTTTATCTCACAGCGGACGAAGCTGAGCGCTTTGACGCGCAGGGCTTCGCCTGGAAGGCCCGATCTGTCGAGAACCTCGAGAAGGCCGGCGGCGTCGCGACGCAAGACAGGAGAAGTGCAACAGGCCAATTGGCCTGGGTGGGAATGATGCACCGAGATGGATGGGGTTCGTCCCGAGTGTCACTCGCCTCGAGGTGCAGCGTCTTATTTCCCGAGGGTTACTGGATTGCCCTTCCCGACCGGAGCTACGGGATGGCAATTTCAAAGACGCTGGCAGCCGGTGAGCTCGAAGAAGTCAAAGAGATGGTCTCCAAGATGTTCCAAGGCGCGACGACGCCGATGAGCGGCCGACTCCATGAACCTGCGGAGTTCGCAATTCCGAGGGAAAGCTAGCGTTTTCCCAACAAAGCCTGACCGCTCTGTTCTTCCGGAAGACTTCGTTTCCATCGCGCAGGACGGCGTCAGTGGCGCCTCCTCCGGGTGGTCGACTTCATGTTGCGTCAGTGTTGCGCCAGACCCTCAAATTGGGTCCTACGCGGTACTACGCAGCGCAACGACCTCAATCTCGCTTCAAGTGATTTCAGCGCCTTGGACGCCAACTTCCTAAAGTCATTCGGACTTTTTCTTCCTGAGACCGGGTTCGAATCCTAGTTCCCCAGAAAGATCGTGAGCGTTCACGGTAGCTTGCGATACGCAGCGGGACCCACGTGGACGTAGAGTCGGGCAGCCCGTGGTAGCAAATCGGACTCATGAGCTCAGACTCCGCCTGCTCTTCGGCGGCCTTTGGGCGGCTGCCCATCGAGCAGAGCCACTAGTTCGTCCCCTATCCCATCGCGCAGCTTGTAGTACCGCTCGGTCATGGTTAGCGTGCTATGGCCCATCCACTCCTGCAGGACCCGGACTGGCACCCCACAGCCGGCAGCCGCTGAACCAAACCCATGTCGCATGGCATGAGGCCCACGCGGCTTGATGCCTGCCTGCGCGCACGCCCGTCTGAGCAGCGCGCTGACCTGATAGCGCGTCTCCAGCCCTGGAAACACCCGCGGCATCGGGATGACGGAATCGCTGTTCCTTGAGCGCCGCAAGGGCCTGGGGGCTTAACGGAACGTAGCGGGCGCGACCGCTCTTTGGCGTCTGCGTTTCGCCCTCGACGACGGACCGGACGACCTGGATGCGCTTGCGCTTGTAGTCCACATCCTCGAATTCGAGCCCAAGCAACTCACCGACGCGGATACCTGTACGTAACCCCACCACTATCAGCGCACGCTCGTCGGCGTTGGTGGCGGCAATGAGCACGTCTCCCTCGTCCGGCGTCAGGTACCGCGGCTCCTTGCGAGCGGCGTGCTCCTCCGGCATCTCAATCCACGGGACGCTTTCCAGCGCACCCCGTTCCTTTCCGAAGCGCAAGACTAGTTTTAAGACTCGAAGAATTCCCCGTTGAGTCTCGACCCTGCGCCCGTTTGCGAGATTCGCCGCAAACTTGTCCAGGTTTGTGCTCGCGATCTCGTTCACGAGCACCGCACCGAGCGCTGGTAGCAGCAGGCGATCAATGCGGTCTTTGTAGCAGTTCCGCGTCGACAACTTACGGTTCAGGAAGGCTGGTGACTCATAGCACTCTGTCACAAGCTCCTTCAACGTTGGCACCCCCAGCCGTTTCCCGTAGGTACCCGCAAGAATGGAAGCGACGATGCGCTCGCGTTCACGTTCGGCGCCCTTTCGGTCGTTGACCTCGGCATGCTTTCTGATGCGCACTGTGCGACCGTCCGGGCCCCGGACAACGAACTTTAGGAGCCAGGCCTCACGCACCTTGCCGTCAGGGCTGCACCACTTCCTGAGAATTACCCCGCGCATCATCCGGTCCAGTCACCCAATCCGTCGCACTCAGGTATGGCCGGGCGAGCCAGACGTCGAGCGCGGCTCGTGAAAATCGGTCCTCGCAACCTTCGATCCGCAAGAGGCCTATCTTCCAACGCCCGCCTTTACTTGTCTGGCAAGAGTGGATCGCGCGATGCCGAGGTAGGCAGCGGCCTCGGTAACCGTCATTAGGCGTGGAGACTCGGTGAGTTTTTGACGGCGGGGCACGGGTATAACTCGTGGCTTTGGCGCTGCGCGCTGGAAGATTTGAAGGCCTGCAGTTCACTCAGCGCTTGTTGGGAGTAGAGGTTGAGCGCAGGGTCGTGGAACCTCCTGCGACGAGTGACTCGTATCTCTTGTGCAGCAGCATGTGCAGGTAGCCCAGCGTATGGAGCTTCTGAGCGTCCGCGTCCTTCTTGAGCGCATCCACAACGTGGGCGGGTAGGTGGAACCACGTGCGAAGCAAAGAGATCACTTCACGCACTACGTCGGCGTTGTAGGGGAGGCCGAGCTGTGGACGCAGCACGCTCTGGACAAACTCGGAGTCCTCTGCCGTGACCCTCACATTGACCTGGCGCATCTGCAGGTCTGCCGTGACGCGAGACTTCGACATTTCGATCCTTTGAGCGTGAAGTTCGATTCCCGCGTAGCACTTATTTGCGACCTTTGTCAATCTCATATATGACCTCGGTGCAGATGAGCCCCCTAATGCACCCCTTCGCGGGCGAACCGCCCAGGCCCCCGCGTGGGGACTCCCTGGTAGGGTGCGCCTCATCGCTTGAGCCGCTTGAGAGGGAGGCCGCGCAAGTGTCCCAAACAGCCTTGGCATTCGGCACCGCACCCCGCGCGCCCGTCTCGACTCGCCTGGAACTCGGCGCCTACGAGGCCCTTTGGGCCCGGGAGGGAATGAGCTTCAAGAAGCTCGCCGAGCTCTTCCAGGCACACCCAGGGGAGCTGCCCTCGGAGGTGCTTGGGGACAAGGAGCTCGCCGAGCGTGCGGCTAGGCAGGTGCTCGAAATTCTCCGCGCGCGCGGGGTAACCCGCTTTGGCGTGCGCTTGCACGGCGCCGGCGAGTACCCGGCCAAGCTGAGGAGCGCGCGCTTCCCCGTCGAGCTGCTGTACTTCCAAGGCTGGTGGAACCTCACCGAGTCCCCAAGCGTCGCGGTGGTCGGCACGCGCAAGCCAACGGCCGAGGGGCTACGTCGAGCGCGCAAACTGGTGCAGGCACTGGTGGAAGACAAGCGCACCGTAGTGTCGGGCCTCGCGGCTGGCGTTGACACCGCGGCGCACAACGCCGCGCTCGAAGCCGGTGGGCGCACCATTGCTGTCATAGGGACACCACTCGGCTGGGTGTACCCGAGGGAGAACTTGGGGCTGCAGGAGAGAATTGCCCGGGAGTTTCTCCTCGTCAGCCAAGTCCCGGTACTGCGCTATTCGCAGCACGGGCCAGGGAAGGCCTCCTGGCGCCTCAACACGGTCTTCTTTCCGGAGCGCAACCTGACCATGTCCGCGCTCACAGACGCGACCATAATTGTGGAGGCGGGCGAGACGTCGGGGACCCTAATTCAAGCTCGAGCGGCGCTGGAGCAGGGACGAACGCTCTTCATTCTCGACAGCTGCTTCAAGCGCGGTCTGAAGTGGCCCGAGCGCTATCTCGCAAAGGGCGCGGTGCGGGTTAAGGGCTACGAGGACGTGCGGGCGGAGCTCCGGCTGGCGCGGGTGAAGGCCAAGGAGCCGGCGCAGGCCGAGCTTCCAGTGTGACGCAGCCGCCGGACTCGAAAGCGAAGGCGACGCCTCGCTTTCAGCTCGTCGATGAGATTGTCCGCGGAGACCACTCCCACCTACGGAAAGAGCACGACGAGGCGTGCGCTTACCTTCGCGAGTACACCTCGGGGAAAGGCTGGCAGCACAGCGAGACGAATTCGCTCGTGAAGAATTTCGAGAAGGAAATGTCCAAGAGGGGCACGAACCAATGGCCTTATAAGGCGAAGGCAATTCGACAAGTCACCAAGGAGTTTCTCGACGGGGTCGTGCCGCATTTGCCCAAGAGTGCAACGCTGGTGCCCATCCCTACGTCAAAGTGCAAGACGGACCCCGGATACGACGACCGCATGGTGCAAGTGCTTCAAGGACTCAAACGGGCGAAGCCGGGGCTCGACGTCCGCGAGCTGCTCGTCCAGAAGCGGAGCACTCCGTCGGCGAAGACTTCGAAGACACGACCGAAGCCGAAAGACATTGAGGACAACCTGGAGGTCGACGAGAACCTCGCCCAGGAGCCCCCAAGAGTTGTCGTCCTCTTTGACGACGTCCTCGTGACAGGCGCGCACTTCGTGGCCGCCAAGGCCCTTCTCGAAAAGCGCTTTCCGGGCGTCGAAGTCCTGGCCTGCTTTCTCGCGCGCCGTCCCCTCGACCAAAGCGCTGAGGACGAGCAGTGGCCCGAAGTGGGTGAGAGCCAGTAAGTCCAGCCATCTGAAATGCGCCGCGGACTCGGTAACTTTGATGCACGGTTGTGCGTCGAGTTCGGCACGGCTGCTCAGCTCAGCGCACAATCTTGCGGCAGCGACGCGAGAAGGAAAGTGCAGCGAAGTAGGCAACGGACAGACGCGCCCCCCGTCCGTCTCCGTGGCAAGTAGGTGAAGTGATCGAATCGTTCCCTTGGTCGGCCAATAGCTCGCTAGCGAGGTCATGAGGAGTGGAGGCCCTTGCCAGGTGACACCGCCGTTGCGACGAAGTTTGTGCCATTGGCGTGCGAAACGCAGAGAAACGGGCCGGACTCAAATGCGCGAAACGACGAGCAGGCCCAGGAGGATTCGAACCTCCGGCCTTCGGATTCGTAGCGCTAGTTGGGGTGATGCTCCTCTGCCGGCGTGCCGTCGGACCACTTCGGGACCGGGACAAAAAAGAGCGTCCACGGCATTCTACCTCCGCCAGGTAGATCTTGGCCTCCTCCGAAGACTGCCGACCCTTCGGGCAAATTCGCCCCCCACACCGATCCGTTCATCCCGCCCGGCATGTAGAACATCAAATGCGGATGCCAGTGAGTATCGGCGTCGGTGAGGTACTGGCGCTTCGACATCATGTACGACATCGAGCCCACCTCCGGCGGGCCAAACTCCTTCTTCGCAATCGATGCTTTCATGCGAGCCAGGATCGCGTCCTTCGACAGCCCGGCGAGCGCGAGCTCCGTCAACCTGAACTCGACCGGTAGCGCTGAGCGCACGGCCGGGGCATTCAGACACACCGGCCCGCGAATCTTTGGGTTCCAGTATCCAGGATCATCAAAACCACTCGTCCAAGACCGGTCGACAAGGCACACGAATCCGTTCCTGCCCGTAACGGCCGTCTGGTACCCTTGGCGCGTGAGCACCATGACGGTTGCATCGCTTGATATCGTCGGCGGCGCGGCGCTCCGAGCAAGCGCGATCTCCGCGTCCCGGTCGGCGATGAGGTACTCCTCGAGCGGCGCCATCGCCGGGTAATTGGCACCCTTCGGCCGCGGGGCCGCGCCCGGCGTCTGGGCGTAGCTGTCCGGCAGCGGTGCGCCGACCGTAGATATCAAGATGGCTATCAACAGCGGGCGACACTTCGCCATGGCTTCCTCCCTTGTGAGCTGCTCATTTCTAGGCGGGCAAGCGTGACCGGTTGACTAATTGCATTATTTTTAGAGACCAAGCTCCGACAATCCGGGATGGTCGACCGGTCGAGGACCGAGTGGCCAACGAAACTTCCGCTCCTCATCTCGTAGGAGCACGTCGTTAATCGAGGCCTCACGTCGCCGCATCAAACCATTAGCGTCGAATTCCCACTGCTCGTTTCCGTGGCTACGAAACCAATGTCCACTGTCGTCGTGCCATTCGTAAGCAAAACGGACGGCTATTCGATTGTCCGTGAAGGCCCAAACCTCCTTAATGAGCCGATAACTCAACTCGCGAGCCCATTTACGTTGAAGGAATTCGACGATCGCTGCCCGCCCGGTCAAGAACTCGGCTCGATTTCGCCATGAACTGTCTTCCGTGTAGGCCCGCGATACCCTTTCCGGTTCGCGACTATTCCAGGCGTCCTCGGCCATCCGGGCCTTTCGCGCGGAAGAGTCGCTGTTGAAAGGCGGCCGGATCGAGGTCGGACCCCCTCCCGCGCCCGCTGATGCAACTTGATTCGCGCTCATGTTAAATCTCCTTGTTGGAGGTGGTGGCGCCATTCTTCGGGCAGAGAACGAAGCGCAAGCAGCTCTTTAATTCTCGGCGGATCCTTGAGCAGTTTTTCGAAAGAGAACAGCTCCAGTACCGACAGGTGAATGGCCTCCCGGTCGACGAGCTTGAACTCGTCACCTTCTCTTAGAGTGCCCTCCCGGAGAACGCGGAGATACACGCCAGGCCTTCGCATGGACATGAAACGTCGGAGTACGAGCACGTCATCGAAACGGAGCCCTAGCTTGTAACAAGGGAACCGAGGCTGTGTCGCCTGCACCTTTGCGTTTCCGACTACGAAGACGTCGCCATCCAGGACACGGCTTTCGTCGAGCTCATCTAGCACCAGATTCTCGCCGAACGCCGCGGGTTCAAGGGCCTCACCCTGGTTTGACCGCCACTGCGCGTATGCGTCCAGCCCATAGGCGTAGACTGCCTTGTCGACGCCCCCGTGCACAGTGAGGTCCGCCTGCGCGTCGCCTTCCAGGTTGAGGGTCGAGAGCTTCAGAGGGCCCTTGGCTTTTACTGGTGCAAACTGAGCGCCCTCCGGCGATGACGGTGCGCGGCCGTCCTACGTGCATCGAGACGATTCGCATGACTCGCTTAAATTCTTCTGCTCGCTTGAAATGGATAGCTCGACGAGCACCGAAGAGACTGGTTTGGCGGACTCGACATCGAGCGGGGCCTGTAACTCTCTCCACGTCCCGAAGCAGGCTTTTTTGCGGCGACGCAGAGCCGAGTTCCATTCCGCGCCGGCTTCAGTCGTGATGCATACCCACCGCGCTCCTGCTTGATGCTACACAGGCCGAGCGCTACGTTTTCCGCCACTGCGTCTGACCTCGAGTACTCTCGTGAGCCGTATGATGAAGCGGCGCTGCTCGCCGTCCTGGTTGGTCCGCGAGCCCCACCATGTGGTTTCTGCTAGGGCTTTCTCGCACCCGCCCCAAGCGGCCCAACGTAACGGGTCAGCCGCGGGAGCGGGACGTCGGCCCGCGCGTGCCCTTGACTGGCGGACTGTCCGGCTGTCGGACTCGCGCCTAAGCTGCGAGCCATGAGCCAGCTGAAGCGCGCTTCGACCTTGTGTTTGTTCGCGCTTGTCATTGCCGGCTGCCCAGATGGCACGATCGGAAGCAACGGCGACGCTGGCACGACCGACGCCGGGGGGAACCCCGACGCGGGCACGCCAGACGCCGGGGCCAGCTCCGACGCAGGTACGCCGGACGCGGGCACGCTTCCCGACGGCGGCGCGGTGCTGGCTATTACCACCTTCGGTGTCGACGGCAGCCGGGCCTCGCTCTATACCGACCCGGCTTTCACCAAGGCGAATCTTGCCGCCATCCAAGCTGCAGGCGGCCTAAAACCCGACACCGGTTTCGCACCGACGATTGTGGGGAAGGTCTACGCCTCCCCCCTTTTTCTGGAAAACGGGCTCAACGGCAAGGACGTCCTCTTTATCGCGACGGAGCAGAATAACGTCTACGCCATTGACGCGGCAGCAGGCGCGGTGCTGTGGACGGCCGCACTTGGTCCCGGTGTCCCGGGAGGACAGTTCGGCTGTGGAAACATCAGCCCACTCGGCATCACCAGCACCCCGATATTGGACGTCGCACGCCGCGAACTGGTGACAGTGGGGACACTGGATGTGCCCGCCAGCTCGGCCACGCCTCACCACATCATTTTCGGGCTATCCATCGACACCGGAGCGACTGAGTGGCAAATCGACATCGACAACACCGTGCCGGCGTTTAGCGCTGTATTTCAGGGGCAACGAGCCGGGCTCTTGCTGCTCAATGACGTCGTCTACATTCCATTTGGCGGCTACTTCGGCGACTGCGGAAACAACTGGGGCTTCGTCATGGCCGTCGCGCTCTCCACGGCGCCATCGGGCCTTTTCTATTACCAGCCGCCGGGCCGGGGCGCCGCCATCTGGGCTCCCAACGGCATCGCCACCGACGGCACATCCCTGTTTGCCGTTACGGGCAATGGTGAGGGTAACCAAGACACTTGGGACGCGGGAAACTCCGACGCCTTCTTGCGCCTCGACTCCGCCTCGCTGAGTTTCAGCGGCCAGCCAGCGGATTACTTCGCCTTCAGCGATTGGCAGAACTTGTCTAACAATGACGCAGACTTTGGAAGCAACGGCACCGTCCTCTTCGAGTTGGAGGGCGCTGGCTCTGGGCAGCTCGCGTTGTGCATCGGGAAGTCACATGACGGCTGGCTCATCGACCGCACCAACATGGGCGGCTTTTACACCCCGAACCCGCCGCTCGCGCACCTCGCGAATATTGCGTCCGACGACGCCAGCGGAGGTATGGCCACCTACGAGACGACGTCCGGACGGTATGTCGTCTACAACGCACCCTGCGACGGAAACGGCGACACCTTAGGTGGCCTCAAGGTGGGAGGGAGCCCGCCCTCCTTGTCGCAGGCTTTCTGCGTCAGTCAAGGAGCATCCGGCGCGGACAATGGCGGCTCTCCCATTGTCACGACAAGTGACGGCACCACCGACGCGGTCGTCTGGGGCCTAGGCGCCAACGGGGACAACATGCTTCATGCAGTTGACGGCGAAACGGGGGCGACCATCGCCACCTCGACGGCAATGCCGGGCGTCATCCACTGGGTGGCGCCGCTGGTGGCCAGGGGCAGCATCTACGTTCCGGCCAACGGCACGGTGTACGCCTTCCGGGTGCAGTGAAGCAGCGTTTCGCTCTTGGCAGGCAAAAGGTGGCCTCAAACCGGCACCTCACAGGGCACATCGGGAAAGGTCGACACTTGCGTGGCCGGTCTGACCCTCCGAGCAGGCACGTTGGACCTTGTGGGTAAGGTTCACTTCATGAGCGACAACACCCGTGGACGAGGGTTGTGGCTCTTGTTTTTCGTTTTACCCATCACCGGCCGGGCCGGGGCTGCCGAGGGGCGCGGGGACCAGGACGCGGGCCCGCCAGCGGCGGGTGCAACGACTCCCCTCACGGACTCGTCGAGAGCCGCCGACGCGGGCGTCACGCTGTGGGGGGAGGAGACCGTCGTCACCGCGACTCGGAGCGCTGAAAGGCTCCGCGACGTCCCAGCGGATGTGACGGTCGTGAATAGGGCGGCCATCGACCGGAGCGCCACCGAGACGGTGGACCAGCTGCTCCAGGCAGTCCCGACATTCGACACCTTTCGGAGGTCGAGCAGCATCGGCTCCGACCCTACCTCCGAAGGGGTCAGCCTCCGCGGAGTCGGGCCGTCGGCGGCTTCGCGCAGCCTTGTCCTCGTTGACGGTGTTCCGGCCAATGACGCCTTCGGCGATTGGGTCTACTGGCGGTCCATCCCGCCGCTCGGGATCGCACGAATCGAGGTTGTTCCGGGGGGCGGCTCTGCCCTCTATGGCAACTACGCGTTGGGTGGCGTTCTCCAGGTCATTTCGCGTCCCATCACTCCGCTCACACTCGACGCGGTCGGCGACTATGGGTCCGAGAACACCGGCCGGCTTAGCGTCTGGGCCTCGGACCGGTACGGACCTGTCGGTGCGGCCCTGGAGGGCGATTTCCTTACCTCGGACGGCTACTACGTCGTGGCCCCGTACGATCGAGGCCCAATCGACACTCCAACGCCGACGCAGCATGCGGTCCTCAATGGGCGAGTGGAGGTGGAGGTGACAAAGGACCTCTTCTTGCACCTGAGAGGAGGCTACTTTTACGAAAATCAAAATGGGGGCACCGACTTCACGACTTCTGTCGTCAGACAGGGGAGCTACTCGGCAAACGCGCGGTACTCGCCTGCCGAGGTGGGGACGTTCGACCTCGCCATTTTTGGTCATTTCGGAGAGTTCGTGCAGAACCGCGCGCTGGTTACGGCGGGCCGTGAAGAAGAATCCCTCTCCACTCACCAGCAGGTCCCGACGAACGACTTCGGGGCCGGCCTCCTCTGGACCAGTCCTTCGTTAGCGCTAGCGGGGCAGCACACCGTCACGGCGGGAGTCGACGCGCGCTGGATCAGCGGCCACACCGACGAAACGTTCTACCCAGTCATCGTGACAGCGAGAAGCGTCGTGCAGCAGACCACCGGAGGCAACCAACAGCTCTTCGGCGTCTTTGCGCAGGACGTCTACCAGTTGATGGACACGGTCGAGATTGTCGCGGCCCTTCGCTACAACTACTGGGCCAACACCGATGGCACGCTCGCCCTAACCCTGGGCAACGGGACGATGCCCCCCACGGTCGATTATTCCAACCGGACGGACGGCCAGCTGGACCCCAAGGTCGGTCTGCGGATAAGTCCCCTTTCCTGGCTCACCGTCCGTGCCGCCGCCTACAAGGCTTTCCGGGCTCCGACGCTGGACGAGCTCTACCGCTCGTTCCAGGTTGGGACCATCAAGACGTTCGGAAACGCCTACCTCGGCCCGGAAACCTTGTGGGGTGTAGAGGCAGGGCTCGACTTCGCCTTTCCGAGCGGGCTAACGCTGCGTGCAACCGGCTTCTGGAACACGCTCGACGACCCCATCGTCAACGTGACATGCCCGCCCTTCCCCGGCGTCCCGACCGGGACGCCGGGGGCGACCTGCGTCGGACCGAACGCCCAAAAGAAGAACCTCGGGCACGCGAACATTCCCGGCCTAGAGGCGAGCCTTGACTGGCGCATCAGCCCCCACTGGTACCTCGCCGCGGCTTACACCTTCGCGGACAGCAGGGTCGCCTCGGCGCCGGGTAGCCCGCAACTCGTGGGAAAGCAATTGCCCCAAGACCCGAGCCAGCGCGCCAGCCTTTCAGCCGGCTTCGACGACCCTCGACTCCTCACTGTCAGCGCGCAACTCAACTACATTGGGCTCGAATACGAGGACGACCTGAACACGCTGCCGATGGCCCAGGCACTCCTCGTCAATCTCTTTGTCGCATGGCACATCAACCCATTGCTCGACGTGTACGTTGGGGTCGAGAACCTCTTCAATACGCAATACCTCGTCGGACGCGCTGGAGTTGACACCGTCGGCCAACCGAGGTTCATCCATGGCGGCGTCCGACTCCGGTTGGGAAGTTAGGCGCGCCTTTCCGCTTCACCACATCCAGGCTCTAGACTTCTCTTGCTCGCCCCGTCGGTGTGGGGCAACGCGGCCCTGGCCGCTGTCTACGAGCGTCTTCAGGTCCGTGGCCGACTGACGGGACGGAGGTCATCAGCTGGAAACTGAAGGTTGGCGACCAGCTTCAGTTGCCGCATCTGTTCCTCGAGTTCCCCCACTCTGCGTTCCAGGCCAGCGTCTCCCAGCTGCTGGGCGCGCCCTCTGGACCAATCCGAAAGGAGAGGCTTGACCCCGAGGCGGAGAGCCGCGGTGAGCACGCCGATGAAGATGGACCCGGCAACCATCGCTGCGCCGAGTGACAGGATGAGTTCAGAAATGTCGTTGGCCGAAAACCTCACAAGTCACCTCCTGTGCGGGCTCCCATGAAGTACGGCCCATTCTACACTTGATTGCAAATGGGGGCCCAACCGCCGCTCTCTGGCGGCAATGGCTCCGATGCCGCGGAAGAAGCGAGCGCTATCGTGGCCACAGCCATCCGAACGTTCCGGCGGTGAGAAGGGCATAGATGACGCCGTCGAGCGTTGACTTGATTGTCAGGCTCCATGCTCGTCGGTACCAGATAGACATCTGCCAGAGCGCAACAGAGTATCCAATGAATGCAGTAACCCCCACGAGGTGGAAGACCCGCCGGTAGTCCGCGCCAACCGGAAGCGCTGCATGTGCGACCAAGGCGGTGAGCAGCCCGACGATTAGGCAATAGGCAAACCACATGGCGAGATTCTTCCCCATCGGAGTTAGACCGTTGGGCATGACAGTCAGGAGGACGACCGGCCCCTTCTTCATCTTTTCGATGAACTCCGGTGAACGCATCTCCTGTCTGTTCGAGGGACGGGGAATAAAGTAGTCACCAGGTGGGATGGACAATGGGCGCAGCGCGTCCATCACTCGGTCTTGGTTCGGCAGCAGGGGGTAGTCGCTCTTGTGCCAGGGCAACACCATGTGAATCACCGAACTCACCAGAAAGACGAATACCGCCGAAAGGAGAACCGGGAGCCAGAGCGCATCGAGGCCTGCCATGAAGGACTCCTGCCGTGAGCGTTAGCGTGTAGCGTCTACTTCAATCACCAGTCGAAAAAATACGAGAAATTAAAACCAACCCCGAAATTGAACGAATCCTGCTGCCCGACATGGTTCAGCGTCACCTGGTACCAGGCCGAGATGGACACATCGTGGTCCCGTCCGATGAGTTTACCACCCTGAAAACGCATCACCGGCACAAACACCTGATGGATGAAGTCCCATCCAAGCTTCGTGTCAATCGAGAGGAAGGTGGTGGAAGGGAGGTTGAAGACCAAAATAGGGTGGAGCACGAGGAAATTCACGCCCGGGTACGTGCCCACGTTGCCCAATGAGTGGCTCCAGCTGAGCTCCGTCGTCAGCGAAACCCAGCCCGCGAGCCCGACAGCGAGCGCATAGACGGACGTGAGCACCCACGGACCGCCAAGGGCCGCCTCGGAACTGCTGTTCCATTGGAGTGCCAGCGCCAGGTATTGCCGGATGCCCCCCTTTGCGTAGAAGGCCCAGCCGAAGCCAGTGTTGACGTCGCCGACGGCTGAGACAGCGGAAGGCCCGGGCTCGCCGGGAGGCACATTCGGAAAGAGAGCCCCGACTGGAACCTTCACCTGAATGGCAAATTCGTTCCCGTGACCGAAGACGAGGAGCGGATTGAAGGTGATTTCATCGAGATTGGCGGCCTTACCGGCTACCCCCTGAAGGTAGTCGAAGGTGAAGCCGAGCTGGTTTCGCGAGAAGGCAACTGTGTTGAGGCCTTGAAGGATGGCAACGGTGTCCTCGACGCGCTCCTGACTCGTTATCTCGTCGACCGTGTCGACAAAGGTCGCGGCCTCGCTGGCAATGCCCGGGTTTTCCGCCTTGCAACCTGGAGAAAGGTCCGCCTGGTTGGCTTGAAGGCAGGCCAGGAGCTCTCCAGCATGCGCCATCGACTTCGCACAGAGCCGTTCGGCGTCCGGCTTGCACTCTTTCTCCAGCGCTACCACTTTCTCCCGGGCGGTTTCGACCTTCTTCACTTCGGCAAAACACTGCGGAGACAGCGCGTAGTCGTTCCGCGTCAGGCAGGTCGGGATGCGCCCCGCCCCGGGCCGCACGTTGGCACAAACGCGTTCAGCATCGCTCCGGCACGCGCCCGAAAATTCCCCGATGACCGACTTCACCCTCGCGGTGTCGGCCTCGAGCTTTACCCGACACGCCTGAGACACCTGGGCTTCATGTTCTTCGAGGCACTTGTTGACTCGTCCGCTCCCCGGTTTGACCTCCGCGCAGAAGTGCTTGACGTCGTCATCACAAGGGTCCCCCGCGCGGGCCGTGAGGGCAACCAGACAGATGCCCAAGAGAGTCAGCTTCTGCACGCTCGCGCCACCCCTCCCCAAGAGCATTGAACGACTTATAGCTGCCCGAGGGCCGCCGGAGGGAACGATTTTCGCCTGCAGGTGAGCCCCGGTGGCGCTCGCCCCGAACGGGCGCGCGCCACCCGAAAACTAATTGCCCGAGTGGCCGGACATGTGCTTCTGAATCTCCGCTTTCACGTTCTCTAGATTGAAGGTGGCGCCCTTCTGCATCGGCGGGAAGTCGATGGCCGTCCGCGCGAGCTTGCCGACCTCCTGCTGGACGAAAATGAAGCGCCAGAATTCGAAGGCGAACCAGTTGTAGAAGGCAAGCGAGCCTTTGTCGCCGTTCGGAAGCCCCGTGCGCTCGAAGGGGTCGAGCCTGAGGTTGGTCAGAATCGGCCAGTCGACCTTCACCGTCCCGCCGAGCCAGCCTTGCGGTTGGTCGGTGAAGCGGTACTTGTAATCGTTGATGCGCACCGCGGAGAGCGTGCCCTCCGTGAAATAAAAAATCTCGTGTCGCTTCGATGGACCCTTTCCAGTGAGGAGGTCCATCTGGTTGTAGCCGTCGAGGTGCACCTTGTAGGTTGTGTCACCAATTTTCTTTCCTTTAATAAGCTCTTCGGCGATGCCTGGGTCACCGGCTGCAGCCACAAAGGTGGGAAACCAGTCGAGTCCCGAGACGATATCGTTCGAAACCTTGCCGGCCGCCACCTTCCCCGGCCACCGAATAATCATCGGCACGCGGAAGCCACCCTCCAGTGCCGTCCCTTTGCCACCTGCGAACGGGGTCTGCCCTCCGTCTGGCCAGGTGAAGTTCTCCGCCCCGTTGTCGGTGCTGAAAGCAACGATGGTGTTGCTGTCCAGGCCGAGTTGCTTGAGCTTCTCGACCACCGCCCCGACGATGTCGTCGAGTTGCGCCATGCCCGCCTCTTGGAGGGACCAGCCGTTCTCAGGGGTCCGCATATTCTCGTACTTGTCGGAAAGATGCGTGATGACGTGCATCCGCGTCGGGTTGAGCCAAACAAAGAAGGGCTTACCGTCCTTCTTTGCCTTGTCGATGAAGCCGAGAGCCAATTTGAGAATCTCGTCATCGACGGTCTTCATCCGCTCCGGGCAAAGCGGCCCCGCATCTTCAATCCGCTGCTTGCCGATTTTCCCCCACCGCGGCTGAAGCGTCGGGTCATCTTTGTCCGTCGCCCAGCTGTGAACCATGTTGCGTGGACCGAGCTGGTCTTTGAGCCCCGGCGGGTAATTCCGATGGCAGGGGTCCTCCATCGCGTCGAGGTGGTACAGGTACCCAAAGAACTCGTCGAAGCCGTGCACGGTGGGCAGAAACTCGTTGAGGTCACCGAGGTGATTTTTTCCGAACTGGCCCGTGGCGTAGCCCATGGACTTGAGCACGGTTGCCATGGTGATGGCCTGCGCCGGAATTCCGATTGGAGAGCCCGCCTGCCCAACCGTCGTCATCCCGGTGCGGATGGGAAGCTCGCCGGTGATGAAGTTGGCGCGACCAGCGGTGCAGCTGGCCTCGGCGTAGTAGTCCGTGAAGAGCATCCCCTCGCTGGCAAGCGTGTCGAGATGGGGCGTCCGCCCGGCCATGATGCCCCGGTGGTACGCGCCGACGTTGAACCAGCCAATGTCGTCACCCATGATGAAGACGATGTTCGGCTTGGTTTGGGCCCGAGCCGGGGAGGCCCAGAGTCCGACTGCAAGCAGAAGGCAAAACGGGACAACGGTTTTTTGTTTCAAGGCTTTCTCCAACTCTGGGCTCCTGTTTCAGAGCGCAGAGCTCAACGTCGGTTTCCTTCGACCTGTTTGAAAGCTCCCTGACTTCCCTGTTCGGGTCGCGGCTGATTAGTGGCGGTGTGCAGCCTGACTTCGGTGGCTGCCGCGGCCCTGCGACAGAAGCGGCCGCGGCTATAGCCCCTTTCCTGGGCGTTGAGTACCGCCTTTTTTTCCCAGAGGCCCTGCTTGACTCAAGGACGAGGCGTTGCGAGAGGTCGCGACCGGCTCCTTGGGCGGACGCCAAAATCGCTTCCGCAACTCGCGGGCGCATTTCGCGCTCCGGCAAGAGGCGTGGCCATTGGCGGGCATTTCATGCGCTTGGGGGCTCCAGAGGCGGGCCCCCACTGCTCCGGCCTCGGAGTACGTCCGAAAGTTAACGCCGGCCTTGCCGCAATGGACACCGTCCAGTCACAAGGTTGGTGGTTCTTCGTTCGACTTCGCTCGCCGCGAAGAGAGCACCGTGCCCTCTTCAAACGCTGCTCTTGCCCCACCGCGGGCAGGAGCTCGGGCTCCCTGCAAGCACTCCGGCGTTTGGCTTGAAGCCGCGAACCCTTGCGGCTCGCTCCAAACGCTCGATGCGACTCAGTAGTCGAAGAGCTCAATCGCTAGTACGACCCGCCACTCGGGCGCACCGAATTGCGGGTTGAGGCCCCCGCCCCCAGCCAACTTGAAGCGCAACTGCGCGCCCTCGCCCGTCCCTTCGAGTCTGAGCGTGAGGAGCCCTTCCAGCGCCGTGCTGCTGGAAGCGAAAAAGGTTCGAAAAGCGGTTGCCCCGTAAACCTCGGGGCCGGCGACGAAGGCGAGTGTGCCCACCGGCAGCCGCACGCCCGCAGCGCCGCCGAAGAGAAGTTCACTCCCCTCGGGACTCCCGGGAATCGGGTAGTTGTCCAGCGGCCGGATGTGCAGGCCGAGTTGCCCGGCGTACGTGAAGAGGCCCACGTCGCCGGCAACCAGGACACGCACCATCGCCCGGAAGGTGCCATCGGTGTCGTAGTCGGCGCGGGTGCCGCTTGGGACGAAGAGTTGCACTCCCGCGCCCAGGCGAAAGGCATCCGCTGGGGCTCCGATGATGCGAACGTCAACCCCGAGCCGTGCGTCAGACAGAGTGTCTGGGTTTGAGGCGAGGTTGAGCGATGGCCCGGTGTAGGAGTAGTCGCCCAGCGTGCCGGAGTTGCCGTAGGTGGCTAACGGAAAATCCAGGTTGAGGTAAAAGCGCCAACACCCGTAGGTCACTGCCCCGCCAACATCGAGGAAGGCCCGGGTCTGCACGACGTCGAGCGTCTGCGCGCCCTCGGTGAGACGGAGAGCATTCCTCTCGTAGCCGACGGTGAGGTTCACCGCCCCTCCGAGGCCGCCATGCATCTCCAGGCTGTCCATGATGAACCAGCCGCCTCCCGGGGCGGAGAGGTAGAAGCGCTCCACCGCGAAGCCCTGGGCCGGTTGCGGCGCAGGCTGCTGCGCACGGGCGCTTGCGGCGAGCAACACCAGACCGAGTACCAGCGGGCTAGAACTCCGCATGGACCCTCACCCCAAAGATGTCGACCGGGCCTCGGGCGACGTTGAAACCCGGGTGCCAGAGGAACTGGTAGTCCCCAGTCAGCCAGATGGCTTTGAAGAAATTGACGCTATAGAAAATTTCGACAATTCCCTCGCCGCCGGCGTGCTGGAGGAGGCCATCACCCACAAAGGCGTCGACCCCTCCCATCGCCAGGTACTGAGCGTGAATGCTGGAAATCCAGCTCATGCCAAAGCCGACACCGGTGAGGTCCAAGGGCCGCCCCCACCACGAGCCGCGGGCGATGGCGCCAATGGTGAACGAGCGGTCGGCCGGGTCGAAGGCATCGACCTCGCTCTGCCCGTCGGCATACATCGCCCGCAGGAAGATGCCGATGTCCCGTGCGACGAACTGCTCGATGCTGACGCCAATGCCGAGCTTCTGGTTCGGCTTTCTAACCCAGCACAGGTCCGGCGCGTTGAAGTTGCCCGAGCCGTAGTTGAAATTGGTGCCGCAGTTGGCGGCGTTCTGGGCTGGGTTGGCTTTGAAGGCGTCGATGGCGTCGCTGAAATTGCCGATGACTTCGAAGTTCCGGTAGCCCAGAATCCGAATGACACCCGGCTGTCCAAACAGCACGTGGTCATGCTCCAGCTCCAGCGCGTCGCCGTAGTACTGCCAAATGTGGAAGTTGATAGGGAGTTGGTTCGGGTTTTGCGGCGGTGCCATTCGGCCAAAACGCAGCACCCAGTCATCCCAGTAGAGCTCCGCGGTGCCTCCATAGGAGTAGCCCCGAGCGTCCGCGGCGAAATCCCACGCCGCGTAGGTCATGAAGGCCATGTTGAGAAATGTCTGACGGGGGTCAAACGCGACGTTGTTTCGGTCGAAGACGTCGAGGTACGAAAAGTTGCCGAGGGTCAGCACAATGCGGCGGCTGTCGACGACCGTCCCCAGTGACATGATTCCGGAGGGACGGACGATTTCCGAGCCTCCCAACTCGATGGTCTGCCGGAGGTAAATTCGCGAGTGGTAGAGCGAAGGCGTGACACCGCCGGTTTTCTGGAGCTCGAAATTCTGAATTGCGCCGCCGATGCCCTTGAGGCCTGAGAAAGGTTGCTCGGAAATAATTTCTGGTACGAGGTAGCCCTCGCCCCCGGGCCACAGCCTCAGCCCGAAAAAGAGGGTGAAGGTCCCGGTGAAGCTCCACTCGGCGTCGGGCAGGAGCGAGTTGATGCTGCCGTTGGCATTCGTATAGGGCGCCGAGAAGGACGGGTGAACGCTGGAGATGTAGGTGAATTGGCCGTACAGGTTCCAACTTTCGTTGTGGATGTCGTGCAACCCATGTTGCGCGAGTAGCCCCATAACGCTGAATGTCTGGCCATCATCGGCAGCAGAGGCCGCGTCCTGCGCCTCCGTCGACGGCGAGGAGACGAGCACCAAGGTGGCAAGAGCCAAGGCCAGAGACCCAGTCGTGCGGGGCCTGTGCAGAGACCCGCCTCGCTGGGGCGCAGCCGCCGGGCTCGGCTGCATCAAGGACCGCCTGCGTCGCTCGTCGGTGTGGAGGTGCAGCTTGCGGCGTCGTAGCTGACGCTCGTGAAGAGGGGTGCAAACACAATTTGCGTCAGGAAATTGGCTTCGGCTTGGGAAAGGGAACTTCCGGCGGCACAGTTGCCGGCGAAAGTGGCGTCGTCGACAGGAATGTGCAGCGTCTGGTTGAGGCTGACGGAAAATCCGGTCCGCGATTCCAGCACCACCAGTGACGTCGGCGGCCCTGCGTCCCCCGTCACGTCGTAGCCCGGGGCAAGGACGACGTAGGCCAGGTTGGCCGATGCCGCCACGGTACTCCCCGCGTCCGATGAAGCGCCCGGCGGAAGCCCTCCCGTTCCCAGGAGGCCGCCGTCCTGGGTAAATGCGACGGCCTGCCAGAAGGCTTGGTAAACGACATTCGGTTTGGTGGTCGACTCCGGGTACCGGTTGTCGAGCACTGCGAAGGTGGAAGGAACCTCACACCCGAGCAACCAACCTGCCAAGCAGAGGACCCACCACGTCACCCGCGCCAGGTGAAGCGTCTTCGAACTGCCAGCGGCCTGACGTTGCAGCGTGGCGGTCGGCCGAGCGAACACCCGCCTTGGGCTTGGCTTCTGCGAACCGGGACCTGGCGAGGACATTCGGCTGCACTCGACTCGAGGATTGGGGAAGCGAGTGAGCGCTTCTGGCGGGTGTCCGACCCCGTGGTCAAGGCAAAGTTGGCCTTCGCTAAGTGCAAATGGCGTTGGCTCAAAGAAAGGCTCGGCGGCAAGCGTGCCTCGCGCCCGTACCCAGGCGTCAGCCGCCACTGCATTGGGGGCGCAGCGTGAGGCACGCGACAGACTGCCGAGGCAAGACCGGGTCAGGGAGCACGCTCCGAGCGGCCAGCAGCCACACAATGCCGCTCGCCCTATTAGGCGTCTTTGGCCCGCAAGCGACGGGAGAGGCGCCCCTGGTCGTCTTCCACCAAGACAACGTCGGCTTCAGTGAGAAAAAGGCCGTGACCCAGAACGCCTGGGAGCGCGTCGATGGCCAGGGCCAGTTCCGCCGGGTCTACGCTAGGTGGTAACGGGGCGTCGATGACCGGATTACCGTTGTCGGTTTGGTAGACGCGGCCATCATCTCGTGCGCGCAGTGGCCCATCGAGCCCCAACCGCCGAAGCGCCTTCTGGGTGGCAGCGAGTCCAAAGCGCAGGACTTCGACAGGGAGCGGAGCTCCTTCGCCGAGACGCGCGACCAGCTTTGCGGTTTGGATGAGGTAGACGCGGCGTGCCGAGGCGTGAGCAACAATTTTCTCCCGCGTCATCGCGCCTCCCCGCCCCTTAATCATTCGCAAGGCTGGGTCCACTGCGTCGGCACCATCGAAGAGATAGTCGACGGCCTCAACCCCTTCCATCGGCTTCACGTCCAATCCCAGACGGCGGCCCAATTCGTCGGATTCTTTGCTCGTCGCAACGCACACCAATCGGAGGCCTTCCGTCGAGACCCGGCGCGCCAGCGCGTGGATGGCTCGCGTTGCGGCACGACCCGTCCCGAGGCCGACGGTCAGGCCGCTCCGAATTTCCGCGACAGCCGCCGAAGCCAATACATCCACGCCCGTGTCGCTATCCACGCCTGGTCTCCTCCCGAGCGCCTTCAACACCGCGCGACAAACTAGCAGTCTTCCCGGGCCTGCAAACACAGGATGCGCCCTGCCCCCCTGGGGGCGACAGGAGCGAAACGAGCCAGCCTTCCTCAACGTCCGTGTCGGCCGGCCCCGCCGCTGAAGCGGAGCGCGCCCGCGGTGGTTTCTCCGGAGGCGAGCGTCGCTCGACCCAGCCTGATTTCGTTCCGCATCGCGGTCTCTTCCGGCAAGTCCAGGGACTCGAGCATCGAGAGCCGGTCGTTCCGCAAACACGCCTGAGGCAACGCGCTCAGCCCCCGCGCCAGTTGCACGGCCTCCTGGAGTGCTTCTCCGGCCGCCACCACTCGGTTGACGAGTCCCATCGACAACGCCTCGTCTGCGGACACCGCACGCCCTGTCAGCACGAGGTCCATCGCGCGGCTCAGGCCCACCAGACGAGGCAGCCGAATGGTTCCGAGGTCGACCAGCGGCACGCCGAACCGACGGCAGAAGACACCGAAGACCGCGGTTGACGCTGCGACCCGCAAGTCGCACCAAAGAGCCAATTCTAGCCCCCCAGCCACCGCGTACCCTTCCACCGCTGCAATCACCGGTTTCGAAAGACGCATGCGAGTTGGGCCCATCGGGCCGTCGCCTTCAGGAATGACGGGCCGAGGCTCCCCCTCCCCCAGCGCCTTGAGGTCCGCCCCAGCGCAAAAGGTCCCCCCGGCTCCAGTGAGCACGGCAACCGAGGCGTCTGAATCGCCGTCAAAACGTCGGAAGACTTCCGCCAACTCGGCAGCCGTCGCGGCGTCCACGGCGTTTCGTCGTTCCGGGCGATTCAAGCTGACGACAGCAACTGAGTCCTCAACTGAGTAGTCGACGCTCATAGAGCCGCAAGCCTGGGGCCGCATCCGGAGTACCGTCTAGCCCTGCCTTTCCCGCCACGCTCCGCATGCCCGGGCGGTGGCTTAAGGGTGCACCCTCATGGAAAGCGGCTAACTGCCCAGAGCACGGGCCTTCCAATGCCGAGGGCGACACCCAGTGCCAGTGAATCCAGCCACTTACTGACTGCTCGGCCAGAGAATAGGCAGTGCCCTGGCGCGTCTTAGGAACATGAGTCCGAATCCATCTGTGAGGGTGGCTCCGCTCCCCGGAGAGAGAGTGGTACGGCGTGGCGGGCCGCGCTACGTAGTGGAAGGCGGTGTTGCGATGAAAGCGCTTCTTGCAGTCATTCTTCTTTTAAGTCCTGCGTTGGCGGTGGCAGACGACTCCGGCGGAACCGTCATTCAGCCGGCGACTCCACAGCCGGCTCTGATGCCGCCCGCGCCGCCGGAGAACCCCGCGCCTCCGCCCGACCAAGCCGTCAGCCAGGAAGCCCCCGCGTCCGGCCAATGGGTTTACACGAGCCAGTACGGCTGGCTGTGGATGCCCTATGGCGACTCGTACACCTACTTGCCGACCGACGGCGGGGCTCCGGACATGTACGTGTACTACCCGAGCGCCGGCTGGTGCTGGGTCGTCGCTCCGTGGGTTTGGGGCTGGGGAGCGACGCCCTATTTCGGCCTCTACGGTACCAGCCGCTTCGGCTGGTACGGCTACGGCTACGGACATTGGTATGGCTTCGCCGGGCCCTACGCGAACTGGAACGGCCGCGGGTACTGGACCGGGGGTCGGTGGTACGGGCCAGGCCGCGGCAGCCCAGTGCCGTACCACCCGGCAGCGCCCAGGAGTGGCTATGGCTACGGGTACGCAGCTCCGCGCGGTGGCTACTATGCCGCAGGACGCGGGGCGTACGCCGCGCCGCGCACTACGGGTTACGCCGCACCCCGGAGCAGTTTCGGTAGCTCGAGCGCCTTCGGACACTCGGCGGGCGGTTTCGCCGCGCATCCCTCGGGCAGCTTCGGGGGCCATGCGGGCGGCGGCTTCGGCGGCCACGGAGGAGGTGGCGGCGGTGGAGGCCATGGCGGCGGTGGTGGGCACCGCTAGCGCGCACCCCGCTCACCAGAGCCCTCCAGAGTTTGGCGGTCGACCGGTCTTGCTAACTGTCGGCAGTGGGGCCGAGCATTTTGGCTGGGTCCACCAGCCGGTCGAACTCCGTCTCGCCGATGAAGCCAAGTTCCAGAGCGGCCTGTTTCAACGTGATGTCCTTGTCCATCGCGTGGTGCGCAATCTTCGACGCCTTGTCGTACCCAATGGCTGGCGACAAGGCCGTCACCAGCATCAGGGAGCGGTCTACGGACTCCTTGATTTTGGGCAAATTAGGCCTCGTCCCCACGACTAGAAACTTACGGAAGTTGATGGAGCTATCGGCCAGCAGAGTGATGGAGTTGATGAGGTTGAAGATGATGAGCGGTTTGTAGACATTCATCTCGAGATAGCCGCTGGCGCCGCCGAAGCCCACCGCGACATCGTTCCCCATCACCTGCACAGCCACCATGGTGAGAGCCTCGACCTGCGTCGGGTTGACCTTCCCGGGCATGATGGACGAGCCGGGTTCGTTCTCAGGAAGAACGAGCTCCGCGAAGCCTGCGCGCGGCCCGCAAGACATCAGCCGGATGTCATTGGCAATCTTGTAGAGAGACACGGCCAACGTTCGAAGCGTACCGGACAACTGGACGAGCGCATCGTGGGCCCCCTGGACCGCGAACTTGTTGGGGGCACTGACAAACGGCAAGCCAGTCAGCTTGGCGATTTCGACCGCCACCGCCTGGCCGAAGCCCGCCGGAGCGTTGACTCCGGTGCCCACCGCGGTTCCACCCAGCGACAGTCGGTAGACGCCCTTCAGCGCGTCGTCGAGGCGCTCCAAGCCGTCATCGAGCATCGCCGCATAGCCTGACCACTCTTGTCCGAGGGTCAGTGGCGTCGCGTCCTGCATGTGCGTGCGCCCTATCTTGATGATGTCCTTCCAAGCCTCCGCCTTTTCGGCGATTGCCCCGCGCAGAGCTTTTATCGCCGGAACCAGCCTTCGCCTCACGCCCAGAGCAGCGGCGATGTACATCGCCGACGGAAACGAATCGTTCGAGGACTGCGACAAGTTGACGTGGTCATTGGGGTGCACCGGCACTTTGCTGCCGAGGGGCTTGCCGACAATTTGACTGCTGCGGTTAGAAATCACCTCGTTCATGTTCATGTTGAATTGGGTGCCGCTGCCGGTCATCCAGACGTGCAGGGGGAACATGTCTTGGTGCTGGCCGGCGAGTATCTCGTCGCACGCCTGCACAATCAGCTGGTGAATGCGGCCATCCAGGTGCTTTCCAGCGTGGTTTGCATTGGCCGATGCCTTCTTGACCAGGGCGTAGGCTTCAATCATCTCCCGCGGCATCAGGTCGGTGCCAATGTTGAAGTACTGGAGCGAGCGCTGGGTCTGGGCGCCCCAAAGCCTGTTGGCCGGTACTTCCACTTCCCCTAGGGAATCCGTCTCCTTGCGTACCTCGTTCATGTGCGGCCTCGCTGTCTGTCGCGCTCACCCTTGGACGCGCTGCTGTCGGCTGCCGATGAATACTGCTGAGCAGCGAGCTGCGTCGACCTTTCGCCTGCGCGCAAGCAAGCGGCACAAGGTTTCCCATCACGGACGGCAGGCCTGTGGTGGGGGCCAACGGCGTCGGGGACACACGGGCCTTGAATAGTCCCCTTCTTCGACCGTCGTTTAGGGGGTTAGCGGTCCTCCCCGCCACCGCTTTGCCCGTGGAAGGGAGTGAATACGGGTACTTAGGCAGCAGCACCTCGGCGGCAGAGCGCGGTGAAATTGACCATTCGCGCCGAAGCGAAAGGCGTCCTTCCTGCGCCGAGGTGGCTTGCTGGACGGACGTTGGCGGTTAAAATTAGAGGTGAAATGGCGAAGTCCTGGGTGACAGTCGTTTTTCTGATGCTCGCGCCAGCCTGGGCTGTGGCCGATGAGCAATCGCAGCCGGCTCCGGCAGCTCAGCCGCCCCCTGCGGCTCCGGCGCCGGCGCAAGGGGCGCAGCCTCCGGTCTTGCGCGGGCAAGCAGCCGAAGTCCCGCAGCCGGTGCAGCCGCCCGGACCGCCGCCGTCAAACCTCATTCCGTCCGCGCCTCCGGAAAATCCCGCCCCCCCCGCTGGGCAGTCTGCAGACGTTACCGAGCAGCCACCCCAGGCGACCGGGCAGTGGGTCTACACCAGCCAGTACGGTTGGCTATGGATGCCCTATGGGCAGGCCTACAGCTACGTTCCGACCGATGGTGAAGCCCCGAACATGTACGTCTACTACCCGTACGTCGGCTGGTCGTGGGTGGTCGCCCCGTGGATTTGGGGTTGGGGCCCAATGCCCTATTTCGGCCTTTATGGGACTGGGGGGTACGGCTGGTACGGCTATGGCTACGGCCGCTGGTACGGCTACGCGGGGCCGTACGCCGGTTGGTACGGGCGCGGGTACTGGGCCGGTGGCCATTGGTACGGAGTGGGTGCGCCTTACCACTATGCGGCGCCCCGGGGTGCTTACGCGCCCGGCGGCGCTCGCGGTGTTTACGCGGCCCCGCGCGGTGGAGGCGCCGTCTACGGTGGCCACGGCGGCGGCGGAGGCGGGCATGGTGGCGGCGGGCACCGGTAGGCTGCGGCCCCTTCAAAACGCCGGGCGCTATTGGCCGGTCATGACGAAGGCCAAAAGCAGCACAACCGCTCCCTGGTAACCGACGTCTGGCTCCGTCAGCTCCCAGGAAGACGCCGTACACACCGTTCCATTCCAACCGCAACCCACGGAGAAGTCCCGGTAGGCGTAGGCCGGGTAAGTTCGGTTCGGAATGACGTACATCCCGTCGTAGTACCAGTTGGGGCCGCCGGGAACGAGTCCCGGAGCTGGCCCGTACGTCGACGTCGCGCTGTCGCTCGCATAGTAGGGGTACAGGGGCTCCACCACCGCCGCTGGCTTCCCGTTGTAGGTCGCGTTCCCATCGTCTCCATCGTTGACGGTGAACGAGAACCAGCTGTGAAAAATCTGGAATGAAGAGTGCTCGCCGCCGTACGCGGCCATGTTGGTCATGTAGACCATGTTGAGTGGATTGAGCCCGAGCAGGAAGTGCACGTGTTTCTGCGCAAGGGCGAGGACCTCAGCCTCGGTGTGCGAGCCGAGAATCTCTTGCCGCGCGGCCATGAAGAGGTTGAGCCCATAGAAGGCCTGGTTCCGGTTGCTGCCCCAGCTCCAATCCCAGCCGTTGGTGGAGCTGCCAAACAGCCCGCCATAGGGGCCATCCGCCGTGAAAGCGGGGTCAACCAGGCCCTGCAGCACGCCGGTTTGAATCTTCGTTTTCACCGCCGGCGTCCCCGCGGAATTCATCAGGTAGTGCCAAGCGCCGGTTGAGATGACGCCCTCCCCTGGCGTGGCGGTGTCGGGAATCATCCCGTCCCAGGTGTCCCAAGGGAATGCATCCGTGAAGGCCTGGGCCGTCGCCACCGTCGGGTCCATCCTAAAGACAGCGGACGCCGCTGCCGCCTTGAGGTCGGTCTCACTACCCGCCGGCGCGGCGTAGGCGTTCAACCAGGTCCATCCCGCGCTTGCTGCCGCGGCGTAGCCGGCAGCAATGGTCGTCTGACCAATGGCTTTGAAGACAATCGCCGCATGCGCGAGGGCAAGGACGGCATTGCCCGTCGCCTCTCCAATCGTCACTCCGCCGCCGGACCACCCGTTGCCCGAGGGCGACGTGCAATCGAAGTAGACCCGCGCTTCGTTCGACGCGCTCGGGGGTGAGGTGACGGTGGGATTATTTCCCTTGGCTGAAGTCATGAAATGACCGTCCGGCCGCTGCATGCGGACGTAGAAGTCGAGCTCCCAGCGCGCCTCGTCCAGGATGTCGGGAATGCCATTGCCACTCTCAGGGATGTTGAGCTGCCCGTCCGACCACGCGGAGGGATTTATTTCATAGGCGAAGAGCATCTGAGGGACGCCGCGACCCCAGAGCGTCTTCTGGTAGTCGCCAGCATCGTGCCACCCACCGTGGACGTCCAGCGTGCCGTTGTCAGCGGACCCCGGTCCAGGCGGAGCTTGGGCGTCGCCCGCGTGGCACGCCCCATCCACCCACTGGCCGCCATTTCCGGGAAAGCCGAGCAGTGCGTCACCCGCGAAGGGCATCGCCTTGTCGTGGTTGCAGCGCTGGAAGTAGTAGGCCTTGACGGAGGCCGCGCCGACGATGTTGTAGGCGTCCTCGGCAATCTGGAAGCCGTACGAGCGGATACCGAGCGATGGCACATACAGGTAGAAGTCGCCGGGCGTTGAAAAGGCAGTGAAGTCGACCGTCGCATACCCGTCCCCGGAATAGGGGTCGGTCTGTAAGGGACTGCTGGCCGTGTAGGTGCCGACCACGGAACCGCTCGAGGCGTCGATGAGTTGGACGGATGCTCCGGGATTTCCGAGCAGAATGGCGGTCTTCGTGTCAGCTGTGCGCCAGCCGAAGTTGTCAACCCGGATGGCGCCGCTCACCGTGCCCTGAGGCGCCACGGCGCCGCCGTCCCCGCCGGCACCCCCGTCCGAAGCGCCCGCGTCTGGCCCGCTCGCGTCCGGGCTTCCCGAGTCTGGCGCGCCGCCCGCGCCGTTGGAGCCAGGTGCACTCACTTGCCCGCTACACGCCGCCAACCACAGCCCGAGCGAGCAAACCGCCGTCCCTGCGAATCGCCTCCTCAACTCTGCGGGCATCCGTTCGCCTACTAGCAAGCGGCGGGCCCATCGACAGAGGGCTGATTTTGCGGGGTTGACTCAGCCAGCAGCCCCACAGCTGAGGGGGAGGGCTCCCCACACAACCGGGGCACACCTCGGCGCAAGCGCGCCCCGGTGCGCCTTCACCCCGCTCAGGCGCGCGAGCCTGAGCGAGAGCCGTCGGACGGCTAGTGGTGTTCCTCGGAATGCTCTTCGTGTTGCGGCGGAGGAGCTTCGTGAGGTGGTGGGTGCTGTTGAGGCGGCGGCCCTTGGCGCCCGGGCTCTTCCCGCACCTGCTGAGAATGTGGGGGCTGTTCTCTCTCGGGTTGACCGTGAGGCGGCGGCTGGCCATGTGGCGGAACAAATACCTCTCGTTTTCCCGTCCACGAGCGCCCATACGTTCCGCCCCATTGAGGAGGGACGCCCGGATGCCACCCTCTCCACTCAGGCGGAGGCCTTCGGTAGTACGTCACCGGAACAATCAACAACGGCTGCGGCACATAGGCCGGCGCCACAAAGACCCAAGGTCCGTTGTAGCCGGCGGCGTAATACCAGCCGCCGTTGGCAAAAGCCCAGTACCGCCCCTCGAAGAAAAAGACATTGGCGGAGGCGGTCGGGACGTACTGCACCGCTTGGACCTCCGGCACCGCCACCAACTGTGGGGGCGCCGAGAAGTTGATGCCTAGGTTGACTTGCACCTGGGCCGACGCTGGCGCAGCGACGAGAAACGCGAGCAGCGCAACGAGCAAGATGTACATCGGGTTTCCTCCTCCAAGAAGCCGACATGGTAAGCACGATTGACCGGCCTGCCCAGAGGCTCCGGGCTCAGCGCCTGTGAAATTTGCCACCGAAAAGCCTCGCTGGCGCGGCGTGGCGCGCACTTATCGCCAGTGCCCCCCCTCGTACTGAGAGGCGACGGGCGGGGCACTCAGCGCGATGCGGCGTCGAGGAGGGACGCCACGTGCATCGCCTTTCTCCCGGTGGCGCCGAGAATTTGATGTTGGCAGCTAAATCCGTCGGCAACCAACAGAGTATTCGGCGATGCGTTGCGCACTGCCGGAAGCAGGCTCTTTTCCGCCATGGCCATGGAGATGTCGAAGTGCCGGGCCTGGTACCCAAAGGTGCCAGCCATGCCGCAACAGCTGCCGGCGACGGTTTCGAGGTCGAGGCCGGGCACCAACCTGAGCACTCGTGAAATGGCAGGCATCGCTCCGAAAGCTTTTTGGTGGCAGTGCCCATGGAGCAACACGCGCTGCTGCGTCAAACCGTCCAGCCGCAAAGAGAAACGCCCGGCGGCTGCCTCACGGTCGATGAATTCCTCAAAGAGCATCGCTGCCGCCGCGAGCCGCGCGCTGGCCTCGCCGGGAAGCATTGCTAGAAACTCGTCGCGCAGAGTGAGCAGACAGGAAGGCTCCAGCCCAACGACGGGAATGCCCCGCTCGAGCCAGGGCCGTAACACTTCCAACGTCCTCTGGGCTTCGTGACGGGCCTGTTCGACCAGCCCAACCGAGAGGAAGGTCCGCCCACAGCACAGCGGCCGCGAGGCGCCGGGAGCCCGCGGCAAGTGCACTTGGTAGCCAGCCCGCTCCAACACCCGAAGGGCCGCCCGGGCCGTTTCGGGCTCGAACCAAGTGCTGAAGGTGTCCACCAGGAGAACCACCTCGGGGCCCGTGGAATTCTCCCGAAGGCGCTCGCCTGCGCCACGAAACGGCGCTCCGCTCCATACCGGAAGCTTCCGTCGAGCGCTCAGCCCGATGACGCGTTCGCTCAGATGCGCCAGCGCGGGAAGTCGGTCCCGCAACGCGAGCAGCCAGCGGAGGCGCTGCAGCACCGGCGCCACCCGCGGCAGATAGGCCACGAGGCGGTCCCCTAGTCGCAGGCCGTGCCGTCGCTGGTGCTGCCAGAGGTACTCCACCTTCATCCTGGCCATGTCTACGCCGGTCGGGCACTCGCGCTTGCAACCCTTGCAACCGACACAGAGAGCCATCGTTTCGGCCATGGCGTCGGACACCAGCGCCTCGGGACCGAGTTGTCCGGTCAGTGCCAGCCGAAGCGCGTTGGCCCGCCCGCGGACACCATGCTCCTCGTCCTGGGTGACCATGAACGAAGGACACATGACGCCGGGGTCCGCTTTGCGGCAGGCCCCATTGTTGTTGCACATCTCCACCGCACCGCCAAAGCCGCCCCAGGCCGACCAGTCCAAGGCAGTCTTCAGTGGAAGCGCCTGATAGCCAGGCGGATAGCGGAAGAAGCGCCTGTCATCCATCTTCGGAGCACGAACGATTTTGCCAGGGTTGAAAAGACCCATCGGGTCGAAGGTATCCTTGACCTCTTCAAACGCGCGCACCAGCCGGCGGCCAAACATCGCCTCGTGGAACTCGCTCCGAACGATGCCGTCGCCATGCTCGCCAGAGTGGCTGCCTTTGTACGAGCGCACCAACGCAAAGGCCTCCTCTGCAATGGCCCGTAGCTTGACGACATCTAGGTCGCTCTTCATGTTGAGCACCGGCCGCACGTGAAGACAGCCCACCGAGGCGTGCGCGTACCAGGTGCCTCGTGTCCCGTGGCGGGCGAACAATTCGGTCAGCCGCTCGGTGTACTCCGCCAGGTGCTCCAGCGGGACGGCGCAGTCCTCAATGACGGACACCGGCTTGGCGTCGCCGCGGACGTTGCTCACGATGTTGAGCCCGGCCGAGCGGACATTCCAAACTTCAGCCTGCGCTGCCGGATTGGTGACTCGAACCGTGCTCCCCGAGTAGCCCAGGTCGGCCATCCGAGCGTCTAGCGCATCCAGAGACCGCTCCAACTCCAAACGGTCGCTTCCTGCGAACTCCACCAGCAGCAGCGCGTCGGGTTCACCCCGAACGTACCGCTGCATGGTCGGTGCGAATTCAGGCATCTGCCGAGAGACTTCGATGATTGTCCGGTCGACGAGTTCGACCGCCACCGGGCCCAGTGAAACGAGTTGGGGCGTCGCGACCATCGCGTCGTGGAACCTTGGGAAGTGACAGACGCCCAGCACTCGGTGCGCGGGGAGTGGGGAAAGCTCGAGCTCCAACTCGGTGAAGAACGCCAGAGTGCCCTCGCTCCCCACCAAGAGATGCGCCAGATTGGGCTCGGGCTTCAGGAGCGCGTCCAGATTGTAGCCACCGACCCGTCGAAGCACTTTCGGAAAGCGCTCTTCAATCTCCGACGCCTCGGAGAGACCTAGCTTCTGCAGCCGTTCGGCGAGCTCGCGGTAGCGTCCAGCCGGGAGTCCCTCGAGGCCCACCGGTACTCGGCCGAACCGCGCCCGACTTCCATCGGCGAGCAGGACGTCGATGGACCGAACGTTGTGCACCATGTTGCCGTACTTGATGGAGCGGGCTCCGGAGCTGTTGTTGCCCGCCATCCCGCCGAGGGTGGCTCGGTTCGCGGTGGAGGGGTCAATCGGAAAGAAGAGGCCGTGGGGCTGTAGCCGTCTGTTCAACTGCTCGAGCACCAAACCGGGTTGAACGCGCACCGTTCGTCCGGCGACATCCAGCGAGATGAGCTCGCGGAGGTACTTGCTCGTGTCCAGAACAACCGCCTCGCCTACCGTTTGTCCGCACTGAGACGTCCCGCCGCCCCGGGGAAGCACGGCCACGCCTGCCTCGCGACAGAGGGCCAATGTCGCCTCGACATCCGCGACGTCTCGCGGGACGACCACCCCCAACGGGAACATCTGGTAGATGGAGGCGTCAGTGGCGTAGAGGCCCCGTCCGAAGGCGTCAAATCGCACCGGGCCGCGGACCGCCCGCGTTAGCCTTTTGGCGAGCAGGCTGTGCTCCGTCGACGCCGGCGCTCCCAACCGAGTCGGGGCCGTCAATGGGCTGGCTCCCCTGACGAACTCCCTCCCAGTCCCGTCGCCTCGGCAAGGGGCACATCAGGGCGCATGAAGAAGCAGCTGACGCAGCCCACCGCCAACAACCCGACGGAGCCCCAGAAAGGCAGATGCCAGTTGCCGGTCAGGTCGACAATTTTTCCGAAGGCAACCGGAGAGAGGATGGAGGCCACTGCCGAGCCGAAATTCATGAGACCGGCGGCCGTTCCCGAAAATTTAGGAGCAATGTCCATGGGGACCGCCCACATCGGCCCAATGGCGAGCTCGAGGAAAAAGAAACCCAAGCTGAGACAGATGGTCACCGGAACAAGGCCGCGCAGATAGACAACCGGGACTAAGGCAGCGATGCATCCCAGGTAGGCCACGAGCACCACACTGCGTCGGGCGAGCCGCACATTCCCCGTCCGTCGAAGGATGGTGTCGCTCAGCGCTCCGCCCAACATGTCGCCCACCACGCCGGCGAGGAAAACGGCAAACGCCGAAAATGCCGTCCTGCCAAGCTCCAGCTTCTGGCCCTCCTTGAAAAAGGAAGGGAGCCAGTAGAGGTAAAGCCAAAGGGTCCAGGCGTAACAAAAATAGGTCAGTGTGACGGGCGCCATCCGGCGGAGAAGCAATGCCCAGGGCGTGCTACCGCTGACGCGTTGCTTATGGGGAACAAATGTCGGCAGCGCCGCGACGTCCTCCGGCATGACATTTGGGTGTGAGCGTGGGTCGTCCCGAAAGTAGAGGCCCCAGACGAGCACCCACACCGCGCTGGCCAGCCCAAGGAGAACGAATGCCGAGCGCCAACCAACGGTCACCATCAACGCCACCACCACTGGGGGCGTCACGGCGCTGCCGGCGCGGGCGAAGGCGTGGGTGACGCCCTGAGCCCAGCCCCGTCGACTGGCCGCTACCCAGTACTGCATGGCGCGAGTGGCGGTCGGAAATGTTGCGCCCTCGCCGACGCCGAGGAGAAAGCGGACCAAGAACAGCGACACCAAACCGCCGGCCAGTCCAGTCAAGAGGGTCGCGGCAGCCCACAGAAGGCCGCAGATGGTAAGCGTCCGCCGAGCGCCAAAACGGTCCCCGAGCTGCCCACCGATGATTTGAAAGACAGCGTATGGGTAACCGAAGACGCTGAAGACTTGTCCGAGCTGCGTGAGCGAAAGCCCGAGCTCCTTGCGGATGAGCGGCCCGGCCGTGGCCATGTTGAGACGGTCGACGTACGTAATGAGGTACATCAAACAGAGTAGAAAGATGACGGTGCTCGGAGCGCTAAAAAGGCGGCGCTTCATGAACGCATCGCTCCTCTCA
The DNA here is from genome assembly GCA_052143535.1 of Myxococcaceae bacterium. Lineage (GTDB taxonomy): Bacteria > Myxococcota > Myxococcia > Myxococcales > Myxococcaceae > JADGRA01. The sequence goes on along the minus strand of JBKQSS010000099.1, from coordinate 23,327 downwards.
TGTCAGCCGCTAGACGCGGGTTATCCGTTGGCGGCACGTCGCCCGCTGGTGGCGGGGACCAATGGTCGGGACAACACTTCCATGGCGGCTGCCAAGCCCGACATCTGGATGGGCGCTCCGACCGAGCGGAGGCCCAGCTCGACGCCCGAAAGCGTACCCATGAGCATCAAGTCATTGAAGTCGCCCAAGTGCCCTATCCGGAAGACTCGGCCCTGGAGTTTGCCGAGGCCAGCACCGAGAGAAATGTCCCAACCTTGGAGCGCGGCCGCTCGAAAAGAATCCGCGTCGTGACCTTCTGGCATCACCACGGCAGTGAGCGAATTGGAATACTCCTTGGGGTCAAGCGGAAGGAGCTCGAGTCCCCAGCCCCGGACGGCGGCTCGCGCCGCCTCGGCATGCCGAGCATGGCGTGCAAAGACGTTGGGAAGCGCCTCCTCCTGAAGCATGCGGAGGGACTCCCGAAGCCCGTACAGCAGGTTGGTCGCCGGCGTATAGGGGAAGAAGCCACCGGCGTTGGACTTGAGCATGTCCTGCCAATCCCAGTAGCTGCGCGACATTCGCGCGTTCCGCGCGGCAGCCAGCGCCTTGTCGGAGACGGCGTTGAAGCCGAGACCGGGTGGGAGCATCAAACCCTTCTGGGAGCCTCCTACCGTGACGTCTACCCCCCATTCGTCGTGCCGGTAGTCAATGGAGGCGAGCGAGGAAATCGTGTCCACCATCAGGAGCGCCCCGTGCGCCACTTGGTCGATGGCGCGGCGAACCTCAGGGATGCGGCTCGTCACTCCGGTAGACGTCTCGTTATGCACCACCATCACCGCGCGGATGGTGCCTGCCTTGTCTTCCACCAGGCGCCGTTCGAGCTCTGCTGGGTTGACGCCATGCCGCCAGTCCCCGGAAAGCCAATCCACCACAAGACCAAGCCGCTGGGCCATCGCCCGCCACAATGTTGCAAACTGGCCGGTCTCGACCATCAGCACTCGCTCGCCCGGGCTCAGTGTATTGACGATGGCCGCTTCCCAGGCGCCCGTTCCAGAGGATGGAAAAATGATGACTGGGCCAGCGGTTTGAAACACTGCACGACAACCGTCGAGCACTTCCCGCCCAAGTTCCTGGAAGTCAGGGCCCCTGTGGTCGATGGTCGGAAGGTCCATCGCCCGGAGAATTCGGTCCGGCACGTTCGTCGGCCCGGGGATTTGCAGGAAATGATGTCCGCGCCGAGCCATTGCGCCTCCGCGTATCTCCGCGACGGCGCGAAAGATGTCACGCACCTCGTTTTGGGCGCAACCAACCAGTTCATTCCCCGCGATTCGGGCGGACCGGCCGCGCCCCGGTGCCCTCCTTGGCCTTGGCGGCGTCCCGAGCGATGGCCGAGCGGGCGAAGGGCGCGTCTCCTCGATGGGGCACGCCCCCCCCCGCTGCGCTTTGAAAGTCCCAGCTCCAGTGCTAGGCCCGAGGGCTTAGGGCCTGGGGGCGCCAGACTTCCGGCAGTGCTGAACGGCTAAAGGCGCACACCTGCTTTGGGCGGTTGCCCTGCCCCGGCAAAGTCCATGAGCAAAGCACACCTCGCGTTGCTTCTGACTTTTGGCTTCAGCCTGCTCGGCGTCCTCGGCGACTATTTTCTCAAGGTTGCTAGCCTCGCGGACAAGCCCTTCAAAACTGCGGCGTTCTACATCGGCTTTGCCGTCTACGGCTCGACAGCCTTTGGGTGGCTGTTCGCGATGCGTCACATGAGGCTGGCCACCATCAGCACGGTTTACTCCCTGTCCATCATCCTCTTGCTGACTACCTTGGGGGTCGTCGTCTTCAACGAGCATCTGCGTCCAAGTGAGGTGCTGGGCATCGTTCTGGCCCTCGCCGCGCTCGCTCTACTGGTGCGCTTCGCTTGAGCTTGCTGAAGGGCCCCCAAAGGCAAGCAGGGGCGGCAGAACTCTGGCTCGCCCCCGCTCCACAACGGCCCCGAAACGGCTACCCCTATGGGGTCGCGACGAAGAGAAGGCCGGTCGGCTTTCCGAAGCCAATGGCGACTGGGTCGATGACGGCGTAGCCGAAGCCTGTGCTGGCCGAGACGTCAGCATTGTTCAGGTCCAGTAAGCCCACGACGCCGGCAACCCCCGAATCATTTGGCAGCTCGGTGAAGACCTCCCCGGCGGTGAAGGGTCCGCTCACCTTCCAGATGGTATTTTTTGTAGCGTCGGCGACCAGCAAAACGCCCGACGCCTCTGTGGGAATCCAGACGGTGTCGTCCAGCTGGGAGCCAGTCGCATAGCGCGTGACCGCCTGAGTCGCGGTGCCAGGGTTGCTGATGACGAGGAGGTCCTGACCGGCCTGGTCGATGAGAACGAGGTCGCCCGCTCCGTCTGTATTGAGGGAATCCGGGTCGATCTCATTCAGGGTGTAGTTGGTATTTCCGCTCGCAATGTCATTCACGCCGGATGCATTCCCCATGAGCGCCGCAGCAAAGGTCGCCGTCGTCCCGGCAATGGTCACTGTGTAGATGGCCGGTCCGGTGTTCACGCCCTGGGCATTCAGCGCCGGGTTTGAGCCGGTGACGAACATCTTCCCGTTCAGAAACCACAGGTCGTCGAGGCCTCCGCCATGGGGAGGGTTGCTGGTTCCATCTGCGAACTTCAACGTATAGGTAGTAACCGCGGACGCGGCCGCAGCCGTCGGGTCGATGGAGTAGAGAGCAGGGTTGGCGTCCTCGTTCGAGGTGGCCCAAATCAGCTTGGTCGTGGCGTCCCAGCGCATGCCATCGCAATGGCCAGCCACTGAGTAGGTGTTGATGACGGTCTGGCCATCGGAACTGTATTCCACGACGGTGCTGACGCCTTCGTTGGGGCCGCCAGCCACGTTGGAGTTGTTTTGGTAGGTAATCCAGACGTGTGTCCCGTCAAAGTCGATGTTGTCCGGATTCGTGCCGAGGCTGCCCCCGTCCGCCCAAACGGAGACTGTGTAGCCGGAGAGAGCCGGGAGAAGACTTCCAGAGCCCGCATCCGGGAGTGTCGTCGACGAAGAGCAAGCCATCAGGCCCACGGAAAGTGAGAGTGCAACACATCCGAGCAACATGGGTTGACGCATGAGACGTTGCCTTTCCCGGCTCTAGGACGCCGGTCGGACCTCAAGAGCGAGGCGCGTGGGGCGTCTCGCACACACTCTTGACGTTCCGGCGACGCGGCGGCTTCGTTTCGATGGCCACGCGCTTTTAACGGGGGCCCTGGCGGGCAAAACCCGCAGACTCAGCGCGGTGGACTCGGGGGTTTCGTCCCACCGGCGAGGAGAGGCACCAACAGCAGTGTGGCGAGGGTCGAAAAGGAGAGACCACCAACCACCGCAATTGCGAGCGGCTTGAGCAGCGCCCCCCCCGAGCCAATGCCCACCACCAGCGGCGCCAGGGCGACGAGAGTGGCAAGCGTCGTCATCAGAATGGGACGCAGTCGAATCCGCGGGGCTGACTCGAAGGCTTCGCGCCGAGCCATCCCTTGTGCCTCTGAAGCGATGGCTTGGTCGACCAGCAGGATGCCGTTTTTCACGACAAGGCCCGCCAAGAGGATGACGCCCATGAGAGAGGCGACGTTTAGAGAGACCCCGGCCACCCACAGCGTCATGACGGCGCCGGCGACCGCAACCGGAGCCGCCCCCAATACGGCCGCGGCATACCGAAAGGAACGAAGCTGGAACAGCAGCACTCCGAGCACACCGGCCAGCGCGCCGCAGAAAACGGTGAGGAGGGACCGAAAGCTGGAGCGCTGCTGCTCCAAAAGGCCGCCCAGCTCCCAGGTATAGCCGACCGGAAGCTGCAGGTCCTGAAGCCGCCGCCCGATGTTGCCGGTGACGCTGCCGAGACTGGCGCCCGACAGCCGGCCAGTGAGGTGAACCATGTTTCGCTGGTTCTCCCTGAGGAGGATGGCGGTCGGACACGCCCGCGAGACTTGCGTGAGGGCCAAAACAGGGACTGCGGCACCGCCCGGCGCAATGACGCGTGCTTCTTCAAGAGTGGCCGGCGCCGGTGGGAGCAGCGGGTCAACGCCGCTGAGCCGAACGCGCACATTCTCGAGTCGATCACTTCGACGTACCTGAGTCGCCACCTCGCCGGTGAAGGCGGCGCCAAGTTGGTCGGAAATGGTGGAAGTGGACAGCCCGACACGCGAGGCGGCGAAGGAGTCGACACGCAGGTCCGACTCCGGTGCGCAGCCTTCGTCCCCGTCAAAGAAGTCCACCAGTCCCGGTGTCTCCCGAATCCGCCTCGCCGCTTCGGCCGCCACTCGGTGAAGCACCTGAAGGTCCGGACCGAAGAGCTTCACTTCGATGGGCTCAGGCGAGCCTTGCATGTCCCCCAGAATATCCGTCAGCACCTGGACGAATTCGACCCGGAGACCCGGAGCGAGGCGCGCAATGGCATCTCTTTGCGCGTCCATAATCTGCTCGATGCCCTGTTCTCGCCGGCTAGAGAGGCGGACCGCTACATCGCCTCGTGAGGGCAGCGTGGCCACGGGCGGCCCGAGCTCCGTCCCCAGGCGCCTGTTGAAAGCGGTTACCTCGGGCGTCTTGCGAAGCACCTCCTCGATGAACTGCGCCAGTCGGTCCGTCTCCGCAAGCGAGGAGGCGACCGGTGCAAAGTAGTCAATCACGTACGAGCCTTCGTCCGCCTCGGGCAAGAAATCCGTTGGCAGCCGCGCCGCTAACAAGGCGCCGAGGAGGAGAAAAATGGCGGCCGCGCCGAGAGCCCCTGCCGGCCGTCGAAGCACCAGCCTCTGAAGTTGGGAGAACAGTCGACTGGACCCTCGTTCTGGCGGAGGTACCGGCACGCTCCTGAGCCAGCGCGCCGCGAGCCCCGGAAGGACCAGCAGGGCGACGGGAAGCGAAATCAACACTGCCGCCGCAAGCGCCAGCGAGAGGGAAAAGAAGAATTGACCTGCGACGCCGGACAGCAAACCCAACGGGAGGAAGACGACGACGGTGGCGATGGTCGTCCCGACCACTGGCCAGGTGAGTTCATCAGTGCCCCGCTGGGCGGCCTCGACCGGACTGACACCAGCCTCGAGATGGCGGTGAATGGCTTCCACCACGACGACGGCGTCGTCGATGACCAAACCGACGGCAATGGCCAGCCCGCCGAGCGACATCAGATTCAGCGTCTGACCCAAGGCGGCCAGCACCAACAGGGTCGCCCCGAGGGTGAGCGGCAGTGAGCTGGCGGCGACGAGGGTGGCTCTCCAGTCCCGAAGAAAAGCGGCGAGCACCAGGACTGCGAACGCTGCTCCAAACAGCACCGCGTCCCCGACTCCTCGAACGCCGTCCGAGATGAATTCGGACTGGACATAAACTGGAGTGATGGTCACCCCAGAGGGAAGGGCCGGCCTGAGCTGCTCGAGCCTGGCCCACACCGCCGCCGCCAGCTCGAGCGCGTCGCCGCCCGGGCGACGCGCGACGTTCAGAATCGCTCCCGGACGGCCATCGGTCCGAATCACCGTCGTCTGCGGAGCCACCCCCTCGGCCACCGTCCCGAGGTCGGCGACTCGGATGGGGGCGAGGTCGGTTCCTCCCACCACCGTTTTCGCGATTTCCTCCGGAGTCTGAAAGCTTCCCGTCAACACTCCCAACGAGAGCTCATGAAGGTCCGTCAGCCGCGCCACGGCTTGCACTTGATTCTGCTGCCGAAGCCGGTCAGCGACTTGCGAGACGGAAAGATGGGCTGCCTGCAGGCGGTTGGGGGCGAGCAGGACTTGGAGCTCAGGAACGTCCGAGGATTGAACGGACACCAGCCCGGCGCTCGGAAGCCCGGAGAGCGCTGGGCGAAGAGTGTACTGAGCCAGCAAGTACAGCTCGCTCGCGGGGTACGGCCCCTCGACGTTAAGCGAGAGGATGGGAAACCCGCTTGGGAGCACGCGGGTGGCCGTGACGTCGGTTCCCGGCGGCAAAACCTCGCGCAGCTCTGCGATTCGAGCCAGCACTTGCGGGTGCAGCGCCGTCATGTCCGCATCAGCAGCAAAGTAAAGTGAAAGCTCTGCCGCGCCTCGGACGGTGCGGCTGCGCACTCGCACGACGCCAGGGATGGAGGTGAGGACCTCCTCGAGGCGACGGGTGACACCGACAAGGACAGTCTCGGCAGGTGCGCCAGCCACCAGGGCTACCACTTGCTCACGCGGGAAGCTGACCTCTGGGTAAATTCCGTTAGGAAGACTGCCAGCCTCGAAGGCGCCGCCCACGGCGGCGAGGACGGCGAAGAAAAGCAACGCACGTCCGTGGCGGAGCGCGAAGCGCCCGACGCTCATTGAGACGTCTCGCTTCGGACACCACCATCCGCAACGCGCACCGCCGTGCCGTCGGGCAGGGAGTAGCTGCCTCCAAGGACGACGCGGTCTCCGGCCGTCAACCCGGCGAGGACTTCGGCATACAGAGCGTCCTTGACTCCCACTTGCACGGCCTGTCGACGAATGTGCCCGTCAGCTGTGAGGACGTTCACGGACGCCTCGAGTGAGCCCGGGCCTGCGGGAATGAGCGCCGCAAGCGGCACGCGAACCGCATCGGGAATGCGGCGCAGCACTACCCGCGCTTCAGCCGCCACCCCCACCTTCAGGCGGCCGCCGGGATTCGGAACCTCGACCCGCACTCTCACCAATCCGGACGCCGAGTCGACCGCCGGAGACACGGCGCGCACGACACCGGCTGCCGTCCTCGCTGCGCCGGCCGCCGCCACCTCCGCCGCTTGCCCAGGCACTACCTGCCCGGCCCGGGCCGGTGACACGCCTCCCTGGAGCTCAAGGACGTCGACGCGCGCAACTTCCAAAATGGGCTTCCCACTTCCGTCCATTGGTTCGCCTACCGCGGCGTAAAGATGGGAGACCACCCCGTCCATCGGGGCGACAACCTCCCCGCGCGTCGTCTGGTTTACTGCGAGGGAAACCCCGGCAGCACTCGTCTTAACTGCCGCCAGAGCGGCTGCCAGCTGTGCTTCAGCGTCCTCCACATCCTTGCGAGGGCCCGCCCCGGCATCCCAGAGGTCCGCGGCGCGAGATAGATGCTGGCGCGCATTCAGGGCGAGCGCCTCTGCCTGTTGCAGCGAAGCTTCGGCTTGGGCGCGGGCGTCCCGGAAGGGCGTCGGCTCGAGCCGCGCAAGAACCTGGCCGCGACGCACCCCATCCCCTTCGGCAACGCTCAACTCGACCAGCCGGCCCGGAACAATCACCCCCAACCGTGCACTCTTTCCGGGGGGTGGCTCCAGCGTCCCGGACAGTAAGAGCAAATCCGAAACCGGGCCCCGCTCCACCAGAGTGGCAGTCACGACCGGGTCCGCCGCCGGAGGAGAAGCTACCGGCCGCGAGCAACCGAGGAGCCCGCAGAGCCCCAAGAACACCGCGAAGCCGGCCGCCCACACTTGGGGTCGCTCAGCCGGCCTGCCAGCCGTGAGAAGGGGGCGCACGCCCCTAGGACGCTACTTTAACTAGCCGTGAAACCGCACCGTTTCGGAGCCGGCTGCAGAGGAAGAGCGCGGAAGTCGGCCAAAGTCGTTCCCCCCCGGCGCGCGACGTCGCCGCCGCTCGGTCGGGCGCCAGTGGCGGCTGGAAGCGAACGATGGGTCGTGTGCCCACGCCGAGGGGCTGCACACTGGCTCATTGTGGGGCCGACAGCTCACGCTTTCTCCAAGGCAGAGACGGACGCGCTCGTCGCGCCTCTCGAGAAGCCTCAAGGACCGAGACTGTGGCGTCGGCCGTCCCGGAGTCCCAAGGGGCGGCTCCCTGGCCCGCGAGACAAACCGTGGAGGCTGCCAGGAAAACCCATTGAGCCCGCCCTCCGGGCATGGTTCCCTGCTTGGGAAGTCCCTGGAGCTTCATGATGGCAGCCGCTCAACCAGAAACACTGCGCCTGCACCAGGCGAACGAGCGCACCATGCTCGCCTGGTTGAGAACGGGCATCGCCCTCATGGCGTTTGGCTTCGCCATTGCGCGCTTCGGCCTCTTCCTTCGAGAACTCACTCCGCGCAACTCGGTGGTGGCGCTGGAGACGCACGGCTACGGGAGCGCATGGCTCGGCGCGCTCCTGGTCGCGCTCGGAACGGCGGCCAACCTGTTCGCCACCATCCGGTACGGGCGTATTCGCCAGTCCATCGAACGCGGCGACGTCGGAGCGCCCGGGACGACGCTGGTCTACCTAATGGGACTCGGAACGGCCCTGTTTGGGCTCGCGATGACGCTCCTGCTCGGCCGCGGCCTCGGGTGAATGCCCCCCCGTCGTGCTGCCAGGAGGCGCTCTTAGAATGACGTTCTTTGCCGTAGGGACACTCGGCGTGTTCCTCGCTCCCGGAGGCCCTCCGCTCCAGGCTAGGTTCCCAAACGGGGGCGGCGGGAGGAGTCCCGAGCCATGACGACTGAGCTGCACCAGTTGGCAGGTGAAGCCTGGGCTTTTCGTGCCCGCGTCGAGCTCGACGCGGCGCTCAGGTTCACACGACTGGCCGCGGCCATCGCCGAATTCGACCCGGACTCTCCGGCAATCCCCCTCATGCTCCGGGCGGCGGAGGATGAGCAGCGCCACGCCGTCCTTTGCGCGGAGCTTTCGGCTACCTACGGCGTCGTGGTTGAGGCCATACCTGCGGTTCCGGCCGACGTCGCACCAGTCGGGTTGGCCCGCCGTCAAGCGGTGCTTTACGAGGTTGTCGCCGCGTGCTGCATCACCGAGACTGAGAGCGTGGCGACGCTGGCGACGCTGCTCGCGGAGCAAGCTGAGCCAAACGTGCGCAGCGTTCTCCATGAGATTGCCCGCGATGAAGTCATCCACGGCCGGATGGGCTGGGCACACCTAGCCAGGGAAGCAGCCTCCGTCGATGTCGCTTTTCTCTCGCTATGGATTCCGGTGATGCTCGCCGGAACCGTCGACGACAGCCTCTTCGGTGACGCCGAAGCAGCAGCACAGGAAGACGGGGGGTTGCTCCGCTACGGCGTCCTTCCCCACTCGCGCAAGCGCGACGTCTTTGCTCGCACGCTGCTGGATGTTGTCTTTCCCGGCCTGGAGACATTCGGCGTGGACGCCGGTCCAGCGCGGGCCTGGCTAGCGGCGCGGCTGAACGCGAAAGGCACTGCACTGGCCGCGCGCTCGCCCGGGGTGAGCTGAGCCGGCACTCCCTTGCCTGCCCCGGCCTAGCTGTCAGTGTGGAGCCCGCACCCGGCACCCAAAGCGCTGCCCGGTCACCGTAACCTCAGGGCCGCGCGTTTGGGGCGGCCCCCCAGGCCCTTAGAAGTTCCCGGACATCGAAGGGGGTACGGAGGCGATGAGGGCTGCTGTGAAGAGCGCCCCTCCGGCGCCACCGACACCGAAGGCGAGCCCGAGCGGGCTAATGACCCACAGCCGCGCCAGCAAGTCCGGGTAGGCGGTTAGGGCACCGCCACCGATGGCCCCGACCAGGCCAATCATCACGTCTGCCACGAGGTTGATGCCCGTCCGGCGCCCGATGGCCGCATGCCAGAAAATGCCGAGCAAGGCGCCAACGATGGCGAAGAGAAAGAAACTCATGGCAGGCCAGCCCTCCCAATCAATTGTCCTTGACCGGTGTACCGTACCGGATGCCAACGGGGAAGGCCCGTTGAGACTCGAGGCCGGAGCTACCGGAATCCTAGAAGCTGTAAGCCAGAGCAAAGAGGAGGCTCAACGTCTGAAGGGAAAGCTTCTGCTGCGGGCCATTCTGGGGTGGCACACCGGGTGGGGTGACGTTGAATAGGGCCGTCGACGAGCTCCCGAACTCGTAGCCAAGGCCAATCGAGCCGGAGATGGTTGCGGTGGTGAGGGAAATGCCCCCGCGAACCCCGTACAGGGAAATGGCTCGGTAGATGTTGGACGGCACGTTTCCCGGCGCGTTGTCCGTGTAGAAGCCGGCGTGCAGCATCAACAGACTGGTCAACCTGAGATGGCCCCCGATGTTGAGGTCGAGAACGCTGCGCGTCGCCCAGACTTGGGTCGGAAAACTACTGATGGTTGTCGCCGGACCATAACGGGTGGAGTTCACGGTGAAGACCGGGACCGCCGAGGAGATGACGTCGTAGGGCCCGGTACCGAGGAACCAGTGGGCGTCGAGCTCCAGCTCCACCGGGCCAAAGTGAAGGGCGAAGCCCGCGGACAATTCCGCAGGCAGCTCGTAGGTGAACGTCGCGCCGGTGTCGCGGAAACTGAGTTGCTGAGTAATGGTCGAGCTGGCTGACGTCTCATTGCTCAGCGCCTGGAGGGTCAGGCTTCCGCCCCGAAGCAGTCGCAGTCCAGGCGGGGAAACCATGCCGCCCAACGCGAGCCAGTCCAGCGCCTCCCACTGGAAGCTCGCTGCGGGGATGACGTGGAAGTTGTAGCCACTGAGGGCCACCGTCCTGAGCGACCCCACCGACGCCGTTGCATCCCGCTCGGAACCAGTCAGCTGTCCAGAGTTATTGACATTGGTGTAGGGAACCGAAATCGAAAAGCCGAGACGAAACTTCGAGCTCACAGCCCACCCCATCGCTGCCTGCACTTGGAACTGCTGGACTTGCGAGCCGACCTGGTAGAGCGCCAGCGCCGTTGTCGCCGTCGTGCTGGACAAGTTGATACTCTGCCCCCAAGCCATTGGGTTGCTCACCGCAAAGCCGAATCGCAAGTCCTTGAGGTGGATGGCTTCCTCTCCCAAGACGATTCCCACGAAGTTCGGAACGCCTCCGATGCTGGAAATTTGGACGCCCTGCTCGTTGAAGCCGGTTCCGCTCAGCAGCGTTGCCTGGTAACCCTGGACGCTGGCGTTGATGGTGGTGCGCGTAGAAAGCACCAAACCAGCCGGGTTGTACCAGACGGCTGGCGCCGTCCAGGCCCGCACCAAGTCCGCGCCGGACTCCAAAGACTCGGTGAGCCCTGGAAAGACGCGGTTGTAGTTGGGGACCAGCAGCGTCGGCGGAAAGACGATTTGCGACACTTGCGCGCTGGCTTGCCCGGGGAAAAACGCCGTCGTCAGGGCCAGGGCAACCCTCCACCACCAGCCACCACATCCCACAGCTTGACGGCTCATGCTCCCCTCGGCTCCCCTCGGCCCAGCCCGGAAGCCGCTCGTTCAACACTGCTTGCCCAAGCTACCGCAGAGGCGGCGCGGACTAAAGATGGCAAACGCGGTGGGCGCTCTTCTGGCAAGGCGCGAAAGCTCAGCCTTGCAAGCACAAAGCGGCGCGGGCGCGTCGGTTACTTCGGCGCGCGTGTGGCGCCGCGGTGCGTTCAGCCGGCGAGCGCCAGCGCCCACACCGGGAAGATGCGGAGGTAGGCGTCGTAGTGGATGGCGCACGTCTTGTTGAAGACGCCGGCAATGTGCTCCTCGGGCCACCGGCCGTCGGACTGCTGCCGCGCTCGAAGGAAGGCGGCGCCGCGCTGAGCAGCCACACTTCCTCCCTCCTCGCAGGCGTGCAAAGCCAACAACACCCAAGACGTCATCACCGCTTGTCCACCTTCGGCGTTGACCCAGGTGCGTTGGCGGCAGCTCTCGATGGTTTCCCCCCAGCCGCCGTCCGGGAGCTGGTGACTGCGCAGGAAGGTGGCGGCGCGCCGGAAAGCCGGGTGCTCCACTTCCAGCCCCGCGGAGCGGAGTCCCCACGTTCCGAACCAAGTGCCGTAGCTGAAGCACACGCCCCAAGAGCCCTCCCACCCGCCGTCCTCGCGCTGGCTCTGGAGAATGAAGTCACGCCCTTTCCTCACGGCACTTCGCACGGAGTCAACGCGAGCCGCGCTGAGCGCCGAAGTCGCCCGGAGATAGGCCACCAGCGCCTGGACGCACGCGGAGGTGCATTCGACATAGGAGTAGTCCACCATGATGTCGCCGAAAACGTCCGACGGATTGAGCAGCTCGAGCCAGGCCGGCCCGCGCCGCAACTCATAAGTGGCCCAGCCACCGTCCGCGTTCTGGAGCGACAGGAGTAGGCTCACCGCGTCAGCCAGTCGCTCAGCTGGGAGCGCCACGTCCCGAGGCTCGAGTTGCGCCAGCACCAGGGCGGCCTTGAGCCCCTCGGCGGTGCAGTCACTGATGGGCCAGCCATGCGCGCGCGTGCTGAACGGCCAGCCTCCCTTGCTCGGGTGGCGATAATGACGCTCCGGCTCCCTCGTATTTTCCAGGACTTGTTGGTCGGCGATGAAGCGGTGCGCGCGAGCCAGCGTCGGCCGCATTCGCTTCGTCTCCCCAGTGGCTGCGATGGCTTGGACGGCGAAGGCTGTGTCCCACAGCTCGGAAGAATTGTAGCCATTCATCTTGAGCCCATCGCGGCCATCCCACAGGTAATCCTCGAGATGGGGAAGGTGCGCCTTTACCTCCGGGCCGTCGGGACGCTCGAAGTGCCAAACCAGCGTGTTGTACAGCTTGCTCACCGGCCCGATGCAGATGTGGTGAGTCGCCTCGTCCTCGGCCCTTATTTGCTCCCGTACCTCCGCGAGTGCTCGCTCGCGCAGTGCCCTCGAATGCGTGCGCTCGTAGGCGCCGAGCAGACGGTTGACGCCGCGGAGCAGCGCCGTCCTCGGCGTGTATGCGTCCGTCAGAGACACCCGGTCGCGCGCGGACTGCCAGTCGATGGTGGCATAGGGTTCGGCGTAGAGCTCGGTGCGAAGCGCCTGCAACAGTGGTTCATCAGCGACTCGCGCCCGGCGCCCATACAAGTGACTCATGGGCAAGTACACCATCCTGCAATGGCACCACAGACGGCCCGGATGCACCGGCAGCCAGCGCGGCAGGAGCCATAACTCCGGCGGAACGGGGTAGAGGCCGTCGTACTCGTAGAGTCGGAGCACGGCGAGCATGAATTTCCCCCACGAAGCGGACGCCAAGGCGCCGCCGTGAGGCAAAAACCAAGCTCGTGCCCGCACCAGTCCCGCGTCGTCGGGCGGCACCCCGAGAAGCCGCAAGGCCACGTAGTTCAGAACCGAGGTGAAGACCTGGCTCTTTGCTTCCACGTCCAGCCCCCAGCCCCCGTCAAGGTTCTGGTGAGCGCGGAGGTAGCGAAGGAAACCAGCGCGGGTCGCTTCGTCCGGCACCTGGCCCAGCGAGTACAACGTCCCTACGTAGAGCGGCGGCAGAAACAAAGGCCCCCCGTAATCTCCCTTCCAGCCCCCCGACAGCTCCTGCGTGGCCGCCAGGACGTCGAGCCCCTTCTCGATGGGTGAAGGTTCGGCCAGTGCACCCATATTTCAAGCAGCGGGCGCGGGCAGGCCGGCGGCATACCTACGGAAGGCCATCCGCAGCGCCCAGTCCTTATCCACCAACGCCCGGGTAAACACCATGACCCGCTTCACCGCGGGCCGGCTGATTTTGACCGGTGGCCCGCTGAAGACGTCCGGATTCCCCCGCAGTCCGCGCAGCGTGAGGACCGCCAGGAAGAGCGGCCACAGGCAGAACAGCCGAATCCCTTTCTCCTCGCGGGGAAGCAGAAGTGTGTACTCCAGGGACGTTTCAGCTTCACGGTGGGCAACGGCGAGCAGCTCGTCCAGCAGCTCCAGCGCGGCGGCGCGATGGTCGTGGGAGAGCAAAGTGTCGGCGGTGAGGCCGTGACGAGCCATCAACGTCCGGGGGAGCCAGCAGCTCCCGCGTTGATGGTCCTCGCGGATGTCCTTGAGGATGTTGGTGAGCTGCAGGGCTCGGCCAAAGGCGGCCGCTCGCGGCTCGAGCTCCGCTCGTCGAAGCGCCACCGACGGGGCATAGCCGGCGAACAAGTCGGTGAGCATCTCGCCCACCGTGCCGGCCACGTAGTAGCAGTATGTCATCGTCTCGTTGAGGTCCTTCAACCCGGCAGCGCCTTGCCGCTCCACACCCTCCAGCACCTGCGCCATCCCTGTCGTCATCTCTCTCACACACCGAGCGATGGCCGGCCTCACCCAAGGAGGCAACTCAGCAACCGTCTCTAGGACCCGTTGCGTCCCTCGCACCAGCCTCACCTCAGCGGTGGGGGCCGCAGGACGCAGGGCGGCGACAGCGTTGAGTGCGAAGCGCTCCGCCGCTGAGGGCCAATCAGAGGGCAGCGTGCACAAGCGCGCGAACTCGTCCATCAGCGGGCGGCGTTCAGCGGCGGAGGCCACCGACTCATCCTCCAGCGTGTCGGCAATCCGACACAGGAGGTAAGCAACCGTCACCGCCAAATCGAGCGGCGTCGGCAGCAGCGGAATATTGAGAGCGAACGTGCGGGAGACCTCGGGAAGCGCAGCCCGGCAGAAACCCTGAGCGGATTCAACGCGAGACAGAAGTCGCATGGGTGGGGTCGCATCCGGTCCGAGGGGCCGCCGGCCGCAGGCCGTGACCGGATGGAAAGTGCGGGTTATGTACCATAGACGGGGGCTGTGGAGGAGGGCTGAAGAGCTTTGGAATGGCAGGGCGCTGCAGTAGTGGCGGGAGCCGGAACGGCTGGGTGTGCCGTGGCCGCGGCGTTGGCTGGCCTCGAGCTCGAGGTGTTGCTGGTGGACGCTGGCATGGACCGCACGCGCCAGCTCGCCGGTGAGCTGATGCATCCCACCGGCGCCGGCGACCTGAGGGAGCTTGGCTTCGACCGGGCGCTCCGCGCTGCAGGAGCCGTGGCTGTCGACGGCTTCGCAGTGGTGGATGCTACGGAGCCTGGGCGGACGTCGACCTGCCTGCTGCCGTACGGCGCTCTCGGGCAAGGAGTCGCCATGGAGCACAGCGCTCTCATAGGAGCGCTTCAGGCGTCGCTCGTCGGCCGGCCCTACCTCACCGTTTGGGAATCCTCCCGAGTCGTTCGGGTTGTCCGCAACGACGCGACCGGAGTCGAAGTGGATGTCTCACGTCCCGACGGCACAGAAGTCCGGGTTTCAGCTCGTCTTCTCGTCGCCGCCGACGGCCGCGCCTCCCGAGTGCGGGGCCTGCTGGGGATTGAGGAGGAAAATGTTCGCCTCTCCACCATGTCCGGGACGCTGGTGGACGCCGTACACCTCCCCCACCCCGGATTCGGGCACCTCTTCGTCGGCGGCCCGGCCCCAGTACTGGCCTATGCCATCTCTGCGCAGCAAGCGCGGGTGATGGTTGACTTGCCAACGGGCGCACAGGCAACGACGCCACTGCGCGAGCCGCAATACCTGCGAGCTCTGCCTGGCAGGTTGCAGGCTGCCGTCAGCGCGGCGCTAGCGCAGGACCGGCCCCTGGCCTCGGCCAACTTCACCCGGCTGCCGAAGCAGGTCTCCCGGGGCTCAGCCGTCCTGGTCGGAGACGCGGCGGGCTGTTGCCACCCACTCAGCGCCAGTGGAATGTCTTCCTGCACCCGGGATGCTCTGGCGCTCCAGGGCGCCCTTCGCGCGAGCGAGGGCGACGTCTCGGCTGCGCTGGCGCGCTATGCGCTGCTGCGGCGGGGACCGCAGCGGACGCGTCTCAGCCTCGCCTCCGCGCTTTACCGTTGCTTCTCCGAGGCCAGTCCGGAAATGGCCGCTCTTCGAGAGGGGATTGTGCGCTACTGGACGCGGAGCTCGTCCGGGCGCGACGTCTCGATGGCCCTGCTCTCCACCCGTGAGTCACGGATGTGGGTGATGAGTCTTGAGTACGCCCGGGTGGTGGGCCATGCCTTCGTCGCGCTCGCGCGCCGCGTGTTGTCGGGGGCCGTCCCACTTGGGACGGCGGTGCGGGCCTCAGTGGGCCTGGTCCGGTCCACCTTGCCCCACGTGGGCGCAGCCGCACGCGCCCTCACCGAAGATGTCGGGTTGCGCCGCGCGGTGGCTGCGCCCCGACCGGCTCCCTCGGCACGAACCGCCTGAGCGAGCCCACTCTGCTGGGAAGTGTCAGGCCCCTCCGCCGCTCGTCAGCTTGGCCGAGGCGTCCAGGCTGTAACTGCGTCCGCGCCAGTCCACTTCTCGGTTGAGCTTGGTGGACAGCGTCACCAGTGCAGCGACGATGGGAAGCACCACTGGTACCCAGAGGTGTTTAAGCGCCACCTTTGGGCCACCCAACCGCTCTTGCAGGTCAACTTGGCTCCAGACGAAGAGCGCCCCCGCAGCCGCGGGGAGTACGGCACCGGCCAAGGCTCCGGCGGCCAGGGCCGCGCCTGTTGCCCCCAGCGCGCTAAAATAGAGGATGCCCCGGACCCAGTTGGGCCGCACAAAGTGCGCCGGCAGCCCGGCTTGAGAAAAGAGCATCCAGCGGCGAAAAACGCGGATGAACTGCCTTGGCCCGAGTCCGCCGGTGACGACGCGCAAGGGGTACGGAACCATCACGTTCTTGAAGCCAGCGCGGGCGATGCACTGGCCGATGTACATGTCATCGACAAACTGACCCTCGGCGCAGTGGACACCGCCTACTGCCGCAAGCGCAGCGCGGGTGAAGACCATCATCTGCCCCATGATGAAGGGCAACTCGCCCCGCGAACCAGCAGCGAGCGCAACCGAGGCGCTGTACCAGGGATTGACCAGCAGCTCATAGGCGACGTCTGCGGCCTGCGTCTCGTCGGACTGGGCGATGATGGGAGCGAAGGTGTCGCCGGCCTCGGGACGAGCGAGGAGTTCCTCCACGAGGACACGCACCAGGTGGGGTCCGGGTCGGGTGTCCGAGTCGCTGAAGGCAATGAGCTCGCCCTTGGCGCGCGCTTCTCCCAGCACCATCGCATTCAGCTTGCCGGTTCGCCCCGAGGGAGGCCTCCCGGCCAGCAGCACTTCGGCGTGCCGACTGGCGGACGCTCGCCGCCCCTGGACCAACTCGACCATCACCGGGTAGGCGGGGTCGGACTCTGTGTCGAGGATGAAGAGGATCTCCAACTCGCCCGGGTAAGCCTGGTCGAGGAGGGCCATTGCATTCTCTCGTGAGCCGATGTCCAGGCCGCGGATGGGTCGAATCACCGTGACGGGCGGATACTGCTGTAGCCGTGGAGACGGAATGGGCGGGCGCTGGATTGCACGCGCCAACTGCCGGTGGCCAAGGAGGATGAGCACAAAGAGGAGCCCACCGAGCCCCGAGAAGACGAGCGAAAGAGTGTTCATGGAAGAGTCTCGGGGTGCCGCGCGCGCCAGCCGGCGAAGGCACGCGCCACCGGCGTCGGCGCCCACCAGTTGAGGTGACCGAGAAGGCGCATTGTCGATGGAACGATGAGGCACCGGACCAAAGTCGCATCGAGAGTCACGGCGATGGCCATCGCCAAGCCCATCGCTTTCACCACCACGACCGCGGCCAGGGAAAAGGCGAGGAAGACGGCGACCATGATGGAGGCGGCGCTGGTGATGAGGCCGGCACTCTGCTCCAGCCCTTCGGCAACGGCGCGGGTGTTGTCGCCGCTCCGGAGCCATTCCTCGTGCATCCGGCTCAGCATCAGGACCTCGTAGTCCATCGACAAGCCGAAGACGGTGCAGAAAAGGAGAACGGGCAGAGCCGGTTCGATGGGCCCAGGGCGAAAGTGCAAAAGCCATCTGAGGTGGCCCTCTTGAAAAATCCAGACTAGGGCGCCGAATGAGCCAGCGATGGAAAGGAAATTCATCAACACCGCTTTCACCGGGAGCACCACGCTGCCGAGCAGCAAGAAGAGCACTACCAATGTCACCAGCACCACCCAGGCCACTGCCTTGGGAGTGTGGGAGCGAACAAAGTCAGTGGCATCCACTGCATGGGCAAGGCCCCCCCCGACGAGCACCTGGCCCTCCCCGACCCGCCGGTCCAGCCGGATGCCATTCACCAACGCCTCAGCCTCAGGGCTGGCTGGCTCGGCGGAGCTGAGGACGTTGAGCACCGCCATCCGACCGGCCATGGTGCTGCGAAGAGCGACCGCGAATTCGGGGGGGAGGAAAGCCGGCGGCATCGTCGCCAATTGCTCGTAGCCCTGTCGGTCGAGGCTCGGGTCAATGTCGACGATGCTTTCGACTCCAGTGACCGTTGGCATGGCGCGGTAGCGCCGGCTCGCGTCGTAGAGCGCCCCAATGCGCTCGGGCGTGAAGGCCTCGCCGTTGGGGAACTGCACCGCCACCACCACCTTGTTGGCCACCTGCGCTGGGAACCAGCGTTGTAGTGCTTCATAGCCCCGTCGCGCCTCCGCACTTTCCGGCAGGACACGAACGTCAGCGGCTGCCATCCGCAAGCGCAGAAACGGCGCGCCGATGAGCAGAAGGAGGACCAGCGTCGGGACGAGCACCAACACCGGGCGCCGCATCACCCAGCTGGCCAGCCCATGCCACAACCCGGGGCGCATGGTGAAGGAGGGCAACGGGACGCGACCCGCATCCACCCGTCGACCGAGCAGCGCCAGGACCGCCGGCAGAAAGCTGAGCGCGAAAAGCACCGCCAGAGCGACCACCAGCGCGCCAGCCAGACCCATCGTCGCCAGGTACGAGCCCCAATAGAACAGGAGGCCGGAAAGGCCGACCATGACTGCAAGACCGGAAAAGGCCACCGCTCGCCCGGCGGTTTGCACCGCATGGACGACGGCTGAGTCCACCGTGGCTCCGCGCGCCAGTTCGTCCCGGAAACGACTCACGATGAAGAGTGAGTAATCAATCGCCACGCCGAGTCCAATCAGCGACGTGATGTTCACCGTGTACTGCGCCATGTCGGTGACGTGTGACAGCAGCAGAACCCCACCGATGCCGCACAACACCGACAGCGCGCCGACGGCGATGGGAAGCGCCGCTGCCACCAGAGAACGAAACACCGCCAAGAGGACGAGGAGCGCCAAGGGCAGCGAGATGAGCTCGGCTTGGAGCAGGTCGTGCTCAAGGGTAACGTCCAGGTCGTGCAGGAAGGGCACCCGGCCGGTCGCAACCACTTCCAAGAGAGCGGGATGCACTCGGGCTCGCAGAGCTGGGTACGCTCGCGCCGCCGCGAGTAGCCCGCCTTTTAGTGTCACCAGCGCCAGGACGCGGTGTCCGTCGGAGGAAACGAGGCGCTTCGCCAAGAGTGGAGGCAGCTCGAAGGGGTTGGCGACGCTCGCGACGGCTGGGTCCGCGACCAGCGGGGCAAGGGCTCCCTGCACTTCAGCCGCGAAGCGCCGGTCCGCCACAGCGAAGTCCGGCGCGTGAAAAACCAGAGTGAAAGACGCATCGCCGGGCAGTCCAAGCGCCCTTTCCACCAGCGCCTGGGCACGATCCGCTTCGATGCCCTCGATGGAGCCGGTGGTGAGTTCCCCACCTCGACGTAGTGAGGCAAACGCGCCCGCGAGAAGCAGCGCGCTCAGTGTGAGCACCCACCACTTTCGGTGACAGACGAAGGCTCCCCAGGCAGCAAACATCGCGGCGCGCTCCATAGCACGTCCCCGAAGGGCTTCCTTCTCCGCCCGACGCAAACGCGAGAGCTAGGTCGCCCGCCGCCATGCTGCAAGGAGGAGCGCCGCCGCCGCCACCAAAAGGACCCAACCGCCAACGGGACTTCGGCGGAAGAGGGCCAGCAGTAGTCCGGCGATGCCGAGGGCCAACCCCCCCCAAAGCACCGGGACACCAAGCGTCCCGTCCAGGCCGGTGCGAAGCCATCCCGGAGTGCGCACCTGCGAAAGCTCGTCCAAGGCGCGTTGCGCCTGCGCCCGAGCAACGGATTCTGCCGCAAGCCCTGCTTGGGAGTCCGGGTCCTCCATGGTACCGGCCCTCCCCTGCTCACGCTGACGCAGCGCCTCCGCCTCGCGGGCGCTCTCCGCAGTTTCTTCGGCCCAGAGACGCTCATTAAAAGCTCGACCTTCGTCCGTGTCCAAGCGGGCCTCGCAGTGCTCACAGGCCGTAGCGCCTCGACTGCTGTCGGCTCCACAACGGACGCAGCGGACGAAGGGTTGCTCGCCACTCGGGAGCGCAAGGTCTAGCGGGGGGTCCGGCTCCGGTGCAAAGCGCTCCAGCGCGCTCGAGGACGGGCGTCGGGGTGAAGCTGTCGAGCTCGCCTGCGGCGCCTGTTCGAGCGTGGCGAAGCGACTGGGCTGCGGCGCAACTGTAGCCTCGCTGTCTTTGCGGACGCGCTCCAGCCGAAGGAATCGCCCCAGTTGCTTCATGCAGGAACACCCGCCTTCCGGGAGGCTGGCCGGGTGCGCCGCGCAGCCCAGACGCGTAGCCGTTCCACTTCCTCGGCGAGGGTGACCGCGAGGGGAAACGTCTGCGCTACGGCGGCGAGGAGGTGCGCGGTCCCGAGGTCGGCCCCTTGGGCAAAGGCCAGATAGAGGCCCTCCACCACCACCTGCTCGAGCTCGGCGCCGCTGAAGTTGGGCGCCCGGGCAGCCACCTGGGCCAGGTCGAAAGCCGCCGGGTCGCGCCCGCGGTGCCGGAGATGAATGGCTAGAATCTCCGCGCGCTCGCGTCCGTCCGGAAGGTCGATGAAGAAAATCTCGTCAAAGCGCCCCTTGCGCATGAGCTCCGGCGGCAGCCCCTCCACTCGGTTTGCGGTGGCTACAACGAAGACCGCGGCCTTCTTCTCTTGGAGCCAGGTCAGAAAAGTGCCGAGAACACGCGCCGAGACACCAGCGTCGGAGTCGCTCCCGGAAGTCGCTCCCGCAAGGGCTTTGTCGATTTCGTCAACCCAGAGCACTGCCGGCGCTGCGCTCTCCGCGACGCGGATGGCCCGTCGCAAGTTCTCCTCGGAGGACCCAACGAGCCCGCTGAAGATGCGTCCGACATCGAGGCGCAGCAGAGGAAGCGTCCACTGAGAAGCGATGGCCTTGGCGGTGAGACTCTTGCCGCAACCCTGCACACCGAGGAGCAGAAGCCCCTTGGGCTCGGGCAGTCCGAAGCGACGCGCCGCCTCGCCAAAGGCCGCGGCCCGACGCGCAAGCCAGTCCTTGAGGTTTTCCAGCCCACCGACTGCGTGAAGGTCGTGCTCTGCTGGGTAATACTCGAGCAGTCCGCTCTTACGGATGACCTGCCGCTTCTCCTCCATCACCTTTTGAATGTCCGAGGCGTCGAGCCGCTGGTCCTCTGCGATGGCCTTGGCAAAGGCGTTTTCGGCTTCCTGCAGGGTCAGCCCGAGTGCCGCCTTCACCAGCTGTTCTCCCTCCTCCCGCTTGAGGTCGACGGTGGCTTTGCCCCCGGTGCGCACCACGCCGATGATGTCGCGCAAGAGCTCGGCGAGGTCACGGAAGGTGGGGAGCGGGACGTCCAGCACGCTCATCTCCTTCTCCAGTTCCACGGGGAGCTGCAAAACGGGCGCGAGCACAATGACCGTCGTGTAGGTGCTCTTGAGGGCATGCCCTAGTTCTCGCAGGGCCCGAATCACACGCGGCTCGGCGAGGTAAGGATGGAAGTCCTTGAGCAACACCAAGCTCGGCTCGCCATAAGCGCCGACGGCCTTGAGTGCCGCCAGGGGGTCCTCGGTTCCCTCGCATGGCGGAGGCTGAGCACGTGCCCCTCCCAAGCGATGAAGGCCCTTGTTAATCGACCAGCCGAGAAGCACTTTCCCGTGGGCTTGGGCCATCTCCTCGAGAAGCACATCAACCCGCTGCTCCTCACTGCTGACGAGCCACAGCAGCGGGTTCCGTGCGCGGATGAGGGTATCCAGCTCGCTCAAGAAGCGAGGCCGGGGAGCCACAGGATGGCTTGTTCGGGCGGGGGGCTCGGACATGGAACAAGCTTGAGCTTAGCCCGGGGTTGGTGATTGACAGAGGCTCTGTCCTGAACTTTTGTTCAGGTGCGATGGAGCGCCACTCTCTCCTGGCGATGGTCGACACTCTAGGGAGAGCCCTGGCTGAGCGGGGCCTGCACCGCCATGTCGAAGAGTTGCGCGTGTATTGGCTTGCTCTCTCCCGAGGCCTTGCGGGGCCGGGCCAACGGCTGAACATCGGCTGGTCGGAGACGCTCGTGGTGGAATGGTTTCGTCTGTTGCGCCTCCCGCCGCACGCGGATGACTACCCTGTACGCCCTCCCTCCAGTCCCTGCCCTCGCTGTCCGCGGCCCGCTGGGCACGCCGTCGAGGTTAAGACCGCTCTCACCTTTCCCGAAGGTCGGAAGGCGGTGTGCACCGTGTGTGGCGCCGCATGGCTCGAATTGGACGCGCTGCGTGCCCGGCCGCTGGACCTCGCAAAGCCCAGCTCATAAAGAGCTCGGCGATGGCTTCCCAGGGGCGGGTCGATGAGAAGCGCGAGCCGTGGCGACACCGCGCGGCCGGTTGACGAGAGCCCCGACTCCGTTTAGAGACGCCACCACTTCAAACAGCATGGCCCTGTCGTCTAGTGGTCAGGACGGAGCCCTCTCACGGCTCAAACTCGGGTTCGAATCCCGGCAGGGTCATTTGCAACGATCAGTTTGAGAGGAGAACCAAGACCCGCAGCTAAAACTGGCAGCACAGTTGGCAGCAGACGAGCCGAAGTTAGCGCCCGCCACCTGGTTCGGTGGCGCCGCTGAAGCCCCTTGTCGAGCTTGGGTACTTGCCGCCGAGTAGGTAGGCCATCGAAGTACCGACTGCGGTGGCGACAAAGCCACGACGGCTGATTGGTCCCGCGGCGTCCCCTCTTTCTTGTTCCGGCGAGTTCGCGCGTACGGCCCTTGGCGCCGACTGAAAAGAAGCCCGCCGGCCTGCGGATGTCTTCTCGTGCCGCGCTGCAAAACCCGGCGCGCCAGCTGAACTGCGCTGGCACGCGGCTTTCGCTTGGGCGCGCGGCACCCTTGCGCACGCAGACTCCACGGCCACTCCGGGGCGGTGTCCCTCACCGCGCCGGGCTTGCGCCCTCTCTGGCGGGCGCGGTGACGGACACCGCCTCTTTCAGGAGCGGCACGATGGCGGAGTCAGCACAAGCTTCAAGCAACGCGGCAAAGCGGGTTCCCCGCATTTACGTGGCCTCACTGTCGGACTACAGCAGGGCGGCTTCACGGCGTGTGGCTGGAGGCGACGGACATTCAAGAGGTATACGCGCGGGAGTCACCGCCATGTTGAAGGCATCCCCGGGGTGGGCGCGCCGAGGAGTACGCCATCCACGACTTCGAGGCCTTCGGCTGCTACCTGCCGTCCGAGTCCGCGGACCTCGAGCTGGTCTTTGCTCTGGACCAGTTCCGGGTGGCCGAGGCTCCCGTCAAGCGAGACTTGCCCACAGGAGGAAGGTCTCCTCCGCGATGCAGAAGCCTCCGCGCGATCGCTACCCCGATGCGCTCGCGATAGCCGCGGCGCTCGAGGCCGCGGCGCAAGAGCTTAGCTCCGTCTGGTGGCGCCGACCGCGATCAGGCCCGCAGCGAGCACGGCGAACACGAGGTTCCCCATACCATATGAAGCGTGAGGACGAAGACGGAGTACCAGAGTCCGATGCCGAGCTCCGGTAGATAGGCCGTCTCCAGCAAATGCAGATTCTTGCCGAGGAAGTTTGGATTGAACAACGACTGCATCAGGAACGCTTCCTCGAGCACGCCGTACGCGAGCGCGAGGACGAAGATGGCCGGCCATCCGCGATCGGTCCTGCGAACCGTCTCGCGAACGAGCAGCGCACCGCCGC
>JBKQSS010000098.1:0-15552 GCA_052143535.1 Myxococcaceae bacterium | reverse complement strand
CGCGACGGACGATGCGGGAAACATCATTACCGACGTCAATGGCGTCCCCCAGCACTCCAACCTCCAGTACCCGGGCGCCACCAGGAACTACTACGACACCCAGACCAACTTCCAATACATCGGCAAGTTGACCTACCTCATCAACTCTGACAACCGCGTCAGCCTGTCGATTGCCGGGACGCCCGACTCCTATACGAGCCCGTACATCTTCGGACCGAACGGGACCTACGGCGCGAGCGGCTATGCCGGAAATGACAACACCATCGACATGGTGCTGCGGCTCAATTCGTCCTTCATGGAGAAGAAGCTGCTCCTCGACGTCACCGTCGGCTGGCACCACCAGAACAACAACCAGACGGCGCTCGACGGAACCAGCTTCGCCGGTCCGGCCTCAGAGCCCAGCACCGCGGGCGGCCTTATCGACACTCCCGGAGTACTCTTCGCTGGCGGCTTCAACCTCAACCAATTCGTCGGAGCCAATGGCGTCCCACAGGACCCGGCCCTCACCAATGGTGCCCTGTCGGCTCTCTGCAACGGGCCCACTGGCTCCGGGGCGTGCCAAGTCTCCAACTACGTCCAGGGTGGTCCGGGCTTTCTGCGCAACATCACGGAAGACCGCATCCAGGCCAAGGCCGTCCTCACCTATTTCTGGAACGCCTTGGGGCACCAGACGTGGAAGGGCGGCGTTGACGTCGAGTGGCTGAGCTACACCAACGAGATTGGCTACTCGGGTAATGACTTCTACGAAGGCTTCACCGGCCCAGCCCTCACTGCCACTGGCCAGTACTTTGACTTCCGCTCCGTGAGTTACCTGTCGGGTCCGGACCAGGCGGTCATTCTGCAGTACCAGAACCAGAACCCCACGGCGCTGCTGCCAGGGGCGTTCCTGCAGGACAGCTGGAACATCATGGACAAGGTCACCCTCAACATCGGCGTCCGGTGGGATGCCGAGTACATGTACAACAACACCGGTGCCCTGGCCTTGGCCCTCAACAACCAGTGGTCGCCCCGCATCGGCCTCATCTGGGACCCGACCTACCAGGGCAAGTCCAAAATCTACGCGAGCTACGCCTTCTACTATGAGGCGGTACCGCTGGACTTGGCCGACCGCTCCCTCATCGGCAACGAGCAGGTCTACGCCCTTCACTTCAACTGCGCCAACCCGGCCGTCACCAACCAGCTGTGCAGCAACACCCCGAGCAACCTCTATCCGGCCGGCGCTGGTCCGAACCAGTACTGGGCGGTCATCGGTGCTGACAAGGAGCTCGTCGACCCGAACATCGGCCCGCAGAAGACGGACGAGGTGTCGGTTGGCGCCGAGTACGAAATTTTCCCCAACGCACGGCTGGGCGTGAACTACACCCACCGCGGCCTGTCGCGGCTGATTGAGGACTACAGCAACAACGCCGCGGCCAGCTACGTGCTCGGTAACCCTGGCCAGGGCATCGCCAACAACTTCCCCACGCCGGCGCGCATCTACAACGGCTACACCGTGTCGTTGACGAAGACTTTCGCCGACCACTGGCAGGCGCAATTCAGCTACACCTACCTCACCTTGAACGGCAACGTGGGCGGTCTCTTCACCGCCACCCAGGGACAGCTCGACCCGAACATCAACGCCACCTACGACTTGCCGCAGTTCCTCATCAACGGCTTCGGTCCTCTGCCCAACGATGAGCAGAACCGCATCAAGGCCTTCGGCTCCTACCAGTTCATCTTCTCGCCGACCGTCGGACTCACCCTCGGTGCCGCCTACACCGGGCACTCGGGCGCGCCCATCTCGGCCTTGGGCGGCGACATCCTCTACGGCGGCGACGTCGTCTTCCTGGTTCCGCAGGGTACCTATGGACGACTGCCGTGGGTGCACCAGTTCGACTTGCACGCCACTGTGGACATCGGCCTCGGAGGGGACATGAAGCTGAGCGTCGGCATGGACTGCTTCAACGTGCTCGGCCTCCAGACGGTGACCGCGGTTGACCAGTCCTGGGTGAACCCGACCAACACACCGGTGGCAGCTGAACTCAACGCCACCCCGTCCGAGTTGAAGAGCAACCCGCTCAAGAGTCCGACCGGAGGGACCTACGTCACCACCGGTCCGGTTCCGCCGAACGTCATCAACAGCAACTTCGGCCACGCCACTGCCTACCAAACTCCGCGGAACTTCCGGTTCCTCGCGCGGTTCACCTTCTAAAAATGGAAACTCGACCCATGAGAACCCGAAAAGTCATCTATCTTTCGCTCATCTCTGCAGGGGCCGCGTTCCTCTTCAGCGCTTGCCCAGCGCAACCGCCCGGGCCCTGCGTCA
Source organism: Myxococcaceae bacterium (assembly GCA_052143535.1). GTDB lineage: Bacteria > Myxococcota > Myxococcia > Myxococcales > Myxococcaceae > JADGRA01. Next base: position 13,247 of record JBKQSS010000098.1, on the reverse strand, counting down.
TCGCCCACACCGCCGGTGGAGGGTTCGGTAACGGCACTCCCTATGTCGCCTACTACTACCTCAACTCCGATGCAGGGTTTGCACCCAGCGCGGCCTGCGCGAACGCGGACTTCGCCTACTGGCCCCTCGGGGACTTCGTCGGACAGATTTACGTCGAGTCCTACGGGTACGTCACCGAGAACCTCAAGCTGACCGCCATGGTGCCGGACGAGTTCTCCTACACGACTCCCTTCACCGGCGACTACGTCCAAGGGAGCCCCAACAGCACTCCGCCGATCGCCAATAGCCCGCTCGTCCTCGGCAACTTCACGACCGACGTCGTCTCGGCCCAGGGGACCTGCGTCATCGTCATGGACGGAGGCCCAGGCACGCAGGTCATCGCCGAGCCAGCGGGCAACCAGACGGTGCAGTACAGCTACCCGACGGCGACGGTGTACTCCACACCGGCCGCTGGCGCAGGGACCCAAATGGAAGCCTCCGCCATCATCACTCGGACCGACGCCACCACCGGCGACGTATGCACGCGCAACTACAACCTCCTCGCGCTGTGGCCCACCGCCGTCTGCCAGGTGGACAACGACTGCAACCCCAACCCGCAGCCGTCGGCCAGTCCGCCGCGGCCGCTCGGTTCTGGCGTTCTGCCGGGCATTCCCACCAACTGCAACGCCACCATGGTCACCATGGCCCCGGTGATGGTGGACACCAGTTCCTCCTGCAGCCCGAGCCCCTACATTCTGGCCACGACCAGCAACGGGTGCGGCGGCGGCTCCATCAACAACAACAGCATCGCGGCGTTCGACGGCGTCTGCTTCTTCCAAAACTTCTCACCGACGACGTTCCCGTACGTGACGCCTGGCTTCGGCCAATAGCAGCTCTCCTTTGCACCATTCGGCTCCGCCCGGACTTCGGTCCGCGCGGAGCCGTCGTTTTTTGAAGGCCTGCAGTTGAATTCTCGCGCCTACCTCGAGCAGTCCGCGCAGCGGTTGGCCGCCGAGGAGGGGACGCTGCACAAGGTGGCGCCCCTCCGGGTGGCCCTTCTGTACCCAAGCCCCTACCACGTGGGCATGAGTAGCTTGGGCTTTCAAACCATCTACCGGGAAATCCACGCCCACCAAGAAGCCGCCGCCGAGCGCGCCTTCCTCCCCGAGGACGTGGCAGCGTTTCAGGCTAGCCGCACGCCCCTCTTCACTCTCGAGTCCCAGACGCCGGTGGCCACTTTCCCGGTGCTGGCCTTCTCGGTGGCCTACGAGCTCGAGCTCACCGGCCTCTTCAGCATGCTGTCCCTGGCCCGGCTGCCGCTGTTGGCTTCCGAGCGCACCAGCGAGCACCCGCTGGTGGTGGCCGGTGGCCCGCTCACCTTCTCCAACCCGGCCCCGCTCGAGCCCTTCGTCGACGTCCTGGTGCAAGGGGAAGCCGAGGAGCTTCTGCATGCGCTTTTGGAGGCGGTGCAGGCCTTTCCCGTCCGCGAGCGCCTCCTTCAACACCTGTCCCACACCCCCGGCTTCCGGGTGCCTGGCCGGGGTGGGGAGCCGCTGTACGTCGCCCGGGCCGAGGACGGCCGGCTCCCGGCGCGCTCGCAAATTCTCACGCCCCACACCGAGCTGCGCAGCATGTTTCTCATTGAGCCGGAGCGTGGGTGTAGCCGGGGGTGCCATTACTGCGTCATGCGCCGCACCACCAATGGTGGCATGCGCACCGTCCCGCCGGAGCGCGTCCTGGAATTGGTGCCGTCCGGAGCGCAGCGGGTGGGCCTGGTGGGAGCGGCGGTCACTGACCATCCGCGCATTGGGGAGCTTCTTCGCACCCTGGTGGACAGTGGCCGCGAGGTGGGCGTCTCCTCCCTCCGGGCGGACCGGCTGTCCCAGGAGTTGGTGGACACGCTGCGCCGCGGCGGCGCCCGCACCCTCACCGTCGCCTCCGACGGCGCGAGCCAGCGGATGCGGGACTTGGTCGACCGCAAGCACTCGGAAGAGCAAATTCTCCGTGCTGCACGCTACGCCGCCCAAGCCGGCTTCGAGCGACTCAAGGTTTACAGCATGGTGGGGCTACCTCTGGAGGAGGACGCGGACGTGGACGAGCTGGTGCGCTTCACGGCCGAGCTCTCCCGCATTCTCCCGGTGGCCCTCGGCGTCGCGCCGTTCGTCTCCAAGCGCCACACGCCGCTCGACGGGGCGCCCTTCGCCGGCATCCAGACGGTGGACAGCCGCCTGTCGCGCCTGCGCGCCGGCCTGCGGGGCCAGGCCGACGTCCGGCCGACGTCCGCCCGCTGGGCCTGGGTGGAGTACATGCTGGCCCAGTGCGGGCCCGAGGCCGGACTGGCGGCGATGGACGCCTGGACGGCCGGAGCCACCTTCGCTGCCTTCCGTCGGGCCTTCGCTGAGCGCGGCTGCACGCCTTTTCTCGCAGCGCGGGTGGAGGATGGGCGCCGTCACCCCACTCTCTGGCCCGTTGTCGCGGGCGCAAGCGGTGCGCCGGCCCGTGCCGGCGAAGCGCACCCTCTCAGCTAAGGGCGGCGAAAAGGCCGGGCCGGGGCAAGCCCGCCAACTCACTACGAGGCAGCCAGGCCAACCTCTCGGAGGGCCCACTCGGCGTGGCTGACGCGGCGCGCTCCTTTGACGGCGCCCAGTACGTCCCGGACGGGGACGAGGGCCCCGACGGTGGTGTAGCCCTCGGCGCCGAGCCGCGTCCCGGTGTGGCGGAGCGGGTAGCGGCTGGCGCAGGAGAGAAACCAGCTGCGGGTTTCGGCCATTGGCAGCGCATGCACCTCCAGCCTCTGGAGGAAGACGTACAGCAAGAGGTGCGCGCTCGAGTAGAGGAAGCAGCCCGGAGTGTTTTTCTCGAGGTTGGAGATGAGCTCGAAGAAATAATTCCCCCGCCGCGCCGCCTGGCGGTCCCCCTTCACCTCCACGCCCAGGAGCTCGCCCTTGGTGGCCCACAACAAGTCCACGCCCCGGGCCTGGAAGCGCGGGTCTTCCTGGACGTCATGAATCTCCGAGTGCGCGTCCTGCGCGTGGAGGAAGCGTCTGGCCACCGAGACGGCGCGGTCGGCGGCCCCCCGCACGGACTGCATGGTGTACCCATAGGCCATTGTCCTTGCCGCGCAACACACCACGGGCCTCCGACGCCCGGGCCTTGCCCGCCCTTCGGGCACGCCCCTAGTCTCCGCAAGGGCAGCTTTCTCGCGCCCCCAAGTGGAGACACCCATGCAAGCCCGCTGCCCGCGCTGCGCTTCCGTCTTCACCACCGACCGCAGCGGGCTGCAGTTTTGCCCCAATTGCGGACAACAGGTGGAGGTCCCGGCTTTCCCCGGTGCGGCGCCGGAGAGCTCCGGCGCCGGCTGGGGCGGGCCGAGCGGCCCCGGAGGCCCGGGCAGCCTGGGCCCCGGCCCGGCCGTCCGGGAGGACACGCCCTGGGAGCGCAGGGCCACGGTGGGCTGGTTTAGCGGCCTCTTCGAGACGTGGAAGCGCACCATCTTCAACCCCCAAGCCTTCTGGGCCTCGGTGAAGCCCAACGGCTCCTGGACGGACGCGCTCCTCTACGCGTGGATTCTCTTTGGGGTGGGCGCCCTTTTGTCCGCGCCCTTTGGTGCGCTTGGGCTGGGACGCTCCAGCCTGCAGTCAGTGCTCGACCAGGTGGGCGAGCTGCCTCCCAGCGCGCGAGCGGCCATTCGCAACGCGGCCAGCGGAGCGGGCGGGGTTCAGCTTTTCTTCAGTCTCTTCCTCTACCCGGTGGGCCTCATCCTCTTTGCCGCCATTCAGCACCTCTTCTGCATGCTCTTCGGCGCGGCCAAAAACGGCTTCTACGCCACCTTGCGCGTCGTCGCCTACGCGAGCGCCACCAACATTATTGGCCTCATCCCCTGCCTGGGCCTCCTGGCTGGCCTGTACAGTGGCGTGCTGCTCATCCTCGGCCTGGCTTCGGTGCAGGAGACAACCGTCGGGCGCGCCACCGGGGCGGTGGTGCTGCCCGGGTTGCTGGTTTGCTGCTGCGTTGCCGCCGGGGCCGCTGTCTTCGGCGCCGCCCTCTACGCCGCCCTAGGCCAGGGCAGCCCGTGAGGCGAAGGGGTTTTCCGTGACGTTGACTTGGGCTCCCGCTGAGCGCCGCTTCGGCTTTCTGCACGCCCTCGGCCTGGCGGGGCTGCTGGGCCTATTGGCGGCGCGCTTCCTCCCGCTGCAGCGGCTGCCCTTTTGGCGATGCGCCCTACGGGAGCACACCGGCTGGCCCTGTCCGGGCTGCGGCCTGAGCCGGGTGGCGGTGCGGGTGGCGCACGGAGACATTGCCGGGGCCCTCGACGCCAACCCCTTGGGGACGGTGGCGGCGCTGGGCTTCGCCGCCTGCGCTGTCCTCGCCGCGCTCCAACTCCTCTTCGCCTTGCCCCTTCCCCTCGTCTCATTGAGTGCGCGCGAGGCACGGGCCACCCGCCTCGCCGTGTTTTCGGCCTTGGCCATCAACTACGCTGTGGTGGTGGTGCGGGTGCGCTTTTTGGGCTGGCCGTGAGCCCAGGCTGGGCGGTGCCGGCTGTCGCCGCCATGGGTTACCTTTTGGGCAGCGTGCCCTCCGGCTACCTGGTGGCCCGGGCAGCGCGCGGAGTGGACGTCCGCGCCGTCGGCAGCGGCAATACCGGCGCCACCAATGTGGTGCGCGCAGCGGGAGTGGGCCCCGGGCTTCTCGTCCTCCTCCTGGACGCGGGTAAGGGCACGCTGGCGGTGCTGCTGGCGGGGGTGCTTTTCCCCGGTGCGGCAGGCCTTCAGGCGCTGGCCGGCCTCAGCGCCTTCGCCGGGCACGTTGCCCCCTTCACACTGGGCTTTCGCGGCGGCAAGGGAGTGGCGACGGCCCTCGGCGTCCTCGCCGTCCTCGTCCCGGCAGCGGCGCTGGCTGGCGTGGTGGCCTACGCCGTCTTCTTCCTCTGGACGCGCATCAGCAGCGTCGGCTCGCTCGCTGCCGGGGCGGCCGCGCTGGCCGCGGCGGCCTACTTTCCCGGGACGCGCCTGGCGGTGGGCCTCACCTGCGCCCTCTACCTGGCCATTCTCTTTACCCACCGAGGCAACATCCGCCGGCTGTGGCGGCGCCTGGAGCGCCGGCTGTGAGGCGAAGGCCTTACCGCCCGGGACGGGGGCCTGCCTTTCGCCGCGCGCCGTCGCTGCCTTCCGCCGCCTTCTCCGGCGCGGCGTAACTCAAGAGCGTGCAAGCAATGGGGCCATTCCACAGGGGCAGCCGGCCGGTGGGCCGGTGGTGGAAGGCGCTCTCGAAGCCACTGTTGCCGGCGAGAATGGCGGCGCGGAAGTGGGCCAACGCGTCGAATTGCTCGCCGAGTTGGAAGTAGAAGGACTTCATCCCCTTCTGCCCGCCCTTGCCCAGGCGGTCGCCATACGGGGGGTTTGTCAGCAGGAGGCCATGTGCCCCAGAGGGAAGCGGCAGGGCCCGGGTGGCATCCCCTTCCGCCAGCTGCACTGCGCCCACCAGCCCGCTAGCGCGCAGGTTACTGCGCGCCGCACCGAGCGCCTCGGCGTCGCGGTCGAAGCCCCACAGCGGCACCGGGACCGGGCGCAACAGGCCCTTGGCTTCGGCCCGTAACTCAGCCAACAGTGGACGCGCCAGTGGCCCGAGCTGTGGCCAGCCCTCCACCGCAAAGCGGCGGCCCAGCGAGGGCGCGTGCCGCGCGGCCATCCACGCCGCCTCGATGAGAATCGTCCCGGAGCCGCACATGCTGTCCAGGACGGGCTCCTCGCCGTGGAAATTCGCCGCCCGCAGCATGGCCGCGGCCAGCGTCTCCTTGAGAGGCGCCGCCGTCTGGCGAATGCGGTAGCCACGGCGGTTGAGGGGCTCGCCGGCCAAGTCGAGCGACAGCTGTAGCCAGGTGCCGGACAGGTGGGCCACCACCCGCACGTCCGGGCTGCGGCTGTCCACGTCCGGACGGCTGCCCAGCCGGCTGCGCAGTCTGTCGACAATGGCGTCCTTCAACTTGAGGGCCACGAAGCCGGAGTGGGTGTGCTCCGAGTGCTGCAGCGACGCTTCCACCGCGAAAGTGGTGCTGGCCGTCAAGTACTCCTCCCAAGGGACGGCCTCGGCCACCGCATACAGCCCCTCTGCGCCCGGGGCCTCCCCTTCGCCCACCGGCCACAGCACGCGCATCGCCAGGCGCGTCCACAGGCAAACCCGCAACGCCTCGGCGAGGTTGGCCGAGAAGCGCACTCCGCCTGGGTCCCGGCGGATGCGCACCGCGCCCAGCTCGGCCAGCTCCTCCGCCAACAGGGCTTCGGTGCCTCGAGCGGCGGTGGCGAAGAGGGGAAGACGCGCTGGCATGGGCGAGGGGGCGCGGGCCATGCTAGTCCCCTTTCTCACCGTGGCCGTGCGGTACGCCCCTCCCATTGCCCTTGCCCTGTTGCGCACGCGCGCCTGGGGCGCACTGCTGGACGCGGTGGCGGCGACGCTCGGGGGCTTCGCAGTGGGGCACGCCCTCTCTCACGGTGCTCTCGGTGTGGCCCTTGGCGGCGCGGCGGGCCTCCTCTTCGCGCTGCGCTGGCGCCCTCTGCGCGCGGCCCGGGCCCTGCAGCGCGCGCGGCCCGCCCTGGGCTCGGCCCTCGCGGCCTACCTCGAGGGGCAAGGCGGGACGCTGCGCCCATGGTTGGTGGGGTGGGTACTGCAGCGCCTCGGCCCGGCCTGGCTACCGAGAAGCCTCGGCCGGGCCGCCTTGGCCGCCGTGCTGGTGCTTGCCGCACTGCTGGTGCCGCGCGCCGCCCGGCAGGTGGAAGGGCTGCCCCCGGGGCCGGCGCCTTCGCCGACGCTGTCCCTCACCGCGCGCCTGGAGCCGCCGGCCTATACCGGCTGGCCAAGCCAACAGGTGGCGCTGCCGCAGGTGCGTGGACTGCGCCACTCGCTTCTCCTTCTCGAGGTGCGCACCAGCGCTCAGCGCCTCCTCTTTGCACAGAAGGGGGGCGCCCCCGGGGAGGTGGTGCCCGTGGACGGGCTCGCGACGCTGCGCTTTTTGTTGGAGGGGACAACCAGCCTGCGGCTGGAGGCCATGGGAGGCCCGGTGGCGCTGCTCGAGCTCGAGGCCCAGCCGGACGCCCCTCCCCAGGTGACGCTTCTTCTGCCCCCGGCGGACACAACCGTGTCCACTGCGCCGCGTCCCCTTTTGCTGCGCGCCACCGCCCAGGACGACGTCCGCGTGGCGCAGCTGGGCTTCCGCTGGACGCTGGCTCACGGCCAGGGGGAGGGAATGCATTTCAAGAGTGGGGCCCTGGTGGGCCACAGCGAGCTGGCAGGCCCGAGGGCCGAGGCCACCGCCCAGCTGGACGCCATCGCCCTGGGGATGAGGGCCGGGGACACCTTGGTGGTGTGGGCCGAGGCCACGGACAGCAACACCCTCGACGGCCCCGGACAGGGGCGCAGCGAGGCCCGCCTTTTACGCTGGGAGGAGGCCGTGGTGGACGTCTCCACCCTAGCCACCGGAGGGCGGCTGCCGCCGCTGACTCAGGAGGCCAGCGAGCGCGAGCTTTTGGCCCGGACGCAGCGCCTGTTGCACTCCTCTTTGGCCCCGGCCAGCCGGGCCGAGCACTCCGTCCAGCTGGCGGACGTGCAGCGGCGCATTCGCGAGGCCTTCGGCTTCTTCCTCCAGCAGGAAAGCCACACCGGGCCGGAGCTCGACGTGGAAGCGCCGGAGGTTGCCGAGAGTGGTGAGGCGCGCGGGCGGAGGCTTTTGGCCGAGGCCGTCTCGCAAATGTGGGCGGCTGAGGGGGAGCTCGCCTTGGGGAAGCCTGCCTCCGCCGTAGCCCCCGAGCGCGCCGCGGTGAAGGCCCTGGACGCCGCCTTTGGAAACGAGCGCCTCGCGCTGCGGCCAGCGCGTCCTCCGGACAAGCCGGTGGACGAAAGCCGCCGCCTCTCGGGACCGCAAATGGGCCTCCGCCCGCGGGGCCAAGGGCCGGGGGCGCCGCCCCGACCGGACGTCGCCCCGGTGGCGGCCCTGGCCCGGCGTCTGTTGCTTTCGCCCGAGGAGGGACTGACGCCAACGGCGGCCCGGGCCCTGGCCGACGCGCTGTGGGCCCTCCCTGCGGCCACTGGCATTCCCGCCGCCGCGCTGGCCGCGCCTCTCTACGCCGGCCGGGACGAAGCCTCTCTGGGTGCTGCGGCCCGCGCCGCGGGCGTCGCCCTGTCGCGCTGGCTGCGCCCCTCGCCCGAGGTGGTGCCACCGGTGTCCGAGGACGAGGAGGCGCTGGTGGCGCGAGTGCCGGTGGTGCCCCCACCGTAGCGGCGGCGCGCCACGGCCTCGAGGGCGAGGAGGGCTGCCAGCACGGCAAACGCGCTGTCGCTTTTCCGCAAAGGGACGCGGCCCCTCCAACGAGGCGCCTCGGGCAACCTTCCCCAGGCCGCGCCCAGCGCCTCCTCGCCGTCCACCTCGAGAAAGGGGTGGTGGCGTGCCAGGGCGGCGGCGCGCAGTCGCGCCCGTGGCCAGGGGAGGAGAGTCTCAAAGTCCACCGCGTCCACCGCAAGCCCGTCCACCGGCCCAGTGAGAGGCAGCGGCCAGGTGCGCGAGGGAGGGAGAGTGCCCTGGTGCACCGAGGCCCAGTCCTCGGCCAAGCGGACGCCGTCGCGGGAAGCGCCGGGGGCCAACAGCCAGCCCACAAGGCGGGCCAGCACCGTCCGGTAGGCCTGTTTGCCCTCGCCCGGTGGGGACACTCGCCACATGTCCGGCGCTGTCACCACCGCCAAGCGGCCCTGGCCGAGAGCGCGCCCCACCACCCAGGGACGCGAGGCTGCCGAAGCGGCTGGCCCCAGCCGCCCGAGGACGGTGGCCAGCGGCGCCTCTTGAAGGGGGGCAGCCGGGGCGTACCCGCGGAAGTCCACCACCTCCTCGTCCAGCTGGCCTTGCAAAAGCTGCAAGGGTGCCGTCGCCGCCACCTTGGCCAACTCCACGCCGAGGGCCGCTGCCGCGCCGGGCGCGTCGAGGAGAAGCACGGCCCCGCCGGACTGCACATAGTGGCGCAGAGCCGCCCCTTGGGCGCCGTCCAGGTGGCCGAAGCCCACCAGCACCAGCAACTCGACGCCTTTGAGGGCTTCGGCCGTCCCGAGTAGCGCGAGGGGGCTTTGGGCCGCGCGCCCGCGGGCCACCACCGCGCGGGTGCCGAGCCGGCTCAACACTTGGACGTCGGCGCCAGGCGTCTCCAGCGCCTCCGCCGCGGCCCGCGCCTCCCAGCCGGGCGCTGCCGCCAGCACCAGCCGCTGGGCGGTGCGGGCCCGGGTGGCAAGCGTCAGAAGCCGCCCGTCCTGCGCCTGCGCCTCGCCCACCAGCGCGGCCTGCACCCCGACGAAGGAGAGGCCCTCAGTGAGGGGGGCCACAGAGAGCCGGACGGTGCGGACGACGTCGTCTGCGTCCACCGACACCTGTTGCGAGGTGGGCGCGGCGGAGGTGGAGCGCGCGGTGAGGGTGACGGTGCGCCCTTGGGCACGCCGCACCCGCAGCGTCACCCAGAGTTGCGCCGCCTGTCCGAGGGCCACCTCGTGCGGTGCCTCCACCTGCAGCACGTCCACCCGCGGCCGTGAGGCGTCGAAGAGGAGAATGTTGGTGCCCTCGGCAGGCGCTTCTGCCAGGGCGAGGGTGCCGAGGAGAGTGCAGGGCCTCACGGCCCCAGCCAGCGCGCAGCCTGTGTCCGAGGCGGCATGCAGGCCGACGCCTGTCTGTTGGGCGAGACGGGCCAAACGCGCGGCGGAGGCCCCAGGCGGAAGGGCCAGCACTGCCTCAAAGGGAGCAGCCCGCGTCGCCTGGTAGGAGGCGTCGGCCCAGAGGAGGCCCAAGCCTGCGGCGACGCCGGCCGCAGGCAGCCAGGCGGCCCGCGCTGTCCGGGAAAGCCATACCGCCCAAGCCCAGCTGGCGAGCGCCAGGGCGAAGAGGAGAGGAGGCCAGGGGAGGCGGCGCGGTGCGGGGGCACTCCACGGCTGGCCCCCAAGGCGGGACAGCTCGGCGTCGTCCAGGGTGGCCGGCCCTGGTACTCGGCTGCGCGCAAGGTGCAGCGCCACCCGGCCGTCCTCCCGGAGGTACTCGCCGGGGTGGACGTCCAAGAGGCCCACCGGCGCGCGCTGCCCAGCCGCGTCCCTCCACCCCAAAGGGCCCCCGGCCGGCGCGGCGAGGACGGTGGCTGGCCCGGGGAGGCCCGCGGCCAGGAGGGCCCGCGCCAGAGGGACGAGGTTTCCCTGGTGGGCCCATGCCCCCAACTCCTCGGTGCTGGCCGCCAGCACCAGCTGCCTCGGCCCGGGCGGCTTCTCCAAGGCCGCCATGGGCAGCACCTCGGCGAAGCGGCCGTCTTTGGCCAAGCCGAGCGAGGTGAGAAGGCCGAGGCCTGGCGTCCCCGCGGCGACGTCCAGGGGGTCCGGTAGGAGGAGGCCTCGGCTGCCGCGCGCCAGCACCGCAGGGGCCTCTGGCTGCGCTGGGGCAGGGCTTTCCACGGCCAGCACCCGCAGGGCGCCGGCTGGGGCGGGGCCCGAGGCTTGGCCCGGCTGCACCACCTCCACCAAGGGGGTGTCCGCGCGGCCCGCGCTTGGCCCAACCGGCGCTCCGGCGGCGACGGCCAGCGCCGCGGCCCACCCCTGCGCCGCGCTGGAGGTGCCGGTAAGCCGGACGTGGGCCCGTGGCGGAAGCGGCGCCGGCGCCTCTTCCGGGGGCCCGCCGCCCCGGCTGCGGAGGAAGGCAAAGGGCTGGCCCCACTGGCCGAGGGCCAGGCGCCACTCCAGCGTGTCCAGAGGCCCCACCAGGACGGGCGGACGCCCGGAGAGGGCGGCGGCGCGGAGAAGGCATGCCGCTTTGCTGCCGCTGCACTCGCGCAGGGCGGCCTGCATGGGCACCGGGACGTCGCCCTCCCAAGCTGGCTGCTCGCCGTGGAAGCCCAGACGGGCTGCGGCCTCGGTGCGGCCGGCTGCCTCAGCCCACGCCTCAGCCGGCGCGGCCGAGTCCAAAAGCGCCACCGGGCGGACGTCCGCCGTGCAGCCTCTCCGGCTGGCCCAAATGCCAGAGAGTGCGAGGAGGAGGCAGGCCGCGCGCAGCGCCCAGCCCAAGGCTTCCTCGAGGGGCAGCGTCCGCCGGCGGCGCGGAGGGCTGCCGTCCAGGTGCTGCAGGGAGGGCATGGCCTCTGCGGCGCGAAGGCCGGAGGGGCGCAGGTGCAGCCACGTGAGGACAGCCAGTGCGCCCGAGGCACTGGCCCAAAGGAGCGCCGTCACCCGCGTCGTCCTCCCAGCCAGCGGCGCAGTGCCACGGCGGGGTTGGCTTCGGCCTCCACACTCACCCACTCAGCCCCGGCCCGCTCGGCCAGGGCGCGCAAGGCCCGCTTCCACGCCTGCACCCGGAGCGGCAGCTGCTGCGCCTCTGGGTGCCCAACGGCCAGCGTCTCGCCGCTTTCCACGTCGCGGACAGCCCGGGTACCGGCCGGCAAGCGCACGTCGCGCTCGCTGAGGAGGTGCAGCACCGTCACCGCAGCGCCGGCATGCACGAGGCGCTCGAGTCCGCGCTGGAGGAGGGCCGTGTCACCATAGAGGTCCGAGAGGAGGACGGCGTGCTTTGCCGAGAGCTCGTCGGCGGAAAGGCGGTGGAGGGCGCGCGCCACATCCGCTTGGCCGGCGGTGCCCTCCTGGCCGAGGAGGGCCTCGGCCCGGGCCGCCGCGCCTGCCCCCGGAAGGGCCCGGGCCGTCGGGAGGAAGCCGCCTTCAGTAAGGACGTCCAGGCGCACTGGGTCTCCCCGGCGGAGGGCCAGTAGCGCCAGTGCCGCCGCCAGCTGCCGGGCGCGGTGCCGCTTGCTGTTGCGCCCTGGCGGAAAGCCCATCGAGTCACTGCCGTCCAACAGCAGCACCAGCGGCTGGCGCAGCGGCCGGTGTCTCTCCTTCACCAACAGGTGGCCGAGCCGGGCGCTGGCGCGCCAGTCCACCGCCCGGACGTCCTCTCCGGCGGCGTAGGGCCGGTGCTGGAAAAAGTCTTCCCCCGGCCCCGGGCCGCTTCCGGGGTGCATGCCGGAGAGTGCGCCGCGAATGCGGTGGACGGGGAGACTGAGGCCCAACAGGGCCGCCAACAGCGGCGGCTCGAGGAGGCGCCGAGGGCTAGAGGCCGCAGGCGTCGAGAAGCTGCTGGACCACCCCATCGGCATCCACTCCTTCCCCTGCTGCCGACCAGGAGAGCACCAGGCGGTGCCGCAGCACGGGCAGCGCCAGCGCGCGCACGTCCTCGGCAGAAGCAGCAAAGCGCCCCTCCAGCAGTGCCCGAGCCTTCGCTGCAAGCAGCAAGGCCTGCCCGCCGCGCGGACTGGCTCCCCAGGCCAACGGGGCGCTGGCCGTCGCCGCGCCGAGCGTCCCCGGCCGGCTCGAGCGCACCAAGGCCGCCACCGCCTTCACCAGGGACTCGGCGACGGCCACCTCGCGTACCAGGGCTTGCAACTGCAGCAGCTCCTCGGCCTGCAGCACCGGCTCGAGCTTGCCACCGGGCGCGCCGGTGGTGGCCTGCAGCACTCGCACCTCGTCCGCTTCGGCCGGGTAGTCCACCCGGATGCACAGCAGGAAGCGGTCGAGCTGCGCCTCGGGCAGGGGGTAGGTGCCCTCTTGCTCGATGGGGTTTTGGGTGGCCACCACGCAAAAGGGCTGCGGCAGCGGGTATGAGGTGCCACCCACCGTCACCTGGTGCTCGGCCATCGCCTCCAGCAGCGCGGCCTGTGTCTTCGGTGCGGTGCGGTTAATCTCATCGGCCAGAAGCAGGTGGACGAAGACGGGCCCGGGCAGAAAGCGCAGCGCGCGCCGGCCATCCACCTCGTCCAGTACTTCGCTTCCGGTAATGTCCGAGGGAAGTAAGTCCGGCGTGAATTGCACCCGTTTGAAGGAGAGGTGCGTGGCTTCGGCCAGCGAGCGGGCGAGCAGCGTCTTGGCCAGCCCCGGGACGCCCCGCACCAGTGCATGGCCGCCGGACAAAAGCGTCACCAACAGCTCACGCACCACGGTGGGCTGGCCGAGAATTCTCCGCTGGATTTGGCTCTCGAGGGCGTGGGCCCGGGACAACAGCGCGTCCACCGCGCCTGTCGCAGAGCTCATCGCACGAGGGCGTGGGTGATGATGTTGACGCCGAACTTGGTGTTGTCCTCGGCCAGGTACTGCTTGCTGCTCAAGTCATAATCCCACTCGCAGCCGTAGTCCTTGTTGGAGTACAGGACGCCCAGCTTGCCTCGCACCGTGATGGCTTGCAGGTGGTCGTGCACCAGGTTGTCGCCCCAGCCGTTGAGCTC
>JBKQSS010000097.1:0-10533 GCA_052143535.1 Myxococcaceae bacterium | reverse complement strand
GCTATTACAATCAAATCCGGCTGCATTCACATAACGGCTACAAGACCCCGAACGAAGCCGAGGCAGAGTTCCGCTATCGTGCGCGCTCGGCATAACCCCGGTGTCCACGAACTCGGGGCAAGCTCAGCACCAGCAGAAAGAGGAGTACGGGCTCATCTTCGACAGCCGTAAATTGGGATCGACTTACATGCAGACGTTCGAGGCGATTGACGCAATGCTGCACCCAGACGGGGCGTCCCCTGCCTCAACATTTGCGCAAAGCTCGTTCTGAAAGGCGGTGACACAGCTAGCAGCATTGTTGCTGTTAAAGGTCGTCCCGGTAGGACAGGTTTTGCTGCCGCAGTTCATGTCGGGCGTCGCCTCGCACTCCGCGACCGTCCCCGGAAAGCTCGCCGGTTCGCACTGGTAGAGCCGGACGCAATAAGCGTTGGCACCGGCGATGCAATACGCGGAGAAGGATTCGAGTCCGCCACCGCCACCGTTATTGTTGCTGCTGCTGCCACAGGCAAAGCAGGCGACGCTCAGACAAACAACGGCAAGTGACTTGACCATGGTGTGCCCTCCCAAGAAAAGGTAAGTTCAACTAGGCTAGTCCCGGGTAGCGTGGCTGTCATGGTCCTTCGCTCCCCGGGACAAGAGTGCGGCCCTTTGCGCTTTCAAGCGGTCGCCAATGACGGCGTCGCGGTACGCCACCGACGTGGTGTCCTGTCGGTGTTGAGCTGCGCCTTGCGCTCCAGCGTTCCGCGGTAAACGGGAAACATGAGGGCGCGACCGCTCTGACGATGAAGGCCCAGTAGGAAAGTCCTCGTCGATGGACGCCTGAAACTGCGCGTTGGAACTAGGGAAATAGACGATGGTCTGGTAGGGGGCGCACTGCCCGCCTTTGGAAGAGGGTGCGCAACTCCCGCGCTTCGAAGGCCGCAAACGCCGCCGCCTCGTACCAGCTGATGCCGGCCACCGGGAAGTCGTCCCAAAGCTACTCAACTCCCAGGTGCTGGGCCCGGGGCGACCCGTCCGGTCGACGAAGAGGGCCATTGCCTCTTCAAGCGCGAGCCGCCCGCCGTCCTTGACGAAGGGCTCTCGCCAGAGCTCCGGCTTCCCATCGCCGCCGGCGGCCACGAACTCCTTGAAGCGGCGGTTGGTGCGTCATAGCGATCACGAAGGAAGTCGCTGAAGAGGCAATTCATGACCGTCTGCCCCGGGCCCGAACTGCCCTTCGGGGACGTGCACCACGTCGTCCCAGCGCCCGGGCGGCCGGCTGGGGTGTTGCTGATTAAGGGCGGGGACCGCTTGGGCGAATAGACGGTGCTTACTGGTGCTGACTCGCAGCAAATTCAATAGTTTGCGAAGCCCCAAAATGAGCGTTTGTAGGGGACTCCAGCACCCCAGCCGCGGCCTGTTAGCCCCCTGTGTCACGTTCCGACTGACGTCCGACAAATGACCTGCACTGTCGCAGCACCGTAGGAACGCCAAGGAAGAGCCAGCCTTCTCAAGCTCGGGGTCGCGGGTTCGAATCCCGTCCGCCACTCTAGTTCGGGGTTCTCGCTTCCATTCATCTTCCTGGGAATGGGGCCTCCTCACGCTGCGATCGCGTCGAGTTCGAGCGCGCGGAGCAGAGCCTCGTGGAAGCGCGCGGGCTCTTCGTAGTGAGGCATGTGGGCGCTGGCTTCGAACCACACGAGTGACTTGCCACAGGGGGCATCGAGCGCGTCGACATATCGGGCCACCAGCTCGGGCGGGGTCGCGAAGTCGTGTCGACCTTGGAAGAACACGATTGGGACTTCGACCCGTGAGACGATCGTCCGCAGATCGAATGCTGGAGATGAGCGAGCATCCGCCCCTGCGTCCGCTCGATGGCGCGCAGAGCCTCCACCACTTCAGGGATCGAGTAATGCGGCGATGCCAGGAGGCCCCACACGTTCGCCCAGAGCAATCCGATAAACCCCCGACCCCGATCGATGCCGCCATACGCCGTGACCCATCGCACTCGCGTAAGGAACCTCTTCGATGTGTCGTGGGGCGGTGCACCGATCGCCTGGAGCTGTCGTTGGGCCCTACGGTCGCCACGCCGTGTCGCTTCGTTGCACGCGAACACATACGCATACCGCTCGCTCTCAGCGAAGTCGACGTCGATTCCGACCGCAACGACGTGGCCGATGCGCGCGGGGTTCTGCGCGGCCGCTAGGGTGGCGAGTGTGGCGCCGAGCGAGAACACGAGAATGTCCAAGCGATCTACCTGAAGCCGCACGCACAGGGCGTCGACGATGGCGCGCACGTCGGCCACGAGCCGCGCGAGGTCGATCGTCGAGGGGTTGGCACCCCACGACTTCCCGGTGCCGCGTTGATCCCAGTAAGCGACCACGAAATCAGCCTCGAGGTGCACTCGCCGTTCTAGCGCGCGCGCCTCGTGGATCAGTGGAAGGCCAGGCCCTTGCTGCACGATCAGTATCACGCGCCGCGAGCTTAGGTCGCCGCGAAGAAGCACCCATTGGGTCGCACCGTCGATGTCGAACGGTTCGAGAGAGTCGAGGCGTCCTGTGCTCATCGCGTTGCCTTTCGTGGTGTGTCGAACGCTCGATGGAACGTGGTCGCGGAGCATGCAGTGTAGGAGTCTTAGCGGACTGGCATCGCCGCACCAGGCTCTAAGACTTCCGACGCGGTAACGCGGTGTGCCTTACAGCGACTTCGAGCCCTCCCTACGCTGCTTTCTGCGTGCCATCTCCGATTGGTCTTCGTGCCGCCCGCGCTGCTACTCCCGACCGTGGCATGCGGAGAGGAGGGGAGTCCCGGCGCCGCGCCGGGACCCGAGCGTGTCGGTCGCCATTAACCGATGGCCGCAATGCTCGACTCGCAGATGGGAATTGCGCGGCTCTGGTATCGTTCGGAGCGGTCATGATGGTCGGCACGTTGACCAACGCTACACTACCGGAGACAAGCGCGAAGCCCCGCCTCAGGTTCCCGCCGGCTAAGCATTACCGGACGCTCGAGGAAGCGACAGCTCGCAGACGTTTGAATTCGTTGCACCGAGGTACCCAGCTGCCGAGTCACAACGCGGCGCGCGGGTCCTCCCACACGCGCTTTGCCTAAAACGAACGCAGCACAATTTGGAGGCTTCCTACGTGCCACGGCAAGAGTCCCACCCCGATTCACGCCAAAGCGGCATTTGGCTCTGGCGGTTGCTCCGCGAACGCAGCGTGCAAATTGCCATCGCATTCTGGGTCGTGGCCAGCTTCGCTGTCTTCCCATTGTGTGCTGACGGCAAATTCCCTCTGAACCGCCCAGCGCTCGCGAACCTCTCCCTGCGCATGCAGGTGATTGCACCAATTGTCGGCGCGGCGTTTGTCTTCCTCCAGATGGGCGTCGTGTACTTTCTGACGCGTCGGCGGACTGTTCCCGACATGGCAGAGCGCGCTCCCGCACAAGGACTGGCCCGCCGCGAGGTTCTCCTTCTCTGGGTTTACGGCGCGAGCGTCCTCTTCGCCGGGCGATGGCTCGGACTCCGGCTCTTCGGGGAGGCAATGGGCCTCCATCTGAATGGGGCGCTCTTCGGCGGCACGCGCTTGGTCTCGCCGCAAGAGGTCTGGGTCTGGTCCATTTATAACTTTGTTTTCTTCGCCCTCATTCCATACGTCTTCTTTCGCGCGAGGGGTTACTCCCAAGAAGCACTCAATCTCAAATCAAACAACGTTGGGAATGACGCCCTCATTATCGTGGTCATCCTGGCGATCGGTTGCGCCTTCGACCTACTCGTTGGCGGCTTTCTCAAGTTGTCGCCTCATCAAATGTTAATCGGCGGCACCCTCACTTTCGTCACACACCTCCTGGGAACAGGCGTACCGGTCATGGTTTTCATTTACGCCATTCTAGTCCCACGTTACCTAAGACTCACCCGGTCGCCCGTCACGACAGTCATCCTGGGTGGGACCAGCTATGCGGCTGTCCACGTGTTTGAATATTGGACACGCTACGATTCTGTTTCACACGCGGCTCTATCGCTCATCTTCGTCCTGCTCCAATTCGGGCCACCGGGCTTGATGAAGTCTTATCTCACACTGCGCACCGCCAACGCCTGGGTTCACCTCTGGGCCTACCATGCCATTACTCCGCACGTCACCAATGACACCCCCATGATTGTCAGCGTCTTTGGCATTCGTTGACGTCGAGGCGACTCGATGGCTGCGACGATCCGCCTTCGAAGGAGCGCTCCAAAGTGTGGCCGTCGGTGCGGGGCGACCCGGTTGACGCTCGGACAGACTTCTTCAGCCTCGGAGCGGTTTTATACGAGATGCTGGCCGAACACCGGGCCTTTCCGGCGAGCTCTCTGGTGGAAAGCGGCTATGCCATTCTCCGCACCGAGCCCGAGCCTCTTCCGACGACCATTCCCCCGGCTCTCATACAGGTGGTGCGGCGCTGCCTTGAGAAAGACCCCGCGCGGCGCTTTCAGTCTGCCCGGGACCTCGCATTCCACCTCGACCTGCTGCGGGCACCCACAGGTTCCGGGCCCCCCACCGAAACGAAGCCGGCAATCGCGGCACAGTCATCGGCCACGCGACGTTGGGCCTGGCCCCTGGTCTCGGGACCGGCCGTTTTTGCCCTGGCAGTCGTCGTTCTCGTCCTCGCCGTTGCCCTGCTCGCCCTGCGGGGCCGGGGCCCGGCCGTCGGGCCACAGCTCCGGCTCTCCCAGGTCACATTCGCCGAGGGCGTCGAGTCTTCGCCCGCCTGGTCGGGCGATGGAACGAGCCTGGCGTACTCGGCGGACGTCGGAAACCTGCGCCAGATCTTCGTCAAGAACCTGCAAAGCGGCGAGGAGAAGCGCCTGACGAAGAGCGACTTCGACGACATCCAGCCCACCTACTCGTCTCCGGACAGCGGGACGATCCTCTTCGTGCGCTCGCGCAAGGCCGGGCAGCGTCTGGAGCCCTCGGACGTGTTCGGGTACTACGACGACGGCGACATCTGGGCGATCGACGTCGCGTCCGGCAAGGAGACGCGGCTCGTCGAAAACGCGCTCAATCCGGCCTACTCTCCCGACGGCAAGCGCATCGCGGTGGACGCATCATGGGCGGGTCCGAGACAGATCTGGATCCTGGATGCCCAAGGGCACAACCCCCAGCAGGTCACCTCGGACGTCTCCGAAGCCGTCGTTCACGTGCGGCCGCGCTGGTCTCCGGACGGCAGGCGAATCGTCTTCCAGAACATCGAGCGCACCAAATTCGACGTCCGGGTCGTGGACGTGGCCTCGAAGGCCCTCAACTGGATCACCAACGACCTCTACCAGGACATCGATCCGGTCTGGTCACCTTCGGGCCACTTCGTTTACTTCTCGTCCAATCGCAGCAGCGGAGGCCTGAACCTGTGGAGAACCGAAATCCGCCAGGACGGCGCGCCCGCGGAGTCCCCGCAGCAGCTCACGACTGGCGCAGGGCAGGATGTCCAGGCCGCCGTTTCGCCCGATGGCAAGAAGCTCGCGTTCGCGATCCTGAAACAGAACGCCGACCTCTGGAAGCTGCCAGTCTCGCCAGGGACGGGGCGCGCGGCGGGCGAGCCGCAGGAGGTGGTGGCGACGACGCGGGAGGACAGCCGCGGCGCCTGGTCGCCGGACGGAAAGTGGATCGCCTTCAACTCCGACCGCTCGGGCGACATGAACATCTGGCTGCACTCCCTCGCGGACAGCTCGACCCGCCAGCTCACAAAGGGTCCAGGCGGCGATTTTCAGCCGAGCTGGTCGCCCGATGGACGCTTTGTCGTCTTCTTCTCCTCGCGCTCGGGAAACGCCGACATCTGGAAGGTCGAGGTCGCGTCGGGCAAGCTCGTCCAGCTCACGAAGGTTCCTTCGATCGACATCAATCCGTTCTTCTCACCAGACGGGCTTCAGATCGCCTATCAGTCGGACCAGGGAGGCCGTTTGGAGGTCTGGCTCATGAGTGCCGACGGCCGCGAGGCGCGTGAGCTCACCCGCGTCGGCGCAGGCGGCCATTTCCTGCGCTTTTCTCGAGACGGCCGGGACGTCGTCTTCCGCTGCCCGACGTGCGGCGAAAAAGGTCAGACGATGCGCGTTCCCGTCCGCGGCGGCGATCCGCAGCGAGTCGGCGAGCAAGCGGGCGGCTCGCACATCTCCTTTTCACCGGACTTCTCGAGGATCATGGACGTCACGGGCCACAAGACCCTCTGGGTCTCGCCGCTGACAGGCGGCGCTCCCGAGAAGGTCTTCGAGTTCCCCGATCCAAGCGTCCGGATCGACTATCCCGTTTGGTCGCCGGACGGCCGCTTCGTGCTTTTCGACCGCTTCCGTCCCGAGGGCGGGGACATTTGGGTGATGGAGGATTTCGAGAGATGAGCGTCGCCAAGCCCTTCTCGGAGCTTTGTGGCACCCTCGAGGCGCTGCGCCAACTCGCAGCCGTCTGGAACGAAGGGCCGCGCATCAAGCACTTCGGGGCGCAGCTCGACCTCGACGGCTCGACGTCTTGCCCGGTTGTGCCGGAACAGGTGTTCATCATCACGAGCGTCGCCGGATCCTCGGAACACGGTAGGCCCTGCTGGCAGGCCGAGCCGCAATGTGTACGCCGACGAGGGACGCAAACGCTGACGCCGCAGCGATTCTCGAGCAGACTCTGGAGGCTCGGCGAAGGAGGCTAGGACCGGAGCACCCCTACGCGCTGGAGTCCGCCTTCGCCCTGGCAGATGTGTACCTCGGAGGGCCGTTACGCCGAGTCGGAGAAGCTTGCCCTGGGAGTCGTGAGGACCTACGAGCGAGCGAAGTTTCAAGACGTCGAGAGCGTGGCGGTCGCCCGAATGGCCCTCGGCCGTGCGCTTGGCGGCCTCAACCGCTACCAACAGGCGGAGCAACAATTGCTCGACTCCGAGCAGCTGCTGGCCAAGGCGAAGGGACTTCCGCGCGAGGATGCCTCCAGGAGCTGGTTGCTCTGTATGACAGCTGGGAGAAGGCCGAACTGGGGGCAGGCCACGCGGCCACTGCCATAAACTGGAAAGCGGCGCTGGGGCGGCACTGAATGATTACTGTCAAAACCCACCCTTGACGGCCAACTCGTTGACTCGTTCTCCCTGTAGCGCAGCGCGGCACAGCGTCACCTCACATCCGAGCGAGTTCCCAGGAAGTCGTCCACTTCCCGCCCACCCGCCTGACCGAGCGACACACCCGGGGGCCCGCGCTCCGCCTGATTTCCTTCCTGAGCGGAAGGCAGACGGCGGTTCCGAGACGGGCGTGCGGATTCAAACACGAGCGCGCTGCGAATCGCCGGTGCAACTGCCCCGATTAACACGATTCGCAGGCTGACCCTGAACAGCCTGGAGTGCGATTGCCCCTCGGTGTCCGATTTCTCGACGAGACACGAGCATTCGTCCAGTTCATGCCTATCTTAAAGAAGATGCGAAGGCTCGTAACACGGTTCGTGTGACGATGGATTTCACTGAGGGGAACGTTTCCGGGGTGAGTTCGGTGCCGGCCCGCTTTTTCCATCACCGGGGATGCACACCCGCCTTCAATACCTATCAAGGAGCATCACATGACTCTCGAGACATTCTTGCTGTGGGTTGTGATCGGCGCGGTCGCGGGATTTCTCGCAAACGCAGTTGTCAGAAGCAGCTACGGCCTCGGCGGTGACGTCATCATTGGTGTGGTCGGAGCCTTCATCGGGGGCTGGCTCTTCCAGAGCATGCACTGGCATGCGCCACTCGCCGGCATCGCTGGCACGATCGTCATCGCCTTCATTGGTGCTGTTATTCTGCTCGCAGTGCTCCGTATGGTCCGCTCCGCCCGACGACCGGGGCGAGCATAGAGCAGTTCGAGATCGGGCAAGGCGCCTGGGGGCGGCGCTACACCGAGGTGCACGCCGACACGAGTTCCAAACCTCGTCAAGCCGGCTCGCGAGGCCCGAGGCTGCCCATTTGGTCGCGGCCGTTTGCGAATCCCGGACAATTCCCAAGCTCGGGGTCGCGGGTTCGAATCCCGCCCGCCGCTCTTTAGAAAACCCGTCACTGGCCTGTGAGGCGCTCGCGCGCCTGCTTGATCTCCGCTCTGTCCCCGTCGGCGTGGGTGCACTGCTCGACAATCTGTCCGAAGTACCTCTTCGCTTTCGCGGCGTCGGCGGCGCGAGCGGCGCCGTAGAGTGCGGCCAGCCGGTGGGGAGCGAGACGCAGCGCTGTCTCGTACTCGACCAGTGCACGGTTGCCATCGGACTCCTCGAGCAACAGCTCACCAAGGAGTTCGCGCATCGGTAGCACCGAGCCGGGTGTAACCGGGTGTTTGTCCGTAGCGTCCTCGAGATCTGCGGCGGAACGCATCAACGTCAACGCTTCCGGCTCATGCCCTTCAGCGTGCACGATCCAAGCCTCTAGTCCCCGTCGCAGCGCCTCGATGTAGTCGCTCCAAAATGGATCCTTCGGCTGCGCCATCTCGAGCTCGACCGTCTCCAGTGCGACCAGCTCTCTACGGGCGCCGGCCAGGTCTCCGAGGCGTACCAGGCCGTAACCGCGCGCGAAGGAGGTGACGCCGCTCGGCCATTTCAAGTCGCTCCCGTGCAGCGGCGTGAGCGCCGCTGCTTCCACCCAGTTGCGCCGCTCGAGCGCATAGCGCGCCGGAAGCGCGGCGAAGGCATACGCCGTCTTCACGTTCTCGGGCTGTACCTTCTTGATCGTGCGTAGCTCGTCAAGTACCGCCTTGGCGTCCCGGTCCTGCCCAAGCTGTAAATAGGCGTACGCGAGGTAGTCCATCGCGTGAAGCTGTTCGTCCCATGCGCCCTCCATTTTCACCTTTGCCTCGTAGTCCTTAGCCGCCCGCTCCGATGACGTGTTGGAGGCAATCGAGTCGCGCCACAACCCGAGACGGGTAAAAATGTGCGACGGCATGTGCAGCGCGTGCGGCGCGGCGGGTGCGATCTTGGAGTAGTTGCGCGCGGCGGGTAGCCCCAGCGCCGCGAGCTCCGGATAATCGAAGGCATGGATGATGTAGTGCGAGGCGCCCGGGTGATCGGGCTGCGCGGTAAAGACCTGCTGAAGTAGCGCTGCAGCCTTCTTCTGCTTCGCGTAGGTTTTGTCCTTCGGCGAGGACGCTGTGATGAGGGCAAGGCCGTAAAACGTGGTCACTTCAAGGTCCTCGGGGAATCGACCGTGCAGGGTCTCCATAGCTTTCTCGTAGGCCATGACACGTGTCGCGTTGTTGAGCGTCTCCCAATCGCCGAAAAATGACTCGAGGGCGGCAACGAAGCCTCTCTCGCGATCGTTTTGCGTTCCGGCCGCCTTCGCCTTTTTCAACGCCGCCCAGCCGGCCGCCAGCGCGGTTGCGTCGGGCGGGTACCAGAGTGGATGCCATTGGCTCATCGCAATGCCCCAGTACGCCATCGCGCAGTCGGGGTCTTCGGCGACAATCTCCTGGAACGCCTCGGTCGACGCCTCATACCAAAAGGAGTGCAGCATCGCGACGGCGCGCTCGAAGCGCCTTTGCACTGACGGCTTGCACGAGATCGAAAACGCCACCTTTCCGAGAGTGTCAGGCGATGAGCCCGATTCGTCGTGATTGCCATGATCTTGAGCGACCGCGGTGAAGGCGAGCACAATGGTAGCGGCTAAGATGATCATCGAGCGCATCCGGCCGCTCTCCAAGGCAGACTGGACTTCGTTCCGGCAGATTTCCAAGCGTGGCTCTTGAGCGGCCTACACTCAAGTGCCCATCTTCCCACGGGGTCGGCCGAAGGTAGGTTTTCGGGAGCATGAGCACGCCCTCTTTGACTCTGCTCGAGGTTGATGCAACGGTCCCGGACCGACCGATTCGCCGACTGCCGGAGCCGTTATGTCTACTGTCCTCGGAGGTTGCGATTGCGGCAATCTCTCCATCCAGCTGGAGCTCTCGGAGCCTTCCGACTCGTATCGCCCGCGCGTCTGCGATTGCCGCTTTTGTCGCAAGCACGCGGCCGCCTACGTCTCCGATCCCAAAGGGTCGTTGCACATTAAAGTTCGGGAGACGGAGCTGTTTGGACGATATCGACAAGGCAGCGGCGCCGCAGAATGCCTGCTTTGTGTGCGATGCGGCGTTCTGATCGCTGTGTCCTACCAGGAAGGCGAGCTGCGTTATGCGGCCGTCAACGTTCAGGCTATCGGAGACGGAACGACCTTCGGCAGCCCGACCGTCGTTTCACCGAAAGCGTTGGCAGTCGACGAGCGAGTCCGACGCTGGAAACAGCTCTGGTTTTCCAACGTTCGGCTCGAAACACCGTGCGATGGCGCTCGTTGACGAGCGATGCGGCCCTGCACCCTTGGACGAGGCGTCCAGATGCGCTGGTGGACAAACCACCGCTTCTGCTTCGGCACTCGGTAGACGGCCTTGGCGTTGACGTGGACGCCCTGCCGGAAACGCAGCATTGCCCAGATGCGGCGGTAGCCAAACGTCGGGTTCGTCCGGGCGTTTCACAAGGAGCACCTGACGTACGTAAAGATCGCCGCGGTTCTCGGAATCGGCGAAGCGACCGTGAGCCGGGTACTGCGTCTGTACCGTGAGACGGGCTCAGTGAAGCGGAGACC
>JBKQSS010000096.1:0-36885 GCA_052143535.1 Myxococcaceae bacterium | reverse complement strand
GAAGAGCGGGAAAAGGGATTTGAACCCTCGACCCTCGCCTTGGCAAGGCGATGCTCTACCACTGAGCTATTCCCGCACGGTGAGACGCCGAGCCTTGTAGCGGCCGGGGGACATGCACGTCAAGCGCCCTCCGGCCCCGGCGACGAGCCGCGGCGCGAGAGCATCTGTCCGAAGGCGCGGAAGTAGCCCACGCCGCTCCACACGCTGAAGAAGACCGAGATGTAGAGAAGCACCTGCCCGACTGCGTTGTAATTGACTGGAAACGTCCAGAAGATGAGGTCGAGCGGGTGCGTGTAGTGCACGCAGAGCGCGATGATGCCGGTGAGTTGCAGGCTGGTCTTCCACTTCCCCTCTTGGCCCGCAGCAATCACCATCCCCTCGGACGCAGCGATGCTCCGCAACCCGGTCACCAGAAATTCGCGCGCCAAAAGGACAATGACGACCCAGGCCGCCACCCGTCCGAGCCGCACCAGCATGACCAGGGCAGCCATGACGATGAGCTTGTCGGCGAGGGGGTCGAGAAATTTCCCTAGCACGGTGACGAGATGCATCCGCCGGGCGAGCACGCCGTCGATGACGTCCGTCACTGCGGCGAGGGTGAAGAGAAACGCCGCGAGAAAGCTGTCCAGTGGGTCAGCCTTGTAGGTGAGCCAGATGAAGAAGGGGATGATGACGATTCGCCCGAGCGTGAGCATGTTCGGGAGGGTCCAAAGCTCCTTCAGCAGCACGCTCGGGTGACGCGCCGCCTGGCGCGCTCGGCGCGCCTCGCGCCGGCGCTGTTTGCGCATCCGCCGGTCCACAGGGGCGGGGTTTAGCCCATTCCCACGCAGAGCAGCGCGAAACCTTCTCCAGTGAGCTCCACGGCGATGGCCGCCCCGCCCAGCGGGTGGTCCCAGGGCATGGCCAACACTCGGGGAGCAATCTGCCCCTGCCAGCCAACCCAGTGCTCGAGCGGCACCGTTACAGGAGCGTCGGCTCGCACCTCGAGGGAGCGCAGGGCCCCGGGCAGGCTCAAGAGCACCTGCCCCACCCCTGCCAGGTGGACGAGGTCCAGGTCCGGCGCCACGTCCGACGGGACACGCCCGTTCTCGAAATTCACCTGCTCCTCGAAGCCAAACACCATGGGCTCGCGGAGGTATGCCCCTTCGTCGCCCAGGCTGACGGCCAGGAAACGTCGGCCCTCGCGGGCGACCCAAGCGGCGCCGGTGCCGAGGACGCGCTGCATCCGGCCCGACCCTTCGCCGAATGGGCGGTCCGTCACTCGGCCCCGGAAGCGCTTGAATTCGGGGCGAAAGTCGAGGGAACCGGTGAAGCCAATCATCCCAGCCGTGCGGACGATGAGCTCGCCGCGTACCGTCACCAGCACCGAGTCCTCGCTGACGGCAAAGGGAGAGGCTTCCCCCTCACCCACCAGCCGCAGGCTTGCGGCCAGCTCGGACAGCTCGGCGCTGCCGGGCGGCGGGCCCTCGCGGGGCACGGGCGGGTCGCCCAAAGACGGCAGTGGGGCTTCGGACTCCGCTGGCCGGGGGACAGTGCCCAGCTCGTCGCCCGGCGGGCTGACCTGCGGCGCCACCCGTTGCTCCAGCAGAAGCGGAATGGGTGCCGGCGGTGGAGGCGGCGCGCGGGGCGCCGCGGACGGCCCATTGGCGCTCAGACCTTGGGCCAACATGGCGTCGTAGGGCCGCGGCGCGGGCACTGCCGGCGAGGCGGACGGCTCGGGCGCGGCGGGGACGGCGGCGGCAACCATCCCGACAAACGTCTTGGACGCTGCAAGCGTCAGCGCGGCCGGGGTGGGCTGCGTCTGGGGGCGTGGCGCACGGTCCGCGGCGAGCGCGCGAGCCATCTTCTCGGCCATGACGTCGGAGCCGGCTTGGAGGAAGGCTTCGCGGGCCCGTCCATATTCGCCGGCCTGCGCCAGGGCGAGGCCGAGGTAGTTGTGGGCCTTGGCGTGGTCCGGCGCAAACTCCACCGCTCGCTCGAACTCGCGGATGGCGCGCGGGAGTTGTCCGGACTTCAAGTAGACGAGCCCGAGGTTGACGCGCAGGGTGGGGTCGGACGCATTTTCGCGCACCAGCCCCTCGTAAATTTCAGCGGCCCGGTCGAAATGTCCGAGCTTGAAGTACGCCAGGCCGAGGAGGTTCTGGCCCTTCTCGTTGTCAGGCTGAAGCTGGTAGGCGGCTTCCAGCTGGGAGCGCGCGTCCTCCAGCTGCCCGGCCTGCAACAGCTCGCCGCCCCGGTAGAGCAGCGTCAGGAAAGCGTCGTCTCCCCCCGTCCCCGGAATCACTGCCATGAGGAATGCCCGGCCGAGCTCGAGCTGGCCGAGGCCTGCTCCTGGTCTTTGTACTTGAAGTAGAGCGCCAGGACTTTGCGCACGTAGGTTTGCGTCTCCTCGTAGGGAGGGACGTTGTCGTCGAAGCGGTGCACGGCGTCGGGGCCGGCGTTGTAGGCGGCAAGAATTTTCTCCATCTGTCCGCCGAACTCGTTGGCCAGCACACGCAAATAGCGCACGCCACCGTCGATGTTCTCCTTCACGTCGAAAATGTCACGGACGTACATTTCCTTGGCCGTGCCGGGCATGAGCTGCATCAGCCCCTTCGCTCCCTTGGCAGACACCGCGAAGCGGTCGTAGTTGCTCTCGGCGTGCACCACCGCGCGCACCAGGGGAAGCGGAATTCGGTACTTGGTTGACGCGCGAGCCATCCACTCTTCAATCAGCGAGTCGGCAATCACCATCGGCGCCCCCACCTCGCCGGTCTGTGGCGCACTGCGGGACTGTCGGCCCAGTTTGCGCGCCTTGACGCCTGCCGGCGGCACGTTGGTGTACACAATGGTGCCGTCCTTCAGGGTGTAGGTGTAAATGGAACTCGCCCGAGCTGAGGCGGCGAGGGACAGCAGAAGAAGAAGGACGAAGGGACGCACAGAGTCAGGGGGCTTCCAACTTATCGCTCCCGCTCCGGCCCCTCAAGAAAGGGCCTTGTTTCCAGGACTTGTGAAGA
Organism: Myxococcaceae bacterium; assembly: GCA_052143535.1. Lineage (GTDB taxonomy): Bacteria > Myxococcota > Myxococcia > Myxococcales > Myxococcaceae > JADGRA01. The sequence continues at coordinate 33,889 of JBKQSS010000096.1, read as the reverse complement.
TTACGAGCCTGTTGCATGCCCCAGCGCTTCGACTTCCTCGTCGTCGGCGGTGGTGTGGCCGGGCTCAGCTTCGCCCTGGAGGCCAGCCAGAGCGGCACGGTGTGTGTGCTCACCAAGCGCAGCCGGAGCGAGTCCAATACGGTGTATGCCCAAGGGGGCATTGCCTCCGTCCTCTCTGAGCGGGACTCCTTCGCCCAGCACGAGGAGGACACGTTCGCCGCCGGGGGTGGGCTCAACCACCGAGACGCGGTGGAAGTCACCGTCCGGGAGGGCCCGGCCCGGGTGCAGGAGCTGGTGGCACTGGGAGCTGACTTCAACCGGCTCCCCGACGGGGAGTGGGACCTCACCCGCGAGGGCGGCCACTCCCGGCGCCGGATTGTCCACAGCGGCGACATTACCGGTCGTGAGGTGGAACGCGTGCTCCTCGCCGCATGCGACGACCGGCCCAACATTCACTTTGTATCGGACAGCGCCGCCATCGACTTGGTGCTGCAGCGTCGCTCGAGCCACGGGGCCGCGGCCCGGGCGCTGGGCGTCTATGTGTTACTGCCGACGGGCGAGATTGAGACGTTCCTCGGCCGCGTCGTTGTCCTCGCCACCGGAGGTGCGGGAAAGGTGTACCTGTACACCACCAACCCGGACGTGGCGACGGGGGATGGGGTGGCCATGGCCTACCGGGCCGGCGGCCACATCGCCAACATGGAATTTTACCAGTTTCACCCCACCTGCCTGTTCAGCCCGGAAGCGAAGAATTTCCTCATCAGCGAGGCCCTGCGAGGTGAGGGCGGTCGGCTTCGACTGCGGAGCGGCGCGGCCTTCATGGACCGCTATAGCCCGCTCAAAGAATTGGCCCCCAGGGACGTGGTGGCCAAGGCCATCGACAGCGAGCTGAAGCGCACCGGGGATGACTTCGTCCTTTTGGACATGACCCACCTTGGGCGCGCCTTCCTCATCGAGCGTTTCCCCAACATCTACGAAGTCTGCAAGCAATTCGGTGTGGACATGGCCATCCAGCCCATTCCGGTGGTGCCTGCAGCGCACTACCAGTGTGGAGGTGCGGTGACGGACCTGGATGGCCGCACCACCATCCCCGGGCTGTACGCGGTGGGGGAGGTGGCCCATACCGGGCTGCACGGCGCTAACCGCCTTGCCTCCAACTCGCTTCTCGAGGGGCTGGTGTTTGGCCACCGGGCCGCCCGGGCGGCGATGCAAGAGGTGAAGGGCTTAGGCGTTGTGGAGGAAGACGTCCCGGCGTGGAACCCGGGGGCCGCGGTGGACCCCAACGAGAGCGTCATCGTCACCCACAACTGGGAGGAAGTCCGCCGGTTGATGTGGAACTACGTCGGCATTGTGCGCAGCGACAAGCGGCTGATGCGAGCGCGTCGGCGACTGGACCTCCTGCGGGAGGAGATTCGGGACTACTACTGGCGATTCAAAGTGACGCGCGACATCATCGAGTTGCGCAACATCGCCGACGTCGCGCACCTCATTGTGGAATGCGCCACGCGCCGCAAGGAAAGCCGCGGGCTGCACTACAACCTCGACTACCCCAGCCGCGACGACCACAACTGGGCCAAGGACACTGTCGTCTTTCGCGAGCTCTAGCCGCAAGCCATGGTTCTCCGCCGCGACGACGCCTTTGGCCCTGCTCCACGCCCACTGCCTGAGGCGGCGCCGCAAGCGCCTGCGGCGCAGACCGGGCGCCGTCCCCTCCCCCCTTTCTGCACGGCCTTCATTGCGGTGTGCGTGGCCGTGTTCCTCGCGCAGCTGTCTGGCCAGGCGCCGGAGTTTCTCCGCGGGGACAACCTCGCGCTCTACGGGCCAGAGGTGCAGGCCGGGCAGTGGTGGCGCGTCCTGACGTGGGTGGTGGTGCACGCTGGAGCCCTGCACATTCTTTTCAACATGATGGTGGTGGTGAATTTGGGCTTCGCTGTGGAGCGCCTCCTCGGGACGCCGAGAATGATGGTTGTCTCACTCGTCACTGCCCTGGGGAGCGCGGCCCTGGTGCTGGCCTTCGCGTTTCGCTTGCCCACGGTGGGGGCCTCGGGCGTCATTCTCGGCTGGGCGGGGGCGCTGCTTCCGGTGGTGAACCGCCAGGGAAGACAAAGCCTGGCGTGGCTACTGGTGCAGGTGGCCGTCATCAGCCTGTTGCCCGGAGTGAGCTGGCAGGGCCACCTCGGTGGCTTTCTCTCCGGGCTTGCCTGTGGCGGGCTGCTGCGCTTCGGCCGAAACCGCTTCAACCAGCTTTGGCCGCTTTTGGCGTTGGCGCTGGCCGTGGCCGTGAGCCTGCTCGGAAGCGCAGGGGGCCTCGCGCCGCGGTGAGACATGCCTTTTAGCCTGTGCGTCTTCTGCGGGGCGAAGGCCGGCACGCGCCCGCGCTACCGCGCTGCGGCCCGGCAGCTGGGCCAGCGCCTCGGCGCACGAGGGCTGGGCCTCGTCTATGGCGGCGCACAGGTGGGGTTGATGGGGGAGCTGGCCGACGCGGCCCTTGCCGCGGGCGCGCCCGTCACCGGCGTTCTGCCTCGGGCCCTCAGCAGCGCCGAGGTGGCGCACCCTGGCCTCACCGAGCTCGTCCTCACCGACGGGCTGCACCAGCGAAAGGCGGAGATGGCGGCGAGGGCGGCGGCCTTCGTCGCGTTGCCGGGGGGCTTCGGGACGTTGGATGAGCTCTTCGAAGCCCTCACCTGGCAGCAGCTGGGCCTCCACCACCGGCCGGTGGGCCTGCTCGACGTGGACGGCTACTTCCGCCCGCTGCTGCACTTTCTGGACGCCTCCCTCGAGGCTGGCTTTCTCTCCACAGAAGACCGGGCAAGGCTCAAAACGCACACCGAGGTGGATGCGCTGTTGGATGCACTGGGCGCCCCGCGCTAGGTCCACCCTGGGGGTTTGGCAAGGGCTGTGGCAAGGCCCTGCAGCCCTTCACGGCGCGCTGGGCCGTCTACTGGGTGGGCAGCGGAAACTCGGCCTGCCCCAGCGAGGAGGCGAGTAGCACGGTGAAGCTGGGAAGCTCGGGCGGCACCAGCGGGCGCCCGGCAACAGCCTTCGGAAAGCGCACCGTGTACACCCGCCAGAAGTCGCCCATGTAGGGGTAGTAGGCCCGGGTGTTGATGTTGGCGTGTCCGAGGCGCTTGACCAGGACGGGGGCCACTTCCCCCAGCGGCGTCACCAGCGCGAGCCGCCAGATGCTGGTGGGCAGCCCGATGTCATCGAAGCGGGGATTCTGCATGTAGACGCCCACCGTAAACTCGTAGAAGTCCGCCGGCTCGACTTGGGCGGCCTGCACGTCTCTGGCAACCTGCTCCGGGGGCTCGGCCTGAAAGGCGTCGCGCCGGCGGATGCGCGCCTCGCGGAACAGCGGGCTCTCGTACGTCACCCCGCCGAAGAGGATGGTGTCGAAGCCGATGAAAATCTGCCTCTGCACGCTGTAGCGCTGCAGCACTGCCTGGTACTCGGCGTTGGCGTGGGCGTCCGGAAGCTCCGGACCGGGCGCGCCCACCATGGGGGGTGGAAGCGTGTTGCAGCCGGACGCCAGCGCCAGGACGAGGCACGCCACAAGGGAGGCCCGCCAGGACTTCACGGCAGGAAGTCCTTGCGGGTGAAGAGGCTGGACAGTCCGTAGCCCTTCTCGGTGATGGCGGCCCGTCCCCCCTCCATGCGGTCCACCAGGGCAAAGGCACAGCGCACGACCAGGCCCTCGGCCTCGGCGCGCTCGATGGCCCGTAGGGTGGAGGCGCCGGTGGTGACGACGTCCTCGAGGATGGCCACCTCAGCGCCGTCGGCGATGAGGGTGCGGCCCTCCATCCACTGTCCGGTGCCGTGGCCTTTTGGCTCCTTGCGGATGAGGAAGGCCGGCAGCGGCGTCCCGGCCAGGTAGCTCATCAGGCTGACCGCGGAGGCCAGCGGGTCCGCCCCCAGGGTGAGGCCCCCCACCGCCGCGGCAGCGGGCGCCAGCCGCTGGATGTCGCGGAGGAGGAGGCGGCCGATGAGGAAGTGGCCCTCGGCGGTGAGCGCGGTGCGCTTGCAGTCAATGTAGAAGTCGCTCTCCAGCCCGGAGGAGAGCTTCACCCGGCGCTGCTCGAACGACAACCGGGTGAGTAACTCCAAGAGCCGTGCACGGTCTCGCGCCAGCGCGCCCTCCATGCTCAGCTTTCCTCCAGGTAGGCGACGAGCTCGGCGGCGTAGCGCAGCTGCGTCAGCAATTCGGCCTTTCGGTCGTCTTCCAAGGCCCCAAAGACGGGCACCAACAGCGCCAAGTCCTGGTTCGCGTCACCGAGCAGCTGTGTCAACGAGGAGGCCAGCTCGTCAGCGTCAATTTCCTGCTCCGGCCCTTCGGCCGAGAGCTCCCCTCCCCCCAGCGCTTGCTCCAGCATGTCGCTCGCGGCCGGCCCCAGCCGGCCTTCCTCGGCCAGTCGCGCGCGCAGGGCGACGCACTCCTCTGCCGAAAGCGGCTCGGCGTGCAACGCGGCGGCCAGGGCTACCAACAGCGCCTCGTCGTCTGAGAGCCCGGTGTGAATGCGCGCCAGCACCTTGTCCCTTTGCAAAAAGCGCAGCGCCGCGACTCGGCGAAAGCCGCACACCAGCTGAAAGCGCTCTCCCTGGACGCGGACGTCCACCGGGAAGAGTTGCCCCAGCCGGGCGATGTCCTGCGCCAGACGGCTGACGTCCCCCTCGCCGCGGAGCCGGAAAGCCTCGTCGTCGGCGAGTTGCTCCAGCGCTAGAAGGCCCTGCTCGACGTGGATGGGGCGGCTGAGGACGGCTTCGGCAAACTGGACGCGCGGGGGCAGAGCGGGGCCGGGCGTCTCGGGGACGTCCTCCAAGGCCTCGGTCACTGGAATTTCCGGAAGTAGCTCAACCGCCTGCGGCTCGGCCGTTTCGGCACCCGCCGGCTCCCGCCGCTCCTCGAGGCTTTCCGGTGCCGGGCTCTCTTGCTCGGGCGTCTCCATCGCTTCTCGCCATACCACACCGGCGTGGTGACGCCGGGTCGGGCTCCCGAGGGCTTTACCGCTTCTTCTTCAGGACAATTTTCTTCTTCGCCCCTGCTGCCACGGTGGGCGGCGCGGGCGGGGGCCCAGGCGGCCCCTTGGCCGCCTCGGCCGGGCGCGAGGAGACGAAGGCTGGCACCGGGGCGCGCGCCGGGGGCCGCGGAGGCAGTGCCGGCGGCCGGGCCGGGGCGAGCGCTGCTCGCACCGCTGGGCGGACCTGGGAGCGGGGGCGCTCCGGCAACGGGCGACCTGGGGCGAGCTCGCCCATGTCCACCCGGCCCCGGAAGCTGGCGCCATCGACGATGATGACGCGCGGCGAGCGGATGTCGCCCACCATGCGTCCGTCGCGGGTGAGCTCGACGCTCTCGGTGGCGGCGATGTTGCCCACCACCACGCCGCTCACCACCGCGTTCTTGACGGAGACGTTGGCCTTCACCACCCCTGAGGGCTCCACAATCAACGTGCGGGTGAGCGACAGCTCGCCCTCCACACGGCCGCGGACGGTGAGGTCCTCGTCGCCGCTGAGCCTCCCGTTGATGAGGATGGATGGACCGATGACGGTATTTCCGGCCGGGCCGGAGAGCTCCTTGGGGCTGGCCATGGGCTTAGCCCTTCACGTCCATGTCGACGTTGCCCTTGAAGGAGGCACCGTCGGCAATGAGGATGCGGGGCGCTTTGATGTCTCCGACGACGCGGCAGTCGCTCTTCAGCTCCACCTTGTCGGTGGCAGCAATGTTGCCTGTCACCCGGCCGGCGATTTCGACATTTTGGGTTTCGATGTCGGCCTCGACAACGCCTGAGCTCTCCACGAAGAGGCTCTCCCGGAGGGAGATTTTCCCCTTCACCGTGCCCTGGATGACCAGGTCCTCATCGCCTGAAATCTCTCCATCAATAATCAGGCTTGAACCGATGACTGTATTTGCCACGTGGGCGTCCCCTCCAGAGGGCTCTCTGCTAAAGGTAATTTGCCGGGGCGCCTAGATGTCGTCCGGCAGTTTCACTTCCATGTCGATGGAACCGTTGAAGACTGCGCCATCCTCAATCACCACCCGGGGCGCTTTGATGTCGCCGGCCACCTTGGCCGAGGTGTTGATGGCCACTCGGGACGAGGCGTCGATGTTGCCGCTCGCCTCGCCGTTGATGGTCAGCTCCTCGGCCCGGATGTCGGCCTCCACCTTCCCGGTGGTCTCGATGGTGAGGTGGTTCTTCAGGGCGATTTGGCCCTCCACCCGACCTTCAATCACCAGGTTGCCGCCGCCACTGAGGCTGCCCTTGATGATGATGCCCTTGCCGATGATTCCGACCTGGTCGGCCTGTGCCATCCGTTGCCCTCTCTTCGAAAACGTACGCTACAGATGCTCGGATATCCAGCGACAGATGTCGCGAAAAACCTCTTCCTTGCCCAATTCGTTGAGCAGCTCATGTCGCATGCCGGGGTACTCGCGCAGCGTCCGGTCCTTCGTCCCCAGGGTGTCGAAGAAGCGCCGCGCAGTTGTTGCGCTGGCGATGCGGTCATCGGTGCCGAGGAGCAGCAGAACGGGGCACTGGATGGCGGCCCCACGGGCCAGCACCTCGGCCTGGGCCTTGGTGGACTCCGCGAACCAGCGGGGGGTCCCCACCCGGTTGTAGAACGGGTCGGCGTTGGTGGTGCGCACCCAGGCCTCGTCCCGGCTCAGCATCGAAAGGTCCAAATCGAGCGGCAGGCGCAGTGCCGGCAGAATTCCCTGGAGCGCCTTGGCCAGCCCGGACTTCCAGGCCGGCGGCGCGAAGGCGAGCGCGAGGTAGGGCGAGGACAGGACCAGCCCATCGACCAGGGGGGTGGCCCGTCGCTGCAGCGCCGCCAGAGCCTCGAGCCCACCATGGCTGTGGGCAATGACGAAGGCCCGCGTGTTGCCCCCTTGGGCCCGCATGCGTGCAAGACAGCGGTCAAAGTCGTCGAGGTAGTCGGAGAATTTCTGCACGTGGCCGCGCGCGCCGGCGGTCTTTCCGTGCCCACGCTGGTCATAGCTGTGGACGCCGAAGCCTTCGGCCACCAGCGCGTCGCGCAGGGCCCGGTAACGTCCCAGGTGGTCGGCGTAGCCGTGGAGCATGAGGACGTGGGCGCGTGCCCCGGTGGGCACGTCGTCCTCGGTCCACAAGCGCGCACCGTCGACGTCGAGGAAGGCTTCCTCGTGATGGACCATGGCGGTGACAGGAGAACTTAGCGGTCCGCGACGTCCGAGGACAGTCCCTTGAGCTTGGCTTCCACCCGGGGCCGAAGGGCGGCGGCCTCGGGGTCGGTGGAGGTGCGAGCCGCCTCCAGGGCACGCCGGTAGGCGCCGGCCGCCTCCCGTCTCCTCTGGACACCCAAGTAGGCGTCACCGAGGTGCTCGGCGATGACTGGCTCGTCCGGCTCCAGCGCCGCGGCATGCTCGAGCGTGGACACCGCCCGGCCATAGTCGTGGCGGTGTAAAAACAGCCACCCCAAGCTGTCCAGGAAGGCACCCGTCTCCGGACGCAGCTCGAGCGCGCGATGCAAGAGCCGCTCCGCCTCGTCCAAGTCCTGGTCCTGCTCGGTGAGGGTGTAGCCGATGAAGTTGAGGGCCGAGGCGTTGTCCGGGTTGAGGGCCAGCACTTCGCGCATGCGCTCGAGGCTGTGGGTATGGTCGCCGGCCCGCTCGTAGGCCGCGGCCAAACTGAAGAGGAGAGACTCCTGGTGGGGGCGCCCCTGCACTTCCCGGGTGAGCAACGCGATGGCCTCGGCCGTCCGCCCCTGTCGCTCGAGGAGGAGGGCCAGCGCCTCGGCCAGCTCCGGCGCGCCGCGGGCCTGGGCGGCCTCGCGCAGAAAGCGCTCGCCCTCGGCTGGCTTTCCGGCCACCTCCAGGGCTTCGGCGTAGGCCGGGTAGAGGGCGAGGTCATCCGGAGTGGCCACCAGGGCGGCACGCAACAAGGCCACGCCCTCCGCAGGGCGGCCGGCCCGCCCGAGGGCCGCCGCCCGCCGCAGCCGCGCCTCGCGGAAGAGCTCCGAGGCCGCGCCCACCTCGGAATAGGCCTGCACGGCCTGCTCAAAGCGCGCGCCTCGCTCGTGCAGTAGCCCGGCGTAGAAGGACACGCGCGGGTCGGCGACGCCGCTGCGCCGCGCCTCATCGAGGACTTGGCTCGCCTCGTCCGCACGCTGCCCGGAAAGCCAGGTAAAGGCGACGCGCAAGGTGAGGTCCGGGTCCTCGGAGAGGGCGAGGGCCCGGTCCAAGTAGGCCCGGGCGCGTCCGGGCGCGTTGGCACGCAGCGCGAGCCGCCCGGCGTCGAGCAGCGCGTTTCTGTTGTCCGGGTCCACCTCCAGGGCCCGGGCCAGGCTGTCCTCGGCCACCGCAGGCTTCCCCAGCGCTTCCTGCACCGCGGCCAGGGACACCCAGCTCTCCACGTCGCCCGGGTCGAGGTGTGCGGCGCGGAGAAGCAGGCCCTCGGCGCGGGTTGGGTCTCCCTTTTCGGCCAGTGCTTGTCCGAGGCGCTTCAGCCCCAGCGGCTCGGCGGCCGCGTCGGCCAGGGCCCCGACGACATGGATGGCGTCGTCCACCTGGCCGGACTCGAGGGAGATTTCCGCTAGCAGCAAATAGGAGTCGGCGTCCTTGGGCCTCTGGGCTTGCGCCCGCCGCAGCACGGCGCGCGCTTTGGGGAATTGGTGGACCTCGTACAGCACCCGGGCCAAGAGAAGCTCTGCCGCGAAGTCATCCGGGTGTCTGTCCAGGACGGCCCGCGCCTGCGCCTCCGCGTGCGGCCAGTCCTCGAGCCGCACGTACGCTTCACCGAGCGCCACCAGGAGGTAGGGGTTTCTCTCGTCGGTGGCCAGCGCCAGCCTGAGCTCGTCCACCACCCGCCGCTCGTCACCTTGGTGGTGGCCCATGCGGGCCAAGAGAAAGTGGGCGTAGGCCGCCGCAGAGGCAAACGTCCCGGGCTCGGCGTCCATCGCCTCGCGCATGGCCGCGACGTCCACCGCGGGCCGGTGGGTGTCCGCCGGCTTGTCCGCGGGCGCAGCGGACAAACACCACAACAGGACGAGGGACGGAGCAGCCACGTGGTTTTAAGAGGAAAGGAAGCCCTCTCGCCGGGAGCTGGGCGGGCAGCAGAAGTGTACCAGGCCCGAGGCGCACCCATGGAGCCCTCCTTGGAAAAGGGCCTGGGGGCGGGGAGTTGGCCTAAGTGGCGCTAGCCGAGCAGCCGCTGCAGCACGGCCTCCGGCATTTCGCGGGGCGGCACCTCGGCCACGTCCACCCTGCAGTCCGGCGTGCCTTGGCGACGCAAGTCCGACTCCACCCGTCCAAAGACGCGCTCGGCCTGGGCCGCGGTGCACTCCGGCAGCACGGCAGCGAAGGTGCCGCCGCCAAGGTGGGCCAGCACGTCCGGGGCGCGCAGGCGCTCGCGCATGCGGGCGGCGCAGTTGCGGAGCGCCTCGGCGCCGTGCGCAGCGGTACGCACCACCGCCAGGGCCAGTGGACGCCCATAGCGTCGGGCGCGGGCCGCCTCCTGGGTGAGGCGGATGACCAGGCCTCGGCGGTCGAGCAGCCCGGTGGCGGCGTCGGTGGGGCCGGCCGCGGCCGAGGGCACCGGAAGGGAGGCACCACTGGACTTGAGGGAGAGTGCCCGTTCGGTGCGCTCCAGCAGCTCCGAGGAGCGAAACGGCTTGGCCAGGTAGTCCACCGCACCGAGGTTGAGGGCCCGGACGCGGTCGGCGACGCCCACCTGGGCGGAGACGAGAATGACGGGAATGTCCGCCGTGTCCGAGGAGGCCTTCAAGGACAGCACCGCGTCAAGCCCGTCCATGTGGGGCAAAAAGACGTCCATCACCACCAAGTCCGGGTGGAGCGCCCGGGCCTTGGCCACGCCCTCCGCGCCGTCGCGGGCCAGCTCCACCCGGTACCGCTTTCGGAGAATACCCTCCAGCACCGCGGCAATGTCCGGCTCGTCCTCCACCACCAGCACCCGCGGCTGCTCGCCCGGAGTGGGCAGCACGCCCGAGCGCTGCCGAGGCACATCCTGGGAGGCGAGCGGCAGGGTGAAGACGAAGGCGCAGCCGCCCTGGGGCGGGCGCTCGGCCCAAATTTCACCTCCGTGCAGCTCGACGAAGTCCTTGCAAATGGCCAATCCCAGCCCGGTGCCACCCGGACCGTGGCGGTAACGGTCAAAGACGAGGTGCAGCTGGTCCTCGCTCAGCCCCTTGCCGTCGTCCTGCACCACCAGCTTAGCCACCGGGCCGTCGGGCCGGGCCAGCACCCGCGCCTCCACCGTCACCACGGCGGCGGCGTGGGTGAGTGCGTTGGAGATGAGGTTCTGAAGGACTTCTCGCAGTTTGAGCTCATCGCCCATGACCGGAAGGCGCTCGGGCGCCAGGACGCGCAAATCGAGCGAGCGCTCGCGGGCGAGAATGTCCATCTCCGCGACGCAGTCGCTGGCTACCTGGCGCACGTCCACCAGCTGGACGTCCAAGGCGACACGGGAGTGTTCCCCCTTCCCCTTCTCCAACAGGGACTCCACCAGCTTGAGGATTTTGCGCGCCTGGCGCACCACCGCGCTCGCCGACTCGTGTTGCTCGGCCAGCAGCTCGGCATCCTCCAGGAGCCGCCCGTGGCCGATGACGACTTGGAGTGGAGAGCGCAAGTCGTGACTGGCGATGGCGATGAGCTCGTCTTTGAAGCGCGCCAGCTCGCGGAGCCGGCGGTTGGCCTCGGTGAGCTCGCGGTAACGGTCCACGTACTTGAGCTCCAAGTCCTCGCGCTTCTTTTGCAGCGCGGCGTGGAGCCGGGCGTTGCGCACCGAGTTGGCCAGCGCCGCCGCCACCGCCCGCGCAAACTCCTGTTCCTCGCGCCCGAAGGCGCCGCTGCGCCGCGACAGCCGCAAGAAGAGGGCCCCCACCAAGTCGTCCTGGCTGATGAGGGGCTGCACCAGAATGCTCTTCACCCCGAGCGGGGCGATGAGGGGCCGCACCTCGGCCATCAGCGGGTCGACCAGCGCGTCCTCGACGTAGGTGGCCTCGCGGGTGCGCAGCGACTGGCGCAGCTCCGGGTAGCGGGCCAAGTCAATGGGCAAGGGTTGGAGGTCCGGCCGCTCGAAGGTGGCCATCACCGTGGCGCTGGCGTTCGCCTCGCCGGTGCCGTCCACCAAGACGACGGAGCAGCGGTCCATGGGCAGCACCCGGCCCACTTTCTCCACCGCAATTTTCAAAATCTGCCCGAGCTCGAGCGAGCTGGTGGCGGCCTGGGTAATTTCGAGCAGCATCGCCATGCGCTCGGCAAGCCGTTCCCGGGCCCCCTTGCGAGCTTGCACCGGCCCGTCCAGCACGGAGCCGGTCGGCGAAGTCTCCCCTTTCATCCCGGCTTCATCTTTCCGCAAACCCTGGCGACGTACCAGCCGCGCCCGGTGTTGGCTCCCCTCTTGGCGGGTTCGTTGTGACCCTCAGATGCACGCATATACTCCCGTATGCCCTGAGGTTTCCCCGCATTCACCCTGTTTTCGTCCTGGCCGGCGTTGGGCTCTTGCTCGGCGCCGTGGCGGGGGCCCAAAGCAAGGACGACGACTTCAACAGCTTTCCGTCTCCTTCGGCGCCAGCACCCCAAAGGCCCGGGCCAAGCGCCCAGGCCCCGGCCGCGGCGGTGCCGGCACCGCCCTCGCCCAACTCCCCGCCCTTGGACGTCCCTCAGCCGGCCGCGCTTTCGCCTCCGCCCCTGCCGCCGACAGTCGACGAGCCCGTCACCCCAGGGCTAGCCACAGGCGGCGTCCCGGCTGGCACGGCCGAAGCGCGGGGCCTCTTGCCTGGCCAGACGGTGGTGCGGCTTCTGCCGGGGAGCCCCCCGCCCGGCCCCTCCACATTGGGGGACGCGCTGTTGGACACGCGCAACACGCGGCTGTCCCAGGGCCTGTTCGGCGGACTTGGGACACTCAACGTCTCGAGCGCGGACATTGGCGGCGCCGGGGTGCTGCGGTTTGCGGCCTTCGGGCAGTACTACAGCAACAGCGGCTGGCCCCGGGCCAGCGACGAGGCGACGCGCACTGCCGGACTCTTCGCCGTGGACTTCGTCGTGTTGCCTTGGCTCGAGCTGTACGCCAGCTACTCGGCCTCCAGCACCAACAACACCGGCTCCAATCCCAACTTCATCTCCGCGGTGGGTGACGTCACCCTCGGGGCGAAATTCGCCTGGCGCTTGTCCCGGGCGTTGGCCCTTGCCCTGGACGTGCGCGCGACTCGCCTTCCCGGCGTCGGCACCCAGGACTTTGCCCAGGCTGGCTACACGCTTGCGCCGTACTTGGTGTTGGCCTGGACGCCGCCCATTCCGCTGCGCTTCGGCCTGCAGTTTGGCGCCCAGTGGCAGTGGAACAGCGTCGTCCTCTCGGGGCCCGGAAGCGGGGCCGAGGACGACATTGCCCTGGAGCGAACGACGTACAACCAGCTGTTGGCCGGCCTCTCGCTCGAGTTTCCGCTTCCCATTGTCACGCCCTTCTTCGAGTACACCACCGGCTACCCCCTCGACGTGCACAACGGGACAGTGGTGGGTGCCAACGGGCAAAGCGTCCCCATTCACTCGGCGCTGCCGCACCAGATGAATGTCGGCCTCAAATTCTCCCTCATTGAGAACCTCACCCTCCTGGTTGCGGCCCAATTCGGCCTGAAGGGCACGGTGGCCCTCGGCGTGCCGGCCATTCCACCGTGGAATGTCGTCTTCGCCGCCACCTACGCGGTGGACCTCTTCCCCAAACCGGCGACACGGGTGGTGGTGCAGGCGGTGGCGGCTCCGGCGGGGCCGCCCACCACCGGGACGGTGCGGGGGTTGGTGGTGGACGCCCTCACCCAGGCGCCCCTCGGCGCGGTGGTGGTGACGGTGGAGGGCAGTGCTGCCCTCCCGGTGGCCTCGAGCGCGGCGGCTGGACAATTCCTCACTCGGCCGCTTCCGCCCGGCCCGACGAAACTGCGGCTGCAGCGCGAGGGCTACCAGGAGGCGCTTCTCGACGCGGTGGTGGAGGCGGGCAAGGACACCCAGCTTCTGGCGGCGCTTCAGCCTCAGGCCCAGAGCTCGCACTTCCTTTTGCGCACCACCGCGCAAAGGCACAGCGTCGCGGCGACGGTGAAGCTGAGTGGGGTGGAGACGAAGGTGGTGGAAACCCCGGCCGACGCAACTGGCCCGACGGTGGTGGACGTCGCCCCGGGGGCCTACGTGGCCGAGGTGACGGCGGCTGGCTACCTGGCCCAGCTGCGCGAGGTGGAAGTCAGCGCCGACGCCGAGCTGCAGCTCGCCTTTGACTTGCAGAAGGAGCCGAAGAGGCGCCGCGTCGTGTTGCGGGACGACCGGCTCGAGCTGTTGGTGCAGGTGCACTTCGCCCCCGGGCGCGCCGCCATTCTCGCCGACAGCTACCCCTTGTTGGACGAGGTGGTGGACGCAGTGGTGCGCCTGGGCATTAAACGGGTGCGCGTCGAGGGCTACACCGACTCCTCCGGCACCCGGGCCGCCAACCTCCGCCTCTCCCAGGCGCGGGCCGAGGCGGTGACGGACTACCTCCAGCAGAAGGGCATTGCCGCAAACCGCCTGGAGGCCAAAGGCTACGGGGACGCTCGGCCCATTGCCCCCAACCTCACCGCCCGCGGCCGCGAGCTCAACCGCCGGGTGGAAATAGTTGTACTGGACAAGTAGCCAGCGCAGCCTTGGGCGCCTCTAGAGGGCGTTAGCCCGGTTTTTGGGCAGCGAGGAGCGCCTCGCGGTTTCCCGCCGGGCCGAGAATGGGCGAGTCCGTCACCCCCAGTAGCAAAAGGCCCAAGGCCGCCGCCGCCGCCTCCACCCGCTTCACCGCTGCGGTGCGCGCCCCCTCGTCCCGCACCACCCCGCCTTTGCCCACCTGGCCCTTCCCCACCTCGAATTGGGGCTTCACCAGCGCCACCAAGAAGCCCTGTTTCCGCAGAAGCGGTAGCACCGCGGGCAGCACCAGGGTGAGGGAAATGAAGCTGACGTCCACCACCACCACGTCCACTTCCTCCCCCAGCGCGTCCTTCTCCAAGTAGCGGGCGTTTCTGCGCTCGTGCACCACCACTCGGGCGTCCGCCCGCAGCTTCTCGTGCAGCTGCCCGTAGCCGACGTCGAGGGCATGCACCCGCGCTGCGCCCGCCTGCAGAAGGCAGTCGGTGAAGCCGCCGGTGCTAGCGCCAATGTCCGCGCAGACAGCCCCGGCCACGGTGAGGTGGAAGTGCCGTAGGGCGTGGCTCAGCTTGAGGCCTCCGCGCGAGACGTAGCCAAGGCCCTCCCCTTTGAGGCGCAAAGGCGCGTCCAGAGGGACGCGGGTCCCGGGCTTGTCCACGCGGGCCTCGCCCACCACCACCTGTCCGGCCAGGACGAGGGCCTGGGCGCGGGCCCGGGTGGGGGCCAGGCCGGCCTGGACGAGAAGCACGTCCAGCCGCTCCTTCCGCTTGGCACTCATGAGGCAAGCAGCGCGCGCAGGGCGGCCGCGATGCCGGCCGCGTCCAGCCCCAGCCTCCGGCGCTGGGCCCGGGCCTCCCCCTGCCGGACGAAGGCGTCCGGCAGCCCCAGCACTCGCACCCGCGGGTGGCGCCCGGTGTGGGCGGCGCGCTCCAGCACCGCGCTGCCGAGGCCGCCGTGGGTGGTGCCCTCCTCCACCGTCACAACGCAGCCCATGTCACAGGCCCTGTCCACCGCCCTGGTGTCCAAGGGGGACAGCACCCGGGCGTCCAGCACTGCCACACCCTCGAGGCTGCGCGCGGCGGCAAGCGCCTCGAGGCCCAAGGGCCCAAGCGCCACCACGCAGGCCCAAGGGGCCTTTGGCAAGAGAAGCCAGCGGGCGCTGTCCACCGGCGCCACCGAGGGTGGAAGCCCGGCCGGGGCCTCGGGCAGCGTGCCGCGCGGAAAGCGCAGCGCGGCCGGCCCCGGGCCGGCCAGCGCCGTCGCCAACAGAGGCTCCAAGTCCGCGCCCACCATTGGCGCGTAGAGGCGCAAGCCGGGCAGCGGCCGCAACAGCGCCACGTCAAACGCCCCCTGGTGGGTGGCCCCGTCCGCGCCCACCAGTCCGGCTCTGTCCAGCGCCAGGGTGACGGGCAGGCCGGGCAGCACCACGTCGTGCACCACCTGGTCCATCGCTCGCTGCAGAAAGGTGCTGTACAGAAGGCACACCGGCCGGCTGCCACGCGCCGCCAGGCCCGCCGAGAAGGCCACCGCGTGCTGCTCGGCAATGCCGACGTCATGCACCCGGTGTGGGTAACGGGCCTTCAGGCCCACCAGCGCCGAGCCCTCCAGCATGGCCGGCGTCACCGCCACCACCCGGGCGTCCGCCTCCATGGCCCGGCCCAGCGCTAGGGCGAAAGCCTCGCTGAAGGTGCGCTGTCCGCCACGGCTGCGGACGAGTTTCCCGTCGCGCAACTCATAGGGGCCCATGGCGTGGCCGCGCGTCTGCACGTCCGACTCGGCCGGTGCAAAGCCCCGTCCCTTCAGGGTGCGCACGTGTACCAGGGTGGGCCGGCGTGCGCGCCGCGCCTCGGCCAGCGCAGGCAGCAGCTGGGGAAAGGAGTGGCCGTCCACAGGGCCGAGGTAGCTGAAGCCGAGGGCCTCGAAAAACGCGCGCGCCGCGGCGGTGCGCAAAAGCCCGGCCACCGCGCCGACGTTGCTAGAAATGGACATGCCATTGTCGTTGAGCACCACCACCAACGGGTGCGGCGAGGCCCCGGCGTTGTTGAGGCCCTCGAAGGTGAGGCCACCCGTCAGCCCCCCGTCTCCCACCACCGCCACCGCCCGGGCCAGCCCCGGGCCTTGCGCTGCCATGGCCTGCGCCATGCCAATGGCCACCGACACCGCGGTGCAGGCGTGGCCGGCGCCGAAGGCGTCGTGGACGCTTTCCGCTGGGTCCAGAAACGGCGCCACGCCGCCCTCTTGTCGCAAGGTGTGCATGCGCTCTCGCCGGCCGGTGAGGAGCTTGTGGGCATAGGCTTGGTGGCCGACGTCAAAGACGAGCGCGTCCTTCGGCGAGTGGAAGACGCGGTGCAACGCCACTACCAGCTCGACCGCGCCGAGCGAGGCCCCGAGGTGGCCTCCGACGCGGCCGCAGACGTCGACAATCTCCTCGCGCAGCGCCTCGGCCAGCGCCGGGAGCTCCTCCTCGGTGAGGGCGCGCAGCGCCTCGGGAGAGTCCACCCGGGAAAGCAGCGTCAAGCCTGGCGCTCCACGCTGTAGCGGGCCAGGGCCTGGAGGGGCCCCGGCACGGGCTCGAGCGGCTGCACCGCCTGCACCGCGCGCTGCACCAGCGCTCGGGCCTTTTGGCGCGAGGCCTCTAGCC
The DNA here is from genome assembly GCA_052143535.1 of Myxococcaceae bacterium. GTDB lineage: Bacteria > Myxococcota > Myxococcia > Myxococcales > Myxococcaceae > JADGRA01. The sequence continues at coordinate 17,612 of JBKQSS010000096.1, read as the reverse complement.
CCAGCACTGCCGGGTAGGTGGGACGGCCGGCCTCGGCGTCCGCGCCGGCAGGCTTCCCCAGCGCTTCGGCCGAAGCGGTGACGTCCAGCACGTCATCGGCAATTTGGAAGGCCAGGCCCACCGCCTCGCCGTACACCGAGGCAGCCTCCAGCTGCGCGGCCGAGCCCCCACAGGAGGCCACCCCCAGGGTGCAGGCCGCCTGCAACAAGGCGCCCGTCTTGAGGGCGTGCAGCCGACTCAAGTAGGCCTCCTCGGCCGGCCTGTCCTCGGCAATGTCCAGCACCTGGCCGCCCACCATGCCCTCGGCCCCCGCCGCCCGGGCCAGCTGTTGCACCAGGGTGGCGCGAAGGGCCTCCGGCCCGGCGGACAACAGCGCGAAGGCCTCGGTGAGAAGCGCGTCCCCGGCGAGAATGGCCAGCGCCTCGCCGTACACCATGTGGCTGGTGGGCTTTCCCCGTCGCACCTCGTCGTCGTCCATGGCCGGCAAGTCGTCATGGACGAGGGAGTAGGTGTGCACGTACTCGAGCGCGCAGGCGGCGTCCAAGGTGGCGGCCGGCACCGGGCCCCTGGTGACGGCCTCGGCGAAGGCCAGGCACAGCACTGGGCGCAGCCGCTTGCCGCCGCCCAACAGCGAGTAGCCCATGGCGTCGCGCAACACGCCGGGGGCCAAGGTGAGGCGCTCGAGGCTTTTTCGCAACAGCGCCTCCACCCGGGCGCCTTGCGCGCTGAGGTAGGCCTCCAGCGAGAAGGGGGCGGCCATGAGAGAGGGGTGCCCTCCTGACGAGGCTGAGGGCTAGAAGGGAATGTCCTCGTCTTCCCCGGCCGGGCCGGCCAGACGCCCTGGGGGCGCCTTTGTCTCCAAGGGCACGACGCGCTCCTGTCCCTCGTGCTCCAATAACTCCTGCACTCGTTTGTCCGCCTGGGCCAGAAGCTCCTCGCCCCGCTGGACGAGGCGGATGCCTTTCTCAAACTCGGCCAGCGTGTCCTCGAGGCTAAGTTGCCCCGTCTCCAACTTCTTCACCACGTCCTCGAGTCGCTCCACCACCTCGCTGTAGGGCTGTGCCTTTTCTCCGCTGGTTGCCACGGGGTGCCACCTCCCTGGTGCAAGGGCCGACGCGCCAGCCCCGCGTCCTACCGGAGGGGGCCCGCCGTGCGCAAACCCCCCCCACTCTGCCCCCCCCCTCGGCAACTGCCAAGGCAAGGCCCCCCTCCCCTTTAGTGCGCTGGGCCGGGCGGCCGGACAGCGGTGACGGTGGCGTCCACCTCCCCGCACTGTGCCAGCGAGCGGCTTCCAGGGGGCGCCCAGCGCAACACCAGGGACATGCCCAGCTGGGCCTCCTCGGCCCGCGCCAGGAGTGCACCGGTGTCCGCGCGGTAGGCGACGGCGTAGCCCCGGGCCATGACTTTGAGGGGGCTGAGCGCGTCCAGCTTGGCGGCGGCGCCATAGAGGCGCTGGCGCTCGCTGCCCACCTTGGCCACACAGGCCGCCTGCAGCCCTCCGCGCAAGGCGGCCAGCCGCTTCTGCCCCTCGGCAATGGAGGCCGCCGGGGCGCGACGCTCGAGCGCGCGGCGGCCTCGCACCAGGCGCTGGCGCTCGCCGACGAGCCGGACGTGCATGGCCTGCACCAGCCGCACGCGCAGCGCCTGCACCGCCTGTCGCCGCTGCGCGAGGAGGGCCTCTGGCCGGAAGCGGTCCAGCCGCTCGCGCAGCCGCCGCACCCCTTCGCCGTGGGCGCGGACGCTTCGCCTGGTGCTGGCCTCCAGCCTGTCTTCCAGCGTCACCAACTCCTGGCGCAAGTCCGCCACCGCATGGCGGGGGCTTTCCAGGTGACGGCGCAACTCGGCCAGGCCGTGCCGGCGCTCGGCCAGCGCGGTGTACACCGCCCGCCGCAGCCGCAAGCGGCCCTGCGCCAGCTCCCCCTCCAACTCGGCCAGCACCGGCACCACCAGCTCCGCGGCGGCACTGGGGGTGGGCGCGCGCACGTCCGCGACAAAGTCGGCAATGGTGACGTCCGTCTCGTGCCCCACCGCGGACACCACCGGCACCGGGTGGGCAGAAATGGCGCGGGCCACCGCCTCCTCGTTGAAAGTCCACAAGTCCTCGGCCGAGCCCCCACCGCGCGCCACCACCACCACCTCGACGTCCGTCTTGGCAAGCCGGGCCAGAGCACGCACCACCTCCTCGGCAGCCCCCGGGCCCTGGACGCGGGCGTGGGCCAGGAGAATGGAGGCGCGCGGGTGGCGGCGCAGGACAATGCGCAGGAAGTCCTGCAGCACCGCGCCGGTGCGGCTGGTGACAATGCCAATGCGGGCCGGCAACCGCGGCAGCGCTCGCGGCGGCCGCCGACGGCCCTCGCCCATCAAGCCCTCGGCGCTGAGGCGCTCTTTCAGCTGGGCGAAGGCAAGCGCCAGGGCGCCGGCGCCGGCCGGCTCAATGCGCTGGACAATTAAGCTGTAGCGTCCGGCGCGGGCGTAGACGTCCAGGTAGCCCTCGGCCAGGACTTCCAGGCCCTCCTCCAGCCGGAAACGCACCGAGCGCGCCGAGGAGGCCCAAATCTTCACGTCCAGCGTCGCGCCGGCGTCCTTGAGGGAGAAGTAGAGGTGGCCGGTGGCGTTGGGGCCACGGAAGCCGGACACCTCCCCCCGCACCAGCACCCTTCGGAAGCTGGACTCGAGCGTGCCCTTCACCAACTCCGTCAACTCACTGACGGTGTACACCGTCGGCTCGAACGGCCGGGCCCGCGTCGGCTCGACGTCCACCCGCTGGACGCCCTCCGGCTGCGGCCGCGGTGCAAGCGGGGCGGGCGCCGGCCGACGGCTGGCTGGGGCCTGGTGCACGGCTGGCTTGGGGACACTCTGAAGCGCCCGCGGCGCCTCCACCGGCACCGGCACGGGCGCCGCTTGGGGCGGCTCCACCGCTTCGGCGACTGGCGGGGCGGACGGGCGTGGCGCGAAGAGGTCTCCCTGCTCCACGCGGAGGGCGCTCGCGCCGGCCGGACGTCCCTTTCTCATGGCCCCACCGTAGCCAGGGCCCCCGACGCCATGCCAGGGGGCCGCAAAAAAGTTGCGGCTAGTGGAGGGCCCTCACACCGGCGTCCAGCTGCTCGAGCAGCGCCGCGGCGGAAGCGGCCTCGGGCGTCCCTGGGTAGCCCTCCACCACGCGTGCACAGGCCGCTTGGGCCTGCGCCGGGTGCAGAAGGCGCGCCTCGAGGCCGCACAACTCGAAGAGAAGCGGCAGGGCCTCGGCCACCGAGGCGCCGGGAAGACGCCGAAGGAGGGCCTGGCGGCGGGCCTCGTCCCGGGCGCGTGGTGAAGGGGCTTCGCCGGGGCCCAAAGGTTTCTCTTGCGCGCTGGCGCCCGCGGCGCCCGTCGTCCTTGCGGCCGGCGCAAGGGCCTGAGCGCGGGCGACAGCGACGGCGCCAAGCGTCTCCGGACGGGCCGACAGAGGCCCGGGCGCGGCCGCCGCCTCCGCCTTCTTGGCCGCGCCCGTCGCCAGGCCTTGTGCGGCGACGTCGCCGGACGCCGCGGCGTTCGCGCCGTGCGCCAGGGCCTTGGCTGTGGCGGCGCCTTTCCCCACGGCCGCCTGGCGGGAGCTGGCCTTGAGGGCGGGGGAGGTGGCGGAAGGCTCGGCGGCGGCCAGCGCGTCCTGTGGCAGGGCGGTGGGCGAAGGCACGCTGGCGACGGCCAACTCTGGCGGGGGGGTTGGCGTCGGCCGCAGGGCCAGAAGGGCGAGGGCCGCCGCTGCGGCGGCTCCGAGGGCGGAGCCCGTCCAGACAGCGCGCCGGCGGCGCCGCGCGCCGGCGGCAGCCTGTTGGCCGGCACCCAACAGCGCCTGCAGGCCCACGTCGCTTGGCAGCTCGCGCGGCAAGGCCCGGGCGGCGGCGCGCACCGCGCGGTAGCCGGCGACGGTGGCGGCGCACTCCGGGCAGCCCTCCAGGTGGGCCTTCACCCGGGCCTCCTCGTCGGCCGAGAGCTCGCCATAGACGTGCCCCAAAAGCGCGTCGCTTGGGTGGAGGGGCACCTGCGTCATGGGGCGCTCCTGCCGTCCGGGCCCACCTCGAAGCCGGCTTCGGCGAGCTGCCGCCGCAGGGACTCCAAGGCGTAGCGCATCCGGCTCTTCACCGTCGGCGTCGGGGCGCGGGTAATGAGGGCAATTTCGGCGAAGGCCACGCCGGCCAGCTCGCGCAAGAGAAACACCTCACGCTGCTCGGCGGGCAGCGCGGCGACGGCCGCCTCCAGCCGCAGGCGCAGCTCGGCCGAGGAAGCGCCGCGCTCTGGGTCATTCCATGGCGTGCCAGCGTCCGCTGGCTCCTCGCCCAGCGGCTCGGCCGTGCGGTGTACCTCGCGCCGCGCGGTGTCCAAACAGGCATTGCGGGCGATGGTGTACACCCAGGTGGTGAATCTCGCGGTGGGCTGGTAGCCCGCGGCGCCCCGCACCACCCGAAGCCAGGTTTCCTGCAAGACGTCCTCCGCGCGGGCGCTGTCCTGTGTCAGCCTCTTGAGGAAGGCGAAGACGCGGGCCCGGTGCCGCTGCACCAGGACGGCGAAGGCTCCGCCGTCCCCTCTCCGGTAACGCCCCATCAGCTCTTCGTCCGAGGGCTCCACGGCCTTCAACGCACCTGGGGCGGCAGAAGTTTTAACCCACGGCTAAAAGCATGGCAGCCGGGCAGACGAGCTGCCAGCGGCCAAGCTCCAGAGGACGCCTCACCCGGCGCCTGGAGGGGCTCCTTGCACCTCCACCGTCCGGACGCCCGGAGGGGCCTGGACGTTGAAGAGGGCCGGCTCCAGCGTCCCTTCGGTGCTGACGTCCTCGGTGCTCCAACGCAGCACCACCGTGGCGGTGGCGTCGGTAAACGTCACCTTCCGCGCAAACGGCACACCGCCCGCGTCGCGGGGCTGCTCGAAGAGGAGGCTGTAGCCGCCCGGGCCCTCGAGGACACTCTTCAGCACGCGCCGGCTGACCGCGTGCACCCACAGCGTCTGCCGGCGCTCGCCTTGCACCAAGGTGACGCGGTAGGCGTCGAGGGACGCGTCGGGCTCAATGGACAGAGGGGCCACGGGCAGCCGTGGCGTGCGCCCGAGGAGAATGGCCACCAAGTCCTCCGAGGAGAGGTCCACCGGCAAGACCTGTCCGATGACGGCCGCGGTGGCCGGGCCGGTGAGGTAGGTGGCCTTGTCGGCCTGGTACAGGCCGAAGGTGTGCCCGTCGGAGACGAGGACTTGCGTCGGCGCGCCGAAGAAGTTGAGGAGCTCGAGGTGCACCTCTCCTGGGGCGCGCGCTGCGATGAAGGCCGACAGCTCGCCTCCGCCCTTGGGGGAGGAAGCCGTCAGTCGGGCCGAGCCCTTCACCTGCACCACCAGGCCCTCCAGCTGGTCCACCTCCTGGAGCAGGGCCGTCGGGCTTGGGGTTTGGAGCTGCCCCATGTCCACATGCGCACATCCGAGCGCCACGAAGGCGAAGGCCAGGAACAAGGGGCGGACCGGGCTGTTCATGAGACGGCAAAAAGCACGTACTGTCTGGCCACCACAAGGGTTAGAGATGACTTCATGAGTCCGAGCGAATTGCTCCACTACCTGCGCCTAGGCGGCCTTACCCTCATTCTCATTTTGCTGGCCTCGGTGCTCACCCTGGGGGTGGCGGTGGAACGCTGGATGGCGCTGTGGAACGTCAGCGCCGAGAGTCGCGCGCTGAGCGACGTCATCAGCCGGCACCTGTTGCGCGGCGACATCCCCTCGGCGCGGGGCGCGGCCGAGCGCTCGCCGGCCCTTTTGGCAGACCTCTTCCGGGTGGCCTTCGAGCGGCTCGAGCACACCCGCTCGGTGACGCCGGCCCTGGAGGCGGCGGTGGAGCGCGAGCGCGCGCAGCTCGGGCTGCGGCTCAAGAAAAACCTGTGGATTTTGGGCACCGTCGGCGCGACGACGCCCTTCGTCGGACTCTTCGGCACCGTGGCCGGCATCATGCGCAGCTTCCGCGACCTCGGCCTGGACGTCTCGGCAGGAGGCACCGGCGGGAGCGCGGCGGTGATGACCGGCATCAGTGAAGCGCTGGTCTCCACCGCCGCCGGCATTCTGGTGGCCGTGCTGGCGGTGGTGCTCTACAACTATTTCCAATCCCGCATCAGCCGCATCACCATCGAGGTACGGCTGTTGGCCGAGGAATTCGTCGAGACGCTGCGCGAGCGCCCGGCGACGCCGCTGTCCTTGCAGGTCGAGCCGGCGGGAACCACCGTCACGGCAGAGGCCAACTGACGCCATGGCGTTGGGGAAAATTCCAGGGGGCGACGGGGACGAGGCGGACAGCGTCTTCTCGGACATCAACATCACCCCGCTCACCGACATTTTCCTGGTGCTGTTGATTATTTTTATGGTCACCAGCTCGGTCATCGTCAACCAGGGGCAGGGCGCGGCCAAGGCCGGGTTGAAGGTGAATTTGCCGAAGGGCAGCGCCTCGGACGTCACCCCGGCCACGAGCGACCTCTCGGTGGCGGTGCTCTCCGACGGTCGCTTGGTGCTGGCCGGGAACGTGGTGACGGCGGACGAGCTGAAGCAGGCCCTGGTGGGGGCGCAGGCCAAAAACCCCTCCACGATGGTCATCATCCAAGCCGATGAGGGTGTGCCGCACGGCAAGGTGGTGGAGGTGATGGAGATGGCCAAAGGGGCAGGCCTGGCCCAGCTGGCCATCGGAGTGCGCGAGGCTCCACCGAAGTAGCGCCCCTCTTGAGTGGCGTTGGCGCCCAGCGCCCTGTTAGCCGGCGGCGAAGCCCGCGTCCGGAATGTCCAGGGCCGAGCCGTCCTCCTGCATCATGAGTTTTGCCTCGGCCTCCACCTTGGGCAGCTCGTTTCGGGCAAAGAAGAGGGCCGCCTGCTTCTTCCCCTCGTAGAAGGCGACGTCGCCGTGGCCCGCGGGAAGCTTGGCTTGGGCTTCCTCGGCCACGACGGCCGCTTCCAAGAGCAGCCAGCCCACCGCCAGGCGGGCCATCATCTGCAGGAAGCGGTTGGCGTTGAGGGCGAGCAGGCCGAGCTGGCCGGACTGGCTCCAGCTGAGCAGCCCCATCGCCGCGGACATGAGGTGCTCCTGGCCAGCGGCAAGGTTGGCCACGGCCTGGCCGAAAAGGGCATGGCTGCGGTGGGCCTCGACGAAGGCGCCCACGTCGGAGAGGAAGGCTTGGAAGTATTGCCCGCCGGCCTGGCCCAGCTTCCGGCCGACCAGGTCCATCGCCTGCACGTGGTTGGTGCCCTCGTAGATGCTGGTAATTTTCACGTCGCGGACCGACTGCTCCACCGGGTGGTCCTTGAGGTAGCCGGCGCCGCCGTAGACTTGCAGCGCGCTGGCGCAGAGGCGAAAGCCCTCGTCCGAGGCGAAAGCTTTCACCAGCGGGGTGAGCAGCTCCACTTGGCCGTGGTGGTAGCTGGCCGCCTGGTCGTCCTTGCCCCGCAGCGCGCGCGAGAAGTCGACGTGCCGGGCGAGCTTCATGACCAGGGCCCGTGTCCCTTCGACGTGCGCCTTCATGTCGAGCAGCATCCGGCGCACGTCGGGGTGCTCGAGAATGGTGACCCGGGGGACGGTGGGGTCCTTCCACTTGGTGTAAGGGGGGCCCTGCTTGCGCTCCTTCGCGTACTCCAGCGCGTTGAGGTAGGCGCTACTGGCGGCGGCCAAGCCCTGGATGCCGACGGCAATGCGCGCGCCGTTCATCATCTTAAACATCTGGCCCATGCCGGCGTTCTCCACGCCGCCGACCAGCTCGCCGACGCATTTCCCGGCCTCCCCGAAGTTGAGGACGCAGGTGGCCGAGCCATTAATTCCCATCTTGTGCTCGATGGAGGCCACCTGGACGTCGTTGTTTTCTCCCAGCGAGCCGTCCGGGTGCACCCGGTTGCGAGGGACGATGAAGAGCGAGAGCCCTTTGGTGCCCGGCGGAGCGCCCTCCACCCGCGCCAAAACGAGGTGAATAATGTTTTCCGTGAGGTCGTGGTCTCCGCCGGAAATGTAAATTTTGGTGCCCTTCATCTGGTAGCTGCCGTCCGGCTGGCGGCGCGCGGTGCTGGTCGCCGCGCCGACGTCCGTGCCGGCCTGGGGCTCGGTGAGGCACATGGTGCCGCCCCAGGTGCCGTTAAACATGCGGTCGACGTAGCGCTTCACTTGCTCCTTCGTCGCGCACTCGAGGATGAGTTCGGCCGCGCCGAAGGCCAGGCCTGGGTACATGGCAAACGCCGGGTTGGCGCCGCTCAGCATCTCCTCCACCAGGACGGTCAGCATCACCGGAGCTCCCTGGCCGCCGTGCTCCGGCGCGACACCGAGCGACTTGAAGCCGAGCTCGTAGAGCTGCTTCCAGGCCTGGGGGAAGCCCTCCGGCGTCTGCACCTGGCCCGCAAGCAGCCGGCAGCCACTTCGGTCAGCGCTCGCGTTTAAGGGGCCCAGCACCTCGCGCACGAAGCGGGACGTCTCCTGAAGAATGCTTTTCGCCTCTTCCGGGCCCCACGCCTCATAGGGCGGCTGGCCCACCAGCTCGGCCAGCTTGAATTGCTCGAGCAGGACAAAGGACAACTCGCGCATGTCGTTGCGGTACCAATTCAGGGCAAGAGCCACGGGAGGGGCCTCCGGGGGGGGGGACAGCGCTGGCCGGCAACCCAAAGTCTCCCCGACTGTTGACTCAAGAGTCAATGGATTCTAACGCTTCGCGTTAGAGGGCTGCGCTTTCCGCCCTGACAAGGGGGAGCTGACGCCGAAGCCCCCCCCAGGGCTGTCCTGCCCGCGGGGGGGGAGTGGCCTATTTGCGGGCGGACTTCTTCGGGGGGCTTTTGCGCGCGGCTGGGGCGGCCTTCTTGAGCAGCGGACTGGGGCTTGTCGCCGGCCGAGGCTCGGGCGGCGGCTGGTGCAGGCTTTCCTTCGGCGCCGGGACGACGAGGGGCGGTTGCCCGGCGCGCTGACGGTTCTCGTCATCGGCCGAGTAGAAGAGTTGCACCAAGGCCGAGCCCCTCAAGACCAGCTCGCCCTTCTGGTTTTCCGCCCAGAGGTCCACGTCGGCGAAGTACTTCCCCATCTCGCCCCAGCGTTCCATCACCCGGCCCTTGGCCACCACCGTGTCCCCGGGCCAGACAATTTTCGAGAAGCGCACCGCATAGCGCCGCAGCTGCGCCCCACGGGACCAGTCGGACACCAGCTGGCCGAGCATCCCCATCACCAGCATCCCCGGGGCATACACCGAGGGCATCCCGAGAGAGCGCGCGTACACCTCGTCCACGTGCACCGGGTTGAAGTCTCCCGAGGCCCCGGCGTAGCGGGCCAGCTGCACGCGGTCCACTGGCCCCTTACTCAGAGGCGGCAGCTCGTCGCCGAGGTGCACTGCTTCGAAGTAAAGCTTACGCGCGGACATGGCGTGGTTTTCCGTTACCCGTCCTTCGACGCCCGCACCACCAGGGTGCGGCGCGCGCGGAAGACGAGCGCTCCCTCCTCGTCCCGCCCCTCGTCCTCCAGCACCACCACGTCCATGCGGCCGGCCGGCCCGGTGCGCTCCTGGACGTCGGCCACCCGAGTGGCGACGAAAATGCGGTCCCCGGCGAGAATCGGCCGCTCGTACTCGAAGCTTTGCTCGGCGTGAAGCAGGCTCTTCACCGCCACGCCCAACAGCTCGCGCAAATTGGCCGACGAGTGAAAGCAGGCCGGGAAGGTGGGCGGGGCCACCACCGTCGGGTAGCCCGCCGCCCGGGCGTACTCCTCGTCGTAATAGACGGGGTTGAAGTCTCCGAGCGCCTCGGCAAACCGACGGATGGCGCCCTTCTCCACCTCATTGAGCGTCGGCGGCGAGGTACGTCCCACCGCATTTTTGTCGAGGATGGCGATGGCGAGTGTCCTCCGGGGAAAAACCTCGGGCGCTACCGGCCGGCGGGTAAGTCGAGCACCGTGAGAAGCCCCGGACTGGCGGCGGTGAGGCGTGGAGCGGCGTGGACGACGAGGTGGGCGGTGGAGGAGTCCCCGGGAATGCCCCCCGGCACCTCCAGCGTGAGGCGGCTGTCGGCCTCCAGCACCACCCGGTCGTGCCCCACCGCGCCCACCGCCAGCGTCATCTCGAGGCGCACGCGCTCCTGGCCGTCCTCGAGGCCCACTGCCGTCTGGTGCACCCCGGCCACTCGCCCCTTGGGCACCGGCACCGGAGAGCCGGCGTAGTCCTCCTCGGCCAACAGCGGATACAAGGACTCCTCGAAGTCGTCACAGTCCAGCCCCAGCCCGAGCGCGCACAGCGCCGCGGACTCGAGCAGCCCGACGTGCCCGACGCTGTCCTGCTCGGCCAGCGCCGAGAAGGCCTCCTCGGTGAGGCCGGCGCCCACCTGCCTTTGGAAGCCCTCGCCGCGCGCCCCGGCGTCCACGCTGCGCGTGGCGTGCACGTGCCTCACCGCCCCCACCGTCTGGCCCAAGGTGGCCACCAGCCTGTCCAGGACGAAGCCCGGGTTGACGCCCGTCCCCACCACCGAGACGCCGGCGCGGACGGCCGCGCGCTCCAGACGCTCGGCCAACTGCGGGTGGCGGAGGAAGGGAAAGCTGAGCTCCTCGCAGGTGGACACCACCGGGTGGCCCTGCCGCACCGCCTCCAGCAGCTCCTCCACTACCGCCTCCAGTCGCGAGCCGGTGGCATGCAGCACCACCGCCCCCGGCCGGCCGGCCTTCTGCACCGTGCCTGAGACGCGCACCGCGGACTCGAGCCCCAGCAGCTCGCCCAAGGAGGCGCCGGCCAGGCCCGGGGCAGTGTCCACCGCCCCGACGAGGTCCACCTCCTCGGAGGCCAAGGCTGCCCTGGCAATTTCGCGTCCCACGTGGCCGAGCCCCATCACCACCACAGGCACCCGCCCGGAAGGGACTCTGCCCATCGCGAGGAATCTCCTGTTTTCAGGGGGTTTGCCTCTGTCCCTGGCCGCGAACGCCTCAGCAAACGTAGACGAGCGCCTCCTCTACCGGCAAGGGTGAAAGGCCTCGCTTGTGGGGAATGTGCCTCAGCGGTGCGACAGGCCTGTGCCACCCTGCACTGCGTCAAGGCTGCCCAGGCTGTCGCCCTCCAGCACCGCGTCGAGGACGTCCATGCCGGACACCACCTCGCCCACAATGGTGTAGCGGCCCTCGAGGTGCGGCTGGGGGCTGAGGGCGACGAAAATTTGGCTGCCGCCGGTGTCCTTGCCGCTCAAGGCCATGCCCACCGTGCCCCGCCGGTAGCGCAAGGGGGACACCTCACAAGGCAGCGTGAAGCCCGGGCCACCCTCCCCGTCTCCGCGCGGGTCTCCGCCTTGGACGACGAAGTCCGGCACCACCCGGTGGAAGGTGAGGCCCTGGAAGAAGCCGGAGCGCGCCAGCCGGGTGAGTTGCGCCACCGTCTCCGGGGCGGCCTCCACCTCGGGTTGAATGACAACCACGCCCCGGGCGGTGGGAAGCCGCCAGGCGACGTCCTTGGAGACGCTGTCGGCGTGCGGCGAGGGCAGTGGCGCGTCCGGCCCGGTGCCCGGCCCCCACACCGGCTTGCCTTCCAGCGTGCTGAGGGCGTGCTCGGCAGCGTGGCGCAAGTGCGGGTGCGCGGCCAAAAGCCACTTGTGCAAAAGCGCCGTTGCCCCGTCGGGCTTGAGGGCGACGAGGGCTTCGGCCCAGACATCGGCCTGCTCCGGCTCGGCGGTGGCCGCCTCGGCCCGAGACAGGACGGCCGGCCCCGAGGCCACGTCGTGCAACTCCCCCAGCGCCGCGGCGGCGGCGGCCGACAGCACCGGGTCCTTGCTGGAGACGTAAGCGCGCACCTCCTCGGCTGCCTCGGGGTGGTGACTGGCACCGAGGAGGTTGACGGCCGCCAGCTGCACGGTGGCGTCGCCGTCATGCAGGTAGCGCTTCAACGCTTCCCGCTCGAAGCCGCTTTGCAGTGCGGGCGCCTGTGCCACCTCTTGCAGGCCGAGCCGCAGCCGGTGCGCCTCGGGCACGAGGCCCGCCCCGCAGGACAGCGTCTCCTCGAGCCAGCCGGTGCTTCTGTCCTCGGCCGCGGCCAGCCGGCAGTCCAGCCAGGCGAGGTCCTTCCGCGCCGCAGCCTCGGCCTTTGCAAAGTCCTCCCGCCCGCGCGCCCGCAGCGAGACGAGGAGGGGTTGTCCGGCCGGGGGCAGCCCAGCCTGGGCCAGTGCGACGAGAGGTGGGGCGCCCAGCCGGACGTCGCCATGGGCGACGCGGTCCACCGAGGCGGAGAGCGCGGAGAGGGCGTCCAGCGGCGGGCAAGCGGCGCCGGGCGCGCAGCGGCTGGACAGCTTGGCCAAGCTGCGGGCCGCTTCCGCCTCCACGCCGGGCGAGCTGTCCGCCAACAGGGGGCGCAGGGCCCGGGCGTCCTCCGGCAAGCCGCGCTCGGCGAGGCCCTTGGTGGCGACAGCGCGCACCTCTTCGGAGTCGTCCGTCAGGGCCTTGAGCAGCGCCGCCCGGCCGCCGGTGCCGGGGGCGTAGCCGAGCGCATAGGCGGCAGCCCAGCGCAGCGCCAAAGGCTCGCTCGGGACCATCCGGCTGGCCAAGAGCGAGGTCGCCGCCTCGGGCCAGCTGGCCTTGGCCCGCGCCGCCACCCCCAGGGCGCGGGCGGCCGGCTCGGCAATGTCCGGCGCGCCGGCCAGACGCTGCACCAGCCTGTCCAGGGCGGCCGGCGTGCGCAGCCGGCCAAGCGCGGTGAGCTCCTGGGTGCGCGCCGCGGCGTCCAGCTCGTGGGCCTCGGCGGCCAACACCGCCGCCGCCAGCTGCGCGCGGACGGCGTCGGGAATGCCGTCCCAGGCGAGGCCCAGCTCCCCAGCGGCGAAGGCCGCCATGGCCCGCGCCTCCGGGTCCGGGTCCGCGCAGGCCGCTACCACGGTGGGGGCGGTGTCCGGGTCTTGCAGCCGTGCCAGGGCCAGAAGTGCCCGAGCCCGGACAGCGGGCGGCTTCATCGGGTCGGTGGCCCAGGCGCCCAGCGTCCCGGCGCCGAGGCTTCGGTGCTGCTCCCAGGTGGAAATCCGCGCCACCGCCTGGCTGTCGGGCTGCCCGCAGCTTTTCCCGCCGCAGCCGCCAGCTGCGACGAGGAGCGCGACGGAGAGGGCGGGGCGCACGGGAAGGAGGCGAGCTTCGCTGAGGCGAGCCACCGAATGCCAGCGGCCCTCCCTTTCGAGTGGCCTCCCCCGGGCGCACCCCGGTGAGGGCACCCCACTGTGCGAGAATGGCCGAAAACCGCCCCCTGGTGCCCCGTGCCCGCCGGTGTCCTGACGCGTTTCCACACCCGGCTGTTGGCCGAGGAGCTGACATTGCGCGCTGCCCGCGGGGCGGAGCGCGTCCTCCCCACCTTGAGCGAAGCAAAGGTGGACTTGCATCCCCACCAGGTGGAGGCGGCGGCCTTCGCCCTGGACAGCCTGGCCCGCGGCGGGTGCCTGCTCGCCGACGAGGTGGGCCTCGGGAAAACCATCGAGGCGGGAATTGTGCTGGCGCAGCTTTTGGCCGAGGGCAAAGAGCGGATTTTAATCCTCACCCCGGCCACGCTGCGCGCGCAGTGGCAAGCCGAGCTGCGGGAAAAATTCGACGTGGACGCGCTGGTGGTGGACGGGCGGGCGGACAAAGGCACGGCCAACCTCTTTGACCGGCCCTACCCCATCATCGCCAGCCTCCCCTTCGCTGCGGCGCGCCCCGAGGCGCTGGCGGCCCTGGCTTGGGACGTGGTGGTCATCGACGAGGCGCACCGGCTGCGCAACGCCCACCGAGCGGGACACAAGACGGGCCGCGCCCTGCGCTCGGCGCTGGCCGGCCGGCCGAAGCTGCTCCTCACCGCCACCCCGCTGCAAAACACGCTGCTCGAGCTGTATGGGCTGCTCAGCCTCTTGGACGAGGAGCTGCTTGGCCCAGAGCACGCCTTCCGCAGCCGCTATGCGCCCAGCGCCGACGGCGCCCTGGCTGACGTCGCCTCGGCGGAGCTCAAAGAGCGCCTCCTTCCTGCCGTCCACCGCACGTTGCGCCGGCAAGTGCGCGAGTACGTGCGCTTCACCAACCGCCGCAGCATGGTGGAGGACTTCGCCCCCACCCAACAGGAGGAGGCGCTTTACCAGAAGGTGAGCGAGTACTTGCGCCGAAGCGACGCCGCCGCCATCGAGCCCGGCAAGCGCACGCTGCTCATCCTCGTGTACCGGAAGCTTTTGGCGAGCTCCACCTTCGCCATCGCCCCCACCTTGCGCAAGCTGGCCGAGACGCTGCGCCGAAGGGTGAAGGCCGCCTCCACCGTGGCCGACAGCCTGCTCGAGGCGGAGGAGCTCCGCGGTTTCCAGGAGGAAGCGGAAGCCTGGGAGGACGAGCCTTCGGGGCGGCCCGCGGTGTCAGCCAAGGCCTTGGAGAAGGAGGCCCTTGAGCTCGAGGGGTACGCCCTGGCCGCCGAGCGCATCGGCGTCAATGCCAAGGGCGAGGCGCTGAAGCGAGCGCTGGGGCGCATTTTCAGCGTGGCCCGGGCGCAAGGGTGGCCGGAGAAGGCCGTCGTCTTCACCGAGTCCAAACGCACGCAGGCCTACCTCGGGGAACTGTTGGCCAAGGCCGGCTTTGCCGGCAAGGTGTCGCTGTTGTCCGGCGACGCCGGGACGCCCGAGCAGCGGACGGCGCTGGTGGAGGAGTTTCGGAGTCGGACGCAAATTCTCATTTCCACCGAGGCCGGCGCGGAGGGGCTGAATCTGCAATTCTGCAACCTGGTGGTGAATTATGACTTGCCCTGGAATCCGCAGCGCATCGAGCAGCGCATCGGCCGCTGCCACCGCTACGGCCAGCAGCGCGACGTGCTGGTGCTCAACTTCCTCAACCGGAGCAACGCCGCCGACGCCCGACTGTATGAGTTGCTGGAAGCGAAACTCAACCTCTTCGACGGCGTCTTCGGCGCCTCGGATGAAATACTCGGCGCGCTGGAGAGTGGGCTCGACTTCGAGCGCCGGGTGCTGGACATCTACCAGTCCTGCCGCACCACCGAGGAGATTCAGGCGGCCTTCGACACTCTGCGGGCGGACCTCGAGAGGCGCATTGACAGGCGCATGACGGAGGCCCGCTCGCTACTTCTCGAGCACTTCGACGCGGACGTCCGCCGGCGGCTGAAACTTTCCGGCGAGGAAGTGAAGGAGGCCCTTCTGCGGCGGCGCGGGACGGCGCGGCAACTCACCGCCGTCGTCCTCGGCACCGAGGCCTCTCGGCACACGGCGGTGGCCGAGGCAGCAGCGCTGGCCCGGGCCCAGCCCTTGGAGGCAGTGAGTTACCTGCAGCTGGACGCGGCCCTCTTGCCCTCGCGCCTGGCCCGGCTGGCCGGCGGCGAGGGGTGGTGGTTTGCCTACCGCTTCTGCACCGGCGGCCTCCTTCCCGAGGAGCGTCTGCTGCACCTTGTCCTGTTGAAGCAAGGCGACAGCTTCGTCGCCTTGCCGCTGTCCGACGCCGAGGTGCTGGCGCGGCTTCCGGCAAAAGAGGGCCAGCGGGGCGCCGTGCCGGCCGTCTCGGTGACGGCCGCCCAGGAGCGCGCTTTGGAGGCGGCGCGCTCGGAGCTACTTCGCGAGGCCGAGCGGCGCAGCGCCCGGGCCCTGGACGCCTCGCGCGAGCGCGCGGACCGCTACGCCGAGGACTGTCTGCTGCTTGCGCGCGAGGGCGTGGAGAAAGCCCGGGCCGCCTGGGGCGAGGCCCGCGCGCGGCTGCGGCCTTTGGACGAGCCCACCGAGCGGGCCCGGGCGCGCAGCGAGGCCGAGCGCGCCGAGCGCGCCTACCGCCGCGCACTGGCCGCCCTGCACAAGGAGGAGGAGACGCGCTACGGGGCCAAGGACAAGGAGTTGGAGGCGCTGGCCAGCCGAGCCCGCGTCCAGGACAGCCGCACGGCGCTGGGGACTGCCTACTTCTGGCTGGGGTGAGACGCTTTTCCCCCTGTGTGCCTCACAACCTGGGGCCTGCCCACCACCGGGCCACCCCATGGGTGAGAGCTCAAAAAAACCCGGAGCATCCCAAACCCAACGGGGGGGGCCCTTCCCCGCCTTTTTTTCGCTTTGCCGGGCGGGGGGGGAAGAGAGAGTGGCTGCTACAACAGGGCGGCCAAAAACACCGCCGCCCCAATGACGTAGCCACAGGCGGTGAGCGCCGTGGCCAGAAGAAGTTCTACGTCCTGCGTCTCGTCGAGAATGCTCTGCATGGGTGTTGGCCTCGAAAGGAGCGCCACCCCGGGATGGGGCAGTCCTCTTTGGCCAGTCGCCGCTTTCCATTCGACGCTGGCTCTCCTGCGAGAGGCTGCGTCTTCTGTACAGTCGCGGCGGAAGCGCGGCCAGCACAGTTTGGCCCCAAGGAATTGAAATTCTTAGCCTTTGTGACTTTTTCGTGACGCTCTGCGTCGTGAAAGGTGGCCAGGACGGGCACCCCACGGCCTTGAGGCCTACCCCTGCAGGCGCAACGCCGAGGGCAGAAGCTCCACCCGTACCGGGAGGCGTCCAGGCTGCTCGCCGTCCACGTCGAGCAGCACCTCCTCGTCGCTTTCGGCCTCGAGTACCCGCGCCCGAAACGTCCGGGTGCCGGCCAGCTGCACGTGGGTGCCGTCGTAAATGCGCCGGGACCGAAGGGCGAAGTCCTTCAGCGTGTAGCCGCTCCACACGGTGACGTCGAAGTGGCCGTCCGTCGGGTCAGCGGTGGGCGCGACGCGCATGCCGCCGCCGAAGTACTGGCAGTTGGCCACCGCCACGGTGGTGATGCTCAACGCCTCCCACTTCCCTCCGTCGGCGCGCAGCCGGACGGCCTGGTCCCGAAAGCGCCACATGGCCTTGATGGAGGCGAGGAAGAAGGTGGCCTTGCCGCCCAAGCCCTTGCTGGCCTGGTTGACTTCCTTGTCCACCTGTCCACTCACCCCGAAAGAGACGACGTTGACGAAGTAGCGGTGCTGGGCGCGCCCGTGCGCGTCCAAGAAGGCCACCCGCCCCACGTCCAGAGGACGCGTTTGCCCGGCGTGGATGCGCGCGCAGGCGCTGCGCAGACTGGTCGACCAGCCGAAGGTACGGCGGAAGTCTCCCCCCGTCCCGCGGGGAATGACGGCCAGCGTCGCCCCCTTGGGAGGCCCTCCCTGCACCTGGAAGAAGCCATTCACCACCTCGTTGAGGGTGCCGTCCCCACCCACCGCCACGATGCACTGGTAGCCCTCGGCCAGCGCGCGGGCAGTCAGCTGGGCCGCGTGCAGAGGTGACTCGGTGAAGGCCGAGCCGACGTCGCCCATGCTCCCGCACACCGCGGCCAGAATGTCCGGCCAGCGCCGCCCCGTGTCTCCGTTACCACTCTTTGGATTCACCACGAGGAAGGTGCGCATGCCGTGTCCAAAGGACAGTCTCCTCCAGGGGGGTTGAAAAGGTCACCAACAGAACGCCTGGAACGCTGCGTCGAAGGGCGCGCAGACAGCGCACGCCGCACAAGGCTACGCTTGCCTCTGACGCTTTCCCGGATGGGCACCGCAACCAATACCAGCTGGGTGCTCCTGGCCGAGGATGACCAGGCCCTCCGCATTCTGCTCTCCTCGCTTTTGTCCAAGGACGGCCACCGCGTCATCGCCGCCAGCAACGGCGACGAGCTCGTCCTGGCCCACGCTGGCCTGCCCAAAAACCGCACCGGACGC
>JBKQSS010000095.1:0-19598 GCA_052143535.1 Myxococcaceae bacterium | reverse complement strand
GCCGCCTCGGGGAACTTGGAAAACGTCCTGGCGATGATGTCTGACCGCGTCAAGTCGTTGCACGTTGACGGCGGACGGGAGTTTGCCTGGGACGAGTTGGTCAAGAGCTATCGCCGGATGGACGCGGTGCCGAGCGTTCAAGCACAGCGGACCTTGGTTCAGCAAACCTTTCTCGGCTCACCGCTCGGGCGCGTCGCCGTGGCCACGGACATCGAGCGCCTCGGACCGAATGACCTGCAAACCTGGATAGACAGAACCTTTCACCCACGCGGCGCCGTGCTGGCGGTGGTGGGCGACATCAACTTCGTCGAGGCCGAGAAAGAGGTGCGCGACTGGTTGGAGGGGTGGCAGGGAGACCGAGACCCGCGCGGTGAAGCTCCGCCCAGCAAAGTGCGCGAACAGGAAGGCCCGGTGCGGGTGGTTCGCATCGACCGGGCGGGCGTCAAACAAACCGACATCCGTCTGGGTTGCGCGGTGGCCACTCAGAATGAAGCCGACCGCATCGCCTTGCGCCTGCTTGCCAGTCGCATCCGCGGACGTCTCTGGAGCCTAGCCCGCAGCAGTCTTGGAGGCAGCTATGGCTTCTCGGCGTCGACCACCTCTCACCTTCAAGAAAGCGGCTTGGAAGTGGAAGGCCGCGTCGATGACCGCGTGCTGACGCGTGTCCTCGCCGTCGCACGCAGTGAGCTGGACGGGCTTAGCACCCTCAAACCAGGGCCGGAGGAATTGGGGCTGCTCAAATGGCGGCAGGGAGTGAATTCGAACCTTGCCTTCACCACCAACGCCGAGCTGGCACGGGGGCTGGTCTCGACGCGCCTGGCGGGTCTTCCAGTCGAATTCATCACCAAGTACCCCGAGCTGCTGGCGGCCGTCACCGCCGAGGACGTGGCCCGCGTCGCAGCCAGCTGCCGCAAGACGGCCGTCCTGTTGCTCACCGGGGACCCGGCGGTGGTGGGCAACGCGCTCCAGTCAACCGCCCACTGAAGACGAAAAAAGGGAGGCCCCGGCACCAGCCCTCTTAGGCCTGGGGAAGCCTACGCAGGTCCACCGGGCTGCCGTCGTGCTCCACCAACGACTCCATCCGGCGAAGGCCTGCCAGGGCCCGGGCGACGACTTCGAAGGTATTTCCAGCCTCCTCCAACTCGGAAGCGCGGGCGGCGTGGGACTCAAGCTCGGCGCACCGGGCGGACAGAGCATCCACCAGGCCGCGGATGGCGCGAAAGGCATCCTTGAGAACTGCCACGCGGTTGTCCGAGCCACAGGCCGGCGCACTCGGTTTGAGTGACTCGGCGACGTGGAGCGGCAGCGGCAGGCGGGACAGCACCCGGTCGAACTGGTTCCAGCGCTCCACCAGCTGGTGGGCGAGCTCTCGGGCCTCGATGCCGTCAAAGGGCCTCTTCAGCACCACCACCTGGTCCCGGTGTCCGAGGGCAGTGGCTCTGGCTTCCCAGTCCTCGTGGTTGGCTGGAACGACGAGCACCACCTGCAGGCGAGGGTCTTCGGACAGCAGGCGGTCGGCGTGAAAAAGCACGTTGTCTTCGGCGCCGGAGACATTGAGGAAAGCGACAGCCGGGGGCTCGCCCAGGGCGCGCATTTGGCGCACCTCGTTCAGCCCCTCGCCGTCACTGCCCACAAACCAGACTTCGAAGGGCCCGGTGGGAGGCGGCGGCAATTGGCCGGGCGCCATCTCGTCCAAAGAGAGGAGCGGGTCGCGGGCCCCGCCCGGGACCAACATCTCCAGGAGGTCCAGGAAGAAGTCTTGCTCAGCGCCGATGAGGACCACGCGATTGTTCACAACCTGTGGGTTTGCAAGGGCCGATCCGCACGTTAACCCCCCCAAACCTCGGGACTTCTTCCTGCGGCGAGGGGGGTACAGCCCTCGGCTACTGGTCCGCCGCGACCCTGGGGAAAACCCCTTTTTCGGGCCCTCCCCGGGGAGCGCCTCCTGTCCTACCTGGCCCCCCCCCTTGAGGACGTTGGCCGGCCGGCGCGGGGACGTCCCCTTGGCCCGGGGCACTCGGGCTTTTAGGAGCCTTGCTCCTCTACCACCGGGTTCCGCAGCACGCCTACGCCGCTGACCTCCACCTCGAAGACGTCGCCAGGCTTCAACCACACCGGCGGGGTGCGCTTGCTTCCCACCCCTCCTGGCGTCCCGGTCGAGAGGATGTCGCCCGGGACGAGCTCGGTGAAGGTGGTGATGTAGGCGATGAGCTCTGGGATGTCGAAGATGAGCAAGTCCGTCCCCGAGCGCTGCATCTCCCGGCCGTTGAGCCGACCCATCACCGTCAGCTGGGAGGGGTCTGGAATCTCGTCAGCGGTGACCATCCATGGGCCGAAGCCGCCGGTGGCAACGAAATTTTTCCCCGCGGTGAATTGGCTGGTGTGTCGTTGCCAGTCCCGCAGCGTCGCATCCTGGTAGCAGCTGTAGCCGGCCACCAGCGAGAGGGCCTCCTTTCGGGGCACGTGTCGGCCGCGCTTCCCGATGACGACGGCCAACTCGGCCTCGTAGTCGAACTCGGTAGACACCCGAGGCCTCACCAGAGCTTGCCCGTGGCCCACTTGGGTGTTGGCGAAGCGCGTGAAGAGCGTCGGAAAGCCGCTCTCCCCTCGCCCCGTCTCCTCGCGGTGGGCGACGTAGTTGATGCCGACACAGAGGATTTTGTCGGGGTCCGCGATGGGGGGAAGCAGCTGCACGGCCTCGAGGGGGACGTCCGCGGGTGCTCCTTGGATGGCCTGGGCGAGTTCCTGAAGTGCACCGGCGGTGAGCACGGACTTGAGCGTTGGAAAGCGGCCTCCCAGCGCGCGACGCGCGTCGACCACGCCTCGGTCCACGACCACCCCGAAGCTCTCCACTGCGCCCTTTCGGTAGGTGACGAGCCGCATGCTGCAACCCTCCACTTCGAGTGGTGTGAGGCCCCGTTCTGACCTAGAGAACCCGGGCCATGCAAACGTTTCCGCCGGGCGACGCAGAGGCCTTTCGACGGCTGGCCCGGACGTGGGCGGCCACCGTGACCGTCGTCACCGCCCGGCGACGCGAGGGCGCCGGCGGGCCGGACGCTCCAAGGACGGACGGCTTCACCGCGACGGCCTTCCTGACGCTCAGCATCGACCCTCCCCTCATCGCCATCGCCGTGGAGCGGGGCGCAGGCTCCGAGAGCCTCATCGCCGATGCGGACTTCTTTGCGGTCAACCTCCTTTCGGAGACGCAAGCCGAGCACAGCCTCGCCTTCGCCCGGCACTGGGAGCACCGGACGGACACCTGGGAGCGCTTTCCGGCCCAAAAGGACGCCGCCGGCGTTCCACTTCTCCACGGGACGGCGGGCGCCTTCTCCGCTCGCATCCGGGACCGCATTGACGCCGGGGACCACATCTTGGTCGTCGGTGAGGTGACGGCCATTCACCACGGCGACACCCATCGGACACTGGTCTACCAGCACCGCGGGTATGCCCGCGTCGGCCCCCTGGACTAGGCAGCCCCTGAGTTTTTTCAATCCGCTGCTGGCATTTGCCGCGGCGAGGAGCGCGATGGAAGCCCTCAGGCCAGCGACGGCGGCACCGGCCGAAGGGCTGTGGAGCGCGCTCAAGGAGGCGGTCCGCGGCTCGCACCGCGACTTCACCGCCGGCTCCATCCCCCAGAGCATCTTCATCCTCGCGGTACCGATGGTGCTCGAGTTCGGGATGGAGTCGGTCTTCGCGGTGGTGGACGTCTTCGTCGTCTCGAGACTGGGGCCCGACGCGGTGGCCACAGTTGGGCTCACCGAGTCTTTGCTGACCCTCGTCTACGCCGTCGCCATGGGAGTGAGCATCGGCGCCATGGCGCTCATCGCCCGCCGGGTGGGAGAAAAGGACACCGAGCGCGCCGCCCGCACGGCGGTGCAGGCCATCATCCTCGGCGTCCTGCTCGCCCTTCCGGTGGCCGTCATCGGCATTTCTCTCGCTCCTCGACTCTTGGGGCTGATGGGGGGAAGCCCTTGGGTGCTGCTGCACGGCGTCCGCTACATGCAAGTGATGATGGGCAGCACCCTCAGCATCACGCTGCTCTTCCTCATCAACGCCATCTTTCGCGGGGCGGGGGACGCTGCGGTAGCGATGCGCGTCCTGTGGCTGGCCAATGGCCTCAACTGCGTCCTGGCTCCATGCCTGGTGCTTGGCCTCGGGCCGTTCCCCCGGCTCGGCGTGGTGGGCGCCGCCGTGGCCACCACCATCGGCCGGACCAGCGGCGTGGCCTACCAGTTGTGGCGACTGTCCCGCCCCGACGGACGCATCACCCTGTTGCGGCGCCACCTGCACATCGAGTGGAAAACCATCGCCCGGGTACTCGCTTTGTCTGGCCCGGCGACAGTGCAAATGCTGGTGGGCATGGTGAGCTGGGTGGCGATGGTGCGCATCATCTCGGGCTTCGGCAGCAACGCCGTGGCCGGCTACACCGTCGCCATCCGGATTGTCACCTTCGCCCTCTTGCCGTCGTTCGGTCTGGCCAATGCCGCTGCGACGTTGGTCGGACAGAACCTCGGGGCCCGGCAACCGGACCGCGCCGAACGCAGCGTCTGGCTGGCGGCGGGCTTCAATTCTGGTTTTCTCCTCGTCGTCGGATTGCTGTTGCTGGCCTTCGCTCCAGGGCTCATCCGTCTCTTCAGCCCGGACGCAGCGGTGGTCGGCTTCGGGGTGAGCTGCTTGCGCATCGTCTCCGTCGGTTTCGCCTTCTATGGCGTCGGGATGGTGATGACGCAGTCCCTCAACGGCGCGGGGGACACCCGGACGCCCACCCTCATCAACTTCGCGTGCTTCTGGGTGCTCGAACTCCCGCTGGCGTGGGGCCTCGCCTACGGGCTTGGCCTCGGACCTCGCGGCGCCTTCCTCGCTCTTTTGGCCGCCTTTTGCAGTGTGGCAGTGGCAGGCGGCCTGGTGTTCCGGACCGGCCGCTGGAAGCTGCGCCTCGTCTAAGGCTTCAAAAAAACACCCGCCTGCCCGATGGCCAGACACTGCACCTCCAGCCACCGGGCGGCGGGTGCACAGACTTTGCGCCGCCTCCGAAGCCGCGGTACCGCTTACGCCGCGCCCGGAGAGGTGGCGCCTTGATTGTCGTGGTTCAAGGCATCACCTCCTTTCGCCCCGTAGGGCGGTGGAGATCCTGACAGCCGGGTTGGCCGCCCGCAAAGAAAAACGCCCGACGGCCCCGGGGCAGGCACGGGTTTGCCCCACGGCCGTCAACGGCCAATGGGCAGCCTCCCCCCGGGGGTCAGGCCTGCTCGGCGGCCAGGCTACGCATCGCCTCGGTAATGTCAGAAAGCTGCGGCACCGACGCCAGCTCCAGTGGGTCGGCCAGCCCGATGCCGGGCACGAATTTACCCGCCAGGAGCCGGGGTGCGGCCAAAAGCCGGTAGAAGAGCTCTTCCACGGTACGCCTGAGCAGGTGCTCGCCGAAGTTGGTGACTTCGGTGTCCTCGTTGACGAAGAGGGCTTTCCCCGTCTTCTCCACCGAACTGCGGATGGCCTCCCAGTCGTACGGCCAGAGCGAGCGCAGGTCGATGACTTCCGCCTCGACGCCTGCCTCGGACAGCGCAACCGCCGCCCGAACGCACAACGGAAGCGTGCGGCCGTAGCTGACGACACTGAGCGCGGTCCCATGTCTGACGACTTTCGCTTTTCCGATGGGCACCACGTAGGGCGTGAGCTGCGGCCAGTCCGGCTTCCAACTCGAACGGTCGCCCAAGGGAGCATCAATCATCTTGGAGAGGGCGCGCTCATCGCCTGGCTCGCCCGGAATGAGCTCCTCGCCCTTGATGCGCAACAGGGCCTTGGGCTCGAGGTACAGCACCGGGTTCTCGTCTTGGCAGGCCGAGAGCATCAGCCCGTAGGCGTCGAGGGGGGTGCTGGGCATCACAATCTTCCAGCCCGGGATGTGCGTCGCCGTCGCGTCGAAGCTGTGCGAGTGGTAGACGCTGCCGCGGATTCCGCTTCCCACTGGCGTCTTCACCACCATCGGCAGATTCCAATCCCCGTTGGTGGTCCAGCAGGTGTTGCCCGCAATCTTCAGCAGGTCGATGGTGTTGTAGATGTAGTCGCAGAACTGGATTTCGGCCACCGGGTGCTGGCCGGCCATGGCCAGCCCCATCGCGGCGCCGATGATGCCGCGCTCGTCGAGCGGGCTGTTCCACGCCGTCTTCAACCCTTGCGTGGCGGTGAAGACGCCGCCCAGCGGGGGACCGACGTCCTCGCCGAAGACGTCGGTGACGCCGAGGTTCTCCTCGGCGTAGTGCAGCGCCAGCCGGATGGCCTGTGCCATGTTGGCCATCTTTAGGTCCGTTCCTTGTAGACGTGGTTCCAGATGCTTTCGGCAGCAGGCATCGGCTCGTCGCGCACCTGGCGGGCCAAATCCCCAATCTCCTTCGTCCAGCGCTCGCGTACCTGGTCCATCGCGGCCCGCGTCAGAATTCCGTGCTTTTCCAGCACCTCCTCGAAGCTGGCGACGCAGTCCACCTCGGAGGCGACGAGGTTGGCACCGGAGGCACTGGAGTGGCCGTAGAGGCGACTGACCATGGCCTCGAGGAGGAAGGGCTTACGCTCGCTGCGCACGTAGGCGAAAGCCTCTTGCAGCACCCGGTAGCTGGCCACCGCGTCATTTCCGTCCACGCTCGCGGTGCGCATCCCGAAGGCCTGCCCTCTGTCGGCGAGGCTCTTCGGCCCCTGTTGCGTCGAAGCAGCGGTGGAGATGCCCCACTGGTTGTGGGTGACGATGATGAGGATGGGCAGCTCCTGGCCGGGGCGGCTGCTCCACACCAGGCAGCTGGCGAAATCCCCTTCTGCCGTCCCCGCATCGCCGCCGGTGACGATGGTGATGCCGTCGCCGCCGAAGCGCTTCTGGGCCATCGCCGTGCCTGGAGCGATGACGTACTGGACCTCGATGGGAGAGGTGATGGGGGCGATGTTCCACGCCCGCTTGGTGTAGTGGCCGGCGAAGTTGCGCCCCGCGGAGTAGGGGTCGGTTGCGGTGTTTTTCATCTGCCGCAGGGCGCCCAGCGGCTCCTCGCCGAGCGCGAGCAAGGTGGCACTTTGCCGGTAGTGCCCGTGCAGGTAGTCGTAAGCCGGGCCCTGACCCCGCTTCATGAGGAGGCCTAACGGCACGTTGAAAGCCTCCTCGCCGGGGCCTCCAATCCAAAAGTAGCCGTGGCCTGCCTTGTACATCTGGATGAGGCGCTCTTCGAGGACGCGCGCCTTGACCATCAACTCGTGCATGCGTACCAGCAGCTCGCGGTCGACACCGAGAGCCCCCGCCTCGGCGCGGACGAGCTGTGGACGGGGACGGCTGGGGCCTCGTTCGCTCATGGCTCTCCTCTACCAGAGTTGCCGGGGATTTCACTCGACGCGGCGCACCGCACTCCCCTCTGCTCGGGCTACAGTCCCGCACATCCCATGGCCCCCCCCCTGCTCGAGGCGGTCCGCGCCAAAATTCGAGACGTCCCGGACTTTCCCAAGCCCGGAATTGTCTTCAAGGACTTGACGCCGGTGTTGGCCGACGCCGCGCTGTTTCACGGCGTGGTGGCCGCACTGGCGGCCCGGGTGGCCACCTTGGACGTGGAGCGCGTGGTGGCCATTGAAGCCCGCGGCTTCATCTTCGGTGCGGCGCTGGCCTACGCGCTGCGCCGCGGTTTCGTCCCGGTGCGCAAGCCTTCCAAGCTGCCGCGCGCCACCCACCGGGAGGGCTACGGCCTGGAATACGGGCGCGACGCCCTGGAGCTGCACACCGATGCGCTGGCCGAGGGCGAACGGGTGCTGGTGGTGGATGACGTCTTGGCCACCGGCGGGACGGCGCTGGCCACCCAGACGTTGGTCGAGCGCGCGGGGGCGACGGTGGCCGCCTTCGCCTTCGTGGTGGAGCTCAGTTTTCTCAAGGGCGCCGAGAAGCTTGAAGGGACGCCTCTGCACGCTTTCATTCGCTACGACTGACGAAAGAAGCCCATGGCCGACACCTTTCGCGCGCTGTATGCCGAGCAAGTCGAGGGACGTCCCCGCATCAGCCTCGTCTCGCTCAATGACGAGCTCCTTCCCCCGGGCGAGGTGACGCTGGACGTCGCCTACAGCTCGCTCAACTACAAGGATGGGCTGGCGCTCACCGGGAAGGGAAAGGTGCTGCGCAAGCTTCCCCTCGTCCCCGGAATCGACGTCGCCGGGACAGTGCGTGCCTCCACCTCAGCGCGCTTCCAGCCAGGCGAGAAGGTGTTTGCCACCGGGTGGAACCTCGGCGAGTCCTTGTGGGGCGGCTACACCCAGCGCACGCGCCTCTCGGCGGCCCTTCTGCAACACCTGCCGCCGGGGCTGGACTTGAAGCGGGCGATGGCGCTGGGAACGGCTGGCTTCACTGCCATGCTGTGCGTCGAGGCCCTGGAGCAGGCCGGGGCGCTGAAGAGCGGCCGGGAGGTGCTGGTGACGGGCGCCGGCGGCGGAGTGGGCTCGGTGGCCGTCACCCTTTTGGCCGCGCTGGGACAAAAGGTGGTGGCCTCCACCGGCCGCCCGGACCTTTTGGACTGGCTCACCTCGCTGGGCGCAACAAGCCTCGTCGACCGCGGCGAGCTGGCGCAGAAGGGGCCGCCGCTTGCCGCCGAGCGCTGGGGCGCAGCCGTGGACACGGTGGGTGGCCAGACTCTGGCCACGGTGCTCAGCCAGACGGCCTACTACGGGGCCGTGGCTGCCTGCGGCCTGGCTGGGGGCGCCGACCTACCGGCTTCCGTCTTCCCCTTCATCCTTCGCGGCGTGAAGCTGCTCGGGGTGGAGTCGGTGCTGGTGCCGATGGAGCAGCGCGAGCGCGCCTGGAAGAGGCTGGCGGAGCTCTTGCCCAAGGAGAAGCTGGAGGCCAGCACTGTGGTACCCATGTCCCGGCTGCTGGAGGTGGCGCCGGAGATACTCGCCGGCAAGACGCGCGGCCGAGTGGTGGTGGACGTCAACGCCTGACGGCGTTTTGCCAGAAAGGGCAGGTGGCCGATGAAGACTGCCGCTCGTGTCCTGGTCACTCGGCGCCTCCCCGAAGCGGTGGAGGAGCGCGTGGAACGCAGCTACCACGGCCTCTTCAACCCTGAGGACCGCGCCCTCTCTGACGACGAGATTGCGGAGTTGAGTGCCGACGCGGAGGCCATTCTCTGCTGCGTCACGGACCGCTTCTCACGTGCCCTCGTCCACCGGCTCGGCCCCCGGGTGCGGGTGCTGGCCTCGGTGTCCGTCGGGACAGACCACATTGACTTGGCCGCCGCCCGGGACCGGGGCCTGCGTGTCACCAACACTCCAGACGTCGTTACCGAGTCCACGGCGGATATTGCGCTGCTGCTGCTTTTGGGGGCGGCACGGCGGGCCAGCGAGGGCGAGCAGCTGGTGCGCAGCGGCAAGTGGACGGGCTGGGCCCCCACTCAATTGTTGGGGCGAGGCTTCGCTGGCAAACACCTGGGCATTGTGGGGATGGGCCGCATCGGCCGCGCCGTCGCCGCGCGCGCTCGGCCGCTCGGACTTGAGATTCACTACTCCAACCGCGGCCGGCTTCCGGTTGCCCTCGAGCAGGGGGCGCAGTTCCACGAGACGTTAGAGAGCCTCCTCGGAGTGAGCCACTTCCTTTCTCTCCACACGCCGGCCACCGCCGCCACCCGAAACCTCATCAACGCGCGCACGCTGGCGCTTCTGCCGAAGGGGGCGGTGCTGGTGAATTCCGCGCGAGGCGACCTCATCGACGACCAGGCCCTCATCGCCGCCCTCCACACTGGGCACCTCTTCGCTGCCGGCCTGGACGTCTACACTGGCGAGCCGGCTCTGCATCCGGGCTACCGGACGCTTCCCAACGTCTTCCTCCTGCCGCACCTCGGGACGGCGACGCTGGAGACCCGGACGGAGATGGGCTTTCGAGCGCTCGACAACCTCGATGCGGTGCTCTCCGGGCGAGAGCCGCCCGATGGCGTGGCCTAAACCCCTCCGCACCGGCCGCTCGGCGCGAGCCTCCCGCCCGCGGCGGAGAGTAGGCTTGGGCGCCGATGCGAACCTCGCCGCGTGCGCTTCTCAACGAAGAGCTGGCCAAGGTCGCCGACCCCTCTCGGGCGCCGGACATGCAGGCCTACATGAAGTCCCGGATGCCCTACCTCGGCGTCACCGCCGTTCCGTTCCGCGCGGCGTGCAAGCGGGCCTTCGCCAAGCTCGAGCTACCAGATGCCGAAACATGGCAACGCACGGTCCTCGACATTTGGCGCAAGGCGCGCTTCCGGGAGGAACGGTACGGCGCCATCGAGCTCTGCGCGGACCGCCGCGCCCGCGCTTTCCAGACGATGGATGCGCTCCCCATGTACGAGGAGATGATTGTCACCGGCGCGTGGTGGGACACCGTCGACACGCTGGCGACGCACCGTTTGGGCGACTTGTTGCGCAGCGCGCCGCGCGTCATGACAAAGAAGATGCTCGCCTGGAGTCGTGACCAGAATATGTGGAAACGTCGCAGTGCGATTCTTTGCCAGATTGGCTTCAAGAGAGACACGGACCTCGAGCTTCTCTACGGGTGCATCAAGCCTTCGCTCGCCTCGCGCGAATTCTTCCTGCGCAAGGCGATTGGCTGGGCGCTTCGCCAGTACGCCTGGACGGACCCTTCGGAAGTGAAACGCTTCGTGCGTCAGCACGAGGGGGCGCTCAGCGGACTCAGCAAACGCGAAGCCCTGAAAAACGTACTGAAATCGAAAGTCTAAGGCCTCGCGCTCTTGAGCGACGAGCCCTAGGCCTCACTCTCATTTCCCGAGCGTCGCCTGCGCCGGCGTCGCTGGACGCACCCACACGCCGCTCTCGTCCAGAAGCGGGCTCCCGAAGTCCAAGGCCGAGAGGTTCCGGACCAAAGCCACCCCCTGGCGTGCCGGGTCGAGGACCGGCCGGCCCGGCTTAGCCAACAGGGCCGGCACCAGTTCGACGCGGGTGGCGACGCCGTTGGGGGCCAGTTGCACCTCGAGAATGCCGCTGATGCCGAGTGGGCCGCTGAGGTTAAAGGTGTCCCAGGTGGAGAAGTTGCCCAAGGAGTAAGCAATGAGTCGGCCCTTGTAGAGCTCGAGCGCCCGGAGCAGGTGGGGGCTACTGCCGAGGACCAAGTCTGCGCCCGCGTCGACGACTGTGTGGGCGAAGGCACGCACGTCCCCGCGGTTCTCGCCGAGGAAGGTTTCGACGCCTTGGGGTACGCGCGCCGCGCCCACGCCCTCGGCGCCGCCATGGAAGGAGACGAAGACCAGGTCATGGCGCGTCTTGAGGTCCGCCACCACCTTGCGCGCGATGGCCAAGTCCTGAATCCGGTAGACGTCCGAGCCAAACGAGAAGCCCACCAGCGCCACCCGGCGGCCGGCGACTTCCCAGGAAGCGATGTCTCCCAACGGGCCGCTGTGGCGGATGGCGGCCGCGTCCAGGGCCGCCATGGTGGAGCGACGGCCCTCGGGGCCGAAGTCCCCGGCGTGGTTGTTGGCGATGCTCATGACGTCGAAGCCGGCGGCGTGCAGGCTTTTGGCGAGCGCGGTGGGCACCCGAAAGGCGTAGCACTTGGTGGACTTCTTGCCGCACTTCTTGCTCTCACCGGTGTCGGCGAGAACCGTCTCGAGGTTGCCGAAGCGCACGTCGGCCTGAACCAGCGTCTGCGTTACGGCGTCGAACATGTCAGCGCCGTCGTTGGGAGGAAGCACCACGTGGCCGGGCGGCCAGCCCATGCCCAGCTGCACGTCTCCCACCGCAGCGACGGTTAAGCGCTCCCCCTCCGCTGGCACCTCGTCCCGGGGCGGCAACGGCCCTGGCTCGGGAAGCGCGTCGAGGAGGCGCAGTTGCCGGACGCGCTCCGTGAGCTCGGGGAGGTGCTCGGCAAGCTCTGGGTAGTTGGGGTCGAGCTTTTGCAGCTCGGACCAGGACTCGAGGGCCGCCTCGTGCCGGCCACGCAGCTGCTCCGACCAGCCCAACTCCCACAAGGCGGCGGTGCACTGGGCGTCCATCGCCAGGGCCTGGCGGTACAGGGCAATGGCCTCCGCAGCGCCCCCCTCGCCTTTCTCGCGCTGCACCCTGCGGCCCTCCTCCACCAGGGCCAGTGCACTCGCTGGCTGTGGGGGCGCGGCTGGGACTGCCACCGGCGGCGGCGCTACGGGCGCAGTGGTGGCAGCCGTGGCAGACGCTAACGGCTTACTGGCTGTCGGCTGGACAGTGGCGCAGCCAGCGAGGAGTGCCAGCAGAGTGGGGAGTGGGAGGCGCTGAGCCATGTGGAAGAGGCGAGGGGCGACGGCCCGGAGAAGCGGCCTTGAGGCCCAAACTGCAAGACCTGGGAAGCGGGGCTCCTCAATGGAGAGGGTTAAAGAATGAGTCCGGATGGCTTCGTCACGCCGCTTCGTACCACAGCAACCCCTCGGGCTCTGGGCGTTCTCCTCGACTCAGGCGGTGACGGCGACACTCACCGGAGGCAAGGGCCCCACCACCAGAGACACCGTCTGGCCGGCGCGAAGTGGCTCGGCGACTGTTGCGGCTCCAGCCAGGACAATGCTGTCGCCTGGCAGGCCGCGTCCCCGTCCGTCCAGGAGCGCGCACAGCTGCACCACCGAAAGCACCGGGTCTCCGGAGATGGCGCTCCCCTTGGCCCGTTGGCGGACCACTCCGTCCACGGACATGGCCAGCTCGAGGTCGCCGAGCTCGAGGGCCGCGGCGTCCGTCCAGGCGTCGGCCAGGGCAAAGTGCGAGGAGGAGGCGTTGTCGGCCACCACGTCCGGGAGGCTGAAGTATTTGAAGTCCCGGTAACGTGAATCCAAAATTTCCAGCGCCGCGCACACCCCGCCGCAGGCGGCCAGCACCTCGGCCCGGCTGGGGCAGCCCCGAAGGCCGTCGGGGAAGTGGAAAGCTATCTCTGGCTCTATTTTCGGGTGGAGCGCCCCCGCCATCCGAAAGGTGTCGCGCACCCGCATTGCCTCAGTCAGCACCCCGTAAATGGGCGCACCGAGGCCCATCTGCACTCGCTTGGCCTCCGAGGTGAGTCCCATTTTGAGGCCCACGCCGTGCTCCCCCCGCTCTCGCCGAAGGGCAATTCCGGCGTCCATAATTCGGTACGCCTGCTCCAGGGTGAGGTCCGGAATTTCCAGGGTGAGGCGTTCCACCTCGCGCCCCGACAGGCGCGCGTCGTCCAGCCGCCGCGCCAAGGCATTCACGTCTAGGACCATCCCGGGTGCTCGTCCTCTCTGGTGGCCCCCCACGGTGCCGCCGGCCGCTACAATAGCCCTGGGGAAGGGGGCTCTGGGCCTCCACCCTGGCGGCAGCATGCTAGGACAGGTGTTGGGCGATGGTGACCGTCCAGAACCACATTGATGGCCGGCAGGTGCCGGCGCGTTCCGGCGCGACGCTGGACAACTTTGAGCCGGCCACCGGAGCCGTGTCCGGCACTCTGCCCGACTCGGACGCGGCGGACGTCGCCGTGGCGGTGCAGGCCGCCGAGCGGGCTTTCCCCTCCTGGGCCTCCACCCCGGCGGCCGAACGTTCGCGGACGCTTCACCGGCTGGCCGAGGCCTTGGGGGCCCGGCTTCCGGAGCTCGCCCAGGCCGAGTCAGTCGACACCGGGAAGCCCCTCTCTCTGGCCGCCGCCATGGACATTCCCCGGGCGGTGGCCAACTTCGACTTTTTCGCCGACGCGGCCAGCCAATTCAGCAGCGAGGCCCACCCCATGGAGGGCAACGCCCTCAACTACACGCTGCGCAGCCCGCTTGGGGTGGTGGCCTGCATTTCTCCGTGGAATCTCCCCCTCTACCTCCTCTCCTGGAAGGTGGCACCGGCGCTGGCCGCTGGAAACTGTGTGGTGGCCAAGCCCTCGGAGGTGACTCCGGCGACGGCGGACTGGCTGGGCCGGCTGTCTGCGGAGGCCGGGCTGCCGCCCGGCGTCCTCAACCTGGTGCACGGGCTCGGG
Organism: Myxococcaceae bacterium; assembly: GCA_052143535.1. Taxonomy (GTDB): domain Bacteria; phylum Myxococcota; class Myxococcia; order Myxococcales; family Myxococcaceae; genus JADGRA01. Next base: position 5,677 of record JBKQSS010000095.1, on the reverse strand, counting down.
CCCAAGGTGGGCGCGGCCCTCACTGCGCACCCCAGCGTGAAGGCCATCTCCTTCACCGGGAGCACTCGCACCGGGGCGGAAATTGCCCGGACCGCCGGACCCAGCTTCAAGAAGCTGTCGCTGGAAATGGGCGGAAAAAACCCCACTCTCGTCTTCGCCGATTGCGACTTCGAAGCGGCCCTGGCCACGACGCTGCGCTCGGCCTTTACCAACCAGGGGCAGATTTGCCTCTGCGGCTCGCGCATCCTCGTCGAGCAGCCGCTCTACGCGCGCTTCCGCGAAGCGCTGGTGGAGCGCACCCGCGCCCTCCGGGTGGGAGACCCCCTCGACTCAGACACCCAGCAGGGCGCGGTGGTGAGCCGGCAACACCTGGACAAGGTGCTGGGCTGCCTCGACGTCGCCCGGGCCGAGGGCGGACGGGTGTTGTGCGGCGGAAAGCGCGCCCGCGTCGCGGGGCGGTGCGCGGAAGGCTTTTTCGTCGAGCCGACGCTGCTGGAAGGCCTGGGGCCAGTGGCCCGCACCAACCAGGAGGAAATTTTCGGGCCGGTGGCCACCCTGCAGCCCTTCTCCTCTGACGAGGAGGCGCTGGCGCTGGCCAACGCCACGGCCTATGGGCTGGCCGCCTCGGTTTGGACGTCCAACCTCACCCGGGCCCACCGGGTGGCGGCCCGGCTGCAGTCAGGAATTGTGTGGGTGAATTGCTGGATGCTTCGAGACTTGCGCACTCCCTTCGGCGGGATGAAGGACTCGGGGCTGGGGCGTGAGGGCGGCGTGGAGGCCCTGCGCTTCTTCACCGAGCCGCAAAACGTCTGCATCCAGCTGTAGAGGAGGAGGTACCTGTGACGTCCGTCACGTCCGAGCGAGCCGCTGCGCCGGTGGGTTTATTTCCGCACGCGCGCCGCGTCGGAAACCTTTTGTTTCTCTCCGGAATTGGACCCCGCGTCCGCGGCAGCCAAGCCATCCCCGGCGTCAGCCTCGACGCCTCCGGCAACGTCGTGGCCAAAGACATTGTGGCCCAATGCCACAGCGTCTTCGCCAACGTCCGCGCCATTCTCGAGGACGCCGGGACGAGCTGGGACAACCTGGTGGACGTCACCGTCTTCCTCACCGACATGAAGGCGGACTTCGAGGCCTACAACCGCCTCTGGGCGGAGTATTTCGCCAAAACCCAACCCTGTCGCACCACGGTGGAGGTGAACTGCCTGCCCACGCCCATTGCCATCGAGTTGAAGTGCATCGCCGAGATGCCAAAGGACGCCCCATGACGAGCCGCCTGGAAGCCCTGAATTTCAAGCGCTGGATTGACGAGCACCGGCACTTGCTGAAGCCACCCGTCGGTAACCAGCTGATTTGGGCCGACCGCGAATTCATGGTGACGGTGGTGGGCGGCCCCAATGCCCGGGCTGACTTCCACATCAACCAGGGCGAGGAGTTTTTCTATCAGCTGGAGGGCGACATAGTCCTTCGCTGCATTGAGGACGGGAAGCAGCTGGACGTCCCCATCCGCGAGGGGGAGATTTTTCTTTTGCCCCCGAGGGTTCCCCACTCGCCGCAGCGCCCGGCGGGCACGGTGGGTCTGGTGCTCGAACGGAAACGGCTGTGGCACGAGAAGGACGGCTTCGTCTGGTTCTGCCAGAAGTGTGGCGAGAAGCTGCACGAGGAGTTTTTCCACCTGGAAAACCTCGTCACGCAGCTGCCGCCGGCCTTCGACCGTTTTTTCGGAAGCGTCGAGTTCTCCACCTGCAAGAAATGCGGGACGCGAGCCGTGCGGAGCTGATGGCCACCATCGACGTCCACACCCACCTGTTGCCGCCTGAGCTACCGCGGTGGCGCGAGAAATTCGGCTACGGCGGCTTCATCCAGCTCGAGCCCTGTGGGCCGGGACGGGCCCGCATGGTGAAAGACGATGGCACGCCCTTCCGGGAGGTGCAGAGCAACCTCTGGGACCCCGAGGCCCGGCTTGCGGACTGCGATGCGGCGGGCGTCGACGTGCAGGTGCTGTCCACCGTGCCGGTCATGTTTTCCTACTGGGCCAAGCCGAGCGACGCGCTCGAGCTCGCCCGCCACCTGAATGACCACCTGGCCAGCGTCGTCAGGAGCCGGCCGCAGCGTTTTTTGGGCCTCGGGACGCTTCCCCTGCAGGCGCCGGCTCTGGCCACGGCCGAACTCGAGCGCTGCGTGCGCCAGCTCGGCCTAGCCGGCGTCCAAATTGGAAGCCACGTCAACGAGTGGAATTTGAGTGACCCAGCGCTCTTCGAGGTTTTCGCCGCCGCGGCGGAGCTGGGCGCCGCCGTCTTCGTCCATCCCTGGGACATGATGGGGGAGGCGCGAATGCGCAAATACTGGCTTCCTTGGCTGGTGGGAATGCCGGCCGAAGTCTCGCTCGCCATCTGCAGCATCCTCTTCGGCGGCGTGCTGGAGCGACTGCCCAAGCTGCGGATTGCTTTTGCGCACGGAGGCGGCGCTTTCCCCGGGACATTCGGCCGCATTGCCCACGGCTTCGAGGCGCGGCCTGACCTCGTGGCGGTGGACAACCCGGTGCACCCGCGTGCCTACCTCGGACGTTTCTGGGTGGACAGCCTGGTGCACGACGCGGAAACGCTGCGCAGTGTTTTGGCCCTGTTTGGCCCCGCCCACGTCATGCTCGGAAGCGACTACCCCTTCCCCTTGGGCGAGGCATCCCCGGGTAGCCTCATCCGCTCGCTTTCGGGACTGGCTCCCAAAGCCCGGCAGGGGCTGCTCGGCGACAACGCCCGGGCGTGGCTCGGACGGGCCTCTTGACTTTCGAGGACTCAGAGGCGTTTGCCCGGGGCCTGGACGCGGCCGACTTGTTGGCCCGCTTCCGCGACTCCTTCTTCCTCCCTCCAGCGCCGGACGGGACTCCGTGCATTTACCTCGCTGGAAACTCGCTCGGGCTTCAGCCGCGCAAGGCGCGCACCTATGTTGCCGAGGCGCTGGAGGCCTGGGGGACGCTCGGCGTGGAGGGCCACCTCCAAGGCGCCCACCCCTGGCTGCCGTACCACGAGTTGCTCACCGCCTCGACGGCGCGCCTGGTGGGCGCTGAGCCGGAGGAGGTGGTGGTGATGAATACGCTCACCGTCAACCTCCACCTGATGATGGTCAGCTTCTACCGCCCGACGCCCAAGCGTTTCCGGGTGCTGATGGAGGCGGATGCCTTTCCCTCGGACCGCTACGCGGTCGCCTCCCAGGTGCGTTTCCACGGCTACGCGCCCGAGGCGGCGGTGGTGGAGGTCCCTCCTCGACCCGGCGAGGACGCGCTGAGGGCCGAGGACCTCCTCGGCGCCATCGAGCGGGAAGGCCCCAAGCTGGCCCTGGTGCTTCTCGGAAACGTGAATTACCTCACCGGGCAAGCCTTTGACGTGGCGGCCGTGACGCGTGCCGCGCACCGGGCCGGAGCGCTTGTCGGTTTCGACCTCGCGCACGGCGCCGGCAACCTGCGCCTGCGGTTGCACGACGACGGGCCAGACTTTGCCGTGTGGTGCTCCTACAAGTACCTCAACGGCGGGCCCGGCTCCTTGGGAGGCGTCTTCGTCCACAGCCGTCACCGCGATGGCCATTCCCTGCCCCGCTTCGAGGGCTGGTGGGGCCATGACAAGGCCTCGCGCTTCCAGATGCCGGCGCGCTTTGCCTCCCTCCAGGGTGCCGAAGGCTGGCAGCTCAGTAACCCTCCCATTCTCCAGCTCGCCGCCTTGCGCGCCTCCATGGAGCTCTTCGCCGAAGCCGGAATGGGTGCGCTCGAGGAGAAGCGAGAGCGTCTCACCAGCTTCCTCGCCTTCCTCTTGGCCGGGCTGCCGCGGGGCGCGGTGCGCGTCATTACGCCGGCGGACTCCAAGCAGCGGGGCGCCCAACTTTCGCTGAAAGTCCGTAAGAATGCGCACACCCTGGTGCAGAGGCTCGCCCAGGCAGCAATGGTGGTGGACTACCGCGCTCCGGACATTGTCCGGGCCGCACCGGTGCCGCTCTACAACTCCTACATGGACGTCTGGCGCTTCGCCCGGGCGCTTCGCACCCATGTCTCGGCCTGACCGCTTTACCCTGGTTGGCTCGGGGCTGGTGGGCTCCCTCTTGGCGCTCTTTCTGGCCCGGCGGGGCGCCGAGGTGAGGGTGCTCGAGCGGCGGGCGGACTTGCGCAAAGAGCGCATCCGGGCCGGGCGCAGCATCAACCTGGCCATCAGCGTCCGGGGGCTCCATGCCCTCGGCCAGGTGGGCCTCGCCGAGCGGGCGCTCCAGCACGCCATTGCCATGCGGGGCCGCGCCATTCACCCCCTCGACGGCGCGCTCGCCTTTCAGCCCTACGGCAAGGACGACAGCCAATGCATCCATTCCATCTCCCGAGGCTGGCTCAATGGAATGCTGATGTCCGAGGCGGAAGCGACGGGCCGAGTGCGCCTGGACTTTCACCACCGGGTCACCGCCCTGGACGTCGGCCAAGGAGGCCTGAGGGTGGTGAATGAGCGGGACGGCCACCAGCAGCAGCTGCCTGCTGCCGCGGTGGTGGGCACCGACGGGGCGGCCTCGGTGGTGCGCGACGCCGTCGTCGCAAGCGAGGGCGGGACGAGCACCGAAGAACGCCTCGAGCACGGCTACAAGGAGCTGACGCTCCCGGCTGGTCCGGGCGGAAGCTTTCTTCTGGAGAAGCATGCCTTGCACATCTGGCCACGGCGCGACTTCATGCTGATTGCGCTGCCCAACCTGGACGGCAGCTTCACCTGCACCCTCTTTCTGCGCTTTGTGGGAAACCCGTCCTTTGAGACGCTGAAGAGGCCGGAGGAGGTGCGGGCCTTCTTCGGCGCACATTTCCCAGATGCGCTCGCGCTCTTGCCGGACCTCGAAGCGCAGTTTTTCGACAACCCGACGGGCAGCATGGTGACCGTGAAGTGCTGGCCGTGGGCAGCGGAGTCGCGGGCGGTGCTGCTCGGGGACGCTGCCCACGCCATTGTCCCCTTCTTTGGCCAGGGGATGAATTGCGGCTTCGAGGACTGCGAGGTGCTGGACGGGGTGCTTGCCCAGAGGGCGGACCTCGGAGCGGCATTCGCGGAGTTCGCGCGCCTGCGCAAGCCCAACGCCGACGCCATTGCGGACATGGCGGTGGAGAATTTCGTCGAAATGCGGGACAGCGTGGCGGACGCCCGCTTCCTCCTGGAGAAGTCCATCGAGCGGCGGCTCCTCAACGCCTTTCCCGGGGAGTTTCTCTCCCGCTACGCACTGGTGAGCTTCAGCCGCGCCCCTTACCGCCTCGCCTACGAGGTGGGCCGCGTCGCCGCTGCGCTCGTCTCGGAGCTGGCCACAGGAGTGGCGTCGGCTGAGGAGGTGGACCTCACCGCCGCGCGCCGGTTGGTACAGGGCCGCCTCTCACCTTTGGTGAGCCAGCTTCCCCAAAGCGCCCTGGGCTAAGGGCGTCCCGAGGCTTGGGGCTGCTTAGGCCAGCGACTCGATGGCTTGCAGCACCTGGGGCCAATAGGGCGAGTCGGGCGCCGTCACGTCGAAGTGGCCTCCACCCTCCAACGTCACAAGCTGCGCCTCGTCTCCGGAGGCGCGCGCCCGCTGCACGTAGGCCGGACTCAGGGCGTAAGGGACGTCAGCGTCGTCCGTCCCGTGGACGAGGACGGTGGGCAGCCGGAGCGGGAGGAGCTCGACGGGAGAGGCGGCGCGGTAC
>JBKQSS010000094.1:0-5284 GCA_052143535.1 Myxococcaceae bacterium | reverse complement strand
TCATGGCGGACATTCTGCAGCTGGTGCGAGACCAAGCGCTGCACGTGGTGCTGGTGGTGGCGGCATTGGTGTGCGTGCTGTTGTTGGCGATTTTCTTCCGCCGGCCGGGCCGCGCGCTGGTCAGTCTCGGCACCATGCTGCTGGCCGCCTTCTGCTCGCAGGCTGTGGTGCTGGCGCTGGGCATCAAAATCAACCTCCTCAACTTTGCCGCACTCCCCATCACCATCGGCGTCGGCGCGGACTATGTGGTGAATCTCCTCGGCGCCATGAGCTCGCTCCGCCTCGACGCCCGCGGAGCCTGCGCCCGCATGGGGGGCGCGATTCTGTTGTGCTCGCTTACCACCGTCATTGGCTACCTCTCGCTGGTGCTGGCCAAGTCGGGGGCGCTACGCAGCTTCGGGTGGGCGGCCGTCCTCGGCGAGTTGGTGGCCAGCCTCGCCGTGCTGTTGGTGCTGCCAGTGGCGCTCGGGACGCGGCTGGCGGACGTCGTCCTTCCGCCGGGCTCCCTTCCACCCTCGGCGCGCGAGCCCTCCCTCTGAGAAAGCAAAAATAAAGAGGAGCGGCCCCCGGGGTGGGCGCCGCTCCCCTTCACACCAAAAGCGAAGGTGCTGGCCAGAAGGCCCCCAAACAGGGGCTAGGGGGCCGGGACGCAGCCGGGAAGCAGATTCGGAGGCGACAATGTCGTCAATGTCGTCTCGTCCGGGAAGCTGTAGGCGCCATTGAGGGCGGGCGACGGCGACTCGAAGGCGAACCAGGGGAACATTGCCTCGTTCTGCGGGTGGTACGTCCGGTTCGACAGCTGAAGCGAGAAGACGGCATTGGAGGCTAGGCCCTCAATGGCGTCGCCCGTCTCGAGGTTGTTCTGGCAGAGGCCAGAAGGAGACAGGTACCAGGGCGTCCAGTTGTTGACGAAGGGGTCGTTGAAGAGCTCGGACATCTCATGGCTGAGCGCGGTGACGTCCTCGAAGCCACCGAGGAAGAGGCCGTTGGTAATCCAACTGGCATAGTTGAAGACGTACAGTCGAGGCAGGTTGCCGTTGGCCGGCGTCCCGGGCTCGTAGTCGTAGGTGTGGAAACCAAGGACGCAGCAGTTGGCGATGGTGCCCTCGTACAGGTAGACGTTGTTGAAGAGCAGGGTCGTGACGTCTTTGGTAGTCATCGCCCCGGAGAGCTCGGCAGCGCCAATGACGGTGGTGTTGTCCACCGGGTAGGTGGGCGGGAAGAGGGCATTGCCGAACGTGCCCTCGTCGACAATGGCCGCGGCGCAGCAGGAGCCGTCGGCGTTGAGCACGTAGTACCAAAAGCCGTACGGAATCTGCATGGTTTCTGCCTTCTTCACGTCCGGGTCGAGCAGGTTGTGCCACCCGTCGCCGCTGTCACAGTCCTCGTCCGGCCCCTTGTCCGCCCCCGGAAGACGATTGAAGAATTCCGCGCGGAAGATGGCATCCGTCCACTCGGAGCGCCCCGAGGTGTAGGGCCAGCGCGAGAAGACAGGAGACTGCAGCACGGGCTTGATGTAGCCCTTGGGGTCGAAGACAAGCGGAGTCCCGTCCACCGCCAGCGCGATGTTGCCGTTCTGGTCCAGCAGCTCGACGATGACGGGGATGACAGGGGCGTGGAAGTGCGTGGTGCCGCCCTGCTCCGGAGCCCGGCCCACCATGGCGTATGGCCAAACGCTCTGCGGGTTGCCGTTGCCGTCAAAGCCGGGCTCGGTGAATTGGCCCGTCCAATTCTTCAGCGAATCAATGCCCGGGACGCCGGAGCTTCCGCCTCCGCCGTTGCCATGGTTGCCGCCATAGCCCTTGGTGCCGCCCATGGCGGCGTCGGACTTGGTTCCGGAATGTGGAACTGCCATTTTCAAAACGGACAGCGGGAGTGCCTTGGGGTCCGGACTCGCGGCCACCAAGAGTGCGACGAGAGTTATCAGCATGTTGGGTGTGCCCCCCTCTGGGGTGATGTGGGTGCGAAACGCTCACATAAGGCTCGCTACGGACGCAAGGCAGAACGCGTGAGGAACGGCGCTAACGGGCTGAAGTCAAAGATGCCCCAGCCCGCGACGCGCCACAGCAACCACCCTCGTCACGACGGACCCTCTCCCCCGGGCGGCCGTACAGACAGCCTCCAGACGCCAAGCACCCGACGGCACCTCATCCACCCGAGTTGCGGACCCCGGCCAGAGCGCTTGACGGGCGCCTTATGAGTCCCACATAGTAGTCACATGAGATTCGTTACGTCTTTACTTAGACGCAGCCGTCCACCCCCCGTCCGTCGCCGCACCACCGAAGGAGCCATGCCATGAACGCCACCAAGCAGAAGCTCGACGTCCTCGCCGTCAAGACCGTCAACGAGAAGGACTACTACACGCGCATTGGCGTGGCCTTCCCGCTCGACCATGGGGGTTTCAACGTCCTCTTTGACGCCCTGCCCACCAATGGCCGAGTGCTGCTGCTTCCCGACCGCGACAGGACGGCCGTCGCCGAGCTGGAAGGCTAAGGCCACGGGCGAGCTTGGTACGTCTCTTCCCCTCGAGAAGCGGGCCGGCAACAGGAGGTCCCCGCGCCATGACACACCCAAGGCAGAAGCCACGGCCCACCGCTGCGGCCGTGCCGACCCTGGCCGAGCTGCGGCGGGAGCTTGAGCAATTCGAGCTGGAAGCCCCGGACCGGCGCCGTTTCCACACCGAGATGAAGGACCTTCGGGAGGGCCTCAGCGAACGCCGGCTGCGCGAGCGCATCGGCCCGCTGCTCGTCCGGGTGGAGAAGTTTGCCACCCAATTCATCCGCCGCCCGGGCGACGCCGAGCTCGCCCGTAGCCTCTTCAGCCCGTGGATTTCGCACCTGGTGGGAAGTGCCGCCGAACCGGAGTGGCGCATCGTCGGGGGCTTCGACGTGCTGCAGCGCTGGTGCTGGAGCCGCTACCGGGCCGAGGAGCAGGCCCTCGGTGCCCAGCCAGCGTCCGGGCCCGAGCCCGCCGCAGCCTCCACCCTCCTCGGGTGACTGCGGTGCCAAGCGGCGCGTGGGACAGCGTTTTCCGGCACCCGACGCGCGAGCAGCGCCCGGACGCACGCCTCCGGGCGCGCGCCGGGGCGCTGTGCGAGGCGGCCACCCGGCTCGATGCTGTTTACCGCCTGCGGATGGAGTTGGTGTCGAGAGCCCGAGCCGAGGAAGCGGCTCTGCTCGGCGACGTCCTCGACGCACTGCGGCCGGCCCTACCCGCCCTAGCCCGCCCGCTTCTGCTGATGGATTCGAGCGCCCCGGGCCGGCCCAAGCTGCTGCACCTTCGCGCCCTCCTCCTTTTTGGCGAGACCCCGAAACCCCGGGCCCCAAGCAGCCCGAAGCCGCTCGAGGGACTCTTCCTTCTCGAGGACGCCGCCTTTCTGCGCGTCGGCTTCAGTGGCGAGACGGTGCCTGCCGGTTGCGGGGGGCGGGCCTTCGCCGCCCAGTGTCTCGAGGCCGTCGAGGTGCGCCGCGTCTTGCGAGACCACGCCCTCGAGGACGTCGCCTCCGTCCTACATGCGGCCATCACCGCGGAGACAGGGCAACGGCGCGCACAGGCCAGCGACGCGGCGGCGCTGCTGGCCCGCCTTCAAGCCCTTCGAGTCCTCCTGCGCGCCCGCTGAGGCGGGCTATTGCCGTGCTGGCTTCAAAAAGGCGGGGGGGGCCGGGGCCCCCGCTTGACGTGTTTGCCTCTCAGAAGCGCGCTCGAGCCTTTCCATGTCGGCCGGAAGTGACATACATGAAGAGCGGGCCGAGACGACGGCCGGCGTCAAATGAAGCTTCCAACCAACATTGACATTGGTCGCACATGGGTGCCATGTTGTATCCATGAGCGCTGTGCACGAGATGGCAAAGACTCCTCTACCGGCGGACCAGGAGATGCGGCAGCTCAACGTGAAGGTGCCCCCGGAGGACGCGAACTTCGTCCAAGAGGTGCTGCGACCTCAGCTCGGCTTCCCGTACAACGCCGAGGCAGTCCGCGAAGTCATCTCGCAGCTGCGGACTTGGTTCCGGTTGCCCAGCTACGTGGTGGAGGTGCTGAAGCGGGACGCCGAGTCTCAGAAGCTCCACATTCTCAACTACCTGCAGATGCTGTTGCACAAGCGCTACGAGGACCTGGCCCAAGAGGGCAGGGACCGACCTCCGCCGCGCACCTCCACTCCGCCACCCTCCCCTTCGAAGTCCGGACGACGCTGAGGCCCGAGAGACGGCCTCCTTGCTGGTATGCCCGCTCCCGCCCAAAGACTTCGCAGCTCTCGGGGGTTGGCGGGCCGAGTCCTGAGGGAGTGCGGCCGCCAGCAGCGCCAGTCTCGAGACCCGGGCGACCCGGAGCGCGCTAAGCGTCCGGGCCTCCTCGCCGGCCGAACGTCGTTCGAGGCCCGAGGAACGGCGCCCGGCACCGCGGAGACTGCCCGCCGCAGCAACAATGAGGAGCGCCGCGCCCTGCCAGGCGCTTTCGTCGTCCAAGCAGCGTTGGGCGCACGCAACTCCTGGAAGTGGGGCCCCCGCGTCCCCGCCAGCTGCTCCCCGCGCTGCACTCACCCGGAGGTCGTGCCATGACGCCGCTCGTCCACCCTACGTCTCGTTCAATCCCAAGCGCTCCCCTCGGTGCGCTTTTCCTGTGGGCCGGCGCCTCCTCGGCGCTCGCGCAGAGTGTCGACCCAACGGCCATGGGCCAGGGCTTGTTCGCCTACGCCAAGCCTTTTGTCATTTGGGCCGGCGCGGGAATGGTGCTGCTGTGTGTCGCTGCAGCCACCTTCTTCAAGCCCCTCCTCAAAGAGGCGCTCATCACCGCTGGAATTGTGGTGATGCTGGTGTTCCTCTTCAACACCTTCCCGGCCCTCGTCCAAGCGCTCAGTCACTGACGGCGTGGACACTCACCGCCATGGACGCACCTGTCTACCGGCACGCCGATTCGCGCGCCACGCTCCTCGGGCTCAACTTCCCCGTCGACTTCTTCGTCGTCGTGGTGGCCAGCTACCTATGGTTGATGGTGCTGCGGCCAGTGGCCTTCCTCTTGGCTACTGCCACCACCCACGCCGCAGTCGCCCTTCTCAACCGCGGGCGCCCGGCACAGCACTGGGCGCACGCCTTCAGCTTTCAGCTGCGTCGGTTGCTCTTCGCGGGTGAAGTCAGCGCCGGTGCTCGGAGCGCTGCCCCTCAATTCCCCTTCGGGCCGTACCGAAGCACGGACGTCTCCGGGAGACCGCCTTGAGGGAAACTTCCCTGGCCCAGCACGTTCCCCTGTGGCGGACGCTGCGCGAAGACGGCGTCACCGCCCTCGTCAC
>JBKQSS010000093.1:0-144591 GCA_052143535.1 Myxococcaceae bacterium | reverse complement strand
AGTTGGGCATCACCGTCATCGTCCCCTACTTCAACATCAGCGCAGCCAACGGCGTGCAGACGTCCGCCAACAGCACCCCCATCACGCCGCCCTTCTTCTACGCCACCTACGGCATCTCGGACGAGGTGACGGTGGGCGTCGGCGTCTTCACGCCCTACGGGCTGTCACTGAGCTATCCCGACGGGTACCCGGGGCGCTTCCTCGTCACCAGCGTCAGTGAGAAGCTGTACGACATTAACCCGACGGTGGCTTTCCACTTCGGGCCGGTCCGTTTCGGCGGCGGCGTCCAAATCGTCCGCGCCACGGTGGAGCTGCAGCGCAACATCAACTTGGCCACTGGCAACCCCAACGTCTACACGCCGCCCGAGCCGGCCGTCGACTTGGGGGCGGCCACCTGGGGCTACGGCGGCAACGTCGGTGTGCAGGTGGACGTCATCGAGAAGACGCTGCAAATCGGCGCCTACTACCGGAGCCGGGTCGCCTTCAACTTCAGCGGCTCGGCCCACTTCTCCAACATCCCTCCCCCCTTCCAGGGTCAGCTTTACGACCAGCCTGGCAACACCAATTTCACCACGCCTGACACCGTTGGGTTGGGCGTCGCTTTCAAGCCGCTCTCTTGCCTCACCCTGGACGCGGACCTCACCTATTTCGCCTGGCAGGTGTTTCAGGAAATCGCGCTCACTTTTCCCCAGACGCCGGCGCTCAACTCGGTGGAACTCAAGAGTTGGCACCACACCTACAACATCCGGGTGGGCGCGGAGTGGATTATCGACGAGCACTGGGCGCTCCGCGGCGGCATCATGTATGACCCAACCCCGAGCCCGACTGCCACCCTGCAGCCCGACGTCCCAGACTCGAGCCGCCTCAACTTCGCCGCCGGCTTCGGCTGGCGCTCGGGGGCCTTCCACGTCGACGTCGGTGCTCAGTGGATTTACTTCTTCCCGGTCACCAGCGGCGAGCAGAGCACCTCGCTTCCCCTCTACAACCCGGCCTCCTACAACTCCAACGCCCTGGTCGGGACGGTGGACTTCGAAGTCAAAATCTAGGGACGCTTGCCCCTCGGGCGTTAGACAGGGAGCCGTGGGCACTGCGCCTCCGGCTCCCTTGCCATTTCCGAACAGCCTCTGCCACCGTTGCGCCGCGCCGCCGCGCTACGTCCGCAGCAAGTCGAGCCTCTTCATCCTCTGTCCGCTGCTTCCCGAGAAATACCCCCCCCAGCCAGTCCTAGCCTGCCCCCTCTTCCGTCCGCGGCCCAAAGAGGCGAGCAGCAGCTAGGCGTCCCTCCGCCGTCCGGACTCATTCTGCGCCGGCGTCCAGGGCTTTCAGCGGAAGGCCGTGCGACTCGCGCAGCATTTCCCCCACTGTCACCAACTGGTAGCCCCGGGCTCGCAGCCCTTGAATAATTCCCGGGAGTGCCTCTGAGGTATGAAACTTCAGGTGGTTGATGTGCATGACGACGATGCTCCCGGGCTGCACCTTCCTCAGCACCCACTCCACCAGCTTCTCCTTGGTGGCGTGCTGGTCCGGGTCCCCCGAGGCCAAGTCATACTCAATGGTGGTGAGCCCGAGCTCGGCCGCAATTTTGACGACGCGGGCGTCGTACTCCCCGTAGGGCGGCCGCCACAACAGCGGCGTGCGGCCGGTGAGGGCCTGTACCTCGGCCTGCGTCCGGAGCAGCTCCTGGCGCACCCGGGCGTCGTCCTTGACGGCGGGCATGTGGGGATGGGTGAAGGTGTGGTTTTCCAGCTCGAAGAGTTCCGGGTGCGTGGCCAGCTCCCGCACATGGGCCGCCTCCTCCTTGGCCCAGCTGCCCCCAAGAAAAATGGTGGCCGGGGTGTTGTTGGCGATGAGCGCCTGCGTCACGCGTTCATCGTACTGGCTGACGTCTCGGGTGCTGCAGGCGTCAAAGGTGAGAGCCACGGTGCGGAGCGCGCGCGAGCCGTGGGCCACCACCTCCGGGGCCACCGGCGCCAGCACCCGCGGCTCGACGGGGGGCGGGTGGGAGAGGTCCGTCTCCGCTTTGGCCGCCGCCTCCGGCGTCTCGTGTCCAGTCGGCCCGGGCAGCTGGGTGGGCCGGGCGCAGCCAGCGAGGGCGAGCAGCGATGCTGCAAGAGCCGAAGTGCGGTGCATGGGGAAGCCCTCTCTTGGAAGCCTCGACGTCACGAGCCGCGGCGGAACATGAAACGGAGCGCGCCTGGAAGCCGCCGCCGCCAGGCCGCCTCGTTGTGCTGGCCTTGGGCGTCCGGGCGAAACTTGAGCTGTTGCGGCGGGTAATGCTTGGCCTTCAGTAGCTCGGCCAGTTGCTTCACCACCGGCAGCATGCGGCCACCGGCCTCTTTGCCGCCGCAGTCGAGGTAAATGCGCGACACTGCCGGGGGGCGAAACGCCGCCACGTCCTTGAAGATGGCCCGGCTAGCCACCCACACCGAGGGGGAGAGGCACAAGGCCCCGCCAAACGTTTCGGAATGGTGCACGTGGCCCCACAGCGCGGCCAGGCCGCCCAGCGATGAGCCGCCCAGCACCGTCCCGACTGGCCCCGGCACGGTGCCGTAGCGAGCTTGGGCTTCGGGCACCACCTTGGCCATGACCCAGGCCAGGAATGAGGCCAGGTGGCCTCCGCCCTGTGCCATTTTCCACGGCACCAGCTCGTCGATGCGGCGCTCGCCTCCGTGGGGGATGCCCACCACCACCGGCGCGTTGCACCTCGCGCGCGGTAGCCCGTCGACGGCCCGGTGCGCATACCAGCCGCCGGCAAAGCTGAAGACGTCGTCGAAGACGTTTTGCCCGTCGAGCAGGAAGAGCACCGGGCGCGTCCCGTCCGGGACATGGTCTGCCGGCAGGTAGGCCGTCACCACGCGCCTCGGGAAGCCCGGCGGCTCCCAGTTGCCCAGTGTCTCGAAGCGGCCAGGCGGAGGGGTGCGCTTCATTCGGTTTTCGGCGAGCCCTCGGTTGGCCAGCGGCAAGCCCTGACGTCCCTTCCTCGCCGCCGGCCGGCGCGACGACGCCCCTCTCGTTGAGGGGAGGCGGGCAAGGCTGGAGGGTACCCCAGGAGTTGGTCTAGAGAGCACCCCATGCGAAGGGCCGCCCTGCTGTGCCTGTTGTTGCCCACCGTCGCCTGCGCTCAGCAGACGCCGCCCCCCGTCCAGAAGACAGCCGAGAGTTACCTCAACGCCCTCAGCGCCACCGGGGACGACGCTGGCCGGGAGCTCCTCCTCGGGGGAGTGACACTGGATGCTCGGCTGAGCACGGTGGACACCTGGCGGATTGTCAGCCGGGACTACGCCAAGAAGGAGACCGGCGCGCTCAAGACGGCTGCCACCTTGATGGCTGACCTGGACAAGGCCGGGCGTCGCTCGCTCGCAGAGTTGCTGAAGAAAACTGGCGCGTCCGGAGGAGACGAGATGACGGTGGTGGAGCTGACGCGCGACGAGGCGGCGCGGCTGCTCGCGCCGACGAAGGAGCGCACGGAGGCTTTCAAGAAGACGCTGCCGCTTCTGGCCTATGTCGCGCGGGTGGGCCGAGAAGTCTACTGGCACCCGAAAAACCCGGTGCGCCCTCTGTTGCAGCAGGCCGGCACGGACGGCAGCTACACCTTGGACGTCTACCACTTCACCGTCGAGACCACCGACGGCCCACGGAAGCAGGCCCGGCAGTGGCCGCTGCGCATTGTCCGGTTGACAACCACCGCCGGCCTGGACACTGGCTGGAAGGTATTGCCGGCCTCGGACTGGAGTCCGGACTGAGGCCTCGGGGGCCGAGCGTCGCTCCAACGGCTTGGGCAAGCGTCGAGGTGGCACTCCTGCGGCTGACGGCCGACGGGTAACGGGTGGAGGTGGTGGGCCCCAGACAGCGGCGCTCTGGGGCACTGCTTGGGTGGGTGAAGGGCTTGTTGACTTCCAAGTCAATCGCGTAGGGTGCGCCGGCGGGTGTCCACCCCAGGGGGGCCAGTCGCTGGGGGGTGGACGGAGTGTCCTTCTGCAGCGTCGGGGAGTCACACATGAGCGAGAGAATTCGAAAAGTAGCGGTGCTCGGAGCGGGCGTCATGGGCAGCGGGATTGCGGCGCACGTGGCCAACGCTGGGCTCCCCGTGTTGATGCTGGACATGGTGCCGCCCAAGGCCAGTCCCACCGATGACACCAAGGCCAAGGCCTTCCGCAACCGGTTCGCCCTCGCCGGGCTGGCCAATTTGAGGAAGCTGCGTCCGGCACCTCTCTTCACCCCGGCCGCGCTGGAGCTCATCGAGGTCGGCAACTTCGAGGACGACTTGGCGCGCATCGCCGAGTGCGACTGGGTGGTGGAAGTGGTGAAAGAGGAGCTGGCCGTGAAGCAGGCACTCTTCGCCAAGGTGGAGCCGCTGCTCCGGCCGGGCACCGTCATCAGCTCCAACACCTCGGGGCTCTCCATCGTCGGCATGTTGGAAGGCCGGGGACCGAGCTTTCGGAAGAATTTCCTGGTCACCCACTTCTTCAACCCGGTGCGCTACATGAGGCTTTTGGAGCTCGTCCCGGGGAAGGAAACCGACCCGGCGGTGCTCGAGCGCCTCGCTCGCTTCGGGGAGGAAGTCCTGGGCAAGGGGATTGTCTACGCCAAGGACTCCACCAATTTCATCGCCAACCGAGTGGGCACCTACGGGATGCTCCGCGTTCTGGCCGAGCTGCAGAAGGCCGAGCTCACCGTCGAAGAGGTCGACAAGATATTCGGGCCGGCCCTGGGCCGTCCGAAGAGCGCCGTGTTTCGCACCACGGACATTGTCGGACTCGACACCTTCGTGCACGTCGCCAAGAATTGCTACGACACCCTGCACCACGACGAGGAGCGCGACACGTTCCGGGTACCGCCCTTCGTCGAGCAGATGGTGCAGAAGGGGATGCTCGGCGACAAGACCGGGATGGGCTTCTACAAGCTGGTCCGCACGCCAGACGGGGAGAAGGAAATTCTCGCCCTGGACCTGACCAGTCTCACCTACCGCCCCCAACTCAAGGTGCGTTTCGAGTCGCTCGGCGCGGCGCGCAACCTCGACGACCCGGGCGAGCGCATCCGCACCGTCCTCAACGGCACCGACAAGGCGGCCCGCTTCGCCGAGCGGGTGACGCTGGACACGCTGGCCTATGCCAGCCGACGCATTCCAGAAATCTCGGATGACTTGGTCAACATCGACCGGGCGCTTCGCTGGGGCTTCGCCTGGGACCTCGGGCCCTTCCAGGTGTGGGACGTGTACGGAGTGCGCAAGGGGGTGGCGCGGATGAGGGAGCTCGGTATCCAGCCCGCGGCTTGGGTGGAGCAGATGTTGGCCTCCGGGCGAGAAACCTTCTACGCAGTCGAGGGCACCAAGGACACCGCCTGGGACATTGCCTCGAAAAAGGCCGCGGTGGTGCCGGAGAACCCGCGCACCCTACGGGTGGAGTACTTACGCCGTGGGAACAAGCGGGTGGAGAACAACGAGTCGAGCTCACTGTGGGACGCCGGGGATGGCGTCTTCCTGCTCGAGTTCCACTCCAAGATGAATGCCCTCGACGACGGTATGGTGGGGATGATGCACAGCGCCCTCGACCGCACCGAGCGGGAGGGCCGCGGGCTGGTCATCGGCAATGACGGCGCGAATTTCTCGGCCGGCGCAAACCTGATGGCCCTGTTGATGGCCATCAAGAGCGACGACATGGCGTCGGTGGCCAAGATGGTGGAGGCCTTCCAGCGGGCCAACCAGCGAATGCGCTACAGCCCGGTGCCGGTGGTGGCGGCGCCCTTCGGGCTCACGCTCGGGGGCGGGGCCGAGGTGAGCATGGGCACCAACGCCATTCAGGCCGCGGCCGAGCTCTACATGGGGCTGGTGGAGGTAGGGGTGGGGCTCATTCCGGGCGGCGGCGGCAACATGCAGCTCTTGCGAAACCTCTATGGGCCCTTCGCCACCGACAAGGACTTTGACCCCTTGCCCTTCTTGAAGAAAGCCTTCCTGGCCATCGGTACGGCCAAGGTGGGCACCAGCGCCGAAGAGGCGCGTGCCTTGGGCTTCCTTTCGGCCCGCGACGGCATCTCCCTCAACCGCGACTTCCTCTTGGCCGACGCCAAGGCGCGTGTCCTGGGCATGGCCAACTCCGGGTTTAGGCCACCGCGGCCGACGCACTTCCGGCTCTCCGGGCGGAGCGGCGCCGCCACCATCGACATGATGCTGTACGACATGGAGGCCAACAACCAAATCTCCGCCTACGACCGGCACATCGGCCAGAAGCTGGCCACCGTGCTCACCGGCGGCGACGTCTCGGCCAGCAGCCCGGTGTCCGAGGAGCACCTTTTGGAGCTGGAGCGCGAAGCCTTCCTCGGCTTGTGCGGCGAGGAGAAAACGCAGGCGCGCATGGCCCACCTGCTGGAGACCGGCAAACCGCTGCGCAACTGAAGCGCCAGCATTAACAGTAGCTTTCCTGAGGAGACCCCCATGGCCGGCAAAGTTGTCATCGCCAGCGCAGCGCGCACCCCCTTCACCCGGGCCCTGAAGGGCGAATTCAAGGACACCCGGCCGGACACCCTGGCCGCGGTGGCCATCGCCGAGGCGGTGAAGCGCGTCCCCGGTCTCAAGCCCTCGGACATCGACGATGTCATCCTTGGCTGCGCCATGCCCGAGGGGGAGCAGGGGATGAATGTGGCGCGCCTGGCGGCGATGTTGGCCGGACTGCCGGACACTGTCTCGGCAATGACTATCAACCGCTTCTGCTCCTCGGGGGTGCAGTCCATTGCCCAGGCCGCGCAGAGTATTTTGGCCGGCATGTACGAGGTGGTGGTGGCGGGCGGCACCGAGTCGATGAGCATGGTGCCGATGGGGGGCAACAAGGTGTCGGCCAACCCCGAGTTGATGGAGCGCTACCCGGAGGTTTACATCTCGATGGGCGCCACCGCAGAAAATGTCGCCAAGCGCTTCGAGGTGACGCGCCAGCAGCAGGACGCCTTCGCCAACGAGAGCCAGCGACGCGCGGCCACCGCCCGGGAGAAGGGCCTCTTCCGGGACGAGATTGTCAGCGTCACGACGGAAGTCTTCGACGAGGCGGGGGTGCCGCACACCGCCACCGTTGGCGTGGACACCATCCTCCGGCCTGAGACGACGCTCGAGGGGCTGGCCAAGCTGAAGCCTGCCTTTAACCCGAAGGGCACAGTGACCGCCGGCAACGCCTCCCCTCTCACCGACGGCGCGGGGGCGGTGGTGGTGATGAGCGAGGCCCGGGCCCAGGCTCTGGGCGTCAAACCGCTGGGCAGTTTCATCGACTTCCAGGTGGCAGGCGTGCCTCCGGAAATCATGGGCATCGGCCCGGTGCCAGCGGTGCGCAAGCTGCTGGCCAAGAATAAGCTGGCGGTGAAGGACATCGACGTCTTCGAGCTCAACGAGGCCTTCGCGGCCCAGGCGCTGTACTGCATTCGCGAGCTGGGGCTACCGCTGGACAGGGTCAACCCCAACGGCGGAGCCATCGCGCTCGGCCACCCGCTCGGCGTCTCCGGGACGCGCATGACGGGCACCCTGTTGCGCGAGTTGAAGCGCCGGGGAGGCCGCTACGGCGTCGTCACCATGTGCATCGGCGGTGGCATGGGAGCCGCCGCCCTCTTCGAAGCGGCCTAGGGCTGGGGCCTTTCTGGCCTCAGGGCTTCGGCGCGGCTTTTTCCGGCTGGTGCAGGTACAGAGAGTGACAGCTGATGCAGACCTGCATCATGTTGCCGAAGGCGGTCGCCAGCGAGGCGTTGTCGCCGTTCTTTGAGGCCTGGGCAAGCGTCGCCGTCCGCTCGCGCAGCACCGCCTCGAGGTAGCGGAAGTTGCGCTGCGAGGGCGTCTCGGAAGGGCCCTGCGGCATCACCGGCAGCCCAGTGTCGGTGCCAATTTCGGCGGCCGCCCGCGCAATGGTGTCTCGCTGCAGCAGCGTTACGGCGAGTGTCAACTCCATCAGGCTCGCCCCGTGGCGGTTCATCCGTCGTTGCACCACGGCTCGGCCGTCGCTGGGCACGACGTCGGCGGGAAGCGGGAGCATTTTGTCCGTGGCGGGCGCTGGCGCCTGGGCACGGGCGTCCCCGACAAGGACTGCGAGCAGCAGCGAGGGCAGAAAAAGTCGCTTCATGCGCGGCACTTCAGTCGACGCAGGGCCCTGGGGGCAAGCCTATGTTTTCCCCCGGGCACGGCCTGCGGGCCGCCTTCAGGTGCCCCGCTACGAGGGGCCGGTGGCGTGCGCAGCGGGCCCGGGGCTGCCCCCCGCGGTAGGAGGTGAGGTTGACGCCATCTCACGACGTCTCAGAGGTAACGGCGTGCCGTGCCGGTCGAGGCACCCGGCGTAATGCTCCTCACTGGAGACACACGCTCGCGCCCTCGGTGGCATTGGACGTATCGCAAAGCCCGGCGGCGAAGTTGCCGTTGAGAGTGCCAGAGCTCCCAAACTCGACGTCCACCGTGCCGGAAATCGCGCTCCCGTCCTCGGCCACCCCGCTCATCACCACGCTGCCGCTGGTGCCGCTGAGGGTGGGTGACACCACGCAGGTGGCGGAGACGCTTGCGTAGGTGGCCTGGGCGGAGGAGTTCGCGCCGATGGCAGCGGTGATGGGGTAGCTGCCGGGTGGTGGGTTGACCGAGCCGCTGCCGATGGGGTTGGAGATGGTGAAGGTGGCAAAGGTGATGTTGCTTGGGTAGGCGTTGAGGTTCTGCTGCAAAAGGGAGCAGTAGCCCGGCTGGTCGGCCACAATCAGCACGTAGTTGTAGTCACCATTGGTCTGGACGCTCTCCAGGAAGAAGGCGTCGGATGGCACGAACTGGACTCCGCTGATGGGGCCCCAGGGTGCATTGGGACTGGTGGTGAGACTCTGACAGCCAACGAGGCAACCCAAGGCGGGAACCACCCACAGACATTTCATGCAGCCTCCGACGAAGAAGCGGCGCATGTCATTCACCGCCGCTGCCCTTTTTTAGGCGGCCTCGTGGGAGGACTTGCCCCCGGCGGAGGTGAGGGCCGGCATCTCCATCTGCCGGACCAGGCTCTCCACCGGCTCGAGCTGTGGGACCTCCTCGCTGGCGCCGCCCGCACCGAGGTCGCGAAGCTTGCGCGCGCTCGGCAACACCCGGCTCTCGAGCGAGCCCACCGCCTTGTTGTAGGCCTCCACGCCCTTCCCCAGCTGGGTGCCCAGTGCCTGCAGGTGGCCGGCCACGGTGCGGATGCGGTCGTGCAGCTCCCGCCCCAGCCGCTGGATGGTGCGCGCACCCTCCGCCGCCTGCTCCTGCCGCCAGCCGTAGGCCACCGCCCGCAGCAGGGCAATGAGGGTGGTGGGCGAGGCGGGGATGACATTCTGCTGGGCGCCAAACTCAATCAGCTGGGGGTCTCGCTCCAGGGCGGCGGAGAAAAAGGCCTCTCCGGGTAGAAACATGACGACAAATTCCGGCGCTGAGGCGAACTGGTCGGCGTAGCCCTTCTCGGCCAGCGCCCGCATGTGGCGGCGAATCTGCGCGGCGTGCTCCTGCAGCTTGAGGGCGCGGCTGGCCTCGTCCGCCAGCTCGTGGGCCTCGAGGTAAGCCTCCAGCGGGGCCTTGCTGTCCACCACCACCTGCTTGCCCCCGGGCAGCTGCACCACCAGGTCCGGGCGCAGCCGACCGCCCTCCCCTGGCACATGCACCTGCTCCACAAAGTCGCAGTGAGCCAGCATGCCGGCCAGCTCCACCACGCGCTTGAGCTGAATTTCCCCCCAGCGGCCGCGCACCGAGGAGGAGCGCAGCGCCCCCACCAGCTTTTCGGTCTGCGCCTTGAGCTGGACGTTGGCCTCGGCCATGCCCCGCAGCTGCTGGTTGAGAGCGCCATAGGCCTGGGCGCGGCCTTTCTCCAGCTCGAGCACCTGCCCGCCCATTTTTTCCAGCTGTTCCTTGAGCGGAGCCACCAACTCGCCGACAGCAGTGGAGCGTGCCTCCAGCTCCGACTTGGCCCCGTCTTGATATTTCTCCAGCGTCGTCTTCGCGAGGTCCAAAAACGCCTGGTTGTTGGACTGAAGCGCATCCAGCGACAGCGCCTTGAAGTGCTGCACCAGCTGCTCCTGCGCCTGCCCGAAGAGCTCGAGTTTCTCCTCCGCCGCGCGCAACTCCTCCGTGCGCCGTGCCTCGAGGCCGGCCAGGCTCGACTCGGCCAGGGAGCGCGCCTCCTGGAGCCGGAGGACGTCGGCCCGCGCCGAGGCGAGCTCGGCCTCGAGTCGACTGCACCGCTCGTCCCGGGCCCGAAGCCGCTCTGCGGCGGCGGCCAGCTCCGCCTGCATGGCCGCCCGTGCCTCGCCCAAGCGTTGCGCAAGCCGGGCCCGTCCCAGCACCCAGGCACACAGCCCCACCGCCACCGAGGCCAGAGCGCCCGCGGCCGCCATCAGCCAGCCTTCCATACCGTGGGACGGTAACCGTTGGCTCCGACACCTCTTCGAGGGTTGCCCCCGGAAGGTGCTGGCGTCGCCGGCGCTGGAACACTATGTCCCCGCCGCCAGTTCCCTACCTGTCGGCCAAACCTCTCTCTCTGAAGGAGTTACGTCCCCGGATGCGTCCTCTCGCCCTTGCCGTCGCCGCCTTGCTCACGGTTGTTCCGGCCTTTGCGCAGCCCGTTGCACCCCCCAAGGCCACGCCCAGCGCAGCCCGGGCGAAACCCCTCCCGGCGCCGGAGCGCGTCACGTCGGTGGAGGGGATTACCGAGTACCGGCTGGCCAACGGGCTGAGGGTGCTGCTTTTCCCGGACGCTTCCAAGCCGTCCATGACAGTCAACATCACCTACCTCGTCGGCTCGCGGCAGGAAAACTACGGCGAGACGGGGATGGCGCACCTGCTCGAGCACCTCCTCTTCAAGGGGACGCCGTCCCATCCGGACCCGACCAAGACGCTCACCTCGCTTGGCGGCCGCGCCAACGGGAGCACCTGGTTTGACCGGACCAACTACTTCGTCAGCTTTCCGGCCAGTGAGGCCAACCTCCAGACGGCGCTGGGGCTCGAGGCGGACCGGATGGTGCACAGCTTCATTTCGCGCAAGGACCTCGACTCGGAGATGACCGTCGTCCGCAACGAGTTCGAGTCCGGCGAGAACGACCCAGAAAACGTCACGCTGCAGCGGCTCCAGGCGGTGGCCTTCGACTGGCACAACTACGGAAAGGACACCATCGGAGCCAAGAGCGACATCGAGCACGTCGACATCCCCCGGCTCCAGGCGTTTTACCGGCAGTTCTACCAGCCAGACAACGCCGTGCTCCTGGTGGCCGGGCGCATCGACGAGGCGAAGACATTGGCCCTCGTCAACCAGCTGTTTGGCCCCATCCCACGGCCCAAGCGCACGCTCCAGCGGACGTACACCACCGAGCCCACCCAGGACGGGGAACGCAGCGTCACCGTCCGGCGGGTGGGAGGCACGCCCCTGGTGGCCGCCGGCTACCACGTTCCTGCCGCCTCGGCCCCGGACGCAGCGGCGCTCGGGCTGGCCGTTCAAATCCTCTCCAACACTCCGAGCGGGCGGTTGTACCGGGCCCTGGTGGACACAAAGCTTGCCTCGGCCATCTTCGAGCAAAGCGTCAGCACGCTCGAGCCAAGCTTTGTCATCTTCGCCGCAAACCTACCTGCTGGCTCCAAGGTGGACGCCCCGCTCGAGGCACTGCTCAACACGGTGGAGCACTCGAGCACGCCGCCCTTTACCGCTGCCGAGTTAGACCGCGCGAAGACAGAAGCCCAAAAGCGCTTCGACCTCATCACCCGGGAGACTTCTCGGCTGGCCATTGCCCTCAGCGAGGCGATGGCGGCGGGTGACTGGCGCCTCTTCTACCTCAACCGCGACCGCCGGGAGGCGGCCACCTTGGCGGACGTGCAACGAGCGGCGGAGCATTACTTCAAGGCCAGCAACCGCACCGTCGGCATCTACCTCCCGACAGACAAACCTGACCGCTCCGACGTCCCACCTGCAGCGGACGTCCAAGCCATGGTGCACGACTACCAGGGACGCGCCCCGATGGCCCAGGGCGAGGCCTTCGACGCCTCTCCGGCCAACATCGACGCCCGCACCACGCGCTTTGGCGCTCCCAATGGCCTGAAGGGGGCGCTTCTGCCGAAGAAGACGAAGGGGGCCCTGGTTTCGGTGGACTTGACGCTTCGCTTCGGAACCGAGGCCGCCCTCAGCAACTTGGGAGAAGTCCCATACCTCGCCGGGGGAATGTTGCTGAGGGGCACCGCCTCGCATACGCGCGAGCAGCTCAAGGACACATTCGACAAGTTGAAAGCCCAAGTCAACGTCAACGGAGGCGCTGAGGGAGCCCGGGTAAGCATCACCACCGTCCGGGAAAACCTCCCGGCAGTGCTCACCCTCGTCGCGGAAGTCCTCCGCCGGCCCTCCTTCCCCGCCAAGGAGCTCGAGCTGCTCGTTGCCGAGAGCGTCACCGACCTCGAGGAGGCCAAAAGCGAGCCGCAGACGGTGGCCACCATCGCCCTCAACAAGTACATGAGCCCCTACCCGGCGGGCAGCCCGCGCGAGGTGAAGACGCCCGAGGAGTCCATCAGGGGACTCAAGGCCGCGACGCTGGAGCAGGTGCAGGCCTTCCACAAGAGCTTCTACGGGGCAGACCACGCCACCTTCGCCGCGGTCGGGGATTTCGACGCGCAGGAGGTGCAGGCTTTGGTGACGCGTCTTTTCGGAGACTGGAAGAGCGAGCAGCCCTATCTCCGCATTCCGGAGCGGATGAAGCTGGTGAAACCGCTCGAGGAGCAGCTGCAGACACCGGACAAAGCCAATGCCTTCTTCTACAGCATGTACCCGATTGCCCTGCAGGACACTGACTCGGACTACGCGGCCTTCGCCCTCTCCAACTGGTTGTTGGGCGGAGGCTTTCTGAATAGCCGCCTGGCGGACCGGGTGCGCAAGACGGATGGGCTCAGCTACGGGGTGGGAGCCGGCTTCTACGCCAGCAGCCGCGAGCCGGTGGGGCGTTGGGTCGGCTATGCCATTTACAACCCAGCCAACGTGGGCAAGTTGGAAGCTGCCTTTCGCACGGTGCTGGCGCAAACCTCCGCCGGGGGCTTCAGAAAAGCGGAGCTCGAGGAAGGCCGAAGTGCGTGGCTCCAGAACCGCGCGGTGAGCCGCACTCAAGACGCAGGCCTGGCGGCCAAACTCTCCGGCTACCTCGACCTTGGCCGCACCATGGCCTTCGACGCAGAGCTCGAGCAAAGGGCCAGCGCGCTGAGCGCGGAGCAAGTGACCGCCGTCTTTCGCAAGTACCTGGACACTGAGCACATCAGCGTGGTGAAGGCCGGCGACTTCACCGCCAAGAAGCCCGGCAGCTGACGCTTCCCGTCCCGTCGGGCCCTCACTGCACGACCGGGTCGTGCCAGCCGCCGACGTCCCGGGCCAAGCGGTCCGCCTCCGGCGGTCCCCAGCTCCCTGCCGGGTAGACGTGCACCGGTCGCGAGTCATCGAGGATGGGGGCCACCGCGGCCCAGGCTGCCTCGACGGCGTCCTCGCGGACGAAAAGGGTGGCATCGCCATGGAGGGCGTCGGTGAGGAGTCGCTCATACGCCTCCTCCTCGCCCTTGGGGGACTTCACCGCCTCCAGCTCGACATTCATCCCGGCGATGGCCGGTCCAGGCCGCTTCACCCGGGCCCCGAGGCTGAGCTGCATCTCCGGGCCGAGGCGGAAACGGAAGTAGTTGGCGTCGGCACGCAGCGTCACTTTGCGCAGCGGCGGGCGGCGCAGGCGCACCAGTACCTCGGTGGCCGTCACTGGCAGGTGTTTGCCGGCGCGGATGAGGAATGGCACCCCGTCCCATCGCCACAGGGCCACCTCCAGCCGCACCGCCGCGTACGTCTCGACTTGAGAGCCCTTGGCTACCCCCGGCTCGTCCAGGAAACCCTGAAACTGACCGCGCACCAGGTGGCCGGCATCAATCGGTGGAATGGCGCGAAGCACGTCCGCCAGCTCGTTGCGCACCGACTCGGGGTAGAGGTCCGAGGGCGGTTCCATGGCGAGGAAGCCCACCACCTGCAGCATGTGGTTTTGCACCACGTCTCGGATGCAGCCGGTCTCGTCGTAAAATTTCCCGCGGCCTTGAACGCCGAAGGACTCGGCCATGGTGATTTGGACGCTCTCCACGTAATTCCGGTTCCAAATGGGCTCGAGGAAGGTATTGGCGAACCGAAAGACGAGCAGGTTCTCCACCGTCTCCTTTCCCAGGTAGTGGTCGATGCGAAAAATGTTCTCCTCCGGAAAGACCTTGTGCAGCGTCACGTTGAGAGCGCGAGCGGATTCGAGGTTGTGCCCGAAGGGCTTCTCGAGAATGACGCGCGCTCCATTGGCGCAGCCGGAACTGCCGAGCGATTGGACGACGGTGGCGAAGAGGCTCGGCGGGATGGCCAAGTAATGCGTCGGGTGGTGCGCGTCCCCGAGCACCTGGCGGAGCTCGGAAAAGGTCATCGCGTCCGAGTAGTCCCCGTCGATGTACCTCAGCTGGCTCACCAGCTTCGGGAAGGCGACTTTGTCCACCCCCCCACCATGCTGGGTGACGCTGTCCCGGGCCCGAGCGATGAGCTGCTCGAGGGTGAAGCCTGCCTTGGCCACGCCCACCACCGCACAGGGCAGCGTCCCGTGCTTCACCATCTGCTGGAGGGCGGGGAAAATTTTCTTGAAGGCGAGGTCCCCGGTGGCGCCGAAGAAGACGAGCGCATCGGAGACCTCCGCCGATTCCGGGCCGTGGCTGGGCTTGGGCATAGAGGCAAGCTTCGCCTGGGCGTGCCCCTGCTTCAACGGCCGCCTTCGGCCCGCAGGCCCCAAGCGGCCACCACGCCGCCGGCGATGGCCAGCACTCCGCACAGGCCCATCGCCCGGTGAAAGCCCAGCAACAAGGCCTCCGGCGGGAGGTTGCCGGAGTGTCCGGTGAGGCCTGCCGCCCAGGGCACCGCCGCCACGCCCAACAGCCCGGCCAGACGGGCCACCGCGTTGTTGACGCCCGAGGCGATGCCCGCGAAGGAGGAGTCCACCGCCGACAGCACCGCTCCAGTCAACGGAGCCACCGTCACCGCCAGCCCCACGGCAAAGGCCAGGACACCGGGAAGCACCGAGTCCAGGTAGCCGGCGTGCTGCCGAACGCGGAGGAAGAGAAAAAACCCCACCGCCACCAGCACCGGGCCCAGCGTCAAAGGAAGGCGAGCCCCAAAGCGCTGGGCTAGCCGTCCCGCGCTGGGCGAAAAGAGAAGTAGCAACAGGGTAACCGGCAGCAGCGCCGCGCCGGCAGCCAGCGGCGAGTAGCCGAGCGCCTGCTGCAGGACGAGCGCCAGCAGAAAGATGGCACTGCCCAGGCCGGCGTACAGCGCCAGTGTCGTCAGGTTGGTTGCGGCGAAGGCCCGCGAACGAAACAGGGACAGAGGCAACATGGCGTCGGGCCGCCGCTCGAGGGGAATAAAGGCCACCAGCGCCGTCACCCCCACCGCCGCCGCCACCACGGCGGTCGGCGGCCAGGCCCGGGCCGGGCCTTCAATGAGGGCGTAGGTGACGCCCCCAATCCCGAGGGCCGCCGCCGACGCCCCGGCCACGTCCAGCCGGACGCCACCCCGGCCGGCACTCGCCGGCAAATACCGCAGCCCGGCCCACAGGGCGACTCCGGCCAGGGGCAGGTTGAGAAAAAAGACGGCGCGCCAGGAGATGGCCTGCACCAGCCAGCCCCCAAAGAGGGGCCCGACGGCGGTGGTGACAGCGCCCAGGCCAGCCCAGGTGCCGATGGCCGCGCCCTGGTCCTCGGCGTCGATGTTGGTGCGCAGGGTGGCCAGGCTTCCTGGAACGAGAATGGCCGCACCCACCCCTTGGATGGCCCGAGCGACCACCAGGCCGAGCGCGCTGGTGACGCAACCGCAGGCGGCCGACGCCAGGGCAAACCACGCCACGCCCAGGACGAATGTCCTGCGTTGTCCGAAGAGGTCGCCGAGGCTGCCTCCCAGCAGCACGAAAGCGCTGAGGGTGAGGAGGTACGCATCCAGCGTCCACTGCATCCCCTCCATCCCCACCCCCAGCTCGCGCTGCAGCGTGGGAAGGGCGACGTTGATGGCTGTCCCGTCGAGATAGGCCATGCCCGAGCCCAAGGTGGCGGCCAGAAGGACGCCTCGCCCCTGCGCGCTGCGGAGTCGCGCTGGATTCACGTCGGCCGCCCCGGCCGCAGGCCCCGGGGGATGACCAGGCGCCCCAGCCACTCAAAGCAGCCCTGGACGGCGAGCGCCAAGAGGGCGGCGGGGATGGCGCCCTCGAGCAATAGTCCGGTGTTGTCCAGCCGAATGCCGGTGAGGATGGGCTGTCCGAAGCCTCCGGCGCCCACCAGCGCGCCGAGAGTTGCCGTCCCCACGCAGATGACGGCCGAGGTCTGGATGCCGGCCAGGATGGAGGGGGAGGCCAGAGGCAACTCAATGCGCAACAGGCGCTCCCAGGAGGACACGCCGAGCGCCTCGGCCGCCTCTTGCAGCTCGCCAGAGATGCCGGTGAGGCCAGCGTGGGTGTTCCGCACCACCGGAAGCAGTCCATAGAGGAAGAGTGCGGCGATGGCGGGCCGAGCCCCAATTCCCAACAGCGGAATCATCAGCACCAAAAGCGCCAGCGAGGGCAACGTCTGAAGGACCCCGACCGCCGCCAGCACCGCTTGGCCCAGCCGCGGGCGGCGGGCTGCGAGAATCCCCAAAGGAAGGCCAACCAGCACCGAGCCGGCCAGGGAGACGGCCACCAAAACCAGGTGCGCTTGCAGGTAGCCGAGAAAGCGGCGGGCCCGGCCGGGCAGCTGCGGCGCCCCGCTGTCGATGCCCTTTCCTTGGAGGAAATCCGCCGCCACCTGGGCCTCCGGCACCCTCCCCACCTTGGCCCGGGCATTCATCGCCACCATCTCCGGGGCAGAAATCCGGCCCTTCAGCGCTGACAGCGCAGCCACCACCTCCGGCCTGGCGGCGCCCTCCCGCAGCAAGAGGAGCGCCTGGTAGTCCGGGAAGTGGTGCCGGTCGTCCTCGAGCACGCGCAAGCCCAAGAGCTGGACCTCGGCGTCGGTGGAATAGAGGTCGGTCACCTCGAGGGCCCCGCTCGCCAGTCCGCGGTAGGCGAGGTCGTGGTCCATCCCCCGGACATCAGCTTGGGGAAGCGCATAGTCCTTTTGGAGGGCACGCCAGCCGTCGACGCGGTCGAGGAACTCGTTGCTGAAGGCGAAGCGCAGCTCCGGGTGGCGAGCGAGGTCGGAGATGCGGCGGATACCCAGCTGCTCTGCCGTGGCGGCCTTCATCCCGAGCGCATAGCTGTCGGCGAAGCCGAGGACGGCGGCGATGCGAACCCCGCGCTTGGCCAATGCCGCTCCCAAGGGCCCCAGCGTCGCCGGCACCTGGCCCGAGAAAATTTCCTCGGCCAGAGTCCCGCTGTACTCCGGGTAGACGTCGAGCTCCCCGCGCTGCAACGCCTCCCAGAGGATGCGCGTTCCGCCCAGTTCGCGGCGGTGCACCGCCGGAAGGCCCGCCGCGGTCAGCGTCCGGGTGGCCACCTCCCCCAGGACGACGGACTCGGTGAAGACTTTGCTCCCCACCTGAAGAGGAGTGGTGGCCAGCACCAGCAACAGCATCACCGAGAGGCCCTGGCTCACCGGCGGGGCTCCAGAGCGCGCTGGGCCCGGACGAAGCGTTCCACGAAGGCATCCGCCGGCCGCTGGATGAAGTCCTCGGCCGTCCCGCTTTGCACCACGCGGCCGTCGCGCAATAGCACCAGCGTATCCCCGAGGTAGGCCGCTTCTCCGAGGTCATGGGTGACAAGCACCACCGTCGTCCCGAGAGCCCGAAAAGTGTCTCGGAGGTCGTCCTGGAGCTCGGAGCGGGTGATGGGGTCGAGCGCCCCGAGCGGTTCGTCGAGGAGCACCAGCGCCGGCTCGAGCATCAGGGCCCGCAAAAGGCTCACCCGCTGGCGCTGGCCGCCGGAAAGCTCCATCGGAAAGCGGTCGAGCACCGTCGCCGGCAGCTGTACCTGCTCGAGCAGCACTTTGAGTCGCGCTCCAACCCGCTTGTCATCCCAGCCCAAGTACCGCGCGACCAGCGCGGCATTGTCCTCCACACTGAGGTGGGGGAAGAGGCCGCCGCCCTGCAGCACGAGGCCCATCCGGCGACGCTCCTCGGGGGCGCTGGTCGGTGTCAGCAGCCGGCCCTCAAAAAGGACGCGCCCGGTGTCCGGCTTCACCAAGCCCACCATCATCCGCAAGAGGGTGGACTTGCCGGAGCCGCTCGGGCCGACCAGCACCGTGGTCTCGGCTTGTGGGATGGCCAACGTCAGCGGAAACACCGCTTGGGTGCCCTGAAAGGACCGCGAGACGTTGTCGAGGAGCACCAGCGCGGTCATGCCGCCTCGCTGAGGCGTCGGCCTCGGGCGGTGAGCGCCCGGGCCACCAGCTCTCGGTGACAGGCGTCCAGGGCCAGCGCCAGTGTCTCGCTCTCCAGTGCGGCCACTGCGGCAGACATGGCTTCCAGCGTGGAGAGGTGCGTCGGGGAGGGAGCCGCACGAAGGCCGAAGCGTCCGGGCCGGGCCGCCACGCTGAGACGGGGAAGGCCCTGCACGGCCGGCAGCGAGCGCAGCATGCGGCGCACCTGGCGCCAGGTGCCGTCGAGCACCACCAGCCGCTCTGGGGGCCCACCCGGCGGGGCGGTGCTGGCCGGCGGGGACTCGCTCGGGAAGAGCAGCCAGTCACCCGGCCGGCCCAAGTCCTGAAGCAGCGCCGCGTCGGGCCGCCCGCCCCACGTCCGCAGCTGGCAGCTGGGCAGCAACAGGGCGGCCCAGCGGGCACTGTTGCTGCTCTTGTCCGCCTCGCGGGCATGTCTCAGCACGACGAAGCGCGTCCGGACGGCAAGCCGCTGCAGCAGAGCGCAGGCGCAGACGGAAGCCTTGAGCGCGCAGCGCGGGCAGCGGCCGCCGCCGTCGGGCGCCGTCCGAGACCTCACAGGGCTGTCCCCGGGCGTCGCATAGACGGGGGGACTCTACAGACTCTTTGCGCGCCCGCCTGGCGTTCCTTCAAGGCGGCCGCCTTGAAAGGGAACGGGGGCGCCCCCCCCTTGGGGGCTAGCGCCGAGTGGCGGCCCGCAGGAGGAAGGCCTGGACGAAGTTTTTCTCGGCGGCGGGCAAGCCCACCAGCCGTACGCCAAAGCCCACCGGCGTCCGCGGGTCGGCCCCGGCATTCTCGAGAATGACACGTCCCCGGGCCTTAATTTCTCGCGCCGGCTCGTCGAAGCGGAACACCAGCTCCACCGGGGTCCCCAAAGGGAGGGCGGTGTGGCAGGCGAGAAACACCCCGCCGCTTTGCAGGTTGACTAACGGGTGCTGGGTAAACATGGCGCTGTTGCGCGCCGTCACTTTCACCGTCACCTCTACCCGGTCGTCGCGCCGTTCGAGGCCCACGAATTCGGCTGCCTCGTAGCTGTGGCGAGCGGACGGCTCCGGGCTGCGGGACAAGGGACGCGTCGCCGGCTTGGGGCGTTCAGCGGCCGGGAAGTGCACCGGCGTGGCCGGCTTCGGGACTGGGGTGGAGAGCGGGGTGTCACTGGGAGCGGGCAGCGCGCTCACCGAACGGCCAGCGGCCAGCTCGTTCTCGATGTGCACCATCAGCCTGCTTAAGAAGTGAAAGGCGTCCGAGTAGGCCCGGCGCAAGTCCGGGTGAGCCTGGGCGCGCACGCGGTCCGGGTAGAAGCGCTTCACCAGCTTGAAAAAGGCGTTGCGGTAGGCATCCACCGAGGCATCCTGCTCGATGTGGAAGAGCTCGTGCGGGGTCCTCCCCTGCATGGTGCGCAGCTGTTCCCACACCCGCCCAGCCTCCTGACGCTCGAGCTCGAGAAGCACCTCGGGCTTCGGTGCATGAAGCAGCAGGGCCAGAATTTCCGGAAACTGCTCCGGGGTGCCCCACCGGTGGCCGTCGGTGCTGGCGCGGGTGACGTCCTGGAGCCGTCCGGTATTGACCAGCTCCTGGACGACGTCCAGGCCCACCGGCCCGAGAACGCGCCCCTCTGCATCGCCTATCCAGTAGGAGGAAGCCATCCGTCAGTTCGCGAGCGCCCGGTCTACGGCCGAAGTAATTTCCATGGGGTGAAAGGGCTTGGTGATGTAGCCGGCCGCGCCGGCCTCCAGCGCCTCGGCCACCAGCCGTTCGCTGTCGAGCGAGCTGATGACGAGGACACGGGCCGACGGCCAGCGTTCCCTCATCATCGCCAAGGCCTCCATGCCGCTTAGCCGAGGCATGAAGAGGTCGAGCAGCACCAGCTGTGGAACCCGTTCCCCGAGGACGTCCAGCGCCTCGCGCCCATCCTCCGCTTCGAGCAGCGCGTGGCCGCGGCCTTCGAGAACGTCTTTCAAAAGAGTACGGACGAAGGCGTCATCATCGACGATGAGGATGGTGGCCACAGTTTACCGACGCTGCCCGCAGCGGCGAGGGCCGTCAACCCCCGCTCCACCTACCCTCTCCGACCTGCCTCGCCGCGTCGTTGACGCCCAGTCCTGGCTTGGGCCGCCAGTGCCTTGGGCACGCTCCGTTGGCGCAGGAAAAGGACAGCAGGCGTGGTTCTGCCGGGGGGTTTCGCCGACGGCGCCAGGGTACCGGGAGAACCGGGGGGCGAGGGGGACCCTTCTCCTCCTAAGGAAGGAGCTGGGCCGGCCATCAGTCCTCCAGCTCGCCGTGCCAGTACGCGACGTCGCGCAGGAATTTGCGCCAGGCGTGCGGCATCCCGGGCTCGTAGCCGAAAGAGAGACGAAACGTCTCGGGCAACTTCTTCGGCTTCACCGGCTCGCACAGCAGCGTCATTCCCGCCTGGGGCGGCGTGCGGCCACCTTTGTGCTGGTTGCAGGGAAAGCAGCAGATGACGACGTTTTCCCACGTGGTGTGTCCGCCGTGAGCGCGCGGGATGACGTGGTCATAGGTGGCGTCCTGCCGCGAGACGCGCTGTCGGCAGTACTGGCAGCGCCCCGTGTCCCGAGCGTAGACATTCTCGCGGCTGAATTTGATGGCCCGCTTGCGCCCCCGGATGGCCCTCAGGAAGCGGATGACCGACGGCATCTTCAAGGACACCGTCACCGAGCGAACCAGGCGGTCGTCGTATTCTTCGACAATCTCCACCTTCCCCAAGAAGAGCAGGTGGATGGCCCGCTGCCAGGGAACACGGGCCACCGGTTCGTACCCCGTGCTCAGCACCAGCGTCTCCATGGGGTGCGGATACTACATGCTGGAGGCGTCGGGAATGTGAAGAGTTGCTACCCGAGGGCGACACGCGGTGCTTGGCTGAGCATGCTTGGGCAGAGCCCGCGTGGCCTGACGTCTCACCCCTGCTGGGAGAGGGGGCGCAGCGTCAGAAGCGTGACGCCCCAGCCGCCGCGCGCCTCGTCCGCGGTGCGGATGGCAAGGACGTCGTCGCGGGTGGAGAGCAGGGCATGGACGCGTCGGCGCAGGCTCCCCGTGCCCTTGCCGTGGATGACCTCCAGCTCGAGCACGCCTGCCCGCCGGCATTCACCGAGGTAGGCCTCGAGAAGGGCGGGGACGTCCTGGGGGCGAAAGAGGTGCAAGTCGAGCCGCCCGTCCAGAGGCAACTGCACCACCGGGCCGGCGTCGGCGTCTTCCAGGGCTGTCCTTTGTCAGCCGCCGGCGCGAAGAGCGAGGAAGCGGGCCAGCGCTTGGGCCTTGGGAACGAGGGTGGAGACTTCAATGTGCTCCTCAACGGTGTGGAAGCCCTTCCCCCGGGGGCCAAGGCCGTCGATGGATGGAATCCCGCTGCTGCTGGTGGTGCTGGCGTCTGAGCCGCCGCCAATCAGCCCGGCTTCACGGCCACCGAGCCCGCAGGCGCGGGCGCAGGCGGCGTAGGCTTCCAAAAGCGCGGCACTCTGCGGCGAGCGCTCGAGCGGCTCACGGCTGATGCCACCGGAGAGGGCGATTCGGGTGCCGGGGACCGAGGCGGCGGCGCGCTGCGCCGCCTCTTGGAAGCGCTCGAGCAGCTGCTCGCCGTCGGCTCGGGTGCAGAAGCGCAAGTCGACGTGCGCCTCGGCCTCGTCCGGAACGGTATTTTTCCCTTGGCCGCCCAGCACCTTACCGACGTTGACGGTAATTCCGCGCGGGTAGTCGGTGAGCTGCTGGACTGCGTCCACGAAACGGGCCACTGCCCAGATGGCGTTGGCCCCCTCGGCGTGGTGGTTCCCGGCATGCGCCGCTTTGCCATGGGCCACCGCCTCCATCGCGCCGGTGCCCTTGCGCCGGGTGATGATGGCGTCCTCCGCGCGGCCGGATTCGAAGACCAGCGCCGCGGCGCTTCCGGCGCAGGCTTCACGAATGACGGCTTGCCCCTCGGGTGAGCCGACCTCTTCGTCGGAGACCACCACCACCCGCAACGGCGGAAGCTGTGAGAGCCCCACCGTCTCGGCCAGGGCCCGGAGGGCGGCACCCATCACCACCAGACCGCCCTTCATGTCCAGCGTGCCCGGCCCGCGGCGGAGCTCGCCGTCGACCCGGTAGCCTTCGAATTTGCCGGGAGGAAAGACGGTGTCCAGGTGGCCCAAGAGCGCAATGGGCTGTAGCCCCGGGGCCCCAACCGAGCGGAAGACCAGATGGTCTGCGAAGCGCGTGCTCTTCACCACCTCGCAGCCGAGGCCTGGCAGCTGCCACTGCTCGCGCAGAATGGCGCCGACGCGCCGGCCGCCTTCGACGTTGTCGGTGAAGGAATTGACTTCCACCAGCGGCGCCAGCGCGTTTTCCAGCGCCAGCGTCTTTCCATCGAGCCACCGCGCCGCTTCGTCTTCCAGCCTTGCCATGGGCCGTTTCATACCAGAAGCAGCCACCACCCCCAGCCGAGCAATCCGAGCCCGGCCGCCCAGCGCACCGGCCAGCCTTCCGGAGCCACGTTTTCAAGAAGCAGCAAGCCGGCGAGCAGCACCATCGCCCAGGGGTTCATGACGCCGGTGACGAAAAGCACCAGCATCAACAGCCCGCACGAGCCGATGGACAACAGCCCCTGGGAGCTGCCGCGCAAGAGCGGCCCAAGGAGGCTCTCGGTGGGAGGACCGGCGAGCCGGGCACGCGACCGACAGCGTTGAAGGCAGGCGCGCTTCAGGGGGGAGAGCTGCATCGCGCCTGCGGCCAGGAGCAAGCCGCCGCCCAGCATCCGGCTTCCAGTGGCCATCTCCGCCGTCATGAGACCGGCCGCTCCGAGTCGAGCTTGCAAGAGCGCCGCCCCGAGACTGGCCACCATCCACGGCAAGAGATAGCCGAGAAGGAAGCCGATTGCGCGGGGCAGCGGTTCGCCCCGGTCCTCGCGCACCAAGAAGAGGAGGCGCGGCACCTCGGGCGGGACCATCATCGCGACCATCATCGCCCCCCACATCAGGCTGAGCGGCAGCAGGCTCACCGGGTGGTAGTGGGCCATGCTGCCCATTTGCGCCGCCTCGCGCAGCGACCAGCACCAGGAGGCAGCGCAGAGTGCAACCAGGAGGCCGAGGATGCGGCGCTGGTCGCGCCGCACGGACACCGAGTCGGCGGTGCTCTGCATTCCTCCCCCGGTATGGCCGGCTACTCGGCCACTCCCTTTTCCTTGAGAATCCGCCACACCCGCTCGGGTGTCATCGGAATCTCGAGGTGGGTCACCCCCAGGTGGGCCAGCGCGTCCACCACGGCGTTGACGATGGCCGGGGGGGCTCCGACGGTCGCCGACTCCCCGACCCCTTTGGCCCCGAAGGGGTGGTGGGGTGACGGAGTCACCGTCTTGTCAGTTTCCCAGGCGGGCGTCTCCATGGCGGTGGGGACGAGGTAGTCCATGAAGCTGCCGCCTTGGACGTTGCCGCTCTCGTCGTAGGAAATCTCCTCGAGCAAGGCGGGCGCCATGCCCATCGACAGGCCGCCGTGAATCTGCCCGTCGACAATCATCGGGTTGATGATGTTTCCGCAATCGTCCACGGCGATGAAGCGGCGGATTTTCACTTGCCCGGTGCCCCGGTCGATGTCCACCACGCAGATGTAGCTGCCGAAGGGGAAGGTGAGGTTGGGCGGGTCGTAGTAGCAGACCGCTTCCAGCCCAGCCTCCATCCCCTGGGGGTGGTTGGTATACGCGGCGAAAGCAATCTCCTGGATGGTTTTCGACCGCTGGGGCGCTCCCTTCACCGAGAATTTCCCTGGCTCCCACACCAAGTCCTCCGGGGAGACCTCCAGAAGGTGGGCTGCAATCTTCTTGGCCTTCTCGCGGATTTTGCGCGCCGCCATGGCGCCGGCCGCGCCGGCGGTGGGCGTGCTGCGGCTGGCGTAGGTGCCGAGGCCGTAGGGCGCGGTGTCCGTGTCGCCCTCTTCCACCTGGACGGCCGAGGCGGGAATGCCGAGCTCCTCAGCAATAATTTGAGCGTAGGTCGTTTCGTGGCCTTGGCCCTGGGACTTGGTGCCGAAGCGGGCGATGGCCTTCCCGGTGGGATGGATGCGAATCTCGGCCGAGTCGAACATCTTGATGCCGAGGATGTCGAAGTGCTTGGAGGGGCCGGCTCCTACTATCTCCGTGAAGCTGGAGATGCCGATGCCCATCAGCTCACCCCGGGCGCGCTTCTCGGCTTGCTCCTTGCGCAGCGCGGAGTAGCCGATGCGCTCCATCGCCAGCTTCAGGGCGCGCGCATAATCCCCGCTGTCGTATTCCCAGCCCAGCGCCGACTGGTAGGGGAACTTCTCCTTGGGGATGAAGTTTTTCAGCCGCAGCTCGGCGGCGTCCATCTTCAGCTCCTGCGCCAGCCGGTCGGTGATGCGCTCAATCATGTGCACCGCTTCGGTGACGCGGAAGGAGCAGCGGTAGGCCACACCTCCGGGCGGTTTGTTGGTGTAGGCGCCGTCCACCTCGGCGAAAGCGTGCTTCAAGTCGTAGGAGCCAGTGCAGATGCTGAACAGACCGGCCGGAAACTTGGAGGGGTTGGCGGCGGCGTCGGCGCAGCCATGGTCGGCCAGCGTCTTGCTCCTCAGGGCGAGCATGGTGCCGTCCTTCTTCGCGGCCAGCTCGACGTGGATGTGGTAGTCGCGCGCAAAGGAGTCGGCCTGGAGGTTTTCCATCCGGTCCTCAATCCACTTCACCGGCTTACCGATGACGACCGAGGCGGCCACGGCAATGACGTAGCCCGGGTAGACCGGGACCTTGCCGCCGAAGCCGCCGCCGAGGTCCGGCGACACAATCCGGATTCGCTCCTCGGAGAGGCCGACGTGCCCGGCCACCAAGGCGAACACCGTCCGGATGGCGTGGGGGGCCTGGGTGGTCATGTAAACGGTGAGCTTCCCGTTCACCCGGTCCCAGTCGGCGATGCAGCCACAGGTCTCGATGGAGGCGACGTGGATGCGGGGGATGTGCATGTCCTGCTTGACCACCACCTCCGCCTCGGCGAAGGCCTTGTCCGTGCCAGCGCGGTCCCCCACCTCCCAGTGGAAGATGTGGTTGTCCTTCTTGTCCTTCTTGTCAGTGCGGATGACTGTCGCGCCGGGGGCCAGCGCTTTGAAGGGGTCGACCACCACCGGCAGCGGCTCGTAGTCCACCTCCACCGCTTCCACGCCGTCGGCGGCCACGTAGCGGCTGGTGGCGATGACCGCCGCCACCTCCTGCGCCTGGTACACCACCTTCTCGGTGGGCAGCACCATCTGGGTGTCGGACATCAGCGTCGGCATCCAGTGCAGGTTGTATTTGGCCAGCGTTTCGCCGGTGATGACGGCCAGCACTCCGGGGATTTTGAGTGCCTTCTCGGCGTTGATGGATTTGATTTTCGCGTGCGCGAAGGGGCTCCGGACGATGTCCATGTACAGCATCCCCGGTAGCTGGATGTCGTCCACGTAGTTGCCCTTGCCGCGGATGAAGCGCGGGTCCTCTTTGCGCTTCATGGAGTGGCCCATGCCACTGACTTCGGGAGTAGTTCTCAGTTGCATGGTGGTCACCCTAGGCCATCCGCTCGGCCGCCGATTGAATCGCTTTCACGATGTTGACGTAGCCCGTGCACCGGCAGAGGTTTCCGGAGATGGCCTCTCGGATTTCCAGCTCGGTGGGCTTCTTGTTGCGCGCCAAGAGCGCGCAGCTGGTCATCATCATCCCCGGGGTGCAGTAGCCGCACTGCAGTCCGTGCTTTTCCCAGAAGCCCTCCTGGATGGGATGGAGCTTCCCATCCTGCTCCAGTCCCTCCACCGTCCTCAGCTGCCGCCCATCGGCCTGGACCGCGAGTACGGTGCACGACTTCACCGGCTGCCCGTCGAGGAGGATGGTGCACGCTCCACAGTGGGTGGTGTCACAGCCGATGTGCGTCCCGGTCAACCGCAGATTTTCCCGGAGCAGGTGCACCAGAAGGAGACGCGACTCCACCGTCGCTTGATGCTCTACCCCATTGACCGTGAGCTTGATTGTGTGGGTCGCCATCGCTATTGACCTCCAGCCCGCGCGGTTGCCTTCTTCAGGGCACGCGCCGCCAGCACGCGCCCCATCTCCTTCTTGTAGTCGGTTTCCCCGCGCCGGTCGGCGTTGGGCGAGGTGGCCGCAGCCGCGGTGCGTGCCGCCGCCTCCAGCGCCGCCGCATCCGGCTTCTTCCCGATGAGCTGCTTCTCGGCTGCGCTGGCCCTCACCGCCGTCGGACCGACGTTGGTCAGGGCCAGGCCGACCTGCTCCACCAGGCCCGAGGTCCCCAGCGTGACGTAAGCCGCCGCGGCGGCGGTGGCGTAGTCACCCACCTTGCGCTCGAACTTGACGTATGCGCCGCCGCTCCGGGCGGAAGGCATCGGGATGCGAATCTCGGTCACAATCTCGTCCGGCTTGAGTGCGGTGGAGAACAGACTCACAAAAAACTTGTCGATGGGGATGACGCGTTCGCCCTTGGGACCGGTGGCCACCACCTGGGCTGAAAGGACGAGCATGGTCGCCGGGTGGTCGTTGCCTGGGTCGCCGTGGGCGAGGTTGCCACCCACCGTGGCCATGTTGCGCACCAGAGGGTCAGCGATGACCAGGGCGGTGTCGAGGAGGATAGGGTAACGCGTCCGGATGAGCTCGGAGTGCTCGAGGGCGGACTCGCGGGTGCGCCCCCCAATGCGCAGCATCCCGCCCTCCTCCTTAATGTACTCGAGCCCCGGGATGCGGCCGATGTCCACCAGGTGGCTGGCTTGGCCGAGGCGCAGCTTCAGCAGCGGCAGGAGGCTTTGGCCGCCGGAGAGCACCTTGGCGCCGTCGCCAAACTTCGTCAAAAGGGCGACCGCTTCGCTGAGGCTATTGGGGGCGTGGTAGTCGAAGGCAGCTGGAATCATTCTCGCTCCTTAGCAACAGAGTGACGCTTTAGCGGGACAAGACAAACCACAGAAGGGCGACGACGATGAGGACGGCAGCCCAGAAGGCGGGGCGCTGCACCAGCCGACCGGCGGCCCGACGCGCGGCCGTCCCACCGAGGGCCACGACGTCCAGCTCCGAAGGGGCGGCCGGGACAGGCGCGGAGGCGGCAGCAGAGGTCCCGGGTGTGGCGGCCGCCGGGGCTTCGAGCTCGCTGCGCATCCGCTCCGAAAACATCTGAAAAATCTGGTCGCTGACGTCTTGGACCATCCCCCGGCCCATCTGCGCCAAAAGCCCGGTAATATTCACCTGAGAGACGGCGGTGACCTCGGTCTGGCCCCCACCGACGTCGCGGACGCTGCTGGTGAGCTGCAGCTCGGCGCCTCCCTTGCCCCTTGTGTCCTGGCCCGAGGCTCGAATCTCTGCGGTGCGGGTGGTCGGGTCGAGCCGCTCGAAAATGACTTTCCCCTTGTAGCTGGAGGAGACGGGACCGACTTTCACCGTCATCGTCCCGGAATACGTCTTGTCGTCGAGCTGCTCGCCGATGGCGGCGCCGGGGAGACAGCGGGCCACGCGCTGCGGGTCGGTGAGAAACGTCCACACCGCCGCCGGGGCGGCTTTCACGGTGAACGTCTTGGTAATTTCCATCGCCATGGACTCAACCCACCTTGCTGGGTGCGCCTTTTGGTGGTGCCGCCGAGAGGTAATTCTCTGGAGCCGCGAGGAATTTCTCGCGGCAACGGGAGTTGCAGAAATAGAAGGTGCGCCCGGCATGCTCGCCGAGGTGGCGCGCGGTGGCCACCGCCACCGTCATGCCGCACACCGGGTCGAGCTCCTCGCGTTCGACCGGCACCGGCTCGGCTGAGACTGTGTCGGCCCGGAGGCGCAACAGCTGCACCACCTCGGCGAGGATGCTGAGAGCCACCTCCTCAGGGAGTCGGGCGCCGAGGTCGAGGCCGGCCGGACTCTTGACCCGCTCCAGCGCCTCCGCCGTCACACCGCGCGAGAGCAACGCTGCGCGCAGCTGAGCGAAGCGGGTGCGACTGGCCACCACGCCCAGGTAGGACGGCCGTGCAGCGAGCGCAGCGGCCATCGACTCCTCGTCGTCCTCGCCCATGGTGGCCACCACCGCAAACAGCCGCGTCGCCGCCTCGCCGGAGGGCGCCTGCAGCTCGGGCGCGGAAAGGTTGCTGAACGTCCGGTCGGCGCCCTCGATGGCGCCCGGGGCGGCGTGCCGGTCCACCACGTCCACCGCATAGCCGAGGGCCTTCCCGAGCTGGGCCAGCGCACGCACCACCGGGGAGAGCCCGAACAAAAGCAAACGGGGCGCAGGAAGGATGGGCTCGAGGTAAATGTCCACGCTGCCTCCACTCTGGCAGGTCATCGGCAGCGCCGTGATGCCGGCCCGCTGCTCCTGCGCTGGCTCCGGGGACAAGGAGAGCAGGCGCGGGCGACCGTCCAAAAGCGCCCGGCGCGCCTCGCGCTTCACCGTCGGCTGGGTGCAGTTTCCCCCGAGCCAGCCGTGGTAGCCCCCGTCCCGGGTGATGAGCGCCATGTCTCCCTGCTGGGCCGAGCTGTAGGACTCGCGTCGGACGACCATCGCCAGGACGAAGGGCTCGCCTCGGCGGGCGAGGTCCGCGGCCAGCTGGAGGAGTTCGGCACGCAACGTCAGAGCCCTCCCAACTCGGCCAAGGCCGCGGCCACGTCCGCGGGGACGTCCAAATCCGCCAGCGCCGAGGCCGGCCAGGGGACCTGCAGGCTCTCCAGCCGGTGGCGCCTCACCACGCGCTTTCCGCAGCCATCTCCCTCGAGGGCAAGGAGCTCGGCAAACAGAGACTTGTCATAGAGCATCGGCGGAGCGTCCACGCCGTCGTAGCTCGAAACCACCAGCGGGGAGGTGCCGCCCCGGTAGCGCTCGACGACGGCGCGCACCATGTCCGAGGTGACGAAGGGCATGTCCGCGAGCATCACCAGCGCAGCCTGGGCTTGTGCCGGCACCGCTGCAATGCCGCAACGCAACGAAGTGTTGATGCCTTGGGCGTACTTTGGGTTGAGGACCGGCGTGTAGCGCAGTCCAGCGAGCTCGGCCTGGACACGCTCGCTCTCGTGGCCGAGCACCACCAACAGCGGCTCGAGCCCCGCGGCGAGCGCCGTCCCCACGGCCCGGCGCACGACGCTCTGCTTGCCCAGCGGCAGAAGCAGCTTGTTGCGGCCCATCCGACTCGAAGTCCCGGCGGCGAGGACGACGCCGGCCACAACGGCGCTGTCACGCTCGGCAGGCATGGCCCTCTCGGTGCGGCGAGGGCTTCGCCGTTGCCAAGTACGCCCCCGCGGCCCAGCAGCAACACGGTGGGGCCCGCGAACGAGTCGTCTGGTGGTGTTCCAGCAAAAGCCCTCCACCAACAAGCTTTGCAAGTCTCGTATTCTCGTGCTGTTCGAGTTGTCAACGTGCAAACTGAGTCACCAGCTGGACGGCGACGCGAAACCGGAGGGGACATGCGCATTGGAGTTCCGCGAGAGACCCTCGAGGGGGAGCGGCGGGTCGCGCTGGTGCCTGACGCAGTGAGTCGGCTGGTGAAGTCGGGCGTCGAAGTCGTCGTCGAGCACGGGGCAGGCCTGGCGGCGTTTGCTCCGGACGAGGGTTACGCCAAAGCCGGCGCGCGCCTGGCGGCGGCCGAAGAGGTTTGGAGCCGCAGCGACCTCGTCACCAAGGTGCGTCGCCCGACGGACGAGGAGGTTTCCCGGCTCCATGACGAGGGGGCCGCGGTGGTGGCGCTCTTGGGCGCAGCGCCCACCGAGGGCCTCCTGGCCCGGCTCAACCAGCACAAGGCAGCCTTCCTCGCGCTGGAGCGCGTCCCGCGCATCAGCCGCGCCCAGTCCATGGACGTGCTTTCCTCGCAGGCCACCGTGGCCGGTTACAAGGCCGTCCTGCTCGGCGCCGGCGAGCTGCCTCGGCTGTTGCCAATGCTGACCACCGCAGCCGGGACACTGGCCC
This sequence comes from Myxococcaceae bacterium, assembly GCA_052143535.1. Taxonomy (GTDB): domain Bacteria; phylum Myxococcota; class Myxococcia; order Myxococcales; family Myxococcaceae; genus JADGRA01. The sequence goes on along the minus strand of JBKQSS010000093.1, from coordinate 114,324 downwards.
CGGCCCGCGTCTTCGTGCTGGGGGCGGGCGTAGCGGGGCTGCAGGCCATCGCCACCGCCAAGCGCCTCGGGGCGGTGGTCTCGGCGTTTGACATCCGTGCCGCGGCCGCCGAGCAGGTGAAGAGTCTGGGCGCCTCCTTCGTGAGCGGCGAGCTCGCTTCGGCCGAGGCGCAGACCGCCGGCGGCTACGCCAAGCAGCAGACGTCGGACGAGCGGGCTCGCACCCTGGCCGCCATCGCCGAGCACCTGCCTTCGGTCGACCTGGTCATCGGCACGGCGCAAATCCCGGGAAAGCCCGCCCCGGAGCTCATCACCGGCGCCATGTTGCAGCGGATGAAGCCAGGCAGCGTGGTGGTCGACCTCGCGGCGGAGACGGGAGGCAACTGCGCCGTCACCCGGCCCGGGGAACGGGTGGAGGTCGACCAGGTGGTGGTGCTCGGCCCACTCAACGTGGCGGCCAGCGTCCCCATCCATGCCAGCCAGATGTTCAGCCGCAACGTCCTGACGCTGGTTCAACACCTGGTGAAGGACGGCAAACTGGTGCTCGACCCGACCGACGAAATCACCCGCGCCATGCTGCTGACCTACCGAGGAGAGGTGTTCGCACCATGACGACCGCCATCATCCAGCTGTACGTCTTCGTGCTGGCCGGCTTTGTCGGCTACCTGGTCATCACCCGGGTCCCACCGCTGCTCCACACGCCGCTGATGTCGGCCACCAACGCCATCTCGGCCATCTCGCTGGTGGGCTCGCTGGTGGTGGCCGGTGCAAACCGCGGGACGGCGAGCGCAGTGCTGGGCTTCATCGCTGTCACCGCCGCCACCATCAACGTGGTCGGCGGGTTTCTCATCACCGACCGGATGCTCCGGATGTTCCGGCGCCACGAACTTCCTCCAGGGGAGAAGAAGTGAGCCGCGAGCTCGGCATCCAGGCGATTTACCTCGCCTCCTCCATCCTCTTCATCCTCGGGCTGAAGAGCCTGACCCGCCCAGAGTACGCGCGCCGGGGCATGCAGCAGGCCGCGGTGGGCATGCTTCTGGCCATCGTCGGCACGCTCTTTCAGCAGGAGATTGTTCGCTTCGACTGGATTGCCGGGGGCCTCATCCTCGGCACGGTCATCGGCTACCCGCTCGGCATGTTCGTGCCGATGACCGCCATGCCGCAGCGAATTGCCATCTCGCACCTCTTCGGTGCATTGGCGGCCACGCTGGTGGGCGTGGCCGAGTACTGGCATGGGGGCCACGGCAGCACCATCGGCCATGGACAGATGGCGGCGCTCGGCTTCGAGGTGCTTTTTGGCGCGCTCACCGTCACCGGCAGCTTCATGGCCTTCGGGAAGTTGCAGGAATTCATCACCGGGACGCCGGTCACGTTCCGCGGTCAGAACGCCATCAACCTGACGCTCTTCGCGGTGACCTTCGGGCTCTTCGGTTACCTCATCTTCTTTCCCACGGCCACGCTGCTCTTCTACCTGATGATTGCCCTGGCGCTGTGCATTGGCGTGCTGTTGGTGCTCCCCATCGGCGGCGCGGACATGCCGGTGGTGGTGTCGCTGCTCAACTCCTACGCCGGCCTGGCGTCGAGCGCCACCGGCTTCGCCATCGGCAATAACGTCCTCATCATCGCCGGTGCCCTGGACGGCGCCAGTGGCTTTCTACTCAGCGTCATCATGAGCAAAGCGATGAACCGCTCCTTCGGAAACGTGCTCTTCGGCGCCTTCGGCACCCCGCAGGTGACCGCCGGTGCGAAGACCGCCGAGGGGCTGAGTGTCCGCTCGGTCACCGCCGAGGACGCGGCCATGCGGCTCGGCTACGCGAGCAAAGTCATTTTCGTCCCTGGCTACGGGATGGCGGTGGCCCAAGCACAGCACCAGGTGCGCGAGCTGGCCGAGCTCATCGAGAAGAAGGGCGGCGAGGTGAAGTTCGCCATCCACCCGGTGGCTGGCCGCATGCCGGGACACATGAACGTCCTCCTCGCCGAAGCCGACGTTCCTTACGACAAGCTGTACGACATGGAGGCCATTAACTCGGCCTTTCCGGAGACGGACGTGGCGGTGGTGATTGGGGCCAACGACGTCGTCAACCCAGCAGCGCGCAATGACACGAAAAGCCCCATCTACGGAATGCCCATCCTCGACGTGGACAAGGCCAAGTCGGTCATCGTCCTGAAGCGCAGCATGAATCCGGGCTTCGCCGGCATCGAGAACGAGCTCTTCTACAATGACAAGACGTCGATGCTCTTCGGCGATGCCAAAGCGTCGTTGAGCAAGCTCGTCTCCGAGGTCAAGGCGCTCTAGGCGGGCCTGCAGCCGAAGTGCTTGCGCCACACACATGCAGCGTCCGCTCAGTCGGCCTTGGACGTCGGGCCGTCCTGTCGGCAGCCGTCGGCTGCCTTCTGGTTGGCTGCGCAACCTCTGCACCACCGGCTGCTTTCTCGGTGACAGCCGACGCGGGGACTATCGCCGCCGACGCCGAGCAGCCTCCTGCCCTGAGGCTTCCCCCGGGCGTCCACCCAGTGCGTGAGGCGCTCGCCCTGCGTCTCGTCCCGGAACAGTCCACCTTCTCCGGCACGGCCACCATCGAGGTAGAATTCGACCAAGCGGCGGACCATTTTTGGCTTCACGCCAAGGGGCTCAGCATCGAGGAGGCCGGGTTGCAGTCCGGCGCCACTCCGCTCGCGGTGACGGCCAGCGCACGCCGGGGAGACTTCCTGCTCATCCGACTCGGCGTGCCCTTTGGCCCGGGCCAGGCCCAGCTTCAGCTCCGCTACCACGGGCTGGTGGACCCCGAGCGGAGCCGCGGCATCTACCGCGTGGACGAGGGGACGACCGCCTACCTCTACACCTTCTTCGAGCCGGTGGACGCGCGCCGCGCCTTTCCGTGCTTCGACGAGCCCTCCTTCAAAATCCCTTGGACGCTGTCGCTCACTGTCCCCAGCGCCGACGTGGCCTTCGCCAACGCCCCGGCCGTCTCGACGACGGACGCGGGCGGGGGCCTCAAAACCATCGCCTTCGCCGAGACGCGGCCCCTGCCGAGCTACCTGGTGGCCTTCGTCGTCGGTCCCTTCGAGGTGGTGAAGGGCGCGGCGGCGGGGAACGAGGGCATCCCCCTGCAATTTGTCCTCCCGGCGGGGAGAGCGGCCGAGCTCCATTACGCCCAGGCCTTCCTCCCCGGGGTGGTGAAGCAGCTGGAGGACTTGACCGGCGTCCCTTACCCCTACGGGAAGCTCGACGTGGCGGTGGTGCCCCGCTACTGGGGGACGATGGAGCATCCCGGACTGGTGGCGCTTGGGCAGCCGATTCTCCTCATGCCCCCCGCCCAGGAGTCCCTGCAGCGGCGAGCGTTTGCCGCCCACATCAGCACCCACGAGCTCGCCCACTACTGGTTCGGGGACCTGGTCACCAACGCCTGGTGGGATGACACCTGGCTCAACGAGTCGCTCGGCACCTGGCTCGACTTGAAGGCCACTGACGCGGTGGACCCCGCCTTTCGTTTCAGCCGTCAGGCACTCAGCCGCCGAGCCTTGGCGCTGGCTGCCGACGCGCTGCCGACGGCGAAGGCCGTGCGGCAGCCGGTGCTGACCGCGACGGACATTGAGGCCTCCTTCGACGGGGCGCTCACCTATGCCAAGGGCTCCACGGTGCTCGGAATGTTCGAGGCGTGGGTGGGTCCCCGGGACTTTAAGCGCGGGATTCAGCTGTACCTCGAGCGAAATGCGGACCAGAGCGTCACCGCCGAGGAGCTCTTCCGCGCCTTGGACGAGGGAAGCGGCCATCCGTTGGGCGATGCGCTGTCCACATTCATTGTCCAGCCGGGCGCTCCGTTGGTGTCGGTCGCCTTGCGCTGCAAGACGGGCGCATTGCCCGTCCTCGAGCTCGCCCAGGAGCGCTTTACTCTCGAGCGCAGCGTCACGCCGCCGGCCGCCACGTGGACAGTCCCAGTCTGCGTGCGCGCGGCGTGGGGGAAGCACCTGGAGCGCGCCTGCGTCGTTTTGTCAGAGGCGCAGGCCGAGCTGACGCTACCCGCCGCCGGCTGTCCCACCTTCGTCACCGCCAACGAGGGCGGCCTTGGCTACTACCGCGTGGCGTACAGTCCGCCGCTGCGCCGGGCGGTGCTTGCGCATCCCGAGCAACTCGACGCCGTGGAGCTGGCAAGCTTTGCAGGGGACATGGGGGCACTCGCCCAGCGGGGGGACGTCCCGGTGCAAGAGGCCCTCGAGCTGGGCGCGAAGCTGGTGACTGGCCAGGACTCGGACGTCGTCCTGGCCGGCCTGGACTTGCTCCAGTTGCTCCACCGCGACGGCCTGTCGGCGGAGCTCCAAGCCGCGCAAGCGGCACGGCTTCAGGCGTTGCTCGGGCGGCGCGCCCGCGCGCTTGGCTGGAAGGAGCGCTCGACGGACTCACCCGACGAGCTCCGGCTGCGCCCGGTGGTGGTCCCAGTGGTGGCGCGCGACGGGAGGGACGCGGTGCTCCGGACGGAGGCACGTCGGATGGCCGATGCTTGGCTCAGCGCCCCGGAGTCGGTGGACGCCGACATGGTGAATGCGGTGTTGGCAACTGCCGCCGCCACCACTGGGGACGCGGCCTTTTTTCAGCGACTGCTCGAGGCGACGCGCTCACTGCCCACCCGACGCGACCGCGGGCACGCCATCCTCGGCCTCGGCGCCTTCTCGGACGCTGCCTTGGCCGCGCAGGCCCGGGCGCTCCTCTTGGACCCAGCCTATGACTTGCGTGACTGGCTCGTTTTGTTGACCGCGCAGTTTCGGACGGCGGAGACGCGGGCCGACGCCTACGCGTTTCTCGATGCAAGCTTTGAGGCCCTCAAGGCACGGATGCGGGATGACGAGGTTGCACAACTCTTCAGCCTGCTCGGCGTCTTCTGCGACAGGCAAATGCGCGCCGCGGCGGAGGCCAGTTTCGCCCCACGCGCCGCAGCAGTGGACGGCGGCCCCTTTCACCTGGCCCAGGCGCTGCAGGCCATCGACCAGTGCGTGCGTGTCCAGAGTCGGCTGCGTGCCGGCGCTGGCGCTTGGCTGGCGGCTGTCCCTCGCTAGCCGACGCGCAGCACGACGCTGCCCACCCCCCGGCCTTCCTCGAGCACGCGGTAAGCCTGGGCCACCTGGGCTAGCGGAAGGCGCAGGCCATAGCTGCAGCTGAGCGTCCCTGCCGCCACGTCGCTCACCAACTCATGCAGCGCCGAGCGGTTGGCATCAGCGGGAAGGGGGGCCGACAGCGAAAAGGCGCTCACTTTCAGCGCACGCCCGTAGAGGGCATCGATGGGCAAGGGCGCCGGAGGGCCGCTGGTCGCGCCGAAAAACACCAGGTGACCGAAGGGCGCCAGACACAAAAGGCTGGCCTCGGCCGTCGCGCGGCCCACCGAGTCCAGCACCAAATTGACGCCCTCCCCCCCGGTCAGCGCGAGAACCTCCGCAGCCAAGTCCGAAGGGGCCACCAGCACCGCGTCCGCACCGAGGCGGCGCGCCACGTCCGCTTCTTCCTCGGTGGAGGTGGTGCCAAAGACTCGGGCCCCGGCCGCCTTGGCCAGCTGAAGCGCGAGCAACCCGACGCCTCCGGCGATGGCATGCACCAGCAGCGTCATGCCCGGGGTTACCCAGTCCACCGTATGCAGGAGGTGGTAGGCAGTGAGGCCTTCGCAGGGCAGCGCGGCGGCCGCCTCGAAGTCCACCGAGTCCGGCAGCAGCACCACGTCGGCGGCGGCCATTCGGGCGCATTCCGCCTGAGACTCGGGGGCAAAGCCCACCACCCGCAGGCCGCGCAGCGCCGGGTTGACGCCCGGCCCCACCGCGGCGATGACGCCCGCCGCCTCGGTGCCGAGAGTGGTCGGCAGCGCAACCCGGTGCGCTTCGCCTCCAGCCCGGCGTGCCGTGTCGAGGCCAGTGACTCCCGCCGCGCGGACGCGCAGGAGCACCTCGCCCGGCCCGGCTTTCGGCTCGGGGACGTCGTCCAGACGCAGCACCTCTGGACCGCCAAAGCCGTGAATGCGGACCGCTTTCATGACACTCCGGGAGTTTCGGGCCCGCCGCCTCGCAGCCAGGGCAGCGACAACCCGGCGTTGGTGAAACTTCGACGGGCGCGCACACTAGTCCGGCTCGCCCGGCGTCCCGATGCTTTTGTGGCAAACACCCCTCGGGGAGAATGCCCGTCCATTGCCGCGAGCCCGGGAAGGCTTGGCCCCGCTTTGGACGCAAAGCGACGCCGCGAGCGACGCGGGCCCCTGCCTAGTGCTCGTCAGGTGCGCGAGGGGAAGACGCCCACCATGCAGATGGAATAGGTGAGCCCGTTCGGCGCCACCGGGCGCAAGTCGGGAAGGGCGAAACTGACTGTGCCGTCGCCCCCGTAGGTTGTCCCCATCAGAGAGAAGACGGCCGGGTACTGAGAGATGAGGAGCAGCTGCCCCTGTGCCGGCAGGCCGTTCGCCACTATGCCGGCCGTGAGAATGACTTGCCCGAGCGTGCACTCCGCTCCGGTGCCCGCCACAGCAAGGGCGGTGTCGGTGCCAAAGCGCGGGTCCGGTCCCGTCGCGCCCGCAGGGCCCTGTGGACCCACCGGGCCCTGAGGCCCCGTTGCTCCGGGCGGCCCCTCGGCCCCCGCGGCGCCATTGGCCCCCGCCGCGCCTGCAGGCCCGGCCACTCCGGCCGGGCCCATGGCGCCGGGAAGCCCGGGCAGCCCCATTGGACCTGGCGTTCCAGCGGGCCCGGTACTTCCCGGGGGCCCCATCGAGCCGGCCGGCCCGGGCGGTCCCACAGCACCTGCCGCGCCGGCGGGCCCGGTGCTTCCCGGGGGCCCCATCGAGCCTGCCGGTCCGGGCGGCCCCACTGAACCTGCCGCTCCAGCCGGACCGGTGCTTCCCGGGGGCCCCATCGGGCCTGGAGGCCCGGCCGGGCCTTGCGGCCCGGGCGGGCCGGCCGGGCCGGCCTGCCCGCCGCCACCCACCGCCACCACGAAATTCACCGAGTCCCCATTCTCTCGGGCCACGGTGAGGAGGTAGCTGCCTGGGTCAGTCCCCGACGGCAAGTCGATGACCACCATGTTGGGCGCCCAGGAGGCAACGGTTGCTTTGGTGGCTCCGAAGAGGACGCTTCCCTGTCTGGCCCCGAAGTGGTTTCCGGTGATGAAGACTTGCGTCAGCGAAGAATTCGCATCCGCGCTGTAGACGGACGGCGTTCCCTTGAGGTCCCACGCACTCTCGTGCTGGTCGTTCGCGGCGGCCAAGCACGGCGCAAGAACGACCAGAACCAACGCGAGCGACGACAGTGTGCCTTTGGGCATGAGCCCCCCAGTGTGAAAAAGCGCCTTGCGGGCACAAGCCTCCAGGAGTTGGCGGAAAGGCGTCAAGAGCCGCCCCGCCGTCGGCGCAGTGCGGCGCGTTAAGGCGAGTGGGGGGCCAAGGCCGCACTTGAGCCTCCACAGGGAGCACCATCCACGCCCTCCCTCGAGAGCGCGGGCCGCCCGAGCAGGCCCTGGGCGAATTCGGCGCTCACCCTGACGGAGCCCCGGAGGGCCCCATTTCGCCGACACTGACTTGGTCGAGGAGCCCACCCTCGCTCCGAGGCGGGTTTTCGACTGGGTCAGGGGCCGCGGACGCCGTTGGCCAGCAAGTTCCGCGACGAGAGTGTGCTGAGAGTCGTCTCGTCCGAGAAAGCCGTAGGCATGCTGCAAGGCGGTCGAGGGCGACTCCAAGGCGAGCCACCGGAACGCCTAGGGAGTTGCCATGAATTCGCCGCTCACCTCGCGCAGTTCCCGAGCGCTGATGCCCAAGAGGTAGAGAATCGCGTCCAGCCCCGCGGCGGTGATGGAGGTGTCGGCTGCCTCTCGCAGTTTTCGCTTGGCGTGGAAGGCAATGCCCAACCCGGCGCGCTCGAGCATCAGCAAGTCGTTGGCCCCGTCGCCGACGGCGATGACTTGGTCGAGCAGCACGCCCTCGGCCTGGGCAATGGTTTCCAGCAGCTCGGCCTTGCGCTGGGCGTTGACGATGGGCCCCACCACACGGCCGGTGAGCTTGCCGTGGACCACCTCGAGGGTGTTGGCGTAGGCGTAGTCGAGGCCAAGGCGCGCTTTGAGAGCGTCCGAGGCGATGGAGAAGCCGCCCGAAATGACGGCAATGCGGTACCCGAGCCGCTGCAGCACTCGCACCATCGTTTCCGCGCCTTCGGTCAGCGGGAGCTCCGCCGCCAGGCGCCGCAGCACGCCGACGTCCAAGCCTTCCAGTAGCTTGAGCCGCTGGCGCAGGGAGTCGTCGTAGTCCATCTCCCCCTGCATCGCCCGCTCGGTGATGGCTCGCACCTGCTCCGCCACGCCCGCCGCGCGCGCCAGCTCGTCGATGACTTCAATGCGAATGAGCGTGCTGTCCATGTCCATGACAACGAGGCGCTTGCTGCGCCGGAAAATGCCCTCCCGCTGGAGCGCCACGTCGAAGGTGCCGCGCATGGCCAGCTCGAGAAGGGCACGCTTCAGCGGCTCGGGGTCCTGCCCGGATGGCAGCCCAAGCTGGATTTCCACCGAGCCAAGCTCGCCTTGCGAAAGCCGGTGGATTCTCTCGATGTTGGCCCCGTGGGCAGCGAGAGCCGAGGAGACTTGGAAAAGCTCCCGAGCCCCAAGGCGGGGGCCAATGGCGGTCGCCACATAACGCTGGCCGGGCTGCTCCACGGCCGCGCTCGCGTCGACGGGGGCGAAGTCCAGCTCTACCCCCAAGGACTTGGCCGCGAAGAGCAACTCCTTGAGCAGCCCTCGGTCGGCCTTCAACGCCACCAGGAAGGCCAGCGTCAGCTGGCCCTGGACCACCACCTGCTCGATGTCGAGCAGCTGCGCTTCGGCCTCGGCGATGAGGCCGGTGAGGCGGGCGGTAATGCCCGGATGGTCCGGGCCGGTGACGGTGACGAGGACGTGTGTCTCGGTCATGGCAGTTTGGGCGGTGGGCCATAGCAGCGCTGCCCGGGCGGCGTCGAGCGGTGCGCTTCGCAGCGCCCTCTTGCGCCGCGGCCGCCCCTCGGCGAGGGTCGGCCGGCACATGGTGGACATCGCGACGCGGCTCGGGCCTCTGGAGGCGCGAGTGGTACAGGCGGATGCAAGCGTGCGCCCAGAGCTGGCCGTGGTGCTGTGCCATGGCTACGGCGCCTCGGGCTCGGACCTGGTTCCGCTGGCGCCAGACCTCCTGGCCAGGGCGCCTGGCTTGGGGAGCCGCGTGCGCTTCGTCTTCCCGGCGGCGCCCTTGTCCCTAGCGGAGTTCGCCGGAGGCGAGGCACGGGCCTGGTGGCCGGTCGACTGGGAGGCCAACCTCGCGCTGCGCGCCGGCGGCGCGGAGGGGCGCGCCGAGCTGCGGGCGCGTGTCCCGGACGGCCTGGCTCACGCCCGGCGCCAGCTGGCCGGCTGCGTCGAGGTGCTGATGCAGACGTCCGGCCTCTCCTCTCAACAGGTGGTGCTGGGCGGCTTCAGCCAGGGGGCGATGGTGACCACGGACCTCGCGCTGCGCCAGGATGAGGCGCCGGCGGCCCTCGTCATTCTGTCCGGAACCCTCACCGCCGAGGCGGAATGGCGCAGCCGCGCCGGGCGGCGGCAAGGCCTTCGGGTGCTGCAGTCCCACGGTCGGCAGGACCCCATCCTCCCGTTCGCCGGCGCCGAGGCGTTGCGCGACTTGCTCCAAGAGGCCGGCCTGAAGGTGGACTTCCTGCCTTTCGACGGCCCTCACACCATCCCCGAGGAGGCGCTCAACCGACTCGGCGCATTGCTCCTTTCACTGCTGGACGACGCCCCATGACCGACCGCTTCCGCCGCTTCACCGGGACCCACCGCTACCTCACCAGCCCCACCCTTCAGGCTGCAGTGAATTGTGCTCTGGCACTCGAACGTCCGCTGCTGGTGAAGGGCGAACCTGGCACTGGCAAGACGCTCCTGGCCGAGGCCATTTCAGGGGCGCTCGGCCTGCGGCTCCTCACCTGGAACGTGAAAAGCACCACCCGGGCACAGGACGGGCTTTACGTCTACGACACCGTGCAACGCCTCTATGACAGTCGCTTCGGCGACGGCGACGTGCGGGACATCCGTCGCTACATCCGCTTCGGACCGCTCGGGGAGGCTTTCCGGAGCGCCGAACGGGTGGTGCTGCTCATCGATGAAGTGGACAAGGCCGACCTCGAATTCCCCAACGACTTGCTCCATGAGCTGGACCGCATGCGCTTCCGCATTCTGGAGACAGACGAGGAGGTGGAGGCTCAGGCTCGTCCGGTGGTGGTGGTGACGAGCAACAACGAGAAAGAGCTACCCGACGCGTTTCTCCGCCGGTGTGTCTTCCACTTCATCGACTTTCCGGACCGGGAGCTGATGGAGCGGATTGTGCAAGTCCACCACCCGAAGCTGGAGGAGGCCCTGGTGGAGCAGGCGCTCGACGTCTTCTACCAGCTGCGCGACTTGACGCGGCTGCGCAAGCGTCCGAGCACCAGCGAGCTCGTCGATTGGCTGGCGGTGCTCAAGTCCGCCGGAGTGAAAGAGCTGAAGCTGGACGAGGCGCTGCCCTTTGTGGGCGCTCTGCTCAAACGCGAGCAGGACCTCCTCGTCTTTCAGGAGTCCCTGGCCGCCGGGCGTCGGCCCCGGGCCTGAGCCAGTCATGTTTGTCGGCTTCCTCTACGAGCTTCGCCGCCGAAAGGTGCCGGTCGGCACCCAGGAGGCGGTGGCCCTGGCCCAGGCGCTGCACGCCGGGCTGCACGACAGCTCGTTGGACGGCTTCTACCAGGTGGCCCGTGCCCTCCTCATCCACAACGAGGCGCACCTCGACGCCTTCGACCAGGCTTTCCTCGCGCACTTCAAGGGCGTGGAAGACGCCGGAAATGCCCTCTTCGAGGAGCTGCTCGGATGGCTGGAAACAGCCCAGGCGACAGAGGGCGGCCAGCGCACGCCCGAAGAGGCCGCAGCGCTCGCGGCGCTCGAGCCCGAGGCGCTCCGGCAACTCTTCGAGGCGCGGATGCGGACGCTGCAGCGCCGCCGGGGGCAGGACAAGGCGCCAGGCCAGGCCCAGGACGGAGCCGCCCAGGGGGCCGGCCCTCAAGGCGAGGGCGGCGAAGCGTCCGACGGTGCGGCCGGCCGCCGTGGGGCGATGAAGACGGCCGACGCCCGGCTGTACCGCGGGTACCGCGACGACCGCGTCCTGGACACGCGCTCGCTGGCCGTTGCGCTCCGCAAGCTGCGCGCCTTCCAACGGGAGGGTGCCTTGGACGAGCTGGACCTCGAGGCCACCATCGACACCACAGCGAAGAATGGGGGCGAGCTGGAGGTTGTCCTTCGTCCGCCGCGCAAGCCGAGCACCCGCGTGCTGCTGCTGATGGACGTCGGCGGCTCCATGACGCCGCATGCCCACCTGGTGAACCGCCTCTTCAGCGCCGCAAGGAAGGCCACCCACTTTCGGGAGCTCCGCACCTACTACTTTCACAACTGCATCTATGGCTCGGTGTACCGCACCGAAGGCTTCGGCGAGCCGCTGAGCGTTCCCGAGTTGCTCGGCGACTGCGGGCCGCACTGGAAGCTGGTGCTGGTGGGAGACGCGCTGATGGCACCCTACGAGCTGATGCTGCGCACTGGCGCCCAGGGACGCTACACGGCCGACGGCGTCGAGGGCGTGGTGTGGATGATGCAACTGGCACAACACTTCGAGCGAAGCGCCTGGCTCAACCCCGAGCCTGCGGCGAGCTGGTGGTCGCCCACCATCCGCACGCTGCGCGGCCTCTTCCCGATGTTTCCCCTCACCGTGGAGGGGCTCGGGGAGGCGGTGGGCCACCTCACGCGCGGCGGCGGGCGGAAAGAGGCCGCGGCCCGGCGCTAGACGCCGGAGGGGGGGCGGGGCAGGCTCCAACCGGGCACCCCTGGCGACTGCCCTGGAGAAGGTCCGGCGGCGAAGAATCGCGAGCCGGCGGGGCCCCGGCCGGAGAGAAAACCCCATGCCCAGCAGCGGCCGACGCCGCTGTCTGGCTTCTTCGCTAGGCTACAGAGAAGCATGTCTGCCGTGCCGCTGCCGCTGGATGACCGGAGCTGGCTCTTGGTGCTGACCGGCGCCGGCGTTTCGGCGGAGAGCGGCGTCCCCACCTTTCGGGGCATTGACGGGCTGTGGCGCACCTTCCCTGTGGAGCAGGTGGCCTCGCCGGAGGGCTTCGACGCGGACCCGGCGTTGGTGTGGGAATTCTATTCCGAGCGGCGTGCCCGGGCGGAGCAGGTGGTACCCAACCCCGGCCACACTGCCCTGGCCAGTGTCGAGGCGCGACTCGGCGAGCGCTTCTTGCTCGTCACCCAAAACGTCGACGGGCTTCACCGCCGGGCGGGAAGCACCCGGTTGGTGGAGCTACACGGCAACCTCTTCACCAGCCGCTGCAGCAAATGCGCCCGACCGCCATTTCCGGACACGACGGTGTACCCGGCCGGCACCGTCCCCAGCTGTGACGTCTGCGGCGCGCGGCTGCGGCCGCACATTGTCTGGTTTGGCGAGATGCTCGAGGAGCGACACCTGGCCGCGATTGAAGCCTTCCTGGAGAAGGCCAAGGGGGCACCGCTGTTGTTTCTCGCCGCTGGCACCTCGGGTGGGGTGTACCCGGCGGCTGGCCTGGTGGACGTGGCGCGGCGGGCGGGGGCGCGAAGCTGGCTGCTCAATGCCGAGGCGGCCGACAACGCGCAGCGCTTTGACACCGTCCTGCGGGGCAAGAGCGGGGAGCTCTTGCCCCAGCTGCTCGGCGGTTAGGCCACCCCGCCGGGCGGGTGGGCGACGTCGAGCGAGTTCGGTCCGACGGAAACCACCGACCGGGAAATCCAGTGGCAGTGTCCGCAGTAACTGAAGGCGCTGGTGGCGGTGACGCGTAAGTCAAGCGCCCCGGCACAAAGCGGGCATCCGGCCGGGACGGAGATGTCCGCCCGCCCGTGACCGCGGTCTAGCGTTCCTTGAATCATGCATCTCCCTAACGCAGCCGGCGGGGGCCGCAAGGCCCCCCCCCCCGGCCAACGACAGTCAGCGCCAGCGGCCCCAACAGGGGGAAGGCCGAGCCTTGGGGGCCCTTTACGGGCGGCGAAAGTGCAACGGGGCGTACTCCGCCTCAGTTGCCTCGGCGACTGAAATCCAGCCGGCCCCTCGCATTTTGGAGATGAGGTCCCGGGTGCGCCGCTCCCAGCTGCCGGTGAGAGCGCCCCGCTCGAAGAGGGCGTGGTACTTCACCGGGTTGGGGATGATGGTGGCCAAGAAGACGGCCTGCTGGATGCTCAGGTTGCGCGCGGGGACCCCGAAGTAGTGCCGCGAGGCTTCGCCGATGCCGTAGAGGTTGGGGCCCCACTCGATGATGTTGAGGTAAATCTCCAAGAGGCGGGACTTGGGCAGCGCCGCCTCCAGCGCCAGGGTGAAGAGCGCCTCCCGCACTTTCCTGGCGTAGGTCCTCTCCCGGGAGAGGAAGAGATTCTTGGCCAGCTGCTGCGTCAGCGTCGAGGCACCGCGAACGCGGCTTCCCTCGGCAGCGTCGATGAGGCTCTCTTTGAGCTCGTCGAAGTCGAAACCGGGGTGGTACCAGAAGCCGGCATCCTCGCTGGTGGTAATGGCACGGCCGACGTAGCGCGGCAGCTCCTCGAAGGAGACGAACGAGGGATTTTTCGGGCCCACCCACAGCTCGCGGGTGCGGCCGAGCGCGTCCACCGGGTGGTAGATGAAGGGGCCGCGCAAGAAAAACGGCACATTCTTCGAGGCAGCGCGCAGTCCGGTGAGGTCGAGCTTGGCTTCCACCGCCCAGCGCTCCGGCTCATGCACCGGGCCGGAGATGCGGACGCGGGCATCGAGTAGCCCCGGGATGCGGGGGGCCTCGTCGCCCAAAGACAGCTGGGGCGGCAGCGCGTCGACCGCGTCCTGGTAGCGCAGCTGGTCGACCTTGGCCTCCGCGCGGAACGTCGGGCCCCCGGCATGACCCTCGTAGACTCCCTCGACGCCCACCCGCAGGGAGTCGTTGTCGCCGAAGGCAATGTGCCCTTCGCGCAGGTGGATTTCGCGCGTCTGGCGCTCGAAGTCCAAGACCCCGGTCATCGACAGTCGCCAAGGCCCGACCGGCTCGGTGGACAGTCGCTTGCCCTCCAGCACCAGCCCGTCGAGGTGGCCTTCCACTTTCGCCTCGCCTCGGCGGAGGTCGGCCGGGAGCTGCCCGGTGAGGTGTCCGGAGAGCGTCCCGGCGGTGGCGCGCAAGCCCATGCGGTGGCCGAGCACCTCCACCACCGGCTCGAGCGGCATCAGGGTGAGCCAGGCCTCGAGCTGAACCGGGACGTCTTTGCCCATGCGCGCGAGGCTGCGCAGCTCGCCACCTCCCTGCCGTTGCAGGGCCAATTCCACCACCCGCGCCCCGGAGCCGCCAGTGACTTCCAGCTGCGCGTCCCAAGTCCCCAGCTCGAGCGGTTTCCCATCGGCCGAGGAGACCATGTCCACTCGAAGGTCCCGGACTTCCATCCGTGGAATTCGCGTGCTGCCTTGGGGTGCGGCCGCGTCGGGGCTCGCTGCCGAGTGGGCGCGCGCCTGAATGCGCGCCGCCAGCGCCTCGAGTCCAGCCAGGTGCTCGCCAGGCCGCAGCGTCACCGTCTGCAGCTGCACCACGCCTGGCTCAAGGCGGCCAGCGAGCAGCGCGCTCCAGGCGGGGCGCACCCGGACGCGCTCCACCTCTAGCACCACGCCCTGGCCCGGCACGGGCGCGATGCGCACCGGCCCGAAGGCCACTCGGAACGTCCAGTCCACGCCGGTGCCGCTGCCGAGCTCCACCTCCCCCAGCCGAGCGGAGAGCGCCGACTCCACCTTTGCCTGGAGCCGCTCGCGGACCCAGGCCGAATTCAAGGCGAGGTGCGAGCCGAGCACGAGCACCACGGCCAAAAGGGCAGCGAGTGCGGCGCGACGCAGGCGGCGCTCCCGGCGCCGTTTACGTCGCGCGCGCCGGCGCACGCTCGAGGAGGAGGGTGGCTGAGGTGCTGCCGTCGGCGGTTTCGGCGCTGGCGCGTTTGTCGGGAATTTCAGTGCCGGCCGCATGCAGGGGATTCCTACGGGAAACTCTCCCATCTTAGTGCCGGGCGCCGGCTGGGACTGAGGGTGACAGGTGTCTTCTGGGCGACGCACAGGCGGAGCAAAATTTTGTTGCGCGGCAGGTCACCCGGGGCGCAGGGTGGGAGACATGACGACTTACACCCTCCGTCCCGTTCTCCTCTTTGGGGTGGCCCTCTCACTGGCGATTGGCACCGGTTGCCAGTCCTATGACGTGCTCGTCGCCAAGGACCAAGTTTGCGAGCAGCGCTGGGCCGACTACCAAGCAGCCCTGCAGCGCCGGGCGGACCTTGTCCCGAACCTTGTGGAAACCGTCAAGGCCGGCGCGAAGCAGGAGCAGACGACACTGACGGCGGTCATCGAGGCGCGGTCCAAAGCCACCTCCATCCAGCTCTCCGGAGACGACCTCACCGACCCGGCCAAGGTGGCCGCTTTCGAGAAGGCCCAAGGCGAGTTGAAGTCGGCTCTGTCACGCTTGCTGGTGGTGCAAGAGGCCTACCCGGACCTCAAGAGCAACCAGGGCTTTCGCGAGCTGCAGGTGCAGCTGGAGGGCACCGAGAACCGCATTCTCCGCGCGCGCGAGCAGTACAATGCCGCGGTGGCCGAGTACAACACCGAGCTAAAGAAAATTCGCGGCATTGCCATCAACAAGCTGACGGGCAAGCCCTTCAAGGAGCGCGTCTACTTCGCGGCTTCGGCCGAGGCGCAGACAGCGCCCCAGGTGAAATTCTGATGGACCGGCGGGCGCTCCGCCCGCTGGCGCTGGCGCTGGTGTTGTCCAGCCCGGCGTACGCCTACCGGCCCCCGCTTCCCCAGGGGTACGTCACCGACGCGGCCGGGAAGCTAAGCGCGGAGGACAAAGCGTTCCTCGACGCGCGCCTGGGCGCGTTCGAGCACGAGAGTGGCGCGCAAGTCTTCGTCTTCATCCCGGCCACCCTCGGGGGCGAGCCCATCGAGGACGTGGCCTACGGCACCTTCCAGACGTGGAAAATCGGTCAGAAGGGCAAGGACAACGGCGTCCTTCTCCTCTGGGCGCCTACCGAGCGGCGGGTTTTCATTGCCACCGGCAAGGGCGTGGGCGGGGACCTCACGGACGTCGAGAGTTTCCGCATCGTCCAGAAGATGAAGCCGTACCTGCAGGCGAACCGCAACCGCGAGGCGCTGCAAGTCGGGACTGACTCCATCATGCAGGCCATCTCGGGCAAAGCGCCCCCGGACGCCCTGCCCCGCCGGCCGGGCGCCGGTCCGAACGACCCGCAGGTGGCGCCGGTGGGGGCGGGGGACCTTTTCGGAGTGTTGTGTCCCCTCTTCGTCCTGCTTTTCGTCATCATCCTCGTGGCCCGCAGCCGCAGGCGCGGCGGGGGGCTTCCCTTTCCCATCTTCTGGGGCGGCGGTGGCTGGGGCGGAGGTGGCGGTGGCGGTTGGGGCGGAGGCGACGGCGGGGGTGGAGGCTTCTCGGGCGGCGGCGGTGGCGAGAGTGGCGGCGGCGGCGGCGGCGACAGCTACTAGGGGGCCGAATCGCGACGAGCCAGCGGGTGCCTGCTAGCGTAGCGGCTGCCCCTTGCTCAACGGCATCTTCGTCGTCCTCGTCGCCGGGTCCATCGTCGTGGCTGCCTTCACCGGGCGGCTCGCCGACGTCAACCGGGCCTGGCCCGACGCCTCCATCGACGCCGTCAGCTTGGCCATCAAGCTCATCGGGCCGATGGCGTTGTGGCTCGGCTTCATGGGCGTTTTGCGCGAGGCGGGACTGTTGGCCTCCATTGCCCGACTGCTGCGCCCCGTCATGCGGCGTCTTTTCCCGGACGTGCCGGCCGACTCCCCGGCGATTGGCGCGATGATTCTCAACATCTCGGCCAACATTCTCGGCGTGGGAAATGCCGCGACGCCCTTCGGGCTGAAGGCCATCTCCGAGTTGAATCAGCTCAATCCCTACCCGGGCGTCGCGAGCAACTCGATGGCGCTCTTCGTCGCCATCAACACCTCGGGCCTGGCGGTCTTACCCTTGGGCGTCATCACCGTGCGCTCGGCCCTCGGCTCCAAGGACCCGGCGGCCATTTTCCTTCCCTCCATGCTGGCCACCATGTCCTCGGCGGTGGTGGCGGTGGTGGCCTGTAAGCTTCTGCAGCGGCTCCCCCGGTTTGCCCCGGAGCGAGTGGTGCTGCAGGACGGCCCTCCTCCGGCACCGCCGCCGAAGGCGCCGGACGCGGCGGCGGCCGACGCCGCCGCGGAGCAGGCCGCGCTCCCCCATGCCCCGGCGAGCCCGCTGCGACGGCTCGTCACCCTAGCCGTGGTGGTGGCCCTGGTGGCAGGACTCGTTCGCTCCCTCCTGACGCTGCGGGTGGGCCACACCCCCTTCGAAGTCTTCCGGACGGCCATGAGCGGGTGGATTTTGCCCATCCTCATGTTCAGCATCGTCCTCTTCGGCTTCGCCCGGCGGGTGAAGGTGTACGAGGTGCTCGTCACCGCCGGAAAGGAGGGCTTTCAAGTCGCCGTCCTCATCATCCCCTACCTGGTGGCCATCATGGTGGCGGTCGCCGTCTTCCGCGCCTCGGGGGCGATGGACGCCATCGTCGGCGTCCTCGGCAAAGTCACCGGGCCCCTGGGCTTTCCTCCCGAGGCACTGCCCATGGCACTCATCCGGCCGCTGTCCGGCACGGGGGCCATTGGCGTGCTGGCCGAGACGATGAAGACGTACGGGCCTGACTCCTTCATCGGCTACCTCACCTCGACCATCAACGGCAGCATGGAGACCACCTTCTACGTGCTGGCGGTGTACTTCGGCAGCGTCCAGGTGCGAGCGCTGCGGCACACCGTGGCGGCATGTCTCCTCACCGACTTATCGGGCATCATCATGTCCACGGTGCTGTGCCACCTCTTCTTCCGGTAGCCCCGAGGCTCGCGGCCAGGCCCACCGGAGAGAGAAGGCACCGCACAGCAGCCAACCCACCCCAGGGGAAAGACTGTTTTCCTCTAGGCGCCGCGTTCCTCGGAGGTTGGCGGACGGGTGCGCGACAGCCGCCGCGGGTCCGAGGCCCCGAGGAGACGGAAATTCCTCCGGGCGGTGTTGAGGCTGACGGCGTTGGTGCCGTCGGCGAAGTCCGGGTGCTTGGCCTGAAAGGCGTCGTCCTCCCAGCCGCACACCGGACAGAGGCTGAAAGTCCCCGGGGGCTCCTCGTCGAGCGTCCAGCAGGCGCAGCACACACACCGGTAGCGCCTGGCCTCGCTCACCGAAGGGCCTCCGTCACCGCCCGCAGAGTCCCCACCGGGTCATCCACCTGCAGCCAGTGGCCGGCCTCGGCCAGCACGGTGAGGTCGAGTCGCCCGTCGGCGGCCAGCGTCTGAAGACGTCGCAGAGCCTCCCCCCGCACCGTCCTCGAGCGGCCGCCGAGAATAAAGCTGAAGCGGAGGCCGGCCGGCGGCGAGGTGAGGACGGCCCAGTCGTCGCGGCCAAGGACGTCCGACAAGAGTGAAGCCATGGCCTCCATGTCCAGGCCGAAGCGAAAGCCGCCGGCTTGGGGCTGCAGACTCATCGCCAGCCAAGCGGCCAGCGCCGCAGGCTGGCCGGCCGCCTGCACCTGGGCGATGAACGCCTGCCGGGACGGCAGCACGGCGGGCAAGCTGCGCAGCACGGAGAGCACCTCCTTGCTCGTCTCGCTGCCCTCGCCCAGCGGACGTGGCCCGGGGTTGGTGTCGAGAATGAGGGCGTGCCGGAGCCCCCGGGCCACGGCCGCCCAGGCCAGGGCCACCTTTCCACCGAGCGAGTGTCCGAGAACGCCCTCCACCGGCCCGGGGAGCTGCGCGGCCAGCCCGTCCAAGTCCTCGGCTGCCGCCTGGACGGTGTGCGGAGGCGGAAAGCCCAGCGAATCGCCGTGCATGCGCAAGTCCACCAGCACCGCGCCCCAGTCCGGCCGGGCGCTCACCAGGGCTCGGGTGAGGGTCCGCCAGTTGCTGCCTCGCCCCAGAAGCCCGTGCAGGACGAGCAGCCATCGGCCCGGTGCGCTTCCCGGGGCAGTCACCTGGCTGTGGGCGAGCGTGGGCATGGCACTCCGGGGCGCCCTGGTACCATGGGGGCTGGCGTTCAGGAACTTGGGGTTGGGGGCGGACCTGCTAATGTTTCCAATCCGTGGCTCAGACTGACGAGTTCGAAGCGGACTGGCAGCGGGCGCGCCCCTCCAAGCTCCCGTGGATTCTGCTTGCGGTGGCAGTGCTGGTGAGCGGCTTCGCCGTCATCACCCTCACTGGCCAGAAGGACGAGGCCGAGAAGCAATTGCACGTCGCCCGCGACCAGAACGACGCGATGGCGAAGAAAAACCTCGACCTCCTCAGCCAGAAGACGGCCCTCGAGAAGCGCGTCTCCGACTTGGAGCGAGAGAACAAGCTTTTGGCCGAGCGGAAGGTGGAGCCGGTGAAGGACAGCAAGGCCGACGCCAAGAAGCCGCCCGCCAAGACGACCAAGACGACCAAGAAGAAGAAGTAGCCCCAAAAAAAGGGGCCCCTCAGGCACTCCTGGCGGCGCCGGCGACGCCCAGCAGCGAGCGCAGCACCTCCCCGGTGGCAGTGTCCCTCCGGGCGACGCGCGCCGGCGGCCCCTCGGCGACGATGCGCCCGCCCGCCTCCCCGCCCTCCGGACCGAGCTCCACCACATAGTCCGCCGCGGCGATGACGGCCGGGTGGTGCTCGATGACGACGAGCGTGTCCCCTCGGTCCACAAGCCGTCCGAGGAACTGCACCAGCCGTTCCACGTCCGAGAGGTGGAGGCCGGTGGTGGGCTCGTCCAGGACGTACAGGGTTGGCTCATGCCGGGCCGAGGCGGTGAGCTCGGCCGCCAGTTTCAGCCGTTGAGCCTCCCCGCCGGAGAGGGTGTGACTGCCCTGGCCGAGCTGCAGGTAGCCGACGCCGAGCTCCACCAGGCACTGCAAAGGGCCCGCCACCCGCGGCAGCGCAGCGAAGACTTCCCGCGCCTCCTCCACCGTCAGGTGCAGCACCTCGCCCACGTCCAGTCCGCGGTAGCGCACCTCGCGGGTGGCGGCGTCGAAGCGCATGCCGCCACAGGCCTCGCAGGGCGTGGTGACGTCCGGCAGGAAGGACATCTCGTGGCTGATGCTGCCCTGCCCCTGACAGGCTTGGCATCGCCCACCGGCTGGGGTGTTGAACGAGAAGCGCGCCGGCCCGAAACCCCGCTGGCGCGCTTCAGCCGTGGCGGCAAAGGCGCGGCGCATCTCGTCCCATAGGCCGAGAAAGGTGGCCGGGACACTGCGCGGTGTGCGGCCGATGGGGGACTGGTCCACGGCCAGCACGCGGCGCAGGCCGCCCAGCCCGGAGAGCGCGGTGAAGGCCCCGGGCGCCGGGGTGACTCGGCCCAGCGCCGCGCGCACTGCCGGAAAAAGGACTTGCCGGACGAGCGTGCTCTTGCCGCTGCCCGAGACGCCGGCCACGACGGTGAGCCGTCCGAGCGGCAGACGGAAGTCCACCCCTCGCAAGTTGTTGGCCCGGGCCCCGCGCAGCTCGAGCCAGGCCTTGGCCGGCGGCCGGGCGGCAAGCGGGAGCGGCGGGCGCGCCAGGGCCCGTGCGGTGGGGGAGCTGGCCAGGCCAAGGACGTACGCCGGCGGGCCTTCGGCGACAATTCGCCCACCGCCCCTTCCACCGGTGGGCCCCAAGTCAATGAGGTGGTCGGCCGCGCGCAGCGTGTCCGCGTCGTGTTCCACCACCAGCACCGTCGAGCCGGTTCGCACCAAGGTGCGCAGGTTTTCCAAAAGCTTTCCGGTGTCCCGTGGGTGGAGCCCGATGGTGGGCTCATCGAGGACGTACAGCGCGCCGGTGAGTCCTGCACCGGCCTGTGCCGCTAGCCGCAACCGTTGCATCTCACCGCCGCTCAAGGTGGAGGCGTTGCGGTCGAGCGGCAGGTAGCCGAGTCCAACCCGCTCGAGGAACTCGAGCCGGCGCATCAGCTCGCCGAGGGCGGTGTCCCCCAGTTGCGCCTCCGTTCCCCGAAAGTGCCAGCGCCGCACGCGAGCCAGGGCCCGCGAGACAGACTCGGCTACCACCTCGTGGTAGCGGGCGCCAAATAGCCGCACTGCCCGGGGAATGGGCTGAAGCCGGGTGCCCTCGCAGCTGGGGCAGGCATCGGTTTCTCCCTCCGCAGCCGCTTCGGCCCCTCCGCGCACGCCTGTGCCGGCACAGTCCGGGCAGGCGCCCTGGCGGGTGTTGAAGGAGAACCAGCGCGGGTCGAGCTCGGGGACGGCCGTTCCGCACGCCGGGCAGCTTCGGGCCGCGGACAACAGGCGCTCGGCGTCGCCAGACACGAGCCGCACCAGCCCCTTGCCCCAGCGCAGCGCCCGCTCGAAGGCCTCCTGCGGCAGCGCTGAGGCGCGGCCGGTCCACAGCACGAGGTCAATGTCATGCTCGCGGGACTTCAAGAGCCGCGGTGGCGCGTCGGTGGAAACACGCACCCCGTCCACCACCGCCTCGCTGACACCCGCCCGGGCAGCGGCGGTGAAGACATCCAGGTAGGTGCCCTTCCGCGCGCGCACCACCGGGGCCTGCAGCGTCAGCGAGCCGCGCCCCGTGCGCGCACGGCGAAACAGCACCTCCGGTGACTGGGGCGCAATGGGCGAGCCGTCGGTAGGGCAATGGGGCGTCCCCACCTTGGCGTAGAGGAGCCGCAGGTAATGGGCCACCTCGGTGACGGTGGCCACGGTGCTGGTGGCGCCGGCGCGCGAGGTACGTTGCTCGAGCGCGACGGCCGGCGGTAGCCCGCGAATCCGCTCGACGTCCGGCCGGGGCAGCATTGGCAGAAACTGCCGGGCATAGGGTGACAGCGTCTCCACAAAGCGGCGCTGGGCCTCGGCGTAGAGGACGTCGAAGGCGAGGGTACTCTTCCCGCTGCCCGACGGCCCCGTCATCACCACCAGCTTCCCCAAGGGAATGCGGCAGCTCACCTCCCTGAGGTTGTGCTCGCGCGCATGTTCCACCTCGATGACCCGCGGCGCAGCGGGCCCTGGCGCAGGTTGGCTGGGCACCTCGCGAGCTGCCCCAGCGGTTGCCCGCAGGGCCAGGGCGGTGCGCCCCGGGCCGCGCGCCACCTCCGCCGGAGGTCCCTCGGCAATCAGCCGGCCGCCGTGCCGGCCACCGCCAGGGCCCAAATCCACCACCCAGTCGGAGCCGCGGATGAAGCCCAAGTCATGCTCGACGGCCAGGACAGTGGCCCCGGCGTCCACCAGCGCGTGTAGCGCCCGCAGCACAGCCGAGACGTCCTCGCCGTGCAGCCCGGCGCTCGGCTCATCCAGTAGGTACAGGGCCCCCACTTGCGGTCCGCCCAGCGCCCGCGCCAGCTTCACCCGCTGCGCCTCGCCTCCGGAGAGGGTGGAGAGGGGCTGCCCGAGCGGGAGGTAGCCGAGCCCAAGACGAGCGAGCGGCTCAAGGGCCCGAGCCACGGCGGTGACGTCCGAGAAGAGCTCCAGCGCGCTGCCCACGGACATGTCCAGGACCTCGGCCACGCTTCGGCCGCGCAGCCGCACGGCTAGCACTTCGTCCCGGAAGCGCCTGCCGCGGCAGCTGGGGCAGGTGAGGCGCACGTCGGCCAGAAACTGCATTTCCACCGTCTCCGCGCCCTCGCCGGCGCAGGCCGCGCACCGGCCACCCTCGACGTTGAAGGAGAAGTGGCTGGCCGCTAGCCCGCGCAGCACGGCGTCGGGCGTCTCCGAGAAGGCCCGGCGCAGCGCGTCCCAGGCCTTGGTGTAGGTGGCGGCGTTACCGCGCGACGTTCGCCCCAGGGGCGCCTGGTCGACCAGCACTACCCGGGAGATGCCGTCCGCCCCGTGCACTGCATCGACGGGCCCCGGCGCCTCGACGTCGCGCACCCCCAACCGACGCGCCAGTGTGCGGTAGACGACGTCCTCCAAGAGGCTGCTTTTCCCGCTGCCGGAGACGCCGGTAATGGTGCACAGCGTCCCCAGCGGAAACCGCACCTCGAGCCCCTGGAGGTTATTCGCCCGCGCACCCTGGACGTGGAGGTGGCCGCGGGCCCGGCGCGGCGGCCGGAAGGCGGCTTGCGCCTCCTGGGCCAGCACCCTCCCGGTGGGCAAGTCCATCCGGTGGGCCAGCGCGGCGGGCGTCCCGTCGAAGCAGAGCTGCCCGCCCCCCGGGCCAGCCCCTGGCCCGAGCTCGAGCACCCGGGCACAGCGCCGGATGACGGCTGGGTCATGCTCCAGCACCAGCGCGACGTTGCCTCGCACGGCGAGCTCCTCGAGCGTGCCGCACAGCGTGTCCACGTCCGAGGGGTGCAGGCCGACGGTGGGCTCGTCGAGGACGAAGAGTGCCCCGGTGAGAGCGGTGCCGAGGGCGGCGGTGAGCGAAACGCGCTGCGCCTCGCCACCGGACAGCGTGCGGCTCTGGCGGTCCAAGCGGAGGTAGCCGAGGCCCACTTTTTCCAGGTAGGCGAGCCGAGTGGCTAGCTCCCGCCGGACGAGCTCGCCTTGCCCCGTCCGGGTGGCCAAGACGTCCAGCCGGGCGCGGGCCTCGGCCACTTCCAGGGCATGCCAAGCGGCGAGAGTGAGGCCGCCAGTCCGGTAGCCGAGCGCACTCGGGTTGAGACGTGCCCCGCCGCAGGCCGTGCACAGCGCATAGGCGCGGTAGCGGCTGAGCAGCACTCTCACGTGCATTTTGTAGGTGCGCCCCTCGAGCCAGCGAAACCAAGCCCGCAGCCCCGGGTAATGCCCTGCCCGGTAGTTCCCCTCCCCCTCGAGGACGGCCTCGCGCTGCGCCGCGGAGAGACGCGCCCAGCTGACGTCCAAGGGGATGCCGCGCTTTCGGGCGAAGCGCACCAGCATCTCGCGCTCCCACTCGCTGGAGCGGCCATTCCATGGCCGAAGGGCCCCGTCCTCAATGCTGAGGGAGGTGTCCGGAATTACCTTTTCCCAGTCAATTCCCAGCGTCCGGCCGAAGCCGCGGCAGCCCGGACAGGCGCCCACCGCGGACTGGTAGCTGAAGAGGCCCGGCGAGGCAGCCTCGAAGCCGCGCCCACAGGCCGGGCAGGCCAGGCCCTGACGCAGCGCCGTGCGCACGCCGTCTACCCACACTGCCGCCGAGCCAGCCCCGCGCGCCCAGGCCTCTTCGAGGCTGGCGGTGAGACGGCCCAGGGCTTTGGCCTCGAGCACCAGGCGGTCCACGACCACCTCGGCCGTCCCGCCCGCGCCCATCGCCTCGGCCGGGGTGAGTCCCTCGAGCTCCCGCACCTGGCCCTGCACCAGAAGCCGCCGGTAGCCGTCGCGGAGCAACCCTTCGCGCGCGTCGAGGAAGTCCGCCGTGTCCGCCATGCGGACGCGGTAGGTGAGCACGCCCGGGCGGCCCTGGCCGACGAGGAGCGCGGCCGAAGCGGCGGCCCGAGCGTCGGTGGGCCGGGCCTCCTGGCCGTCCAACGGACACAGCGGCAGGGCCTCGCGGGTGAAGAGGGCCGAGAGGTACGCCTCCAAGTCCGCCAGGGTGGCCACCGTCGAGCGCGAGCTCTTCACTGGCGAGCGCCGGTCGACAGCAATGCCAGCGGCCACCGGCTCGAGGGCCTCCATTGGCGGGCGCTCGAGCCGTTCCAGAAACTGCCGGGCGTACGGGCTGAAGCTTTCGACGAAGCGGCGTTGGCCCTCGGCGTAAAGGGTGTCCACTGCCAGGCTGCTCTTGCCGGAGCCGGAAACACCGGTCACCGCCACCAGCTCGCCTTCGGCCAGCTCGAGGGAGACGTCTTTGAGGTTGTGGGTGCGGGCCCGGACGAGGTGGGTCTTCTGCATGGGACGGCCGGGGGCCTCAATAGCGGCGAGAGGCAGCCGCTGCCGCCCTCAAATGTCCCAAACCTCAGGCACCGAGTGAAAGCCTCATCTCTTCAGCGCGGCGACACAGGCCCAGCCCTCCCGCGCTGGTCGAGGACGGTCGGCCGTCCCCCCGCCCCAGCACCACCCACTCCTTCATCACCCGGCCCGGGGGCCTGGCTCGAAGCGTTTTGCCGCCGCGCCAGCAGCGCCTTCACCGGAGCCCTCAACAGCTTTCCTTGGAGGTCACCATCGCGAAATACTTTGCCACCTACCTTCGGCCCGGAGGCCCCCAAAACCGGTACCTCCTGGAGCTGTCTCAAAAGCCCGCCCGAGTGCTGCGAGGGGGTGCTTGGCGCACGCGCCGGCGCCCGTTTCTTCGCTTTGGGCGTGGTCATTCCCTTCTATTGTAGGCGCGGGCTAACCCCCAGCGAGCGCGCCGGCCTTATGCACGAGCCTAAAGACGTCAGCCCAGAGCGACGGCGAGCAGCGGCCGAGGCACTGCGGCTGGGAGACGAGGGCCTGCTTCAGGCCAGTCTAGAAACCTTCTTCATCGGAAGCGGTCCGGGAGGACAGCACCGAAATAAGACGGCCTCAGCCGTCCGGCTCTTGCACCCCGCCACTGGGCTCAGCGTGACGGCCACCGAGCGCCGCAGCCAGGCGCAAAACCGAGCCGTGGCCCTCCGCCGCCTCCGGGCGGCGCTGCGGGCGCTCTCCCACGTCCCACGAGTACGAAAGCCGACACGTCCCTCTCGCGCCTCCAAGGAACGCCGACTCGCAGCGAAGCGGCACCATGCGCGAGCGAAGGCAACTCGGCGAGGGGAGGAATGACGGCGCTCGCGTCGGGGACTGACACAACTCATTGAGTCCCTGCTTCCGGTGGACCGGAACCGTACAGCAGCCGCCAGTTGAAAATCGGCTCCGGATTCAACGCGCCCACCCCATCATCACAGTGCAGGCTCGATGCTGGGATCTCAAGCCGTCCCATCCGAAACCTCATGTTCTCGTAATGGTAGTTGCTGTCACCCCGGCGCAAACCAGTTCGGTCACGCATGAGACGCGCCATCATCTGCTCTCGGCTCCGCATCGAATAGTGGCGAAGGTTAAACAACTCCGGCCACCGGGCCCCGGACAAAGCGTTGTGGTTAAACACTCGAATATTCGTCACGCTCGCGCGCCAGGCCCGTATGCGCGGAGCGCAATCCGGGAACAACGAGTAGTGTCTAATTCTCTCGATGGGGGAGATAACCTCAGGATTGTCCGCGCTCGTAAGCCAGAAATTAAAATTCCGAAATTGTATCCAATTACATGGAGATTCGTAGACCTCTTCGATCCATCTGCAATAACTCTTCACCCGCGATGGGCCCTCCAAAATCTCATCCTGGTCCGGCCACGAAATCCAATCGTAGGTGGATATGTAATTCTCCATCAGATGCCGGGACATCGACGGGTAAATTTCATAAAAATCAAATTCTCTCGGAATCCTCCGGGTCTCGACCAAATCGGCGCGAAATTCCCTAATTACTTCCGCCGTGTTGTCAGTCGACCCATGATCCCAGACCACCAGCTGGTGCTCCTGGTTGAGCAGGTACGCTAGCGCGTCTCGAAGAAAATCTCCGTCGTTGTAACACAGAAACACGCCAAGCATTCGAATGCGGGCCAGAAGTTGGGCTCCTCTCTTTTGACCTGAGACTCTACAAGAAGTCGAGTCGCGGGGAAACGCTTCTTACTGACCTGCGTTCCCGCTCGGAGCGTCCCGTCGGCCCTCGACTCTGTGCGCGAGCTACCCGTTCCAGAGGCTGACCTTGAGACCACAACCAGACGTGCTGGGATGGGCAAGCGAGAAGGGCGTCGTCTCGATGAATTCGCCGGCGGCCCGGCCGAGCGGAGCCTAAGACGCAAACCAGCCGGGCTCCCGCCCGAGGGGCGGGCTGAGATAGAAGCCCTCCTCCCTCGGCGGCGAGTTGGCTCGACCGGCGGCGACCACCACCGGCTCCCAAAGGCGCGCATTTTTCCAAGGGCAGTCGTCGCTCGAGCTATAATCACCGCGGAGTCTCCACTCCATGCGCGAACGGGCCCAAAAGGAGTTAGCTGCCGCCCTCGCTTCCCCAGTGGCCCGGGCCATATTTGTTGCAATATTGGCGACGACCGCCCTGTCCCTTTGGGAGGGCCGACAGGGATTCACCTTGTGGGACGAGGGCTTCCTTTGGTACGGGGTGCAGCGCGTTCTGGCAGGTGAGGTCCCGATTCGGGATTTCCAAGCTTACGATCCAGGGCGGTATTATTTCAGCGCCGCGCTCATGCGGCTGACTGGTGCGGATGGACTGATGGCCCTCCGACGCACCTTGCTTATCCCCCAGGGATTGGCTCTTGCGACGGTCCTCAGCCTCCTGGCCGCTGGCGACCGCAAACGCGCTGGCTTCGCGGCGCTAGGCGTTAGCGCCATGACACTGGGAGCGTGGATGATTCCACGCTACAGATTGTTCGACCTTTCAGTCTCCATCGGTTTGGTCTGCGCCCTCACTTTTCTCGTCCGCCGGCCCACCAGGCTTTCGGAGTTTCTGGCAGGCCTCGCCGTCGGCTTGGCCGCCTGCATCGGTCGAAATCATGGGGTGTATGGGCTCATCGCGAGTTTAGGCGTACTCTTCTACTTCTCTTTAAACTGTCAGGACTGGCGAGCCTTGCGTCAAGGGTGCCTCTTTTTTCTCGTTGGTCTCATCGCCGGCTACCTTCCGCTTTTGCTGATGCTCACTTCGGTTCAGCACTTTGCGCCTGCGTTTGCTGACAGCATCAAGCTCTTGTTTGAAGTCAAGGCGACCAACTTGCCCCTTCCCTTGCCTTGGCCGTGGCGAATTCGGACCCTTGGCGTTCCGCTGAACGAATCCATAGAGAGTGTTCTGCTGGGTCTGTTTTTCGTCGCTATGCTCCTATTCGGCTTGGCGGCAGCCCTCTATGTCTGCGCCGCGAGGCTCGTTGAGAAACCGGTGCAGCCGTTGCTGGTCGCTTGCGCCTTTGTAGGACTTCCCTACCTGCACTACACGCTGTCGCGCGCCGATCTGTCACATGTAGCACTCGGCATTTTTCCAATGCTCATCGGCATTTTGGG
Organism: Myxococcaceae bacterium; assembly: GCA_052143535.1. GTDB lineage: Bacteria > Myxococcota > Myxococcia > Myxococcales > Myxococcaceae > JADGRA01. The sequence goes on along the minus strand of JBKQSS010000093.1, from coordinate 86,378 downwards.
AATTGCGATGAGGGCAGCAAATCCTGGCCGATGGTTGCTGCTCGGTTTGCTTTGCGCGACGAGTTGGGGCGCGACGATCGGTCGGCACCCGGCATGGCGATGCAAGACAGAAAATGCGTGCGAGTGGGTGGCGCTTGGAGGCGACCAACTTCAAGTTGACCGTGGCACGGCTAGCGACATTTCACTGCTACGGCGACTTGCGACGGAGCTCGCACCGGGCGACAGAGCGTTTTTTGTCGCACCGTTTTGGCCGGGCGCGTATGCAGTGCTTAATGCTAAGTCTCCGACCTGGGAGATTTATACGCCGTGGCGAAAGAGCGATGCCTTCCAACGACGAGAGATAGAGCGGCTCGCGGCGGCCGAGCCGGAGTTCGCAGTGATTGTCACCGTGCTTTTAGATGGTCGGGATGACCTGCAGTATCGAAATACACACCCATTGATTGAACAATACATCGAGGACAACTTTCAGCGAGTCAATGGAATGTCGCAGAACCGGGACCTTCAAATCTATCGCCGTCAACCTAAATGACCGTCACCGGAAAAATTGAGGGACGAGACGCGCCTCCGCCCTAGCTGCCAGCCCGGTCGCCCGCGTGCGTCCGGGACGCTGAGCTATGCGGACCTCCTTCGGGCGGCAACCAAGCAACTCGCGCCTGTCTGGAGGGCTCGGCCCGAGCGAATGTATCGCACCTCACTCGCGTGAAGCAGCTGGAGCGCCCGCGACAGAGTGGCCTTGCCTGCTGCGTGCTCCGTTGCCGTCGGGAGCAACTGTCGACGGCGGGCGATTCCAAGCCGATAGGGGAGCGCGCGAAAGAGAAAGAGCGGCAGCACCAGCGGACGGAAAAAGTGGGACAGGTGCAGGATTTCGAAGCGGGGTTCGAGGAGTTTTTTGAGGGACTTTTCCGAATAGCGCCGATGGTGTCCGGCATCGATGTCGGCCGGGGACCACAGCCAGCGCCCTACCGGAACTGTCGCGTACAGCATCCCATCGGGCGAGAGCAGGTCTGCAACCTCGTCGCAAAACTGCTCTGGATGCTCTAGGTGCTCCAGGACATCGAACGCTCCGACGCCCCCGAGGCTTCCGGGGCGAATTCGAGCGTCTGCAAGTGTGGCCCAGATGACTACTGGCAGGCCGCGTCGAAGTCGTGCATTGCGCGCTCCCCGCTCACCAGGTTCGAGCAAAATCGTGTCGACGCCTTCGGAAAGCAGCCTCTTTGAAACGAATCCGTTCCCCCCGCCAACGTCGAGGAGAATTCCAGGAGGCGGGTGCCGTTCAACCAGAGCAGCAATGCAGTCGTTCCGGTGACGAAACCAGAACGACCGCTCTTCCAGGTCAAGGTACAGGTCGTGCGCCTCGTCGCGATAGGAGACCTCCTCCGTCCGCACGCCCCGAAAAAGTCCAGGCTCGACCTCCGTGAGGCCCTCGGCAAGCTCAGCGATGTCCATGTTGTCAGTTTGGGCTGCGGGCCGGACCGACTACCAGGAACCCGGCGATTACACTCTGAAGACTGACGGCAACTACTGGCGCCGAAAAAGTTGTGGCGATACAGTCGCTTTCGGGCCTTCTTGATGTCATCGGTTCGACTGGTGAGATGAATGCCCGCTGGTGCTGTCCCGACAAATAGCACGCGCCACGCTTGAGCCTACCCTTGCGCAGAGCAGAAAAGAACCTCTCTACCGAAGGCGGCCACCGCTCAGGAGGTGCCCCCGTCCATTGCATTTCAAGAGTGTCGTTTCTGGTTTCCGACGTCGTGCGGCGTTGGCGGAACCGCGAGCGATGATCCCCTTCAACAAGCCAGTCCAGCTCGGCAACGAGCTCGAGGCCATCGGACGTGCATTTCGCGGGGGGCAGACGGCCGGGTGTGGTCCGCTCGGAGACCTGTGTGAGGCGCGTCTTCAGGAAAAGCTCGGCAAGCGCGTGCTCCTCGTCTCCTCATGCAGTCACGCCCTCGAAATGGCGGCGCTCCTGCTAGACGTTGGTCCGGGCGATGAGGTCATCCTTCCGTCGTTCACTTTTGTTTCGACTGCCAATGCCTTCGTCTTGCGCGGGGCTCGGCCCGTCTTCGCCGACGTCGACGAAAGCGGGAACATCGACATCCGGGAGGTAGAACGTCTCCTGACGGCCCGAACGCGTGCTGTCTGCGTCGTCCACTACGCTGGCAATTCCTGTGACATGGAGGCGCTCGCAGTAGCAGCGCGCGGGCTTCCAGTCGTCGAGGATGCTGCTCAAGCGTTGGGTGCAAGTTTTCGAGGCAAGCCCCTGGGGACCTTCGGGTTCGCAGGAACCATCAGCTTTCACGAGACAAAAAACGTTGGGTGTGGCGAGGGGGGAGCGCTGATTGTTTCGGACAGCGATATGGTCGAGCGCGCGGAGTACCTGCGCGAGAAGGGGACCAATCGGCGCCGCTTCCACCAAGGTTTAGTCGATAAGTACACGTGGGTGGACATCGGCTCCTCGTATGTCCTGTCGGAGCTCAATGCCGCCTACCTCCTGCCTCAGTTGGAGGCCTTCGACAAAATTCAGCGACGCCGACACGAAGTTTTCCGCGCCTACGAGCTCGCGTTGCAGGCTCCCGCCGAGCGAGCGGGAGCCGCGCTCTTGCCCGTGCCGCCGGGGAATACCAGCAACTCCCACCTTTTCGCGCTGGTATTCCAGCGCGGTGCGCAACGAGCCGCCTATATTTCCCATATGCGGGAGCACGGCATTCTCACTCCGTTTCATTATGTGGCGCTCCATCGCTCACCCATGGGCCAAAAATTCCACGACGGACGGTCGCTTCCGATGGCAGAGCACCTCACCGATTGTCTAGTTCGCCTACCTCTCTTCTTCAACATCACCGACGCTGAGGTGGAAACCATCATCGGTCGAACTGTGGAGTTTATCAGTGGGCTATGAAGGTTTGGTCTCGCTGGTAATTCCCGTCTATCGGTCCGAGGGCTATCTCGAGGTGACGGTGCGCGAGCTGCTGCTGGCCTTCTCCCCGGCAGTGGCGGTCGAGGTCGTTCTTGTGAACGATGGCTCTCCGGACGGGGTGCAGGGCGTGATTGAACGTCTCTCGGCAGCGGACCCCCGAGTCCGTTTTCTGGAGTTGGGCAACAATGGAGGTCAACACGCAGCGACTCTGCGAGGGTTTGCAATGGCCCGAGGCGACTGGGTGGTGACAGTCGATGACGACGGGCAAAACCCCCCAGCGGCAGCGAAAGCAGTTCTCGGAGCACTTCGGGACGGAAATCTGGACGTTGTTTATGGGAACTTCGACGCTACCGAACAATCGCTCTTTCGGGTCATCGCCTCACGTCTGAACCGTTGGTTGTCTGGGCACACACTTGGCAATCGGTCGGGTATCGCGGTAACCAATGTCCGTGCGATTCGAGGCGATTTGGCGCGTGCCCTGGGCAACAACCGTTCGGTCTACCCGTACATCGACGCCTTGCTATTTCGCACCACGAAGCGAATCGGCCAGGTCAACGTGGAGCACCGAGCCAGGAGAATGGGCCGTTCTACTTATACGCTCACAACCCTCTTGCGGCTTTGGCTAGCGCACATCACCACCCTCAGTGCGCTTCCGCTTCGTTTGGCAACTCTTGGCAGCTTCGCAACTTCGGTCTTAGGATTCGGGGTTGGTGCTTTTGAGCTCTTCCGTGTTCTGGCCGAGCGGAAAGCTCCTGCCGGTTGGCTCTCGCTATTTTGTGCGGTGACCTTCCTCTTCAGCCTGCTTTTTGCGTTTCTGGGCATCATCAGTACCTACCTCGGCCGGCTTTACATCGCCGAGAACGCTCGCGGCCTGGATTGGGTTCGGTCGCGGTCAGCACCCACCACGGCCAACCCCCCACCGGGCCGTGATTGAACTCCGGCACCTATCCTGGGACAGCGCATTCTTCGGGCTGCGCATCGCACGGTTGGAGGCTCGCCAGCTTTTACCGACGGACATCGCTCGCATCGAGGCCTGGTGCAGCCAAGACCAAATTGACTGTCTCTACTTCTTAGCGGATGCGTCAGAACCCGAGTCAGCGGCCGTGGCTGAAGCGGCGGGGTTTGAACGTGTCGACCAGCGCCTCACGCTCGAGGTCGCTCCGCTTCCTGTCGGATCGCGGTTACAAAGGCACGTCACACGGCTTGCGACCGGAGACGACGTCTCAGCCTTGGACCACATCGCGGGGGAAGCCCACCGACAGACGCGCTTCTTCAACGACGTTCACTTTCCCCGCGAACGGTGTGTGGAACTCTACCGGACCTGGATTCGGAACGACTGTTCCGGGTCGGCAGACGCTGTGTGGCTATGTGCTGATGCCAAAGGTCCGGTCGGCTACGTCAGCTGCCACCTTCGCCCCGGTGCCCTCGGCGAAATCGGGCTGCTGGGAGTCGCCGAGCGGGCGCGGGGACAGAAGTACGGCCAGACGCTCCTCGCCACCTCGCTGGGTTGGCTGCACGACAGAGGCTGCACAAGGGCTCGGGTCGTCACACAAGGAGACAACCTTCTGGCCCGACGCCTTTATGAGGCCGCCGGCTTCGCGGTGACTTCCTCGCAGTTCTGGTACCACTGGTGGCCGGCCCTGCGCCCATGAGCTTCGTCAGGTCCACGAGACTCTACGTCCCCCTCCAGCCTTGAAGACGCCGCCTCGAGCTCGCGCGCCAGGCCTGAGCTCCCAGCAACACCGCCAACCACCCCCAAAACACGTGTGCGATCCACGCATAGCGCGAATAAGGCTCGAATGTCAGCCGGACCTGTCTTGAGTCTTTAGGCAGAAGCACGCCCTGAAAAACACCATTTACCGCCACGGTCTGCGCAGGCACCCATCCCGCTCCGGCCAGGGCGACCGCGCGCCAGGCCCGATGAAAGGTCTGGCTCACGACAAGCAACGACGGCTCCTCCGGGACCACCTGATACTCAAGGCGATCACCTTCGTCCGAAAGCTTCGAAGGTGACGTCCTCGCCAGCAGGCGAGGGTCTCCAATCTCAAGCCCGTCGGACCTGAGACGTGGTTCCTTCGGAATCACCTGGATGCTCTCCCCCATCAGCGCTCGGGTTTGGTACAAGAACGTTCCGGCACTTTCGCCGAGATAGTCCAGATTTTGGTCCGCCAACATCGCCGGCGACAACATCAAGCCCACGTTAGCCATCCAAAACGACGCGCTGGTGTAGTCCGGCGCAATAAAACGATTTCGCCGACCGTAGGGCTCGACTCGTCCACCCAATGCCGCAATCAGATTCTGGTAGCGTTTGGAGGACAGGCTGTCGTAGGTATGCAAAGAAGCAAGACCAACCTCGGCGTTGAAATTTGCCGGCAAGACGAGGACGCCCGGCGCGGCAACCGCCAAACGAGAGTCGGCCGGCAGTGCCGCGCGCACATCGTCTACGAAAGCCGAAGTCCTCTGAATTTCAGAGAACTTTTGACGAAGTATCAGGGGGTCCGAAACCGCAATCAGCCCAATGAATAGACTCAGCAGCAACAGAGCCGGGCGAGTATCGTCCTGCTGCGCCACGAGCAGAACTAGCATCGTCAGCATTGCCACCAGTATGGCCCAATGGACTTGGAGCGACTGGCTGAGGCAAATCCAAACTGCGCTGACAAGGACCGCCAAGGCAGTCCCCGCCGCTAACCACACCGCTCGTCGAACGCGTCCCGAGCCCGACCGCCTCACCAACGCGTCGGCACCGTACCCGACGATGATGGTGAGAGGCAGCCCGGCATTGCACAGCGGGACTGTGGGCGACAGATTCAGGCCGAGTACTTTGACGCCCACCATATAGAAGGGCTTTCCAAACCCAAGCAGACAAAGAAGAAGGACGGCAGTCCACCAGCCCCAAGTCTTTTTGGGCGCCATGACCAAACCAGTGACACAAAAAAACACAACCAACGGCGTTACGCTAATACCGTCATACGTTAACGGATAAGTAGGCGTCACTGGATTGCCCAACAGCTCCGGCGCCATGCTGAGAACAAAAACACGACTTGCTTCCAACAAGGTGCCGACGGGCGGCAGCACTGCAGTGAAAAATGAGATATCGGCTGCGATGCGCGTGGAGTCCCGATAAAGTTGCACAAGGTCCGCATACACTGGCATCGCGAGAGTGGCGCCCGCCACCCCGGCGCTCGTGACAAGCAGCAAATATTGCGCTGCGCCTAGCGACCTGACTCTCGCCCTGCTTAGCGCCAGGCAGAGCGCATACGCTGACAGAATATAAAAATGGTATACAACAAGCTGCTGGTACCCGGTCATCAGTAGGCTGTAGGCGCTAAAGGCCAGGGCGCTCCAACCGAGCAAATCAGGCTCTCTGGCGAGCCGCTTGAGCGCCCACAGGGCACCCGCCGACCAGCAGAAGACGGCGGAGAACATCGGGAAAGTCAGCCAGTACATGAAGAACGGAGAAGTCGCGAGAGAGGTCGCTGCGAGCAAACCAGCGAACCCAGCGAGGCCGAGCTCTTTGAGGTACAGGAGCATGAAGCTCCCGGCCAAGAAGCAGGTCCCTAGCGACAGAATCGTTAAAAAAATCCATGGATTGTTGGTGAACTGAGACAGTACCCACGAGGGTGGATAGGCCCGAGAAAAACCAAACAACTGAGATGCAGGCCGGCCCAGTTCGTTGTTCGCCGTCCAGAGTGTCAACCAGCCGGATCGCGGGCCACGGAGATGCTGATAAATTTCCGGGATGTATGAGGTCGTATAGTCGACGAACTTTTGGTTTTCGATTCTGTCGTTGGGGGTGCCAGTGTCGATGGCACCGGTTTCCACGTATTGCCTGCTCGGAGCGAGCACTTCTCCGAGCAGGGCGAAGCGAAGGGCGAGGCCGCAAAACAGAAGGCAATAGATGGCGAATGCGCTCTTGTAAGTCAAAGCGGCAAGTCGCTGAGAGCTGGACATGGAAGGGTTAGTCTTCTGCGCTTATCTGGAGCCACGAGCTTCCAAAGCACACGCCGACCCGGCCACGATAGCTGGCTTTTGCGCGGGATGTGATTCCAGCCGACAGCCGTACCGAGCTCCGACAGAGCGATTTGCAGCCCCGTGTTCTGGTCGGATCGCGCGCGCCGCATGGCGAACCCGTCAAGGCGCACGCCAACCAGCGTCTACCGGTTGCCAGGGCCCTCGACGGCCTGGGTAGTCCATGCGGACAGCCCTCGAGGCGACCGTTGGACGTCCAGGCGGCTAGCGCGCACCACCGGTCGCGCCTAACGGCTCCGTCGAGACGCCTTCAGCACGTTGCGCACCCGATGCTTCACGAAGCGAAGGGGCGTCGTCAGCCGCCACGACTGACTCTTCTTCATAGAGCTCAGCTCCGCTATAAGCGAGTCGCGGACGCAGGCTTCTCGCTGCGCGACAGCCCGCTCAGCGTCGAGCGCTGCTTGGAGGCTAGCCAGCTTCCCGGTGAGACCGTTCGCCACGTTTTCGAGCTGCCCCAGCTGGGCCTCGCGACGCACCAGCTCCCTCTCGCGCTCCGCCAGCACTGTGTCCAAACGATGGATGTGGTCGAGCGCCGGCACGAGGCCCGGGCCGACCTGGGGAGAGAGGGTGATGTCCTGACCTGTTACTACTTTTTGAAACTGTGCTTCGTCTTCGAGCCACTTCAGGACCTCTGCCTCTGTCGTCACGAGCCCGGCAGGTCCAACAACTGCCTGCACCAGGCCGGCGAGCGGCTGCGGCGGGTCCACCGAAGCAGAACCATCCGTCCAACAATACATCGCGCTTCGCGTCACGACCCAACCTAAGGGAACGTCCCCCTCGGTTGACCACTCCTGGTCAATCTGAACGAGAGCCAACTCCCGCTCCAGCAGATTAAATGGCGTACAGTCTAGAAAGCTGCCGTCGATAGTCCAGGACGAAAGTTCTGACGCCTTGCCTCCTGGAGCGCCCGCAACGCCACGCTTGGCGTGTTCCAGCAGGAATCGCAGCCAGGGCTGCAGCACAGCAACAAGTTTCTCGAGAGGCTCGTTGCGCGCCTGGGCATCGACAAATCGAAAGAAGAGCTGACGCCCATCAAAGACATACTCGTGCGAGCCTTCCGCCACGCGAAACTGAGTTCCGCTGGGGGTCATCGCCTGCCGGTGAGCGCTCGAGGTTAGAAATTCCTTCTTCACCAACGTCTCATCGAGTCGTCGAAAGAACCTCGTCTGGGTCGCGAATTCCGACCGCCGACGAGCCGCGTAGGCCGTCGCCAAGTCACCCGAGCGGTCCCGCGGACGCGATGCCTGATTCGCCACCACCAAGAAAGAGTTGGCGAAGTCAGCGAAAAGCCGGTTTTCGGCAAGGGACGAGTACGCCAACGCTTCGTTGAAGAGGCGGAAACGTCGCCCCGTATAATCGCGCGAGCGCGCTCGCAGAATGAGGTCGACCGCGTTGAAGCGCTCGGCGCTCAACGCTTCTTCAGAGAGAATGACCGATGGAAGCTTGTAATCCGGAAAAGGGTAGTAGAACCGAGTGAAGGGAAAACCGGCCGACGAAAGCTCGGCGGTCAGCTCGCGGCGCCCGAAGGTGCGAGGTGTATTCCTCCCGTACAGGTTCTGAATCCCCAAGAAGGGAGTGCCAATATGGTCTTCGCCACAGCCGTTGAAGTACTTGAGCCCGAGCTTGTTCTCGATGGCGACGACGACGTTTCCATCGCGAGCGAGCCATCGCTTGAGTCGGCTCAGGTAGTGTTGAACGGGCGTCGAGGATGACGAAAACACCGGCGCGTATTCGAGAACTCCCACCAGCAGGAGCCAATCGAATTGGTCGCTGGTTGAAAATTGGAGCAAGTCGTCGCTGACCACCTTGACGTTTGGGAGGTCGCCGCAGCGCTCGGAAACAATGGTCGCTCTGCTCAGGCTGCCTTCGAGAGCTGTGACTTCCGCCCCGAGCTCCCCGAGGTAGCGGGTGATGGCGCCACACCCAGCGCCGACCTCGAGCACCCTTTCGCCCGGTTTAATTCCCAGTGGCCGCAGCAGACAGTGGCGGGAGCGACTGAGATGGTATTCGGACGGCCAGTCGGTGATGGCCTCACTCAACTCCGGCGAAAAAACACTTCTGTCCGCGACGCGCCGCATCAGCGCCAGGAGGCGTTGCTCGACCTCGACGCCGTCCGAATAGGGGAACGACGCAGGAAGCTCTCGGCGAAAAAGGCGCCGCTCGGCATCCCAGAGGTACTCGGCCTCCGGCAGCCCATCGCCTGCAGCGCGCTTCAGTGCCTGCTTCAACGGTTGGGCCTCCGGAGTGCCAAAGCAGGAAGTCGGGCTTTTGGAGAAAGTCGCGTCATTTCGCTAACTTGGACAGTCCGGAAAACAGGACGGGGGATATGAACACGCTCAAGGCAGTCAGGTTAAGGACAGGTGACAAACAGCGCCAGAAGCCTCTGGTTGCGGGCACTTAGGGCCCTGCAGATGACTGACCGCTTGGGGGACGTCCTGGCGAGGGCGACGGCTCGCGCCCTGAAAGTCGCCCGGTGCCGCCGGGGCGCCTGCTTAGTATTTTCACCGCGCCCGAAACGGGCGACCCAACATGCCCGGAAAGACTCCATACTCGGTGCATCCGTCGGTGGCGTACGCGCAGGCGGTACTTGCCAATCTCGAGGACGCCAGCGGGAAAAGCCTCGAGACCTGGCTGCGCCTGGTGAGGGAAAAAGGCCCGACCGAGCCGAAGCGCCGGCAAGCTTGGTTCCAGGCCCAAGGGCTAGGCGCCAACCAGGCCGCGCTTCTCGCCGAGCGCTCGGACGGCGAGAAAGCCAGTGCCTTCGGCGACACGGAGGAGGCCTACTTCCGGGCCGCGGCCGGCTACGTCGAGCGTCAGTACGCGGGGAAGAAGGCGCCGCTGTGGCCCCTGTACGAGGCGCTTTTGGCCGCCGGCCTGGCGGCCGGCTCGGAAGCGAAGGCCTGCCCTTGCCAAACCTTCGTGCCTCTCTTCCGCAACCACGTCTTTGCCCAAATCAAGCCCAGCACATTGTGCCGCATCGACTTGGGGCTTGCTCTGGGGGACCCAAAGCAGGTGAAGGGCGCGCCGAGGCGCCTTTTAAGCACCCAGGGCTACGCCAAGAGGGACCGGATTACGCACCGCATGGAAGTCGCCAGGCTGTCCGACGTTGACGCCACGCTCAAGCGCTGGCTCGCTCTCGCCTACCAGCGCGACAGTTGAGGGACGGCCTCAGGGTGTCGCGGCTGGTGCTCTGACGCATGTCGAGCAGGACCGCTCTCGTCACTGCGAAGGGTGACCGCCTGCGAGCTCACGGCTCATGCGCTGGGGGGCGCCTCTGTCCGGAAGCGGTTTCGGATGCGGAAGCGCACTCGTTCCAGCGCCTCCGCGACGGAGACCTTCGACCCGGCGGCGAAAGCCACGGAGAAGGTGTGGCTGGGACAGTCCGCCAGAAGCCGGCGTTCGGGAACGGGCTTGTGGGCCTGGAACAGCCGGACTTGCTTCTCGGCCACCTCCACGCCGTGGCGCGCCAGCACGTCGTCGAAGAAGCGGCGCCTGAGCTGTCCAACGCTGAGGGCCTCGAGCTGGACGGGGAGAAGCTGAGTGCTCACCGAGGCCCGGCCGAAACGGAACGTCCACTCGGTGAGGAGCTCGAGGTCCAAGAAGGCGTCGTTGAGCACCGACTGGACGTCCTGACCGCGTGGCATCCAATAGCTCTTCAGCGCCTCTCCACAGCCCGGGCAGACAAAGGCGTGTAAGTCGTCCAAGCCCCGCAGCCGGTAGAGCGGCACGGCGAAGACGTCCCGGGCGCAGGCCGGGCAGCGCGTTTGCTCGCCCAGGGTGCCCAGGACCCGGCGGAAGTCTGCGCGCAATGCGTGGCTACGCAGCGCGAGCGGCACCGCCTCGGCCAGCGTGGCGTCGTGAAAGCGCAGCCCGGTGTGGGCCACCTTGGGACCGGCCCGACGCACCCCGAGCTCGAGAAGCTCCGCAGCGTCCACCAGCGCCTCCTCGAGCGGCGGCCCACGGACGCGGGCCGCCGCGTCGAAGCGCGCTCGCAGGCCTTCCAGGGTGGCGAGCGTCTCCAGTCCGTGCGGGACGAGCTCTGAGGCGTAGGTGAAGAGGACCAGGCTGACCACTGCCGGCTGGTCGGCCGTGGCGCTCGCCAGCCACTCAGCCCGCCGGCGCACCTCGGGGGACGCCTTGAGCGCCGTCAGAGCCTCGAGCGACATGCGGACCAGCGGCGCCCGCGCACGGGCTTCGAAGAGCCGCCCGACGCTCCGGCTCTGTGCCCCTTCGAGCTCGGTGGCCTTTCGGTTGTACCGCCGCACGGCATCCTCCAGGGCCAGAGCTGCCGCCCGCACGTCCTCATACGCCGCCCGGGTGCGCTCGCCCAGCTCGCTCCGGAGGTCGGCAAAGGCGTCCAGGCCAGCGCTCTCCCGCTCCGTCACCTGTTGCCACAGCCGCGCGGTGGGGCAGGCCTCCAGGGCGGCGAGTTCCTCCAAAAGGCCCAGACGCACCTCTCGGAAGCGCGCGCAGCGCGCCTCGAGCAGCGCCACCTCGCGCTCCAACGTCAGCCCCTCCTCGGCCGGCTCGGCTCCGAGCGCCTGGTCGGCCAGAGCCCTGAGCCCGAGGAGGTCGCCCGCCCGGTACAGGGCGTTGATGCGGACCATCAAATCTGCCGCCAGCACCTGACCCTCCTCGTCGCGGGCCAAGTCCGGGTGGTAGCGCCGGGCTAGCCTCCGGTACAGCGTCTTCAGCTCCGCGGCCGAGTCGGCGACCGCTGGCACCTCCGACCACTCCTCGGCCGCTTCCTGCTCCGACCGCCCGCTCGAAAGCTCACGCCCGCGTCGCCCGTCCAGGCGTCGGGCACGGGCCACAAGGGCGGCCCGCGGCGCCGTCTCGAGCAGCTCCGCCCAGCGCTCGAGGTGGCGCACCACACCCGCCACCCGCTGGTGCCGGGCGTGCAGCTCCCTCAGCGCCCCGTGGACGCGGGCGTCGAAGACGCCCAGCGTGGTGCGAAGCGTCTCGATGTCGAGGTCCAGCTGCGCGATGGCGTCGCGGAGAGACTCGGCAAGAGCCTGCAGCTCGGCCAGGCGCGCGCGTAGCGGCGAGTCGGCAAGCACGAGCGAGCTGGGCGTGGAAGCGGACATGCGGGGTGGCTCGACTTTAACCTCACGCTCGACCCACGGGTCCCACAAGCCACAAGAGTAGTCACTTCAGGAGTCCACCACATGCTTCGTCAGTCTCCGCTTCCCACGCTACTCACTGCTGCCTCGCTTCTGCTCGCCGCCGCCTCCTTCGCGCAGGGCGCGCCCCCACCGCCGCCAGGCGGCGCTCCCCCACCCGGCAAGGGCGGAGCTTGCCGCGCAGACATCGCCGCGCTCTGTCCCAACCTGCAGCCCGGCCCCGGTGAGCACGCCGCCATTGCCAAGTGCCTGGAGACTCAAGCGGACAAGCTGTCGGCGCCGTGTAAGGCACACCTGGACGAGGAGAAGGCCCGCATGGAGGCTTTCAAAGAGGCGTGCAAGCCCGACGTGGAGAAGTTTTGCAGCGGGATTGCCACTGGGGACGGCCGCATCATGCAGTGCCTGCACCAGCACCAGAGCGAACTGAGCGACGCCTGCAAAGCGGCTGAGCCCAAGCGCCACGGGCCGCCCCCCGGCCCCCCCCAGGGCAACCCCAGCAGTAATTCGTCACCCGCAAGGCCCTAGCCAAGCCCCGGGAGTGGACGCATTGTGGGAGGGCCCGCAGGGTTCCCCAAACCGGGGGCCCTCCGGGCGGCCCCTCCTTTTTCTGGAGGGCCCCTTCCCAAGGAGAGTCCCATGTCGAAGCTTCCCCGTTGTTGGTCCGCCCTCGCCGCCGCTGCCTGCTTGCTGGTGGCTCCTCTGGCCTTCGGACAGCCCGTGGAGCCAGGCAAGCCCTGCGCCGACGACGTCGCCAAGCTTTGCCCCGGCGTGAAGCACGGGCACGGCGCCATCCTCCAGTGCCTGGAGGGCAAGCAGGACGAAATTTCTGCCGCCTGCAAAGACGTCGTGAAGACCAAGCTCGAAGAGCTCTACTCGGCTTGCAAGGACGACGTCGCCAAGTTCTGCGCCAGCGTGGAGAAGGGGCAGGGCCGCATCATCAAGTGCCTGTACAAGAACAAGGCCACACTCAGCGACGGCTGCAAGGCGGAGTGGATGAAGATGAAGCCGGCCGCTGCACCGGCCCCAGCCCAGTAACAAGCCAGGGCCAAGCCTCAGGGGGTGGGCGGGGGAGCGGGAGTGGCGTCTGCCCCCGTCTGGAGCGCGCCGAGGAGCTGGTTCAGGTTGAGCGTCTGGACGCCCACCCCGTTTTTCCCGGTGGGAAGAAACACCAGCTGCTTGCCGGCCAGCGCCTCGGCGATTCGCAGCTTCACCAGCGCCTTGCCGCCGCTTCCGGCCAGCGCCTCGTTTTGCTTGCGCACCGCCTCGGCGTGGGCCTTGCGCTCGGCCACAATGGCCTCCGCCTGCTTCTGGCTCTGCACGTAGTTGGCATCGGCAGAGATGCGGGCGGTGTCGAGCATGCCGGCGGCGGCGGCCAGCTGCTGAGAGACGGTGCCTTTCGCCTTTTCCAGCTCGGCCTTCCATTGCTCGGAGGTGGCGCGACCCTCGCTGCGCATGCGCTCGCTGTTCTGCTCGGCCAGCTTCTTGTCGCGGATGACTTTCTCGTACTCGGGATTGAAGCGGTGCTCGCCGAGGATGACTTGGCGGATGAGGACCCCTTCCGGCCCAAGCACTTCCTGCAGCCGGTCGCGGGCCTCGGCCGCCTTGGCGAAGCGCTTCTCGGAGACGTAAAACTCCTCGCTTCGCAGCTCGTTGAGGACGTCGCGCACCACGCTCCGGCAGGCCGGGCGGACCAGCTTCTCCTTAACCTCCTCGACGTTCTCCCCCACTCGGTTGAGCAGGTATGGCGCACGCTTCGGGTCCACCTGCCAGGCCACCGTGACGTCGACCCGGATGTCGTTGCCGTCCACCGTTTTGAAGTTGAGGTCGTCCTCGGCGTTGCGGTCCCCCCGGTGCGGGTCCTTCACCATGGCCAGGTTCTGCATCGAGACGTCGAAGGTGTTCCAGTCGGTGACGAATGCCGGGAAGAGGTAGGTGGCACCCGGCGCGTAAATCTCCGGCTGAATCCCAGGCTTGCCGAGCAGCCCGCCGAGCGCCAGCTTCCGGGTGAGCACGCCCACCTCGGTGCTGCCGGTGGAGTGGCAGGTGCAGCCCTGCAGCGGCAGCGCCGCAAGACAGAGGAGGAGGAACGGGCGACGGAGCATCCGGCTCACTCCTTCACGTCGAAGCGCTTGAGCGCGCTCTTGAGGTCCAAGGGGTTGGTGCCGGACTCTCCATCGGTGGGGACGATGATGATGCGGGTCCCCTTGAGCACGTCCGCCATCTTGAGGCCCACCAGGTTATCCGCGCCGAGGCCCTGCAGCGCCGCGTTCTCGAGCCGCGTGCCTTCCGCCTCGGCGAGCTGGACGGCCAGCTCGCCGGCCGCTCGACGTTTGCGGGTGTAGAGGTCCGCCTCCGCCTCCAGCTTTTTCTTCTCGCCCTCTCCGCGGGCCAGCTCTACCCGCACCGACGCCGCGCCGACGGCGGCAATTCGGTCGCGCTCGGCGGTGGCGGTGGCCAGCTCGCCCTCGGCCTGGTTCTTGAAAACCGTTTGGTCCTGAATTTTTCGCTGCTCGATGGCCTGCTGGTACCGGGCGTCGTAGGTGTAGGCGCGAACGAAAATTTGAACCACCCGGACGCCGCTCGGGAGCAGCTCGGCATTCAACTCCTCGAGCGCCTTTTGCACCCGCTGGGTACGCAGCTTCACGTCATAGAATTGCTCGGCGTCCAGCTCCCCCAGCTGCTTGCGCAAGATTTGCTCGGCTCGCGGAAACACCAGCGACTCCTCGTAGAGCCTTCCCGGGCCAGCCACGGTGATGACCCGGTAAGGGTCCTCGATGCGAAAGGCCACCGAGACGTCCACCGTCACCGTGTAGCCCTCGGACGTCTGGATGTTGAGCGCCGGCCGCACCGTTTGCTCGGACTTGCCCCGCTCGCTCGCGTCGTTGGTGAGGTTGAAGAGCTGGATGTCGGTGGGAAACAGGTACATCCGCTCGGTGCCCGGGCTCACCCAGTGGACGCCGGGGTAATACACTTCGGGGAGGATGCCCTTGTGGCTGCCGACGATGACTTGTTTCACGCCGACCTCGTTGGGCATGAGATTCACCGTGCAGAAGCCGTAGGCGAGTGCCGCCACCGCCAGAGCGCCGAGCAGCAAGTACAACCGACGGCCGCGGGACGTCCCGAAAATGCGCTGGCTCGCGGCGCGCAAGTCGATGGGAATGCGAGGGTCTGCCATGGGGGACGCCACCCTACTCCTTGGAGCGCGCCGGGTCTGCAGAGCGTGTCGAAGCCGGCAGCTCGTCGAGCGGCCCCGGCGCGGCCAGCGGCTGGTACAGCTCCTGGTGAACCTCCGCGTCGCGCAAGTCCTCGACAATGGCGCGCAGCGCGTTGCGGTGCTTCCTCTTGAGTAGCCACACCTGCACATCGGGGATGAAGGGCGCTCCCAAGAGACAGGCGAAGGCGAACAAGTCCCAGGTGGTCGGAATGGGAATGAACGGCGCCTTCACCAAAAACAGTCCGATGGCGAAGCCGGCAGCGCCATAGACGCCGCGGGCCAGGAGGTCGCCTCCACGCCACAGGCCGTAGTCCCGCTGCTCCAGTGCCGTCTGCTTCTGCGCAGCCGCCAGGTAGCGGGGCACCGCCACCCCAAGCAATGTCTCCTGCAGCCGGTCGAAGTAGGCCTGGTCGCCGAAGACTTCGAGGAAGCGCGCGCGCACGTCCGCCAGCTCAGTGGCGAAGACGTCCCTCAGCCTCGACTCCGCTTTGGGGGACCACGGGCCGAGGCCCGGCCGGACGCGCTCGGCGGCAGCGATGAGGACGCCGGCCAGGAAGGGCAACCGGAAGCGGTCGGGGTACACGGACGGCCGCGAAGCGTAGCCCAACTCGGGGCACGCCCGCGGCGGCTGCTGGTTCCGAGCCCGCCCTCAGTCCTTTTCGTGCGGGGGCGGCTTGGGGGGCGGCTCCTTTTTCGCCGGCGGTGGCTTGGCGGGCGGCTTCGCCTGTTGCTGCACAGCCGGTGCGTGCGTTTGCGCTGGCGGAGGCGCGGCTGGGTGCGGCGACTGCGGCGACGGTGGTTGCGCGACGCTCGGTGGCCGCTGGGGCGGCGGGCTCTCGTGCGGGACGGGCGCCTGGTGGGTGCTTGGCTGGGGCGGCCCGGAAGGGGCGACTGGGTGTTGGGCTTGGTACGCGGGCGGCGAGCCGGCCGGCGGAGGCGCCGAGGCATTGCGCAACGGAGGCGGTGGGGCCGACACCGCTGGCGGCCCATTGGAGACGTGGGGGTCCACCGACATCTGCCGTTGCACCGGCGTCCCCTCCCGAGTGACGCCGGAGGGGGCCACCACCTCGACACCGCCCGAGCCTCCGCCGGCGCGCACCACCATGCCCGGACGCACCACCGGCGGGGCGGTGGCCGTCACCGAGGGCGGCGTGCCCACCGGGGCGGGAACGATGACGCCGTGCTGCGAGCCGGGAGGCGGAGGGACGAAGACGCCCGGCGGCCCCACCGGCCGGGCGTAGTGGGCAACAAACTCCGGCCGCGGCTGTTGCACCTGGAGGTAGACGTTGGGGGGCGGTGGCACAAAAACCGTATTGGGAGGCCGCCAGTAGCCGGCCACGTAGATGACGTTGCCCCCGCGCAGCTCGTAGTAGGGCTGCGTGTAGAGGTACCCGCTGGGTGCTCCCACCCAGCGGCCGCGCGCCCAAATCCACTCGCCATTCCACCAGTGCCAGTACCCGCCCACCCACACCGCCCCGGCGAAGGGGGCGGGCGGCGGCGCGTCATAGACCATCGGCGGCGGCGCGTAGGCGATGGCCACCGGGGGCGGCTGGCCCATCGGCGGCTCCACATACTCCGACACCGTCACCTCCACCCCCGCCGGGGGCGGAGGAGGAGGCGCGGGTGGGGGGGCCTGGTACACCACCGTCGGCGGCGGCGTCGCCGCGACGACGCACCCGGCGGAGCTGAGCATGAGACAAACGGCGAGCAGTCGTTTCAAGAGGTCTCCCTGAGGTGACAGAGGTGACGTTCCCCGCCCCCGCGCTATTCAGCCCGAGGCGGGCTTAGCCCAGCTGACGCTCCATGCGCGTGAGTGCGACGAAGAACGCCACCACCAGCGGCCCGGCGATGATGCCCACCGGCCCGAAGGCGGCCAGGCCGCCCAACAGGGCGAAGAAGACGACGCCGCCGTGGAGTTGTACCCCGCCGCGGATGAAGAAGGGCTTGGCAAAGTTGTCGATGGTGCCCACCACCAGCGCGCCCCAGCACAACAGAAAAATGCCGGCGCCAGTGTGGCCGCGCAACAGAAGGGTGATGGCCAGGATGATGGACACCATGCCCGCCGCGCCGATGGGGATGAGGGCGGCGACGAAGGTCACCATGCAGAAGAAGAGCGCGTTGGGGAGCCGGGCGATGAGAAAGCCCACCAGCGCCGCCACCGACTGCACCGCCGCGGTGAGGACGGTGGAGATTAGCAGCGCCCGGGTGACCTTGCGGAATTCCCCCATCAACGAGCGGAACTGCCCAGGGCCCAGCGGCACCACGCTCTCCAGCCAGAGCACCAAGTCGCGCCCGCTGGTGAGGAAGAAGAAGAAGGCCACCAGCGTGAGCAGCACCATGAAGAGCAGCCGGCCGGTGGCGGTGAGCACGCCGCCGAAGGCAGCCGCCGCGCTCTTGCCCGTCGCCGACAGCGTGTCGAAGAGCTGCTTCGGGTCCGGCAGCGAGCCGAGCATCCGGTCCGCCCACTGCTGCAGCCCGCCCGGGAGGTTGCGGGCCAGGCCCTGCGGCCCCTCGGACAGGGCCTCCCTGAGGAAGGTGACGCCCTGGCTGGCCTCGCTGATGGCCACCGCGACAAGGCTGGCCAGCGGGCCGGCAACCGAAAGCACCAACAGCAGGGTGAGCAGCGCGGCAGCAAGCCCGGAGCGCCCGCGCAGCCGCCGCGCCAGCCGCTCGTGCAGGCCGAAGAGCGAGCCGGCCAGCACCGCGGCCAAGAACAGCGCCGAGGCGAACGGCAAGAGCATTTGGCCCAGCAGCAGAAGCGAGACGAGGACGAGGGTGATGTAGAAGAGGCGTGAGCCCTGCCGCGGCGGCGTTGTCGTCGTCACGTCTTCCCCTCTGGTGAGCGTGGCCCCACCAGGCCGCTTCTACGCGACCGCGCGCTCGAGCACCACCACAGCGCCGCAGCCGGCCAGCGCCGCCCAGCGGGCGGCCTCCAGCGGGAGCGCCCAGCGCCGCAACTCGAGCAGGCCACCGAGGCTGGCCAAGCCGAGAAGAATCAGCCCCACTGCGCTGTAGCGCCAGAGGAGCGGGAGCGCCTCCCCCCACAGGACGAGACAGAAGGCCCCGATGATGAGGAGGGTGAAGTTGACGAAGACGTAGGCGCTCCGGGCCCTCCCCGGGCGGACGTCATACTTGGTCAGGGAGGCGCCCGGCAGCCCGCGCAGCTCTCCGGTTGGTCCGAGCCACGCCGGCCGAAAGGAGGGCGACGCCACCAGGAGCCGCAAGCCGGCCGCCAGCGAAGGGGCCCGGGCGGCCTGTTGGAGGAGTGCCACCAGAGGCTGCACCTGGGCCCAGATGGGGTTGAAGCTGCGCAACGGGTGACTCACCCCGTAGATGCACGCCTCGCGCTCCTCGGCGAAGCTGCCGAAGAGCCGGTCCCACACAATGAAGGTGCCGCCGTAGTTGCGGTCCAGGTACTGGGGATTCACCGCGTGGTGGACGCGGTGGTGGGACGGGGTGTTGAGCACCGCTTCAAGCGGGCCACAGCGCCGCACCAACTCGGTGTGAATCCAGAACTGGTACAGCGTCACCAGCGCATCCACCACCGCGAAAGACACAACCGGGACGCCGAGCACCGCGAGCGGCAAGTAAAAGGGAAGGACAGTGACAGGGGAGAGGATGGCCTGCCGGAGCGCCACGGCGAGGTTGTAGTCCTCGCTCTGGTGGTGGACGGCGTGCACCGCCCACAGGAAGTTGACCTCATGGGACAACCGGTGCCACCAGTAATAGCCAAGCTCCACCCCGACGACGGCGATGACCCACGGCCACAGACTCGCTTCGGCAAAGGTGAACAGGCGCGCCTTGGCATACACCAGCGCGTAGAGGCCCAGGACGGCCACCGCCCCCAGCACCAGCACCACGCGCTGGCCAATGCCACAACCCAAGTCCGCCAGCGCGTCGGCAAAGCGGTACACCCGCGCCCCGCGGCGGCGGGCCACGAGGAGCTCGACGCCGATGAAGAGGAAGAAAGCCGGAATGGCTAGGGCGATGAGGTTTGGGCCCAAAGGATGCTCTCGCCCGGCAGTGTACCCTCCGGCGCCGGCCGGGCGAGAATGGCCCGCACCGAGATGAGCAAAGCGTTCACCAAAGAGGACGGCGCCGAACAAGCCCCGCTGGCCCGAGCGGCTGCCCAGGGGCGCCGACTCCTCACCCGGGAGGGACACGCCCGATGTGTGGAGGAGCTCGAGCGGCTTAAGGAGAAGGAGCGGCCAGCCCTGTTGGCCGACGCCTCGGCCACCAACCGGATGCGGCTGCAGCAGCTGGATGCCCGGCTACTGGAGCTCACCCGACTCCTCGAGGCGGCCGAGGTAGTCGAGCCCGGGCCAGACGGAGGACCCGCCACCTTCGGGGCGTGGGTCACCACCGAGGACGAGGACGGCCAGCGCACGACGGTGCGGCTGGTGGGCCCCGACGAGGCCGACCCGCGACAGGGGCTCCTCAGTACTGCCTCGCCGCTCGGCCGGGCGCTGTTGGGACGGCGCCCCGGGGACTCCACCGTGGTGGAGCGCCCCCGCGGCCCGGCCGAGCTGAAGGTGGTGGCCGTCCACAGCCGGCGTTGACTCCTGGGACACGGCCCAAGGAGGTGCCCGCCGGCCAGCCAAGACGCTAAAAGCGTGCCATGGCCGACCTCCGCCTCAGCGTGGACGCGTTCTGGACGAGCCCTTACGCCTTCAGCGCCTTCGTCGCGCTGAAGGAAAAGGGGCTCGCTTTCGAGGTGGACGAGGTGGGGCTGCACAAGGGCGAGCACCAGCACCCCAAGGCCCTCGCCGCTTCGCTCACCGGCCGGGTGCCGGTCTTGTCTGACCACGGCTGGACGCTGTCCGAGAGCAGCGCCATTGATGAGTACCTGGAGGACGCTTTCCCCGCGCCCGGCTACCCCCGTCTCTTCCCCGAGGAGGTGCGCGAGCGGGCGCGAGCCCGGCAACTCATGGCTTGGGTGCGCAGCGACTTGATGCCGATTCGCGCCGAGCGGCCCACCACGACGCTCTTTTACGAGAACATGGACGTCGCGCCGCTCTCCACGGCGGCACAGGGCTCGGCCGCACGGTTGTTGGCGGTGGCCGATGCGCTCATTTCTCCGGGGCGAAGCACTCTCTTCTCCGCCTTCTGCATTGCCGACGCGGACTTCGCTCTGATGCTGCTGCGGCTGTTGTGGAACGCGCACCCGGCGCCCAAGAAAGTCCAAACCTACGTGGAGGCCCAGTGGGCTCGCCCCTCGGTGCGGGCTTGGGTCGAGCACCCCCGAGCGCCTTACGTCCCGTACTGAGCTCCCCGGCCGCGGGGCTGAGGAGAGGCCCATGCTGCGGCGGTGCGATTAGTGCGCGTCGTCGTCGCCGTGCGGGGGAATGCCCCCGTCGCTGGTCGGCTCGTCCCGCTGCCGTGACAACTCGGCCTCGATGATGGCGAGCAGCACCCGCTCCTTCTCATGGAAACGGGCCTTGCTCGGGTCGCCGAGGGTGCGACGGGCCCCGTTGGCGTAGAATTCGAGGTCCTGGATGCTCGCTCCGTGGATGGGAGCTCCCTTGCTCCGGCCATAGGGGGGAAAGACGCTGGGCGCATCCCCCGGTGCGCTCGGCGGCGGGCGACGGCGCACGTCCGCTCCCCTGCCCGCGCCGCCAATTTCCAACTCGCCCAGCCGGAGGCTGAAGCCTTCGCCCTGGCGAATAGCCGTTCCGACGCGCACGTGCTCCACGCTGCCGTCGGACCGTGTCACCGCCACCGTCACTGGCAGGTCCTGGTCGCCCATGGCTGCCGCATCCCACCGCCGGGCCGAGGCTGTCAACCGTGGAGACAAGGCCCCCCTCTCGGGAGGAAGAGCCCCTGCCCCCTGGTTTCCCCCCGAAGGGCCCCCACCAAGGCCCTTAGGCGGCCCGTGCCCGCACCAGCACCCCCAGCCGCTCCAACGCGCGTTCCAGCACCTCCATCGGGGGGCCGAAGCTGAAGCGGGCATGGTTGCGGAAGCGCGAGGCTCGGCCACGCCGCCGCTTGCCCGGGTTGACGTCGAAAAACTCCCCGGGAACGGTGATGACTTGGTGCTCCAGCGCCGCGCGAAAGAAGGCCATGCCCTCCGAGAGAGGCGGTGGGAGCTGGGACAAGTCCCCCCATACGTAAAAGGTGCCCTCCGGGGCAGGGTTGACGCGCACCCCGAGCGCCCGGAGGCCCTCCAGAAGCCGCTCCCGCTTGGGCCGGAAGGCCGCGTGGATGGCGTGCAGCTCGCTTTGCACCTGGGCAGCCTCGAAGAGGCCGATGGCCGCACGTTGCAGCGGTTTGCTACCCCCGCCGTCGAGGAAAGAGCCGGCGCTGGCGACGGCTTCAATGACGGACTTCGGACCCACCGTCCAGGTGACACGCCAGCCCGGGTAGCGCCAATTCTTGGTCAGCCCATCAAACAGCACCACCGGGTCCCGGTTGACGTCCCGCACGTAGGCGGCGGCGCTCTGGGGAGCGACTGTCGGGCTCCAGACGTAGTGGGCATAAAATTCGTCGATGAGGAGTGCGCAGTCCAACGAGCGCGCCAGGTGCACCCAGGCCTCGAGCGCGGAGCCCCCGACCACTTTGCCGGTGGGGTTGGCCGGGTTGGAGACGAGGAGGGCCGACAGTCCGCGGCCGAGCACCTCCTTGCGCAACTCTTCCACCGAGAACTCGTAGCCTCGCTCCGCGTCGAGGAGGATGGGGATGGAGACGAAGCCCTTGAAGGCGTCGAGCAGCTCCTCGTAGGCCGTGTAGTCCGGCAGGAAGTGGCCGAGGTTGACCGGGCCGAGGCTGGCCGCAGCCCGGGTAAGGGAAGCCCGGCCACCGCCGGAGATGCTGACGTTTTCCGCCGAGTACTGCGAGGGCAGCCCACGGCGGTACAGACGGTTGTAGTGCGCAGCGATTGTTTCGCGAAGCTCCCACAGGCCCGCCACCGGCGCGTACTCTTGGTCGCCGGGGTCAATGGCGAGGGCGCCCACCCGCGCTGGCGCCCCGGGCAGCTCGCCGGTGTCCGGCTGCCCCTGGCCGAGGTTGCACCAGGAAGGGTCAGCCGGAGTGAAGCCGCGCTTCTGGGCCTCGGAGGTGACGAAAATGACGCCGGTGCGCGGCACCGTGCGGAAGGCTGAAACGCCGCTCTCGCTGGACATGACGGGCTATTCAACCCTCCACCCTACACCACCTGGCCGGCAGCTCCCGCCTCGGAAGCGGCGCACCAGCCTGGGCGCCTTCAATGCGCCGCCGGCGGAGCACGGCCGAGGCAGGCCTGGAAGTGCGCATTCACCGCCCGGGCATACCGCGCCGTGGTGTAGCGGCTCTTCAACTTGGGGCTCGACAGCTCGACATCCGGTAGCTCCGCCGTAGGCAGGGCTGCCCCGAAGCGGGCCTGGTAGGCGCGCTGGATGGCCCGGTAGGTGGGGCTGGCCTCGAAGGCCGCTTGCTTCTCCAGGCGCACGTCGCGTCGGACGTCCGCCGCGCTCAGTCCGGCCTGGTCCTGGGCAAAGGCCAACAGCGCCCGGAGCGACTCGCTCTCCTCGCCCCGGGGCTCAGCGTGGCCGTCGTAGGCGAGTAAGTCCCCATCCGGAGCAAGCGGCCGTCCGGTGAGGCGGCTCACCGCACGCTGGACAGCGGCATTGCGGGAGGCGTATTCGCCGGCGTTGTAATCAGCGAAGCGAAACAGGGCGCGCGGGTACTGCGCCTCATACCCCCACAGCCGCTGCACCCCCCAGCGCAGCCCGCCTTCCCGGGTGAAGAGCGCATCCCGGACGGCGTCCGCGTCGGCATACCGGCCGGGGGCGTGGCTGAGAACCCAGCGGGCGCTCACCTGCATCGAGCCCGCGGTGCCCACCGGATTCAAGTCCTCGAGCTGCGCTCTGCGGAAGACGCCGTCCAACAAGGCCGCAGCCCGGTAAGCGACCGGGTGCTTGGCGTGCGCCGCGGCGAGCATGTCTCGAAAGAGCAAGTCGAGGTCCCGCTCAGTGCGCAAGCCTCGCAGCCGCTGGGCGAAGGTGCGCTTGTCCCCCGGCTTACGCTCGGCCAGGAGCGCCTGGACGGCGGCCTTGCCCGGCGGCCCGAGGCTCGAGGCCAACTCGTCCAGGCGCGTCCGCACCATCTCAGCCAGGCCCGGCACCGGTGGGTCCACCTGAAAGCCCGACTCCTGCTGGACAATGGCGACCGCTCCGCACACCCGCTCGAGGTCCGCCGGCAGGCCGGCTGCTTCAAACGCCCCGCGGAGGTCCCGCGCCCAACCCTCGCCGTCGGGCAGCTCCTCGGGAAGGAGTCCTCGCACTTCGACGGCCGTCAACGCGCGCGGCGGCGGGGGTGCCGCCCTGGGCGGCGCCTCCACCTTGCGGCAGCCGCCGGCAAACCCGAGCAGCAGCAACAGCACCATCTGACGCCACGGGGGCACACCCGGGAGCCATTCTGCTTTTTGAGAATGAGGCACGCCACGTTTCAGGCGCACCAGCGCCGCTTGGCACTCGAGCTCGCTCACGCCACCGCCCAAGCTAACTGCAGCTCGCTCAAGTCGCGGCCGCGCCGTCCAGGTTGCTCGACAGCCGGCCCGAGGGAGGGTAGCCAGCGGGCTTCGGACATGCGCTGGTCGGCCCTCAATCCCTGGAAAGACCTCGCCGGCCTCCCGCGCGAGTCCTGGCTCATCGCCCTGGCAACGCTGGTGAACCGCGCCGGCACCATGGTGATGCCCTTCCTGGTGCTCTTTTTGACGCGCGACCGAGGGCTTCCCCCCACCAGGGCTGGCCTGGCCATCAGCCTGTACGGCGCGGTGGCGTTGGTGTGGTCGCCCATCACCGGAAGGCTCGGAGACGCCTGGGGCCAGCTCCGCATGGTGAAGGCCTCTCTCTTCTCGAGCGCAGCTGTGCTGTTGGCCATTCCGCTGTTCCACTCCTACGCCTCCATCCTGGTGGGGATGGTGCTGCTCGCGCTCGTCTCCGAGCCCGTCCGTCCGGCGACGATGGCGCTGGTCAGCCACCTCGCCCCGCCGCACCGCCGGCGGCAGGCTTTCGCGCTCAACCGGCTGGCCGTCAACCTCGGCATGAGCATCGGACCGACGGTGGGCGGCTTTCTGGCCGAGGCGTCGTTTCGCTCACTCTTCTGGGTGGACGCGGCAACCTCCCTGCTCGCCGGCCTGGTGCTGGTGGTCGTCCCGTTCCGGGCGCCCCGGCACTTCCACGACCCGGCGTCGGTGACGTCCGGCTCGGCCCTGGCCGACCGAAAGCTGCTCTATGTGCTGGCCGCGCTCCTGCCGGTGCTGCTCGTCTTCTTCCAGCACGTCTCCACCATGGCCCTCTTCCTGGTGGACGGTTTGGGTTTCCGGCCCTCGGTGTACGGCGGGCTCTTTGCCATCAACACGCTGGTCATCGTCCTCACCGAAGTCCGCCTCAATACCCTCACCGGACACTGGCCCTTCGCCCGCTCCATGTCCGTCGGCGCCTTCTTGTCGACGCTTGGCTTCGCCGCGCTGGCCTTGGCCCGGTCACTGCCGGCGGTCGTTGGTACCGTGCTTCTGTGGACGTTTGGAGAGATGATTCTCTTCCCCACCACGTCCGCCTACATCTCGGAGATTTCACCGCCCTCGCGGCGCGGCGAATACCTGGGCTTCTACACCATGACGTTCGGCCTGGCCTTTAGCGTGGGGCCCTGGCTTGGCACTCTGGTGCTCGAGGGGTGGGGCGCCGTCGCCTTGTGGGCGCTGTGCCTCCCGGTGGGAGGACTCTCGGTGTTGGCGCTGGCGCGGGTTTCTGGCCGCGCCGCCGCTCCCGTACGCCCGGCGGTGCCCTCGGCCAACTGAAAAAAACCGCCCCGGCGGACGCACCTCACTCCTGCCATGGTGGGCGGCCCAACCCTCGGGCCCACTTCCGGGTTTGACGGTTTGGATGGAATCAGGCTGTCGTTCGTCCCCCGGGAGAGGGCCTGACCGCCTCCCCCCGTCTCGAGGAGCCCGCAATGCGCGCGTCGGTCGTGGTTGTCCTGTGCACCCTCGGCAGCGTTTGGACCCTCGGCTGCGGCAGCAGCACGGCCTCCGGTCCGGTGGTGAGTGTCTCTCCAGGGACTCTCACCGTCACCACCGGAGATGGAGCGACCACCTTCATCGCCGTCCTGAGCAACGGTGCCGTCGCGCCGGTGAGCTGGGCGCTTCTCAGCGGGCCGGGGAGCATTTCCACCACCTCCGGTACGCAGACTGCCTACCAGCCTCCTCCCCTCGGCGGCAGCGGAGGCACCGCTTCACTCCGGGCCACGGCGGCGTGCGGGGCGGGGTGCACGGTGGTGGACACCGCCACCATCACCGTCAACACGGCCACCACCGGGACGCTCACCATTACCGTCACTGGCCTTCCCTCGACGGCGCCAGCCAGTCTCACCGTCACCGGCCCCAACGGCTACTCGCAAGCGGTGGCCACCACGAATATGACGACGCTGACCGGCCTCGCGCCTGGTGCCTACACGGTGACGGCCGCCGACATCGGCGACACCAGCAACCCGGTTGTCAATTCGAAGTCGACGGCGCCGCCCGCGCCGGCGACGGTAATGGCCAATGCCATGGCCAACGTCACCGTCGCCTATGCCCCCGTCCCGGGTTACGGCTTTCTCTGGGTGGCGGGAGGCGCGAGCCTCGAAGGCTTCACCCCAGGCAACCTGCAGGTGGACCGTGCCCCAAGCATCACCCCGACAACGGCCGGGCCCGTCCAGGGCATCGCGTTCGATGCCTCCGGCGCGGTCTGGACGTCTCAGCTCGGGTCGCCCGACGACGTGGTGAACTATGCGGCAGCCGGGCTCGCCAACTCCTCGCCGTTGAGCGCTGCGGTGACGCTTTCCGGGAGCCCCATCTCCGACCCGGTCGGGGTCGCCCTCGGGCCGGACGGACGGCTGTGGGTGGCCAACTGCAGTACCAACGCCATCGCCGCCTACCCATTGACGGGGGGGGCGGCCGAAGTGGTCATCACCACCACCATCGGCCCAGCACCGCCCAACGCCTTCTCCTGTCCGGTGGGGGTGGCTTTCGACAGAAGCGGCAACCTTTGGGTCGCCAACCGCGACGGTGTCGCCGAACGCTTCCCCAGTACCCAAATTTCTGCCACGACCGATGACCCCCAGCCGGACACGACACTCACGGCGCCGACCAGTCCTGCCAGTAGCCAACCCGATGGGCTGGCCCTCGACGCCGAAGGCAACCTTTGGGTCGCCTTTTGTGATGGCTCCACCGTGGCGCTCTACACCGCCAGCGGCGGCAGCGTCGGTACCGTCCCGCTGGCGACGTTCTCGCAAACGGGCACCCCGCTGAGCCTGGACTGCCCGGTGGCGCTGGCGCTGGACAACAGTGGGGACCTCTTCGTCGCCAATGCTGGCACCCAAGGCGCCGGTGGCACGCTGTCCTGGTATGCCGCGCCCAACATGTCTGCCTCGGGGCCCGTCCAACCGGCGCTGCAGCTCACCAACATCACCATCACCGTCGGCGGGCTGGCCTTCAACCCGACGCCAGCCAGCCTCCCCATTTTTCACTAAAGAGACGTGGGGCGAGAGAGCCAGTCACTGTGCGCGCTGGCGCTCGCCTGTGCGCTGGCCGCAGGCCCTGGGGAGGCCGGGCCCAACCAGCCGGCCCTTTTCCCCGGGCCGCCCACTGCTTCGGACGCTGGGACCCTGCCCAAAGCTGAGCCGAGGACGCCTGCTCGGCCGATGGGCGTCAAGGCAGCAAGCTGGCTCACTCGGCCCGAGCGCGAGGTGCAAGAGCAGCCCGAGCGGATGCTGGACGCCTTGGGGCTATCGCCCGGGCAGACGGTGGCCGACGTCGGTGCGGGTGTCGGCTACCACGCCTGGCGTCTTGCGGCGCGGGTCGGCCCGAGCGGCAGGGTGTACGCGACCGACCTCCAACCAGAGATGCTCGCCTTGCTCCGAGCAAACATGGCCCAGCGCGACGTCCACAACGTCTTGCCCATCCTGGCCACCGCCGACAGCACCGGGCTCCCGGATGCAAGCGTGGACCTGGCACTGTTGGTCGACGTCTACCACGAGGCAGCGGACCCCCAGGCCTTTCTGCGGCAGCTGCGTCGAGCGCTGAAGGCCTCCGGACGCCTGGTGCTGGTGGAGTTTCGTGCCGAGGACCCGAGTGTGCCCATTCGCTCGGAGCACAAGATGGCAGCCGACCAAGTCATCGCGGAGCTGGCGCTCGGCGGGTTTCAGCTGACGGAGCGCCAGGAGTTTCTGCCCTGGCAGCACCTCCTGGTCTTCGTTCCGGTGCGCTGAGCCGTAGTAGCGTCGCGCAATGTCCATTGGATGGAGGTCCGTGGTTTTCGCCTGGCTGGTCGCTCCGCTTGCATTCGCCGAACAGGCCCCCCTCTTGCCGCACACCGACCCGGTGCTGCAGCAGGCCATCAACCGTGTCTACCCGTCGCTGGTTCAAATCCACGTGCTGTCGGCCTACAGCGAGGGCGGCCGCGAGCGGAAATTCCAAGCCTCCGGCAGTGGCGCCATCATCTCCGCTGACGGCTACGTCATCACCAACCACCACGTGGTGGGCAAGGCGACATCTATCCGGGTCATCCTCCCCAGCTTCGAGGAGCTGGAAGCGAAGCTGGTGGGAACCGACCCTCTGGCGGACATCGCCGTCATCAAGCTCGACCTCACCAAGCGGCCGCCCGGTTCGCCACCCCTTCCCGTGGCCCACTTCGGCGAGTCTTCGGCGTTGAAAGTGGGGGACACGGTACTGGCCATGGGCTGTCCGTTGGCCCTCTCCCAGTCCGTCACCCGCGGCATCGTCGCCAACACCGACATGCGCATCCCTCGGACGCTCGAGCTGGACGGGGAAAACGTCGGCTCGGTGGTGAAGTGGATTGGGCACGACGCCCAAATTTTCCCCGGCAACTCGGGTGGCCCATTGGTCAACCTCGAGGGAGAAATTGTCGGCATCAACGAGCTCGGCATTGGCCTGGCGGGCGCCATTCCCTCGGACTTGGCCCGGGCCGTGGCCGAACAGCTGATCGCCAAAGGCCGGGTGGACCGCGCTTGGACGGGGATGGCCTTCCAGCCGCTGCTCAAGGACTCGCCGCCGTCGATGACAGGGGTGCTGGTGTCAGCGGTGCTCCCTGGGACGCCGGCGGCAGCCGCCGGCGTGAAGCCGGGCGACCGGGTGGTGGCGGTGGAGGGCCGTTTGGCCAACGTGCGGTTTGACACTCAGCTGCCGGCGTTCACCAACGAGTTGCTGGGGCACACGCCCGGTGCGCCCCTCACCCTGACGCTGGCGCGTGGGTCCCAGGAGCTGACAGTGACGCTGACGCCACTGCTTCGCGACGAGGCGCGCGCCAAGGAGGTGGAGCTCAAGGAGTGGGGGCTCACCGTCCGCCGCCTCACCCGTGTGGAGTCCATCGACTTGCAACGGCCCGACACCAAGGGGGTGCTGGTGAGCACCCTTTTGCCCGGAGGGCCTTCGGACAAGGCCGTCCCGGCTCTCCGGGCCGGAGACGTCCTCACTCAGGTTGCCGGCAAGCCGATGGACTCGCCCGAGGCGCTCCTCAAGGCCACGGCAACGCTCCTCGCTGGCGCGCGGGCGCCGGTCCCGACGGTGGTCGGCTTCGAGCGTGGCGCGGAGAAGCTGCTCACCCTGGTGGAAGTTGGCATCCGTCCACCCCAGGAGCCGCCGGCCGAGGCCCGACGTGGCTGGCTTCCCATCGCCACCCAGGTGCTGTCACCCAAGCTGGCCACCGCCCTCGGCTACAAGGGGCGCAAGGGCGTGCGGGTGACACAGCTGTACCCCGACGGCAACGCGAGCGGGCTCAAGCTGGGCGACGTCATCACCAAGGTGGACGACGCGCTGGTGGAGGCAAGCGAACCTCAAGACGCCGACGTCTTCGACGCCCTGGTGCGCGCCTACAAGCCCGGCAGCAAGGCACAATTTGCGGTGCTCCGCGACGGAAAGCCCCTGGTGGTGACCGTCAGTGTGCAGGAAGGCCCACGCCAAGAGAACGAGCTGCGCGTCTACGAGGACGTGGTGCTCGAGTTCCGCGCCCGAGACATTAGCTACTTGGACCGCGTGAAGCGCCGCTGGTCGAAGGAGGAGACGGGCGCGCTGGTGAGCCAGGTGGACGTCGGTGGCTGGGCGGCGGTGGGCGGCCTTCGCACCGATGACCTGATTGCGTCGGTGGACGGCAAACCGGTGCGCACGGCCCAGGAGCTCGAAGCACTGCTCCGGCCGGTGAAGGAGACGAAGCCGCACCACCTCACCTTCTTCGTGAAGCGCGGCGTGCAGACGCTGTTCCTCGAAATCCAGCCCACCTGGGGCGACATTCGGGAGGCCTCCAAGTGAGATTCGCCCAAATGTGGCTCGTGGCCGCCACGCTTTGGACGGCGCTCCCGGCGCCGGCCGCGGACCTCCGCGCCACCGGGCGCGCCACCGCCGAGCAAGTCCGTCGTGCGGTCATCACCATCCGGATTGTTCTCAAGCTGAAGATTGGCTTCGGGGGACAGGCGCAGGACCAGGAGCAAAAGGTGGAGGTGGCCGGCGTGGTGATTGACCCGTCCGGGCTGACCCTGGCCAGCGCCGCCAGCATTGATCCCTCGGGGGCCTTGCGAAAAATGGCGGGAGGGCAGACCGCCAGGATGAAGGTGGAGGCCGAGGTGAAGGAGACCACCCTCTTGCTCGAGGATGGCACCGAGGTGGAGGCCGACGTCGTCCTCAAGGACACCGACCTGGACTTGGCCTTCCTCAAGCCTCGGGAGGCCGGACGACGCTTCAGCGCCGTGACTCTGCGCCCCCGCACCGGGACGGTGCCTCTGCTCACACCCATTTTCGTAGTGGCGCGGCTGGGAAAGCTGACCAGCCGTGCCCTGGCCGTCGCCACCGGCGAAATCCGCGCCTCGGTGCGCGGGCCCGCGCCGTACTACGTCACCGACGGCGAGACGGCGAGCTTCACCGGTTCGGTGGCGTACACCGCCGACGGGGTGCCGCTCGGCGTCTTCGTCAACCGCTTCAGCACCGCCCCCGACGCCCGCGGCGGAGGAATGTTTGACGGCGCCTTTGGCCGCAGCGGTTCCGAGATGGTGCTGACCGTGCTCCGGCCGGTGGACAAGGTGCTCGAGCTTGCGGCACAAGCCCGGGAGATGCATCCGCCGGCCAAGCCGGCGGACGGGGTGGAGCACTAACCAGGCGCCTCGCCCGCACCGAGCGGGCAGCGCATGCGCACCTTGGCGTAAAGCGACGGGGCAGTGAGGAGAAAACCCGCCTTCTCAAACATCGCCACCGTGCCGGTGTAGCTGAAACTCGCAGGCAGTGGACTCCCATCCGGCTTGGGCTTCACCGGGTACCCCTCGGCCGCCGGCGCTCCGGCCCGGCGCATCCGGTCGAGGGCGTAGGACAAGAGCTGAGAGGCGACGCCCTGTCTCCGAAAGCCAGCCTCGACGAAGAAGCACGGCACGCTCCACACCCGGCTCTTGTCGTCGCAAGCCAGGCTCCGCGAGCGCTCGAGCCGGGGGAAGTCCATCCGCTCACCGTACGTCACCCACCCCACCGGTTCCCCGTCCGCAAAGGCCAGTGCGCCCCGAATGGCCCCCTTGGCCACCCGAGACTTGAAGCGACGCTTCAGCGTCTGCCCCTTGAGCCGGGCGTACGGCTCACTGGCCTTGAGCCGCCAAAACATGCACCAGCACCCGCCGCTGGCGCCATTCTTGCCGAATAGCGTCTCCACCGAGGGCCACAGCGCCGGAGTGAGGTCTCGCACCTGGACGTGCAACATGCTTCCACCAGCCTCCGGCACGGCGCCTCGCCGCGCTCAAAAAAAACAGCCCGAGCCCTAGAGGCCCCCGGCCGCGCGCGCGCAGGCCAGGATCGCCTCCGCCGAGCGGTCGATGTCCGCCTCGGTGGTGTTCCACCCGCTGATGCTGATCCGCATCGCTCCGAGGCCGCGCCACACCGTCCCTCCGAGCCAGCAGGTGCCGTCGGCCTGCACCCTCCGCACCACGTCCCGAGTCAGCTGGTCGGCGTCGGCCCCGCTGGCCGACTCGAAGCGCACCAGGACCTGGTTGAGCGCCACCTCGTTGAGAATCCGCACCCGCGGGGCCGAGGCGAGGCCTTGGGCCATGCGCCGAGCCAGGGCGCAGCAGCGTTCCACCAGCTCGGCGACGCCCTGCCGACCGAGCGTGCGAAGTGTCGCGTAGGTGGGGATGCCGCGGGCCCGCCGCGAGAACTCCGGGCCGAAATTCACGCCGTCCCGCTCCTGCCCGGACTTCACCAGGTAGGCTGCATCGCTTCCCATGGAAGCCCGGAGGATGGCCGGGTCACGGACAATGGCGACGCCTGAGTCGTAGGGCACGTTGAGCCACTTGTGCATGTCCACCGCCCAGGAGTCAGCCCGCTCCATTCCCTCCACCAGGTGCCGGCGGCTCGGCGCGACGCGGGCAAAGAGACCGAACGCGCCGTCCACATGGAGCCAGCCGCCGTGGGCGCGGACGGCCTCGGCGATGGGAAGCAGCGGGTCCACGGCTCCGGTGTTGACGTTTCCCGCCTGGGCGCAAACCAAGGCAGGCCGCCCGAGCTCGGCCAGAGTGCGAACCAGAGCCTCGGGGCGCATGCGGCCCTGGCCATCCACCGCCACCCGGAGGGCTGTCTCGCCTCCGAGGCCGAGGAAGCGGAGCGCACGCAGCACCGTCACGTGGACTTCCTCGCCCACCACCAGCGGCAGCGCCGGGGCGCCGAGAAGGCCACGCGCCTCCACGTCCCAACCGGCACGCGCCAGCAGTGCGTGACGGGCGCAGGCCAGGCCAACCAGGTTGGCCAGCTGCGTTCCGGTGACGAAGCCAGCGGCCGCCTCGGCCGGCAACTCGAGCAGCTGGCACAGCCAGCGGCCGGCCGTCTCTTCCAGCACCGCCGCGAGGGGGGAGGTGACGTAAAGGCCGCTGTTCTGGTCCCAGCTGGACGTCAGCCAGTCAGCGGCCAGAGCCACCGGATGGCTTCCGCCGATGACGAACCCAAAAAATCGCGGTCCGGCTGTGGCCACCAGGCCGGGCTCTCCATCCACGGCCAACGCGCGAAGGACACTCCGAGCATCCTCCCCGCGCTCCGAGAGCGGCACGTCGAAGGTGCGACGGAGCTCGCTTGCCGAGCCCAGCGCGCCGACTGGGCGGGTGGACAGTGAGGCTTGAAACCGACCTGCGTACTCCAGCGCATCCAGAAGCAAGGGGTTGTCGGACATGGCAAGCGGGAAGGTTCCCTCAGCGTGGCCTGCACAGTCGAGGGGCCCCATCCTGGCCGTCCGTGCTAGGGAGGCCAGAAGGACATGGGGACTTCCAGGCGTGGTATTCTCGACCCAGCGCAACTCGCCCGAAAGCAGCTGGCGCGGGACCTCCGCGAGGTGGGGTCGCACTGGCTCTTCCAACACAAGTGCGACCGAATGGCGGTCTCGCCGTTCGCCTTTCTCCGCGGCTCGGCCCCACTGTTTTACTCCGCGCTTCGCAAGGTGCCTTGGCTGGCCAGGGGCCCGGAGGGCGACGGGTGGTTGACTGGGGACTTGCACCTGGAAAATTTTGGCGTCTACCGCCCACAGTCCCTTTTGGACGAGGCCAAGTCCGAGGCGGTGGCTTTCGACGTCAACGATTTTGATGATGCGTTTGTGGGGCCCCAGCGGCTGGACGTGCTGCGCTTGCTCACCAGCACCGTCCTTGCCGCGAGGACGTGGGGGCTACCAGCCCTCGCCATCCGCCGAGCCACCGAGGCCGTGCTCGACGGTGTCCTTGCCGGCCGGTCCACAGGGACGGCCGGACGGGCGCCTGCCCCGGTTCGCGCGCTGCTGGAGCGAGCGGCGGAGCGGACACGCCAGCAGCTTTTGGACGCTCGCACCGAGCTCACGGCCAGGGGCCGCCGTTTCACCCGCGGTGCGCGTTACCGCTCGCTCACTGGAGCGCTCCAGCGACACGCGACCGCCGCTTTCGCGGCCTACGCGGCCCGGCTTCCCGACGGGGTGCGCGGCCACCACCGGGAGGCCTGGAAGGTAGTGGATGTCGCCTTTCGCATCGCCGGGACGGGAAGCCTCGGCGTGCTGCGCATCGCAGTCCTGGTGGCTGGCAAGGGCGGCCCGGACGGGGGCTGGATTTTCGACATGAAGGAGGAGGACGAGCCTTCCGGCCGTGCCTTCGCGACCGGCAATGCTGGCCCGGGTGCCGGCCGGGTCCTCAAAGCGTTACGCAAGTGCCTCGCCAGTCCCCCTCGCATGGCTGGGAGCACGGAGCTCGCCGGGCGGTCGCTGCTGGTGCGGCGTCTCATGCCTCAGGAGGACCGCCTCCAGATGGCGCACCTCGCCCCCGAGCAGCGCGAGCCCGTGCTGCGCTACCTCGGGGCACTCACCGGCGCCCTCCACCGTCGGGGCGCCAAGAGGGCCCCGCGGTGGTCAAAAGCCGAAGCGCAGGAACTGTTGGGACACGCCGTGACGCTCGCCGGCCTGTACGAGGCCGCTGCGCTCCACTATGCGGTGCTCGCGGAGCAGGCACGAGGCTGAAAACTGGCGGCGTCACCAGCACCCGGTACGCTGCCCGGCTACAGGACTGTACACCTTCCAACAGGCTTCTCCCGCTCCGGGGTGGACTCCCTACATGGACCGAGAACCGCTGCTCGACATTTTCGACGAGTTGAATCGCTTTCGCGAAGTGTTCGAGCGCGCGCAGCGGCTGGTGGCACCGGTGGTGTCCGAGCACGCCCAGAGGCTGGAAGCCATGGCCAAAGGGCTGCGCAAGTTTTACGGGCCGTCTGTGGAGCCCTTCATTCGTCAGGTGGATGACGTGCTGCTCACCGCGCGCCGCCTCACCGAGCCGATGAAGGAAATTCCGCTGGAGAAGTTGGGGGAGCGTCGGGCCTCGGACCGCCGCCGCGCCGAGTCCCCTACCCCGCTCCCGGGCCTCATCCCCCGGACGCGGTGACTCCCAGGGCGGTAGCTCAGCCCTTCGGCTCGAACCCCAGCGCCACCCCGTTCATGCAGTAGCGCTTGCCCGTCGGCGCCGGGCCGTCGTCGAAGACGTGGCCCAAATGGCCACCGCAGCGCCGGCAGTGCACCTCGACGCGGGACATGAAGAAGCCCTTGTCCTCGTGGGTGTGCACCGCGCCCTCGAGGGGCGCGAAGAAGCTTGGCCAACCCGTCCCGCTGTTGAACTTCGCCTCCGAGGAGAAGAGTGCCAGGGCGCAACCGCCACAGAGGAAAGTCCCCGGGCGCTTCTCATGGTCCAGGGGGCTCGTCCCGGCGCGCTCCGTCCCCTGCTCGCGCAGGACCTGGTAGGCCGCAGCCGACAGCGCCTTCCGCCACTCGGCCTCGCTCTTCACCACTTCAAACGTTTCCTGGACGGGACTGGCCATGGCGGGACTCCCACGCAAGAGGCGGGCCACGCCCGCGGCGCCGAGCACGCCGGCCCCGAGGAGCAACACCCGCCGAGAGACAGTGAGCTGCATAACGCGTCGGACGGTACGCCGCACCGGCTGCCCCGGTTACCCCGTCCGTGGACGGCCCACCCAGGGGCCGCTCACCGGGGGGCCTCCGCGCCCCGCGGGTGGTGCCGGGACGGCATGGCACTGTTGCTGACTTTTCGTTGCGAACGCATCGACTTGGCGAAGGGCCTACGTTAGGGATGCCGACCTGCCCACGCCCCGCCCCCGCAGCGGGAGGATGGTTTTTCGATGTGGATTGTCCGGCTGGCCCTTCGGCGCCCCTACACCGTCGCGGTGCTCTCGGCCCTCATTTTCATCTTCGGAGTCATGTCCGCGCTGCGGATGAACAAGGACATTTTCCCCTCCATCGACATTCCGGTGGTGGTGGTGGTGTGGGCCTACCCGGGCCTCTCCGCCGAGGACATGGAGCGCCGCATCGTCCTCATCAGCGAGCGCGCCTACTCCACCACCATCGATGGAATTCAGCACATCGACTCCCAGTCCATTGCCGGGATTGGGCTCCTGAAAATCTACTTTCAGCCGGGCGCTGACCTGGGGACGGCCATCGCGCAGATTAGTTCCGTCTCGCAGACCGCGAGCCGCATCATGCCCCCTGGCATCACCCCGCCCATCGTCCTTCGCTACAACGCGGGAAATGTCCCGGTGGCACAGCTCACCACCAGCAGCCCGACACTGTCCGAGCAGCAGCTCTTCGACTACAGCCTCAACTTCCTCCGGGTTCGGCTCTTCACCATTCCCGGGACGTCCATCCCAGGTCCCTACGGGGGCAAGCAGCGCCAGGTGATGGTGGACATCAACCCGGCATCCACCGCGGCCAAGGGTCTCTCGCCCCAGGACGTGGTGAACGCGCTGCTCGCCTCAAACGTCATCGTCCCGGCAGGGACGGCTCAAATCGGCAAGACCGAGTTCAACGTCAAGCTCAACTCGAGCCCCGAGACAGTCGACCAATTCAATGAGCTCCCGGTGAAGGTGGTCAACGGAGCCACCATCCGGTTGGGCGATGTCGCCCATGTCCGAGACGGGTATGCCGTCCAGAACAACCAAGTCCACATCGGCGGCCAGCGAGCCAGCTACCTGGCCATCCTGAAGCACAGCGACGCCTCGACACTGGCAGTGGTGGACGGGGTGCGGGAGCTCCTGCCTTCCATCCAGGCTTCGGCCCCCAAGGGCATGGAGCTGAAGATAGACTTCGACCAGTCGGTCTTCGTGCGCGCAGCGCTGACCAACGTGATTCACGAAGCGGTCATCAGCTCCATCCTGGTGTCGCTGATGATTCTCTTCTTCTTGGGCAGTTGGCGGAGCGTCCTCATCGTTTCAAGCTCCATTCCGCTGGCGCTGCTGGTGGGGGTCAGCGGTCTCTACCTTGCCAGCCAAACCTTCAACATCATGACGCTCGGCGGCCTGGCGCTGGCCATCGGGATGCTTGTCGACGACGCCACGGTGGAGGTGGAGAACATCCACCGCAACCGACACCACGAGCCGAAGTTGATGGTGGCCATTCTCGACAGCGCCCACCAGGTGGCGACGCCGGCCATCGCAGCCACACTGACCATTTGCATCGTGTTTTTCCCAGTGGTGCTGCTGACCGGACCGGCGCGCTTCCTCTTCACCCCCCTCGCGGTGGCGGTGGTCATCTCGATGCTGGCCAGTTACTTGCTGAGCCGAACCCTGGTACCGGTGCTGGCCCGTCAGCTCATGGAAAAGGAGGCCGTCGACCTGGGCGTGGGGACGGACCGCTGGGCACGCTTCAACGCGTGGCGAGACCGTGGCTTCGAGCGGTTCCGGAGCGGCTACGCCAGCGCGCTGGCGGTAGCCCTCCACCACCGCCGCTGGGTGATCGGAACGGCTGGCGCCGTGCTGGCCGTGTCGCTCGTCCTTCCCTTCATCGTCGGTCTGGACTTCTTTCCGCCGGTGGACGCTGGGCTGATGAAGCTGCATTTCCGAGCACCCATCGGCACCCGGTTGACCGAGACGGAGCGGCTGGTGCTGGCGGCGGAACAAAAGATTCGCGCCATCATCCCAGCCAACGAGCTGAGCGCGCTCAACGACAACCTCGGAATTCCGCTGTCCTATAACCTTGGCTTCGTCGCCACCGACAACCTCGGCCCGCAGGACGCAGAAATCCTCATCTCTCTGAAGCCCGGGCATCGGCCGACCGAGGGGTACATGCAGCGGATTCGCGAGGAGCTGCCCCGCGACTTCCCCGGTAGCACTCTGTACTTCCAACCCGCGGACATCGTCAGCCAGGTGCTCAACTTCGGGCTCTCCGCCCCCATCGACGTGCAGATTGAAGGGAGCGACCTAGACAAGGGCTACGACGTCGGACGACAGCTTGCCGCCCGGATGCGCCACATCCCCGGGCTGGTCGACGTCCGCATCGCCCAAATCCTCGACTACCCGACGCTCAAGCTGGACGTCGACCGCGACGAGGCGGCGCTGGTTGGCCTCAACCAGAGCGCGGTGGCCAATACTCTGTTGACCACCCTCGCCAGCAGCACCCTGGTGGCCCCTTCCTTCTGGCTCAACCCCAAGAACAATGTGAATTACCTGGTGGTCGTCCAGACGCCGCTCGACCGACTGGACAGCACCGGAGACCTCTTGGCCACGCCCATCACCACTGCCGGGCAGGCCATCAACCAAAGCATCACCCGGACGCCGACCGACTCGGCCACCACGCCGGGCGCGGTCTACCTGGGAACAGTCTCGCAGCTGGGCCCGGGCCGGACGCTGGGAAGCGTCAACCACGCCACCATCCAAAGGGTCATCAACGTGCAAGGCAACGCCGTCGGTCGCGACCTGGGCGCCATCGGCGCCGACATCAAGAAGGCCATCGCCAGCTTGGAAAATGTGCCCCCCACCATGCGGATCACGCTGCGGGGCCAAATCGAGAGCATGAATAGCTCCTTCTCGAGCCTCGCCGGAGGCTTGGTGTTGGCCATCCTGCTCGTCTACCTCTTGATGGTGGTGCTGTTTCAATCGTGGCTCGACCCGCTCATCATCATGATTGCCGTCCCGGGCGCCCTGGTGGGAGTGCTGTGGATGCTGGCCGTGACTGGGACAACCCTCAACGTCGAGTCCTTCATGGGGACCATCATGGCGGTGGGCATCGCCGTCTCGAACAGCATTCTTCTCGTGAACTTCGCCAACGAGATTCGCGTGGAGCAAAACAAAGACTCCCTGGAAGGCGCCCTCGAAGCCGGACAGACCCGTCTGCGCCCAGTGTTGATGACCGCGCTGGCGATGATTCTGGGCATGCTCCCGATGGCCTTCGCGCTCGGCGAGGGCGGCGAGCAAAACGCCCCACTCGGCCGGGCCGTCATTGGCGGGCTGCTGATGGCCACCCTGGTTACTCTCTTCCTCGTCCCCCTCGTCTACAGCGTCCTGCGCAAAGCGCCGCCAAGCGCCCACCGTCTGGACGAGCAATTCTCTGCTGAGAGCGCGGGGGCGAGCGCCGGAGCCCGAGGATGAGCATGAACGAGAACCAAGCGACGTCTCAAGGCGCGCCCCAACCCTCTGGCCCGCGCCCACGCGCCCTCACCCTCCTGTCCTTGGTGCTGGTGCTGGTGGCAATTCTCGGCGTGGCGCTGTTGGCCTGGCGCCGCCACAGCGCCGAGGCGGCCGACGTCAAAAACCGAAACGTAGCCCTCGCCAAGGGAAACACGGTGCAGGTCGTCCCGGTGATGGTGGCCCCCTCGGAGCAGACACTGACCTTGCCGGCCGAAGTCCGCGGCTGGGCACAAATCACCCTCTACGCCAAGGTCGCGGGCTACGTCCGGGAGATTCCCGTCGACAAGGGGACTCGCGTGAAAAAGGGTGACTTACTGGCGCGCCTCGAGTCCCCCGAGACCGACCAAGCGGTGGCGGCAGCGAGGGCGGACCTGGTCTTGAAGCGGGTGCTGCTCCAGAGGACTGAAGCCCTGCGTCCGGACGGAGTGGTGTCACAGCAAGACCTGGACAACGCCATCGGGGCACTCCGGGTCTCCGAGGCCACTCTCAAGCAGGACCTCGCCCAACAGTCCTACGAAGTCATCAGCGCTCCTTTCAGCGGCGTCGTCACCGCCCGATACGTGGACGTGGGCGCTCTGGTGCCCTCCGGAACGGGCAACACCTCAACTGTGCAGCCGGTGGTGGACCTGGCGGACATCGACCTGCTCCGGGTGCAGGTCTACGTCGGCCAGCCGGATGCCGCGCGCCTTCAAGTCGGCGACTCGGTGAGCCTCGCCACCGACAGCGACCCATCCCATCCCATTGAAGCCAAAGTGAGCCGGATGTCGATGGGGCTCGACCCCAAGACGCGAACCATGCTGGTCGAGGCAGACGTTGACAACCGACCGCCGCGCCTCTACCCGGGCCAATACGTCAAGGCAACCCTGCACCTTCGGGGCAGTCGCGCGCCGCTCGTTCCCGGAGAGGCGCTCACCTGGCGCGGAGACCGGCTCTTCGTGGCCACTGTCCAGAACGGCCAGGTCCGTCTGCAGCAGGTGAAAACAGGCGATGACAGTGGACGCGTGGTGCAAATTCTCAGCGGGCTCCAAGGCGGCGAGTCGGTCATCCTTAACCCGAGTCCCGAGCTCTCCGACGGAGACAGAGTGCAGGCAGCGGTCCAACCTGCGACGCCGGTTGCACCTCCACCACCGGCGCCGCCGGGGCAGGCCTCCGCCCCCGGCAGCGGAGCTGCGCTCCCGGGCGTGGGGCTGCCGGCTGCCCGCTAGGAGTCCGTCCCAAACACCAACCCGGGCCAACGCCCCCCGGCTGCCCCTGGCTCCCCGGGCAGTCAGGAGCGACGTCCCCTGCCGCTCCAGAGGGCCGAGGAGTCCGCAAACACCCACCACCGGGCCGTCCACGAGGTGTGCGTGAACGAAGCTGAGCGCATCCTGCGCGCGCACGTGAGCTTCGGAAGTGGGAATGAAAACCACTCTGGCGTGAACCTGTCGCCTTGCGAACACCGACGAGCTGTCTCGTAGACTCTACAGTCGGCGCACCTGGCCGGTGCCTCCGGTGGCGCGCCGCACTGAATGAAAACTCCGTCACGTAGCGGTGAGTTTCCCGAAGCCTCTCTCGTCGAGGTCCTCGACTTCTACTGTCGCAGTGGCCAGACCGCCGCCGTGTCCATCAGCATGCCTCGCCCCGCTGGGGGGGAGGCCACCGGAGCCTTCTTCGTCGACTCCGGCGTGCTCGTCGACGCGCGCTTCGACGGTCGCGAAGGCCCCGAGGCCGTTCGCCACGCGCTCCGCTCGAAGCTCGGGAAGTACCAGGTCGAGCTCGGCTCACGCAGCGCGCGCCGCACCATCCACGAGCCCTGGGAGGCCCTCGCCGCTGCAGCCGCAGACCGGCCAGCGCCTCCCAAACTGTACCCGGTGGACGGCGGAGGGTCTCCCACACCACCGCCGGCTCCGCTTCCCCGGCTGGCTCCTCAACGGGCGGCGATGGCTGGCACTCCTCCCAGTCTTCCGTCGACGAGTGGAGCGCACAACAGTCCTCCGAGGAGCCTCGGCGTGCGACCCTCCACCCGAGACGGACTCGCTGCCGCCGTGGCGCCCCAGGCGCCAGCACCGGTGGCCCCGCCGGCGCTCACCACCTCCGGTCCGCTGCACACCTCAGGGCCCACCACCTCGCCCTTTAGTGGCCCCCACACACCGCCGGCTCGCGGGCAGCCCCCAGCGGGCACGGCCCCTTTCTCCAGCGTCCGAAGCGAGGCCCGCCGCAGTCGACTGGTGCCTCCGGTCGCGCTACTGGCTCTGGCGGCCTTCGTTGGCATCGGCCTCGCAGTCGGTGTGGCCTACCTGCGCAACCACTCAGCGCCCGCTTCTGCGCCTGTCGCCACTCCGGTGCCCACGCCCACGCCGTCGCCCGCCGCGCCAGCCGTTCCCGGCGTGAGCGACTCCGAAATTTCCCTCGGCATGGCCGCGCCGTTGACGGGCGTCGCCAAGGAGCTGGGGCGCCAGATGAGGCTTGGCCTGGAGGTGGCCTTCGCACGGGCCAACGCCGCCGGCGGAGTCAATGGCCGGAAAGTGAAACTCATCGCCCTCGACGATGGCTACGAGCCGGCCCGCACCAAGGACGTGATGCGAGAGCTGGCCGAGCAGCGCGGCGTCTTCAGCTTCGTCGGAAACGTGGGGACACCCACGGCAGCCGTTGCCGTCCCCTACGCGCTAGAGCGGAAGATGCTCTTCTTTGGCCCTTTCACCGGCGCCTCGCTCCTCCGCAAGGACCCGCCCGACCGCTACGTTTTCAACTACCGGGCCAGCTACGGGGAAGAGACGGCTGCCATCGTCCGGTACCTGGTCGAGATTCGGCACATCAAACCCGACCAGATTGCCGTCTTCGCCCAAGACGACAGTTATGGAGAGGCCGGCTTTCAGGGCGTGGCCAAGGAGCTTCGCCGGCTGAAGCGAAGCAGCTCCCCCATTCTCAGGGTGACGTACACCCGCAACACCGCGGACGTCGCTGACGCCGTCAGCCGCATCCTCGACAAGAAGGCCACGGTGGCCGCGGTGGTGATGGTGGCGACCTACCGGCCGGCCGCGCGCTTCATCGAGAAAGTCCGCGAGCAGCGGCCGGGAATGATTTTCACCAACGTCTCCTTCGTGGGCAGCCAGGCGCTGGCCGAGGAATTGGTCCAGCTCGGCCCGCAGTACGCGCAGGGCGTCATCATTACCCAGGTGGTGCCCCTCCCCACCGGACAGTCCACGGTGGGCCTGAGGTACCGCGAGGCGCTGTCCAGCTTCTCTCCCGAAGAGAAGCCGGACTTCATCTCCCTCGAGGGCTACGTGACGGGGACCCTTCTTCTGGAAGGACTCAAGCTGGCCGGGCGCAATGTGACGGCGGACACGCTGGTGGATGCCCTGGAGAGCATCCACGGCCTGGACCTCGGCCTCGGCGTTCCCCTCAGCTTTGGGCTTTCCGAGCACCAGGCCTCTCACAAGGTGTGGGGTACGGTGCTCAACGGCACCGGAGGCTTCGAGCAAGTCGAACTCGAATAGCCTGCCCCAACGGGCCCCTTGGAGCTAAAGCCTCCAGCGGCCTAGAGGGCGGAGCAACGACGGGGGGGGGAATAAGGGGCCCGGACTGGCGCGGGTCGGCCAGCGGATGGCGGCGTCGCTCGGGGTCCGCGTTTCACCTGACGCTGGGCGGCTTCGACACCCATGCCAACCAGAAGCGCCAGCACGCGCCGCTGCTTCAGCAGCTGTCCGAGGGGGTGAGTGCGCTTCTCGATGATGCCGCGGAGCACGGCTCTGGCAGCCGGCTGGTGGTCATGACGTACTCGGAATTCGGCCGCCGCGCCCGGGAGAACGCCAGCGGGGGAACCGACCACGGCGCTGGAAGCGTCGCCTTCCTCGCCGGCGAGCGCGTGGTGGGCGGCCTCGACGGCCGGCTGCCCCGCTTGGATGCACTGATGGAAGGCGACGTGCCCTCCAGCACAGACTTCCGTAGCCTCTACAGCGCCATTCTCCGCGACTGGCTCGGCGTGGCGCCCGCGCTCGGCCAGGCGGCGGTGCTCGGCGTGCTGCGCCCGGCGGCCTAAAGACGACGCCCGCTCATCCGGCTGCTGGGCCATTTGGCCGGGGTGGCGCCGCAGGCATCCCCAGCTGCAGCAAGGGCGCAAGCCCCACCACCAACAGGCAGCCGAGGACGTTGTACCAGAGGAAGCCCACCCGTCCGAAGGCCGCCGCCGCGAGCACCGCGGCCTCGCCGCACACCGTGGCCCAGAAGGCGGCGCGGCCTCCCACCCGCGTCAGAAAGAAGCCGACGAGGAAGACGCCCAGCATCGGCCCGTAAAAGAGGGAGCCGAGAATGTTGACCGCCTGGATGAGGTTGTCGAGGAGCGCGGCGAAGGCGGCGAAGCCCACTGCCAGCAAGCCCCAGCCAGCGGTCGCGAGCCGGGCCACGAGCAACGTCTGACGGTCGCTCGCTCCCGGGAAACGCGGGCGGTAGAAGTCCACCACCGTCGTCGCGCCGAGTGAGGAGAGCGCCGCGGAGTTGGCCGACATGGCGGCAGAAAGGATGAGCGCCACCAACAGCCCAATCAGCCCCCGAGGAAAGTGGTCCAGGACAAAGCGGAGAAAAATGAAGTCCGAGTCCTTCGCGTCGGCACCGGGCAAGGTGCTCGCCACCAGCGCGCCAGCCTCCTTGCGCAGGCCGGTCAGTCGCGCCTGGTCGGCGCTCAGCTCCGAGCGTGCCGCCGCCACTGCTTGGGGGTCGGCTCCTGGCGCGAGGACACGGTCGATGGCGGCACGCTGCTCGGCAAACGCCGCTGTGTGGGCCTGCTCCAGCCGCGCCACCGCAGCTCCGTCCCGGGCTCGCGCTCCCTCCCACGCGGTCCGGTTGAAGAAAAGCGGAGGCGGACTGAGCTGGTAGAAGACGAAAACCATCACCCCGATGAAGAGGATGAAGAGCTGCATCGGCACCTTCAGTAACCCATTCATCAACAGCCCAAGCCGGCTCTCAGCCAGCGGTCCGCCGGCCAGGTAGCGCTGCACCTGAGACTGGTCGGTCCCGAAGTAGGCCAATTGAACGAAGAGGCCGCCCAGAAGCCCCGACCAGAGCGTGTAGCGGGTGTCGAAGCGCAGCGAGAAGTCGACGCCCTTGAGCTTGCCCAGCGTTCCGGCCACCGACAGGGCCTGGCCCAAGGACACCCCCGATGGAAGCCGCATGACCGCGATGGCCAGCGCGGCCACAAGGCCCACTGAAATGAGCGCCATTTGCGCAGACTGGGTGCGGCTCACGGCCCGACTTCCACCGAGCACTGTGTAGACGATGGTGGTCGCGCCCAGGACAAAGTTTGTCCAGAGGGCAGGCCAGCCGAGCACCGCGGACAGCACCAGCGCCGGCGCGTAGATGGCGAGTCCCGACGCCAACCCGCGCGACACCAAGAAGAGAAGCGCGGTGAATTGCCGCGTCCTTCGGTCGAAGCGCTGCTCGAGGTACTGGTAGGCCGTGTAGAGGTGCAGCCGGTGGTAAATGGGAAGGATGACCGCCGAGAGGATGACCATCGCCAGCGGCAGCCCGAAGTAGAACTGAACGAAGCCAAGCCCGTCCTGGTAACCCTGCCCTGGGACGGAGAGAAAGGTGATGGCGCTGGCCTGGGTGGCGATGACCGACAAGCCGATGGTCCACCAGCGGAGGTCCTTCCCGGCACGCAGAAAGGACTCGGTGGTGTGCACCCTGCGACTCTTCCAACTGCCATAGACGACAATCCCCAACAGGGTCGAAGCCAACACCACCCAGTCGAGCGCGCTCACCCGAAGGCCCTCGCCAGAAGTGCGAGCAGGACTATCTCCAACACCAGCACCCCCAGCACCACCGCATAGAGACGTCGCCAGGTGCCGAGCGGCGGAGGAATGTCGTCCACCGGCCCCGGCGCCGCGGCCGGCCCCTCAGCCGGCATGGTCGAGGAGGTTTGCGAAGAGTCGGAAGGCGCCAGGAACGCCGGCCGGCAGCTGCCGGAAAAAGGAGAGCCCGGTGTAAATGAAAACTCCTTTCCCCACCTGTGCGATGAGCAACGAGCCTCGGAGCGGCCGCTCTCCCGGGTCATGCATCGACAGCGGCACCGCGTAGTGGTCGTCCCAGGTCTCCGCGAAGTACAGACCCCGCTCCTGTACCCAGGCCTTCCAATCGTCCGGGCCAATCTGATTCGGCGTGGTGAGCACCGAATTTGGAGTCGACGTCACCGCCGCACCCTCGTCGGTGACCCGGCCATGGCCAATGGTGAAAGGAAACGGGCCGAGAGCGGGCGGCCCGGAGGAGGGCCAGCTGGTGGTGTTGTACTGGACGACGATGGTGCCCCCCGCTTCGACGTAGGCCATCAGCTTTTCGTGCAGCGCGGACAGCCGCGGCTCGACGTTGAAGGCACGGACTCCGAAGACCACGGCGTCGAAGCGCGCCACCGACACGTCGGCCAGTTCAGCCAGTGTGATTGGAGTGACGTCATACCCAGCCTGCCGCAGCGCCTCCGGGACCTCGTCCCCCGGGCCGGGAACGTACCCAACGCGTCGACGGGCGTGACGCACGTCCACGCGCGTCAGCCTCACCTCGGCAGCAGGAAGCCAGGTCTGGATGGGGATGTGCGCATAGTCGATGCGCCGGAGGCCTCGCTCGAAACGCTTGCCTCCCACCGTTGCCACTGCACGCA
This sequence comes from Myxococcaceae bacterium, assembly GCA_052143535.1. Classification (GTDB taxonomy): domain Bacteria; phylum Myxococcota; class Myxococcia; order Myxococcales; family Myxococcaceae; genus JADGRA01. Next base: position 41,567 of record JBKQSS010000093.1, on the reverse strand, counting down.
ACAGCCCAGTCGTGGGCTGCTTGGGAGGCTGGATGCGGAAGGCCAGCGTCACCTCCCCATCCTTCTCGAGCGCGAAGGGGGCACTTGGCGGAGTGACGGCAAAGCCCGAGGGCACTTCGAGGGCGAGGGTTCCCGACGCGCCGGCCACGCTGCGCAGGGTGACCTTTAGCTCTTTGGCGGCCGCGTCCGGGAACACCAGCAGCGAGCCCACCGCGTCGACCGTCACTGCCGGAAGCACCTCGAGCCGCCGGTAGCGCTCCCCCTGCACTGGGTCCACCCATTTGTAGGTGACCGGGCGCCGTACCGCCAGCGACTGCTCGCCAAAGCCAAACACCAGCTCGGCCTCGACCGGGGCTGCCTCTTCGGGAAGCCCGATGAGCGCCGGGTCGCGCAGCGGGTACAGCCCTGGGCTCGCCGGCAACTCGAGCCACGCCGGATTACTGAGTCGCGCGTCAGCGGGCACGCTGAGCGTCTCTTTGAGCTCGAAGGGCTGGCCCGTTTCGAGGGCTCGGCCCGTCCTAAAGGACTGTCCTGCGACACGGACTTCCTTGAGCGATACCTGCGCCGGGCGGCGAAGCAGCGCGGTCACCGTCACTGGGAGGCTGGCACCGGGGGACGCGCTCGGCCGGTCGGCCACCACTTCTGCGAACAACCCAGCACAGCCGAGGATGGCCTGCTCGATTTCAGCCAGCTTTTGCGCTTTCCAAGGGTTGTGCGGAAGTCGAAGCAGCTCTGCCCTTGCAGCGAGTAGCCCCGGTAGCGAAGCCTCGGGCGTCGCAGCCCGGAATGCGGCACGCGCGCGCCTTAACTCGGCCACCAACCGCTCTGTGCCCGGGACACGTGACCAGTCGAGCACCACTCCGTCGAAGGGCGAGCTTTTCATCGGCTCGCCGCCTAACCACTTGAAGAATTCGAGATTTGGGCCGCGTCGGCGCGGCGCTCCGAAGCCCTGGCTCTTGTGGTTGCTGCGGCTGTCGGCAGCCAGCTCCCCGTATGAGAGTCCGAGCCACGGGTCATAGGCCCCCGCGTCGATGTGCGGAGAGCCCGCCAGTTCCTGCTCGGTCGCGCCAAAGCCAGCAAACTGGTTCCACACCACCCGCGTCACTTTCCAAGGGCCGAGACGCCGGTGCTCGGCGTCAGGCATGTAGGCCGGGTCCGCGGATAGGGCCACCGCCTCCACCGCCAACTGGGCGGAGGCGGTGTGTTGTCCGTGCGTCTCCAGCTTGCCGGTGGGAAACCGCGTCATCACCACGTCGGGCCGAAAGCGGCGGATGGCCAGCACGGTGTCGGCGAGCACTGCGTCGTGCCCCCAGATGGCAAGCGACTCCTCTGGGCTCTTCGAGAAGCCGAAGTCACGGGCCCGGGTGAAGAGCTGCTCGGCGCCGTCCATGGTGCGCGCCGCGAGCAGCTCTTGGGTACGGATGAGGCCCAGGGCCGGCCCCAGCTCCGGTCCGATGAGGTTTTGGCCGCCGTCGCCACGCGTTACCGACAGGTACCCGGTGCGCAAAAGCATGCCGTTAGAAAGGTAAGCGAGCAGCCGGGTGTTCTCGTCATCCGGGTGGGCGGCGACGTACAGGACGTTGCCCACCACCAGCAATCGGTCCAGCAAGCGCTCCAAATGAGCGCCGTCGGGCTGTGCGGGGCGCAATGCCGGCTCGGCACCGGCAGTAGAGAGGAGCAAGGTGAGGGCCACGAAGACACCAGGGAGTGGGCGCATGCAGTAGGACGTTCTCGGAGGCACTGTTACGTTGGACCTTCGCATGGCTTTCGACTTTTTCGCCTCCTTCATTCAGGGAGACTCGGCGGCCCGGGCTTTGCTGCCCGTGCGGCCGCTCGACGAGGAGGCATGGGACGATGCCTTCCAGCGCGCTGCCGAGCGCCGGCCGGCGGACGGCCTCGTCGAGGAGCTCCAACGCCAAGCGGCCGAACTTCCACCCTCGAAGGCCCGTGAGCGGAGCCTCGCGCTTCTGGCACGCGCAGGGGCTCCCGTCGTGGTGACCGGCCAGCAGGTTGGCCTCTTCCTCGGGCCGCTGTACACGCTGTACAAGGCGGCCACGGTGGTGGCACGCGCGCGCTGGCTTTCCGCGCGGCATGGGCGGCCCTGCATCCCACTCTTCTGGCTGCAAACCGAAGACCACGACTGGGCGGAGATTGCGCGGGCGCAGGTGCTTCTGCCAGCGGGACGACAGGCTGCCTTCGAGCTCCCCGCCGAAACACCGGAGCAGGCACGCGTCTCTCTGGCCCAGCGGACGCTGCCCTCGGAGGTGGACGGGCTCACGGCCGCACTCTCGGACGTCCTCGAGTCACTCCCGCACGGCACCGCTGTGAGCAGCCTGATCGCGCGCCATTACCGCGCCGGCTCAGCGCCCGGAGCCGCCTTCGCCGGCGTCCTGGCCGAGCTCTTTGCCGACGAGGGCCTCGTTCTCCTCGACCCGCGCACCCCTGCCATGGCGCGCCTCGCAACGCCGGTGCTGCACCGCGCCATCAGCCAGCACGAGGAGATTTCGGCAGCACTCAAAGACAGGACACAGGCCCTCGCCGAGCAGGGCTTCGCCGAGCAAGTGCATACCCGTCCCGACGCCTCGCTGGCCTTTTTCCATCCACGCGGGCCAGCCGGGCCTCGCTACCGCCTGGAGGCCGTAGGCTCGAGCTTCTGTACCCCCAAGGGGACGCTGACCCGCGCCGAGTTGTTCGCTTGCCTCGAGCAGGACCCCCTTTGCTTCAGCACCTCCGCGTTGCTGCGCCCTTTGGTGCAAGACACCCTCTTGCCAACGGCCGCTTACATTGGCGGACCAGCTGAGTGCGCCTACTTTGCCCAACTGCCCCCTCTCTACAGCCTCTTCGGGCTCTCGCTCCCGATGGTGGCCCCCCGTGCGCGCTTCCGCCTGGTGGACGAGGGTACGCGGCAACTGCTCGAGCGCCTGGGCCTTCGCCCGGAGGACGCCGACCGCGCGCGGGAGGAGGTCACCGCCCAGGTGCAGGTCCGCCCGACCTGGCTGCCACCGGCGCAGTGGCTTCGAGCGCGACTGCTTGGTCCGCTCGAACGCGAGCTCGAAGCGCTGCTTCCCCACGCCGTCCGCCTCGAGCCGAGGCTCGAGCGAAACGTCCGCAAGACGCGAAACCACGTCGCCTACGGCGTTGAGAAGCTCGTCGCCCGGCTAGACCGCGCTGCGCTCGGGCAGGACAGAGTCGTCGCTCAGCGCCTGGAGCAGCTCTTCACCGCTCTGCGCCCTGGCGGAGTGCCTCAGGAGCGCGTCTACGCCTTCCCCGGGCCGGCGGCGGCCGTCGGTCCCCGTGCCCTCGTGACAGCACTGGTCGAGGCCGCGCGCCCGCTGTCGGCCGACGTCCGGAGCCTCGAGCTGTGAACCCCCTCTCGGTGGGCATCGTCTGCTTCCCGACGGTTGGCGGTAGCGGCGTCGCCGCCTCGCAACTGGCGTTGAAGCTGGCTGCTCGAGGGCACTTGGTGCACGTCTTCTCCTCCGGGCTACCGGTGCGTCTGGCGAACACCGGGGGCGCGTGCGTGCTGCACCGCATCGCGCCCGTCACCCGTCCGCCCCTGGAAAATGGAGTTTACGCACTGGCACTGGCCGGTGAGATGGCAGACGTCGCGCTGCGGCAACACCTGGACGTCTTCCATGTGCACTATGCACTCCCCCATGCCGCGAGCGCGCTGCTTGCCCAGGACATGGTGGCGCGCCAAGGAGGACGGCCGCCACGGCTCGTCACGACGCTTCACGGAACAGACGTCACCGGCATTGTCGGAGACCCGGCCCTCACCGCCGTCACCCGACACGCCGTTTTGCGCAGCGACGCGGTGACGACGCCCTCGGCCTGGCTGAGGCGCGCCACCTTCGAAAACCTGTCATTGCCGGAAACGACGAATGTCGAGGTGCTGCCCAACTTCGTTGACCCGGCTGAATTCCACCCGGGAGATGACCGACCTGCGCTGCGCGGCCTCTTTCCAGCTCTCGCCTGGGAGGCGCAGGCCCGGCCGGGACTCCTCTTGCATGCCTCCAATTTCCGGGCCGTGAAGCGCGTCGGAGATGCCGTGCTCGCGCTCGCCGAGGTGCTCCGCATTCGGCCAGCCGCGCTGGTGCTGGTGGGGGACGGTCCCGAGCGGCCGGCGGTCGAGAAGCTCACCGCTTCCCTCGGGTTGACAGGCCACGTGGCGTTCCTCGGGGAACAGCTTCAGATGGGGCGGCTCCTCGCTCAGGCGGACCTGTTTCTCCTACCAAGCGAGCAAGAGAGCTTCGGCCTCGCTGCGCTCGAGGCCCTCGCGTCGGGAGTGCCGGTGGTGGCCACCCGGGTGGGCGGCGTCCCAGAAGTGGTACGCCACTCGGAGACTGGCCTGCTCGTCCCGGTCGGCGAGCCAAAGGCCCTTGCCGGGGCCGTGCTCAACCTCTTGAGCGACGAGCCCCGACGGCTGGCGATGGGGCGGGCTGCGCGACGGGATGCGCTTGCCCGCTTCCAACCGGAACCGGTGGTGGCCCGGGTCGAGGCTCTCTACCACCGGGTCCTCCCTCCGGCTGGGTGACGCGCTACTTCTTCCAGTCGGCGATGGCCTTGGACACGTCGGCGGCGTAGAAGAAGTTTTTCGACTGCTGGCCGAGTGCTTGAGCCCGCTGAGCCAGGGGCAAGGCTTGCTTGGTGTTGCCGGCGGCAGCCAACAGCTGCGCCTTGGTCCAATCGTTGAACCAGTCTTCCTTGAGCTTGATGGACTTGTCGACCAGCTCCATCGCGTAAGACGGCTCGAGTTTCGCGTCCAATAGGTACCGCGCCGCGCGATTGTATTGACTCCAATCGTCCGTCTTCAGCGCCCGAATCTCCGCCAACACGGTAGCTCGGGTGGGCAGCTCGAATTTCACCCCGACGCGGACGGTGTCCCACTCCATGGCCAACATGCCCGCTGCGTCGCTGAAGTCGAGGACGCTGAAGGCCAGTCGCTCGCGGAGCGGGATGGTGGTGGCCATCGCCGGAACGCGCAGCACGTCGTCCGCCGCCTTGTACCCGTCGGTGCCCGAGAGGCTGGTGTCCTTGTTGAGGATGAACGTCCACCCCGCCTTGGTCGGCAAAAGGAAGAGACAGTAGCTCCCAGCCGCCACCGGCTTTCCCTCGATGGTGGCAGAGGTGCTGAGAGTCAGTTTGGTGCACTCGTTGGCGCCCGCTCGCCACACCTCATCGTAGGGCACCACCGTGCCCCAGATTTTGCGGCCGTGCACGGCTGGGCTCGAGTAGGTGACGGTGAGCTCGGTCAGGCCCACTGTCTGTTTGGTGGTGCCGTTCGGGCTGGGGCGTGGGAGGTCGAGCTTGGTGGGCGCCTGAGCCCGCGCCGGGCCGGCCAATAAACCCACTGCGACGACCAGAAAGGCAACTCGCGGCGAGAGGTGCATGCAAACTCCTGTGGGGGGGGATTGGGGAGACGTCAACCGAAAGGTGGCGGACTGTACCGTCTTCCGCACTGTGACGGGGAGACGGCAGAGTGTGCCGACGGCTCGAAGCAGGGGCCCGACTGCTAGTTTTTGGGGCCGGACGGCTTTGGACCACCTCCCCTGGCTCGTGTGCGTTTAGCGCTAGCGATGGCGCTGACCGAACCCGCTGCAGCTCACACCTCGGCGTCGGCTTCGATTTCGACCAGTGCGTCGGCGGAAACCAGCCGCGCTTCAACCAGAGTATTTGCCGGCTGGATGTGACCGAAGCGCTCGCCGTGGGCACGCGCCACGGGCTCCCAAGACTCCACGTCCCTCACGAAGACGCGCGTCCGGACGACATCTTCGAGACGGCCGCCCAAGGCCTCGAGCGCACCCTCCAGCTTGTCGATGACGAAATGGGTCTGTGCCGCCGGGTCACTCCCACCGATGGCGCGCTCGCGGTGGCTGGCGGTCGTGCCCGACACATGAATTCGGCGTCCCTTGCGCACTGCCCGGCTGTAGCCAGCAAGGGGCTCCCACGGCGTCCCGCTCAGGCACAACGTCCGGTCGCCCAGAACGCGCGTCTGGTAAGGAGGCGGAAATTCGTCGACATGATGGCTCAAGTCGCCCGACGCGGTGAGGAAGGGGGGCCGACGGTACTCATCGCCGCAGTCGCCGGGAATCGCGAGCAGAGCAGACTGCGCGGCGGCCAGGCCTCGCCTGTCCTCCTCATCGAGGCTGAAGGAGAAGACGCGCGCATTGTCTTCGATGTGTGCGCGCTCGCCCAGCCGCGCTCCGATGATGATGCCCGCCACCGCGGGCTCGTCGAGAATCGCTCGGCACGCCACGTTCGCCACCGAAACACCGTGCTTCTGCGCGACGCTATGGGCGGCACGCAACAGGCGCTGGAGTCGGTCCCAGCCACCGGCGGACTGGACGAAGCGGCCGTACTTCATCAGCGACCAAGTCTGAAGCTCGCTCTGCGAAGGCAGCGGACGGCCGAGCCACCGCTCTGTCAACAGCCCTCCGGCCAACGTCCCATAGGCGAGCAGCTGAACCCCTCGCGCACGGCAGAACTCGGCCATTCGACCGCGCGCGCGCTGGTCAATCAGCGAAAAGGACACCTGGTTAGACACCACTCGAAGGCCGCTGCTCAGCGCCACCCGCAGGTGCGCCGTATCAAAATTGGCCAAACCCAAGTGGGCGACCATCCCCTCCTCCTGGAGCTCTTGGAGGAAGAAGAGGCAGTCAAGCCAGCCTGGGTCGCTAAAGCGCCAAGCGTGCAGCTGCATCAGGTCGATTCGGCTCGCCTTGAGTCGGTCGAGCGATCGCTGGACCGCGGCTCGCACCATCTCGCGCGTCACGGGCCCCGGTTTGGGAACCCACTTCGTGAAGAGCTGAATGCCGGGAGCCTCCACGCCTGGTACCGGGCCGGCGCGGCTCGTGCTGAAATGCCCGGCCACCTCCTCGGCGGAGCCATAGTGGTCAGCCATGTCGAAGGTGGTGAAACCTGCATCGACATAGGCACCCATTGCCCGCGCCGTCGCTTCCAGGTCGAGCGTTCGACCATCACGCTCCATGTCGGCGATTTGCCATAAGCCGGTGAGGACCCTGGAGATGGTCAGCCCAGGCGCCAGCTCGCGTCGCTCGACTTTGAAGCTCATGGCTCTTCTCGGACCAGCTATTCGGGTGGGAGGGTGGCGAAGATGGATTCCACATTGACCCCGCGGCGTCGGAGATTGCTCACCTCGCGAGCGTAGACGACGCTGCCGAGTCCCATCACCAAGAGCCACACTGGGGTGCTGCGGAAGTACCACGCGGACACCGGAGCGGTTAGGTCCTTCAAGGTGTGGACCGCCAGCAGGCCACCGAGCAGCGCAATGCCAGCCACGGACACAGCGACTTGCAGCCCCCGGCTTCGCACCACGCGTACTTCCCTCGCCAGCGCGGGGTTTCGGTGTGGCAGCGCCAAGACCGAACAACACATCAACAGGAAGGTGACCAACATGGAGGTAACCAGGATGTCCACTCCCAGAAAAAAATCACCAGCGAGGTGACTCCCGAGAATGCCCAGGGAGGCCATCGCGGCACTGCTCACGATGGCCAGATGGGGGGTGCGGAAGCGAGGGTGCACAGCAGCCACGGCACGAGGAAAGATGCCGTCCTCGGCCCACGCAAACATCAGCCGTGAGACTCCGAGCAGCATTGCCGGCAGGTCCTTCGCCAGCGCCACCGCCGCGCCCGCCACGACGGCCACCCGCAGCGGCACTGGGAGGAGAATGCCGAGGAGCCCGGGTGCAGAGATGTCATGCCGCAGCGCCTCGGCTCGGACCAGGTTCCACGGAACGGCGTGGTACACCGCCGCCGAAAAGAGCGCATAAAAGATGGTTACGATGCCGATGGCCAGACCGATGGCGAGAGGCAGGGTCCGACCCGGGTCCTTCGCCTCCCCTCCCGCCTGCGCAATCGAGTCGAAGCCGATGAAGCTGGAAAAGAGAAGCGCCGCGGCGGTGACGAAAGTCCGGAGCGAGGGTGCCGCCGCCGCCGTGGGGAGAAGGGGCGGCAGGTCAGCGGCGCGGCGGTAGTCCTCCGGACCGAACCAGAACCCGGCCACGATGAGCAGCCCGCTGAGCGCAAAGGTCAGTGCTAGGAGGGGAACCAACACACGCTCATACGTTTTGACGCCGCGCAGGTTCACGATTGTGAACGTCCACAAGACGAGGAGGGGAATCGCCAGGCGGGCGGTCCCGGTTTCGAGGCGACCCGCGGCACCGGTTGCTCCCGCCGCCAGAGCCACGTCGCGGAGGAAGGGCACCAGCAAATAGCTCACCACTCCGATGGCCACACACAAGGAAAACCACTGCGAGAAGCTGGCGATGAAGCCCAGGTAGGGGTTCAGCGCACGGCTCGCGTAGACGTAGCTCCCGCCGGCGCGCGGCATCGCCGACGCGAGGACAGCGTAAGCGAGCCCAGCCAGAGCCGCAGGAACTGCCGCGACCAGGAAGGCTGCCAGCACGTATGGACCGATTCCCGCGACATGTCTTTGAATCATGAAGGGAATCACGTTGATGGCCGCGCCGACCATCGAAGCGATGCCGGTGGCCGTCAGCCCGACCAAGCCCATCTCTCGCGCGAGGCCGGAACGCATCCTTTCACTCTGCACAACGAGGATCGAGCGAGCAAGCCATTTGGGTGACGCGCATCGCAGAGAGGCCGAGCGACGGTTCCACTTGTCCAAGGGCCGCTGCACAGCAGAAGCTCTCGCGATGCACCTCGGACTGACCTCGCTTTTGGGGCTGGCAGCGCTTGGAGTGCAGCTCGCCCCGCTGGCAGCGGATGCCCAAGCAGCACCTCCCCTCACCGTCGAGCGCATCGTCTCTCGAGCCCCGTCGCTGTTTGGAACCGCGCCCACTGCTCCACAATGGTCGCCCGACGGGCAGCAACTCGGGTTCCTGTGGAACGACCAAGCGATGCCGGCACGCGACGTCTGGCTGGTGGAGCGCGAGGGCAGCGCCCCGCGGCGGTTGACGCATGCCGGGGACGGCGGCGCCGGTGGCGTGTCCGAGTTCGTCTGGGCGCCAGGCGGCGCGGTGCTTTACCTGGCCGGGGGCGAAATCCGCCGCATTGCCGCAACCGGCGGCATCGACCAACTCCTGGCGCAGAAAGGCGGCGAGCGGTCCGGCCTGTCAATGTCTCCTGACGGAACCACGCTCGCCTTCCTCCAGGAAGGCGACCTTTGGCTGATGCCACTTGTCAGTGGGGCGCCGGTCCAAGCGACACACGTGGGCGTGAAGCCGATTGGCAAAATCCCGTTGGGCGTCTACTACCACCCGGACGTGGAAATCGGCAGCGCCGACTGGGGACAAAACGGCGCCGCCTACGCGTGGTCGGCGGACAGCAGTTTCGTCGCCGCGCACTACGTCGACCGGCGAAGCGTCCGCCGCTTCCCCATCCCCTACTACCTCACGCCCGATGCCATCCTCAACGAGCTTCGCCGGGGCTCGCCCGGCGACGTCAATGAGCTTCGCACGGTGGGCATTCTCGAGGTGTCGACGCGAGAGTTCCGCCTTCTGGAGCTGCCCAATCCCTCCGGCTCTCACATCGTGGGCTTTGCATGGTCACCGAAGGGACCGTTGCTCATCGACCGCGAGACGGACAATTGCGTCGATAGAACTCTCACGCTCTTCGACCCAAAGGGCTGGGCCCTGCGTGAGGTTTGGACCGACCACCGGGAATCGCGCATTTTCAATGACGTGGCCAGCGCCTGGCACCCGGACGGCGTGCGAATTCTCCTTACCGGCGACTTGGACGACCGCTATCGGCTGTACCTGCTGACACCGGGTGAGACTCCACCGAAGCAGCTGACCTTCGGGCCCTACGACGTCGATGGAGCGGCCATTGCCGAGTCGGGCTGGCCAGTCATCTACTATGTCTCGACCGAGCCGCGCCCCGAGGAGCGCCAAGTGTGGCGGATTCCGGCGCAAGGGGGGAAGGCCGACCGCATTAGCACTCTGCCCGGGACCAACACTCCGTTTGTATCGCCCGACGGGAAGGTAGTCGCGCTCCTGCACAGCGATGACCGGACTCCCACCGAGCTCTACCTCGGAGACCGCCGGATTACGCACTCTCCGCCACCCGAGTTCAGCCGCACCACTTGGGCCAACGTGCGCTACGCCAGCTTCCCGGGCAGCACTGCTGGGGTGGACCTCCATGCTCGCATTCTCGAGCCGCCCCACCTGGACCGCACCAAACGTTACCCGGTCATTTTTGGGCCGGTCTATTCCAACACTGTCCGCAATCGCTGGGTCGCACGCTGGGAAGGTCTGATGCAGCTGCTAGTGCAGCGCGGTTACATTTTGGTGCAAGTCGACTCGCGTGGCAGCACCGGCTACGGGCGCGCTTTCCGGGAGAAGTTTCTCTCCGAGTGGGGAAGCTCGGACCTCGACGACTACCAAGACGCGGTCCGCTACATGAAGTCACTTCCCTACGTCGACGGGCAGCGCATCGGCATCTTCGGAAGCAGCTACGGCGGGCTCATCACCATCTTTGCGCTTTTCAAGGAGCCTGGCCTATTCGCGGCAGGCGTTGCGGCCGCCCCGGCCACGGACCCACACTACTTCGGTAGCGACGACGTGGCGCACTCGCGAACCCCCGAGACGAACCCCGAGCTCTTTGACAAGGGCCGGGCGGTCCTCTACGCGAAGAATCTTCGCGACCACCTACTCATCATCCATGGGATGGCCGACGACGTGGTCCCTTTCCAGACGTCGGTCATGCTGACTGAGGAACTCATCCGTCAGCACAAGGACTTCGATTTCGCTTTCTCTCCCACGGCGACCCACGCCTGGGCGGCCCGACCGGACGATGCCATTTACCTCTTCGGGAGGCTGATTGCGCACTTCGACCGTTGGCTTGGCCCGGGCGCCCGACCAGCCACTGGGAGCCGGAATTGATTGCGCTCTCGCTGCTGATGTTTGCAGCCGCTCCTGCCAGCTGTCCCGCCTTCGACGAGATGGCCACGCGCGTCTGGGAGTTTCGTGCGTGGACCATGCCCTTCTCCGTGGACGACATTCCGCGGTTGGAGCGTCCGCCAGGCCTCGTGCGGTCCTGGTCCAAGGCGAGCGTCCAGCGGCAGCGCGAAGAGCTCGCGGCTCTGGCCGACTGCCTAGCCATCGCCACTGCAAAAGAGTCGAGCTGGCCCATTGCCAGGCGCGTTGACGTGCGGCTGATCCGCTCGACGCTCGCCCGCGTGCATTGGGAGCTGGATGTCAACCGTCGGTGGGAGCGCGACCCGACCTTCTACCTCGAGCAGGCGCTGACCCCCCTGATGGAGCTGTTGGACGAGCCTCCTCCCATCGACGCTGCACGCGGGCGCGAACTTCTCTTGCGCCTGCTCAACATCCCCGCAGTGCTGAAGAATGCCGAGGAGAACCTGGGCAGCGGCGTTCAGCTCTTTGCCCAGCTCGCGCTGGGTGAGCTCAGGGACATTCGAGGGAAGTTACGGCGGGTGGAGGCGGGCGTCCTGCCGCTCTGGCCGCAGGCGGCGAGCCGGAGCGAGTTCTCGGATGGAATCCGCGCAGCCGAAGAGGCACTGGAGGCATATCGCGCTTGGCTCACAGAGCATGCCCCTGCGATGCAAGGGAGCGCGAGCGTCGGCCGAGATGCGTATGTCTTTTTTCTCAAGAAAGTTGCGCTCATCCCGTACTCACCCGAGCAAATGCTGGCGATGGCACAACAGGAGTGGGAGCGCTCGGTCGCCGCCGAGGCCTTGGAAATCCAGCACAACGTCGGGCTCCCTCCCCTTTCCTACTTCCCATCGCTTGAAGCACAAATCGCGCGGTACGGGCACGACGAGCTAGCGATTCGGAGGCTTTTGGAGGAGCGCGGGATTCTTTCTGTTCCTAGCGAGGTTCGACATTTCACCGTTCAGCCGATTCCCGACTATCTCGACGCACTGGGTGACTTCGGCGAACAGGATTGGTTCAGCGGCCCCTCCACCCTCAACCAAGACGGAGTGCGGTGGTTGTACCCTCCGTCAGCGAAGCTCGGCTATTTCGGAAGGGCCACTGCACGGGATCCGCGACCCATCATCACGCACGAGGGTGTGCCAGGACACTATTTCCAGTTGGCCCTCTCGGCGAGACACCCCGACCCGATTCGGCGTCACTACTATGACTCTGGACCGAATGAGGGCCTCGGTTTCTATGCCGAGGAAATGATGATGCAGGCTGGCCTCTACGACGACAGCCCGCGCACCCGTGAGCTCATTTGGGGCCTGAGCCGTCTACGCGCCGCTCGCGTCTACGTCGACATCAGGCTGGCGCTCGGCGAGCTGACGCTGGAGCAGGCTGCAGAATACCTTGCGCAACGCGGCCCGATGGACGCTCGCACCAGCCACGCCGAAGCGGCCGCCTTTTCGGTGAGTCCGGGTCAAGCGATTACCTACCAAATTGGCAAACTCCAAATCGAAAAGCTGCTGGCCGGCGCTCGCCTTCTTCAGGGAGAGAACTTCTCCCTCCGCCGCTTCAACGACGCGCTTTGGCTGAACGGCAATGTGCCGCTGTCCCTCCAGCGGTGGGAGGTGCTGGGGCTCGACGACGAGGTTCGCGCACTAGACGCCGCCGTCGGTCGGCCACGTCCCCATTAGGCGCAAGGGAGGCCTCACAGCACGAGCACCAGCCCCAGCGAAAACGCCCCCTCCACGCAAGGGATACCTGCATTGACTACCAGGGTGGACCCCCCCTTGCCTGAGTAGAAGCCCCCGCTGGTGATGTAGACCGGCGCAAGAAACCGACCCTGGAGAACGACTGCCAAAGGGTCAACGAGGTGGAACCTGATTCCCGCTCCGAACGTGAATGCGGCACGCCAGGTGTCATGAACATTGAGCCGCTGTCCTGCGCCGAGGAGGATGGCACCAGGTGAGAGCAGGACGGCGCCGACAGTGACGTCGCCGAAGCATTCGAAGTCGCCGCAGCGGATGCTCTTGGTGAGTCCGGCCTGGAAGTAGCTGATGTTGAGGTGGTCTTGCCCACTGGAGCCCACCCCAGCAGCCGAGATGAAGTGCGCCTCCGTGCTGGACAGAGTCCAGAGGAGCTGGAACTCGAACTCGGGGTCAACCGCCAGGGCGAGCGCTGCTCCATAGCTCGGCGCTGGGTCGATGGTGATGGTCCCGGTCCCGCCACCGGTCGAAATGGAGCTCGTAAATTGGTAGCCGGCCCAAGCGGCGAGGCTGACTGGTCCTTTGGCCTCCAGCGGCTGCTCTACCGCAGCCACAGGCTGCGCGCAGAGCACAAGCCCGGTGAGGAGAATGCTCGACCGGGAAAGTGTGCCCCGCGGGGCGTGGAAGCGCACTGTAGTCAATAGCTTACTTCAGCGGGCGTCGGCTTGCGTGGGGCCTGCGCCAGCTTCTCCGCGATGACATCGGCCGCGAGTCACGGGCTTGAAGTACGCTCTTTACGGGGGTCCACAACCCCAAGGAGGGCTGTTGGTGCATTGGTTCCGGTTGACGGCAGCCCTGTTGGTGTGCCCGCTGCAGTCCGGGGCGGCGCCCGGCGTCGAGGCGCCCAAGCCCGGGCGGGTCGCCGTCATCGCCGTGGGTCGCTGTGACGTCGCTTCCAGTGCCATTTCGGCTCGTTCCTTTCGAGCGCTTCTTCAACTCAAGCTGGGTGCGGCCCTCCAGACGGAGGCTGAAACCAGCCGGCCCCTCGGTGGCCTCTCGGAGCGAACGCTCGACGAGGCATCACGGGCGTTGGCCGCTGCTCGACGGGAATTCTACGCCCACAAGGTTGACACCGCGGTCACACAACTGGAGGCACTCGCCGTCGACGTCACCCGCATTGCACCGTCACCGGAGCGCTGGAAGGTGGAACGAGAGGTGTTGACCCTCCTTGCGCAGGCGCAGCTGCCGTCAAAACCGTCCGCCGCAGAAGCGGCTCTGGTCGCAATCCTCCGCGTCGACCCGTCCTACCAGCCCGACACCGGGCTCTACCCTCCCACCTTCCGGAAGTTCGTGGATGGCATTCGCACACAGCAGTCCGAGGTGCCAACCAATCGGCTCGACGTCGCCGTCTTCCCCATCGGGACGGTCGTCTACGTCGGCGGTTGCCCCGTCGGCCCCGCCCCGCTGTCCCATCGCTTTCCGGCGGGCGAGTACCGCGTCGAGGCCGACTTTGGGCACCGAGGCCTTGTGCGAACGGTGCAGGTTCCGGCGCCCCCTGCGGTCGTGGCTCCGGTCGAGCTCGCGGCTGGCGTGGAAGGTGCCCTCTTCGCTGACGGAGGTCCCTGTCTCGAGTCCGGGGCAGAGCATCAGGCCGCTAGTTTGTCGCGCGTGGCTCAGCTCGTGGGTGCCAGTCGAGTTTTCACTATCCATACCGAGACGTTGGCGGACCGTCGTTGGGTAGTGTTGGAGGAAGACGACCCAACCGGCAGCCAGGTGAGACAGGCCCGCTCCGAAGTCCAGGCGGGTTCGCCGGAGACGGATGCGCTCGCCGCCCTCGCCGAATGGGCCGCGACCGGTCATGGCGGCGCTGCCGTCGAGGTTCTTCAGCGTGCCGTCCAGCCTTCGGTGATGGCCAGCACCCCGGGCGCGGGCGGACAGGTCTCCGGACGCGTTGCAGGCCAGCCGCCGGTCAACGGATTCAAGCTGCAGACGTTTCCTTTCGATGGGCAGCTCAACCCTGGGCCCTCCGTCCACTTCGCCGCCGACCGGTTCAGGAGGGGCGACTTGCCCAAAGGAAAAACCTCGCTTCGCGTGGTGACTGATGACGGCCGCGTTGGCACGGCGGCCGTTGACGTGCCAGCCAGCGGGAACGTTGAGACCACAATCCAAGTGGACAAGGCCTGTAGCGCGCTGGGACGGGTCCAGAACGCTGACGGGGGGCCTGCGTCCGGCGCACATCTGTCGGTCCAACAGGTCGGAACTCGAATTACCCAGTCCGCCGAAACAGGACCGAAGGGCGGATTCATCTTCACCGAACTCAGCAAAGGCGAGTACCTGTTGAACGTCCAGCTTGGCGACCAGCGTTTGGTTCGTCGCTTTTCGTTGGCAACCACCTGTCCCGCCGTGCTCGGGACCCTGCGTCTGGCCGACCGGTCCCCGACAAGAACGCCGAGTCGGAGTTCAAGTACAGCGGAAGCACGGGACCACTGACACTCGGCGCGGTATTCGCTCGCTGGCCGAGCTCGTCCCTGGCCTGGCAAACAGCGGCTCGTTAGGAGTAACGGCTTAGGCCCCCAGTTAACGGCCGCCTCGAGGGCGGGGGGGGGCCACTGCACGGTGCGTCGGGAGCGCCTCCCAACGCAGCAAGTCGAGCTCTGGGGCCGCCGCTCACTGGAGCAGGTCGCTGCCGGGCGGTAGCCCGTTGCCAGGTCGGGCCGGCCTTCGTCCGCAACCTTTCACTTTCCGTTGCGGCGCTTTGGTAGCGACGGTTAGCTTCCAGCCCGAGTCCGGCCGAAGAGCTCAATTTCCTCCTGGAGGTAGGCCTATGCCGGCCGCAGCCGCGCAGTGGCACGTGCTCCGCCACACGCGCATCGTCGCAAAGCACCCCGAGGTTCGCTCGCTGCAGGGAACGTATCCCCTCTCGCAGCTCTTTATTGTCGGGCTGGTCGCAGTCGATGTTGCACTCGCATGGGCCGTGCACCAGTCCTCTTGGCTGACTGTGCTCGCCGTCGCTGTGGGCGTTGGAGCGTTCGTCGCACATGCGCTCGGTGTCCTCATCCACGAAGCTACCCACAACCTGGTTGCCCGCGGCACGCGCGCAAACAAGCTATGGATGCTCGTCGCCAACTTGCCGCTTCTCGCTCCTGCAGCTATCGAGTTCCGAGCTCAGCATCTGCTTCACCACAAGTTTCTGGGTGAGGTCGATGGGCGAGACACGCAGGCCCCCACTCGTGCCGAAATCGCCTTCGTCGGCGCGAGCTCCCTTCGAAAGCTCGCATCCTTCAGCCTAGGTCGCTTCTTCTACCGCGCCCGGCCCGCTAACCACGTTCCGAGAGACCGTTTCCTCTGGCTGAATTGGGGAGCGCAACTCGTCGCGACGATTGGTCTTTTTGGGCTGGTGAGTGCGAAGGGCTTGTTCTTCCTCGGCATCGGCGGCCTCCTCGCCTTCGGACCGCACCCGCTCGGGGCCCGGCGGCTTTCGGAGCACTTCGCGATGCGGGCGGACCAGCCGTCCGTCTCCTACTACGGCATTCTCAACCGTGTGACCTTCGACGTCGGTTACCATGTCGAGCATCACGACTTCCCGGCCATCCCCTGGCCCAGGCTGCGCACCCTTCGGAAGGTGGCGCGCGAAGAGTACGACAGTTTGTTTGCCTTTCAGTCCTGGACGCGCCTGCTGCTTGCTCACTGGTTCGACCCCCGCTACCGTGTCGAGCATTACGTCGGCTTCGGAACGGCCCTCGAAGGCGGCGCGCAAGACGCTCCGGCCTCGGAGTTTTCGTCCCCGCCTGGGCAGCCCACGCTAGCCAAACCGGCTGCTCGCACCGAGTCGAAATTCCTCCCGCACTCATTCGTCTAGTGGTTGCGGCTCAACTGGTCCGAGCCGCTCCAGTCGAGCCAGACTCCGGTTCCCGTCGCAAGCGCGCGCTGATGGATGGCGTGGGCCGAGGCGAGGTCTTCAATCGCAATCCCCAGCGATTTGAAAACGGTCACGTCGTCCCCAGAAAGCCGTCCTGAGACCTTCCCTATCAAGACCTCGCCCACTTCGCCCAGAAGGTGGTCCTCGCCGATGGCACCCTCGCTTCGGGCGATGAGAAAATCCCCTGACTCGTTTCGGCACGAATCGCGG
Organism: Myxococcaceae bacterium; assembly: GCA_052143535.1. Taxonomy (GTDB): domain Bacteria; phylum Myxococcota; class Myxococcia; order Myxococcales; family Myxococcaceae; genus JADGRA01. The sequence goes on along the minus strand of JBKQSS010000093.1, from coordinate 24,871 downwards.
CAATCCGTGTAGAAGCGTGCGCGGCGGACTGCCTCCGTGTCGAGCTCGCGGTGGGTAGGGAAGCAAGCTCCTGCGGCATTCACGTGAGCCCCTGGCGCAAGCCAGGCGCCACGCACGACCGGTTCCCGGGTTGAGGTAACGGTGCAGACCAGGTCCGCGCCCCGAACTGCGTCCTCGGCCGTGGTCATCACCTCAATCTCGAGCGTCGCAGCCGCGGACCATTCGCGCGCGAAGCGTTCGGCATTCGCGCGCGTCCGGCTCCACACACGCACCCGACGGAGCCGACGCACGGTTGCCATCGCAGTCAGGTGCGACCGTGCCTGGGTCCCGGACCCGATGAGAGCAAGGTCGCCCGCGTCGGCGCGCGCCAGAACGTCTGTCGCAGCGGCCGACGCGGCGCCGGTCCGAATCGCGGTGATGGCGCTGGCATCAAGAATCGCGAGCGGTTCGCCATGCTCAGCGCCGAAGAGCATGACCACCCCCTGGTGCGAGTCGTACGGCGTGCCGCGATTGCCGGGCATGACGCTCACCACCTTCAAGCCGAAGCTGACAGGCTCGCGGAGGTACCCGGGCATGAGGCCCAGAACTCCAGAGCCATCCGGAAGGCGCATCAGGCTGCGGAGCGGCTGCACGGCACCGCCCCGCGAAAGTGCCGCGAGTGCGTCCCCGACAAGGCGGACGCACTCCTCCATGGGGAGCAACTCGTAAACCAGGGTTTCGTTGACGAAAAGAACCTTCACCGCTGCCGTCCTCCTGTGCACGCTACCGTCCGCCCGGTGTCGACCGACTCACCCCAGCCTATGACTTCAACCCAGAGCCGTGCGCAGATTCCCACTCCGACGCTGGTGGACGTTGGCGAAACGGCTACCCATCCGGCGTTTCGACACTATCCGAACGAATCGCGTCAGCTGCATTTCACTTGACCGCGACATCGGCCAGTTGAAGAGTCACTCAGGAACTTTCGCGGGAGGCGAACGCTGTGAGAAAACCGAATGGTCTGGTGTTCGCGCTAATGCTCGCAGCAGCCGGTTGCGTTTCCGACAGCACCTACAAGCAGGAGGAGCAAAAAGCCAACGCTTTGAACGCCCAGAACGCGACGTACAAGCAGCTCGACAGTCAGCTTCAGACTGAAGTTAAGGCCGACCAAGTCCAAATCCAGCAACTGCAAAACGAGCTGAAATTGACCATCGTCAATCAGATTCTGTTCCCCGAAGGCGGCTGGCAACTGAATCGCGACGGCGAGCAGACGCTGGACAAGATCATCCCCACCCTGAAGACGCTCGAAAAGCAAAGCATCGAAGTCGACGGCTACACAGACAATGTTCCTATCGGGCCCGAACTCAAGAGTCGTTTCCCTTCGAATTGGGAACTCTCGACGGCCCGGGCAACGGACGTCGTGAGGTACCTAACGAGCAAGGGCGTCAATCCGAATCTGCTGTCGGCGACAGGATTCGGCGATACGCACCCAGTTGCGTCCAACGACACCCCGCAGGGCAGAGCGAAGAATCGACGTATCGAGATTGTGCTCAAGCCGGCCGGCCAGTAGAGCCGCCGGCAGTCCCTTTTCGGTCCGCGCCGCCGTACGCCATTGTCGAGGTACGGTAGTCCCTGGCCTCTCACCTGGCGCTCAAGGTTTTCGTGAGGGTGGCAAATGCAACGGACCTCTCTTTTATCTCTCCTTGCGTTGCTCCTCGCGCCCAACGTGACGCTGGCTCGGTCGGCCCCGAGCGAAGGCTCGGCGACGGGGCCCTTCTGCCACAGCCCAACGCTGCTTCGGCCCCCAAGCGACCGCGCGCTAGCGTCCATTCGCGAGCGCCCTTCGGTGGTTATGGCGGGCTCCACGATGCGTGCAATGCGCACCTTGCTGGCCGCTGCAGGCCCGAGCTTAGAGCACACCCGGTGGGGCCTAATCGAATCCCAGCTCGCCGTGCCGCCGCCAGCCGCCGACCGAGATCGAGTCCGTCTCGAATTCACCGTTGACCGCTTGAGCGCCAACAGCGGCTGCAACACGGGCGCCGCGGGTTATCGAGTGGAGGCTGACAGCACGCTAGTGCTCACCACCCCAATCGCCATGACGATGATGGCCTGCGTCGACGAGGCGGCATCTTATGAGTCGGCCTTCTTTAGCTTGCTCCGTTCCCGTCCGAAGTTGAGCCGTGACTCAAATGGCGAAGTGCTGGTTCTGCAGGCGACGGAGTCAAGTCCGGGGAGACACGGCCTGCTACGCCTGCGCTCACAGCCCATCCCGAGCGCCGGAGCGCGCCAGAGGTTGCTCTACGTCGCCGCCAAGAAGGCGGCCTGCGCCGGCGTCGCGCCGCGGGAATGCCTACAGGTGCGCGAACGCCCGAATGAGCCTTGGCAGCTCTTCTACGGCGACATTGTCGGCTTCAAGTACGAGCCCGGCATCGAGTACCGACTGCGAATTCTCGAAGATGATGTACCGAACCCGCCCGCCGACGGCGCGTCAAAGCGCTGGTTTCTCGACTTGGTCATCGAACAAAAGGTGGCCGGGCCGAACGAATGAGGTCGGTGTGAGTCAGAATTTGCCCACAACTTGTTTGGTCACGGGCTTTTCCGCTGCTTCATGGCCGCTTACATTTGAGGCTTTCCACCCTTCTCCGCCGCCGAGGGTTAGCTCGTGAACAATTTGCTCCGAGGTGTCGTGCTCGCAGCGCTTTCTCTCGTCTTCCTTATGCCGGCGACTGCGGCAGCGGATGAAGGTGAGCGAGATTTCTACGTCGTGGTGAAGGGAGGGCCGTACTTCCCGACGGCCACCAATGCCTTCACGGCGCTGGGCGAGAGCTTCAAGTGGCCAGCGGCGTACACCATCGAAGGGGGCGTCGGCGCCTATTGGGGACTTTTGGGGCTTCAGTTGAGCGCCGGCTACCTCACCAGCGGCACGACGAGCACGACCGGTACGGTCACAGCACAGACCGGCGTCAACGCGGTCCCCATTCTGCTGCTCGCGAGAATCCGGCTGCCGCTTGGGTTCATCGCTCCGTACGCCGAGGGCGGGGCTGGCGTTGCGATTGCCACATCGAGTTTCGAAAACCTCTCAAGTACCCAGGCCGGCTTCGAGGCGGTGGGCGGCGGGGGAGTTGACCTGTACTTCGGCCCGCTCCTCGTCGGCGCGGAGCTGAGATTCATGTGGCTCAACCCGAGCTTCAACTTCTCCGGCGTCAACAACGTTGGAAGCTTCACCCAGTCGCTGAACTTGAGCGGCATCACAGTCGAGGCATACGTCGGCTACCGCTTCTAGCCTGCGTAGCCCGCGCTAGAAGGGCCGACAGCAAAGCGGGCTCCATAGAATCTGTTTAGCCCTAACGTAGAAGGGACCGCGCAACTCGACGCGTTTTTGTGTTGCCCGTCGAGTCGCCCCACCAAGCAGAGGTCTCATTTCTGCGCGACGAAAGTGACCGTAATCTCCCCATTCGAGGAGAGGCAGTTGCCAGTGGGGGCGGCCGTCCCTGCGGCCACCACCGTGAGCGTACTGCCGTCCAGCGTCGCGGTTGCGAGTTTGTAGGTCAGGACAACGGACGAGCAACCCATGATGGAAATTGGGGGACAGTCAAGGTCGCCGTGCCAGTCAGCTTTGGCGCCAGACCCCGTCGCCGTCAGCCTCTGCCCGTCACCCGGGCAGAGGTGGGCCAACTGAACGGTGTCGCCGTGGACGGCGACGGTTATCTCCCCGGAGTAAGAGCCAGTCACGATGCCTCTAAAGGTGAAGGTCCCGGCCCAGGTTCCAGCCAGGGCGCCGAGGTGCTCCGTGGAAGACGGCGTCTCGACGGCCGGGGAGCCCGGCTCGCGGTCGGCTGACCGAGCCGCATAGGCAGGCTCCGGCGGCGCCGGGGGGACTCCAGCATCGGCCAGCGCTTCTGCTTCGTGGGGGAGCGTCACCGTTAGCCGCATCAGGACCGACTCCCCGTTTAAGTGGACGAGATGACGACACTGTTGCAGGAGCCGCTGAATGTCGGTTAGCCGGTTACCTTGCTCCCTAAGAATGCCCAGGTCGGCACGCTTGTCTGCGTTGGCGGGGAGGGGCAGCGACCCAGCGGATGCGAGGTTTCCCCATTCGCTTGGCCAGACACATCGCGTCCGCTCGGTTGCCCTGGTAACAGTGAGGTAGACGTAGTCGGGGAACCAAGGGCGCTCCCTCGGGTTAGCGAACGACTCGAGCGCCCGGTAGACACGCACGAAGGCGGCAGGCTCCGCCGCCGTCTCGTCGAGTCCAGAGACAGACATTGACCGGAGACGCCCACCCGGCGCATCAAAGGCTGAAATCTCGTAGAGGGGCAGACCCGTCGGCGTTGGAGAGGGCTGCTGGGCCGCGAGCTTTAGGAACTCTGGGAGTTTGAGGCTATCGACCAAGGACGCCATCTCATCAGCGGTGAGTACCGTCATGAAGTACTCAGCGAGGTGGTCCGCTGATGCACGTTGGACGATGACCAGCCTATTGTCGTACAGAACGAAGCGATACTCGTTGTTGAAGGGTTGGGTAAAGGTGAAGACGCGCAGGCTGACCCTGACCTCAGCGGGTTTGGGTTCTGCGACGGCACGGGGCGCACCGAATGCAGCCAACCAGAGCAGGATGAGAAGACCTGCCGCTGTTAACGTCGGAGCAACTCCCCCAGCTGGTCCCTGTCGCTTCAACAAGCCCATCGTGGTTTTGTCAGGGTTTCGGAGCCGAAGACGCGGTGAGCGGCCCAACGAAATACGCCCCCCAAAAGCCTTCTGCGTCTGGGTTAGAAAACAGCTGCACGGTGCGCTCGGACTCGCCGGCAGCTGACGACGTTGCTGGCACTGGCACCGGGCCGCAAGGCGCTGGGCCCGCACATGACCAACGTCGTCCCCCAGGCGAGCGCACGTCGAGCGAGAGAGGCCGCAGGCCCCACTGCGACAGGTACCACCCCATCGATGCGCTGTCCGGCGTCTCCCCCGGCGCGAGAGCGGTGCGAGCCTGCGAGCGCGCTACCACCGCAAGTAGCAAGGTGTCTGGCTCGGCTCTCCGCACGCGCTCAAGATTGGAAGCGCGCGCCTTCTCTCGGCTTGGCACCGTGCCGGGTTCGTCGAAAGCGACGACGCGTATAGGCAGCCCGGTGTCGCGTAGCGCCCGCAGGTTGTCGAGCAGTCCGAACACAGCCTGAGTTTGCCCCGAGCCCGTGGACTTGAAGGAACGGGTGACTTGAAGGAACGCGGCGCGGTCGGCAGCAGTGCCGCCACTTGCGAAGTAGATGTCGACCCAGTCCTGATCAGCCCGCAACAGCTCAAGCGCAACGAGAGTCGGGACGCCCTTTTGAGCAGCCTGACAGGCGAGCCGACGCACGGAATCAGGAATCTCGTTGGTTCCAGGGATGTCGCCCAAGAGGATGAGGCGCCTCTCGACGAGGGGCGACTCCACCCCCGTGAGGCGCGGCTCGCAGTTCTGGGACGGACTGAGATAGGCGGCCCGCGGACGCAACGTAGGAAGTCCGGCGTCATTCGCCTCCCCTTGAGACAGCGCAGCGGCGAGCGTCTCTGTGCGCTGCCTGGCCGGCACGGATGCCGGTTCGATGTGCTCTTGGAGTGCCCATTCCAGCCCCTGGTCGCGTGCATGCTGAGTCACGACCAGCCCGAATGGGGGATTCGTCCCAGCGGCCGATTCGTTCGGCGCATCCGTCGCTACTCCGGGGATGTCTGGCGGTGGGACATAGTCTCCACGGCGCGTCTGATACATTGGACGGCCCGAAAGACGGGGTTCCACATAGACGTTGGTTGGCGTCGCGACCAGGCGAAGAACTTGGATTCGGCAGTGCCCAGCGTCGATGCGATCGCCGTCTACGCGATAACCGACTGCATAACCAGTTGCGTTACCGAGCCAGCCCGTGACCAGCCTGTCTCCGGAGCGTTGCACGGGCCAACCTTGTCCGATGAGGAGCGCCGTCGTCTGCGTGAGGACATCGTCCAGCGGGAGCGCGTAGACGTGGGTCGGGAGCGCCTCCGCTGAGCCAGTCGTCCCCGCCGTCGTCGTTGGCCCACTGGCGCAACCGGCCACGAACAAGACCCCCGTCAGGCGCCTGATCGACAGCACTGAGCTGGCCCCCTTGCTTCCAACTCGACCTCTTAGCGCAGGTAACACCGCACTCCCCATCGACCAGCCACGGCTGCGACGCAGAATTTACCGCTTCTGGTCCGCCGGGGCGAACACGCGGCTCGGCCCTCGGCCCCCTCTCAACCTGCGCACCCGTTCACCCTGGATGGGCACCGCTCCGCACCTCCGCGCACTACGGGTGCCCGAGACGACGCAGAGTGGTGTGAGTCACGGACCGGTTCGTAGAGGGCCGCGGCCAAAGACCCGGGTTGGAGGAATCCGTCAGTGGAGTCGCCAGCTGGTGACTGACACTTTTGGGGCCGACGCTGGGCAGTGCACGGGGAGCCACTCGCTTGTTTCCAGAGTCTGGAGCCGACGCGACAGGGGTCGCGCAACGCCGAATAAGGCTCGGCCAAGAGGAAAAGGCTCGAGCTCGGCAGGACATCGAGCACTCGTCCGCCGACTGCTCAACACTTAACGGCGGGCGGAAAACGGCTTTGTGCCTGTGCGGACCTTTCAGCGCATCGCCGCCGGCGGGATGGGCGTCTTCCCTATCCCTGTGGACTGGTCCTCGTGACTATCTTAAAGCTCGCGCACCGAGGAGGAAGGCCATGGCCAATCCGTTTGTCCACGTGGAGTTGCAAAGCAATGACCTGAAGAAGGCCCGCGCATTCTACGAGAAGCTGTTCGACTGGAAGCTCGAGGATGTCCCGATGCCGGGATTCGGCACTTACACGACGATCGGCGTGGGCGAGGGAACCGGCGGCGGGATGATGACGAACCAGGCCAAGGGGATGCCCTCACACTGGCTCGCATATGTCAGCGTGGCCGACATCGTCGCCTCGACGAAGAAGGCCAAGGAACTCGGTGCTCGCATCGCGCTCGAAGTGACGCCGGTTGCTGACATGGGAAGCATGAGCGTCATCGTCGACCCGAGCGGCGCCGCTCTCGGTCTCTGGGAGACAAAGAAACGCTAAGAAGCGCGGGACGGGTGGCTCGCCAGCTGCCCGTCATCCCCCCTGCCGCAGCATGCGCTGTCGCGACCCACGCCGAGGATGGCCGCGCCCCAGGCGCGCCAACCTCGCCTCGGTAATCGAGGCTAGCAGGCCTGCACAACCCCTGCCTCCCCGAGCCGCGACTTCGTTTCGCGCCCAAGCCTCGAGACAGACGAACGAGAGCAGGCTGCGGCGGTTGCGCGGCACTACCCTCGCAGTCACACTCGGGCCTTCGGAGAGCCCGGAAGACAGGAATAACACCTCATGTACTACGCCATTATCCAGCAGTTTGAGCGAACCCTACGCGCCCTCGACCACATTCTCGGTAAGGCTGTGCAATATGCCGAGGCCAAAGAGTTCGACCCTGACAATTTTTGTACGGCTCGGTTGGCCCCCGACATGCTGCCCTTCACCCGCCAGGTCCAAATCGCCTGCGACAGCGCGAAACGAGCCACGGCTGGCCTAGTCGGCAAGGAGGCGCCTGTCCACGAGGACACTGAGCAAACAATGGCACAGCTCCGTGAGCGCGTTCAGAAGTGTCTCGCGTATCTCGCCACGTTCCAGGCCCGAGACTTCGCAGCAGTGACCCCGAAGACAGCAATCAAGCTCCAGAACCCGGCAGGCAAGGCGATGTTCGCTGACGATGCATTGCTGGCGCGCTCCGTCCCGAATTTTTTCTTTCACGTCGTGACTGCCTACGCGCTGCTTCGTTCAGGGGGCGTTGACATCGGGAAGCGGGACTTCCTCGGCGAGCTGCCGGCGACGTTCGACCAGTCCACTTAGTTCAGGCCCGAGCAGGAGAAGGCTTGGCGGGGCATAGGCAGGCGTCCCAGGGCTACGGTCGTGCTTCGACGTCAGTCCCCAGCCATTGACGTTCAACCGTTCGGCCGCGCCTCTGCTGAGAGTAGCAGGCGCAAATCCAGCTTCCAGCGCATAAACCGAGCGCGATAAACGCGCTGGACCACTCATCTGGGGCGCTCGGATCGTATGACATGAGCGCGTGCACAACTCTAGGGGCGTGGAGAACGATGAACCACGTCCCAAACATCACTCCCAGCAGAAACGCCGCCCAGCGGTCCATCCGCTTGGCGACAATGGCGATTCCTGCCGCCACGAACGCGATGCCTGTCAAGAACGCCCAAAACAAATGCCCAGGCAACCAGCCCGGTACCAAACTGGCGATGAAGCCGATCACCAAGAAATGGTCAATGCCGAATACAATTGAAGAAACTCCGAAAACGTAGGGACCGAGGTCGATTAATTTGTCGAATTTCGACAGCCCTTCGCCTTTGTTCTGCAGGGTCCCGGCTAGCATCAAGGCCGAAGCGCTCAGTGCGAGGGCCTCAAAGAAGACGGTTCGAGTGCCGACACTCAGCGGATCCGCAATGACTTCGGGCGCCTCCAGGAGTGCATAAAGCAAAAATAGAACGCCCAGTACCATTGCGCTTAGCCGTGCTCGGAAGCCGACGGCTATGCTTAGGCCGGACGCGATAAAGGCTAGGCCGGTGAGGTATCCCCACGGAGGGCTTGCTGGAAACCAAGGAACGCCGGACACCGCCAGCCCAAAGTGAGCGCACATCAGATCGTCGGCGCCGAACGCAATTAGCGCGACGCCGAACAACGGCCGCCCTAGTTTGAGGAAATTGTCCATGCTGGGCGTCCCACAGTCCTCGCGCGGTCGAGTTTTCGCGAACTCATCATGCCAGCTTTAGCTCGTAGGTGTGTGTGGTCTTTATCCGAGAAAATCCCAGCGCGGGGTAGAAGGCATGCGCCTCGACGCGCGCCACGTTAGAGCGGACCCGCAAGCGCGCGAGACCCTGTTTTTGTGCCCAATCCCTAGCTCCTCCCACGAGTGCACGTCCCATTCCGAGCCGTCGCGCGAGCTTGTCAACGACAAGACCGCCGACTTCTGCGTACGGCTCCGACTCGAGGAGCAGCACCCGGTACACATGAATCCACCCACCAACCAGGTCGCCGTGAAGGCCGATGAAGAGGCCTCCGCTCTCGCTCTGGCTAGTGATTCGTGCATATCGCTGCTCAAGAAGCGCGTGCGACACGGGATAGCCCAGCTGAGCGGAGAGCTCGCTTACTCGAGGCAAGTCTCCTGCCAGCATGCCGCGAATGTGCACCAACGAGGCGTCCCTTCTGCTCGCAAAGTCGGAGAACCTGGCTAGGGCTCGGAATCGAGGACAGGCCTCAATAGAACGCGCTTGATAACGCCATGGCCAGACTTTGCCAATCCCCACCCTGCATCGTCGACGCGCCGCACCGCGAAGCGCAAATAAATTCTCAAGAGTCGGGCAGAGGCTGACGGACTGACCAAGCGTCCTTTCGCCGCCCGTCCTTCGAACAGCGAGTGCAGGCGGGTAGGAGCTTGGCAGCGCTAGCTCCCTCCAGCCTCAATTTGCGCACGGCGGGTGAGCCACGCACCAACGATGCAAATCGCCCCTCCGGCTACAGAGAGGAGCGCAACGTGCTCGCCGCGGACGACCACCCCCAGCGCGAGCGCTACCGCGGGGATGAGAAATGTGGTGGCCGACGCACGGGTTGGTCCAACCCGGCCGGCGGCAACCGAGACGACAACGTAGGCGATGCCCGTCCCGAGCGCTCCGAGTGCGAGGAGCGCCAGCAGGGGACCTGGCGTCCAACGTGCCGACATCAATTCGGGTAAACCGAGCGGCGCTGTCAATGCAAGTCCCACGACCTGGGCGCGCCAGACGACGGGGAGCGCGCCATTGCGCTGCTGGAGCGGCCGGGCGAGGTTGAGTGCGAAACCGTAGGAAGCCACCGCAGCGAGAATCAAAAGGACCAGGACCCCCTCCACGCTGCTGCGACCCTCGCCGAGCGATGGCCAGGCAATGAGCACCGTGCCGCCCAGTCCCACCACGAGTCCCGTGGCAACATCCTTCGAGGGTGCTCGTCGAGTGAGGCCAGCTGCCACGACGGCTGTAAAAAGGGGGTTCGCCCCGTTCAGCATTCCCGCTAGCGCAGAAGACACGCGCTGCTCGGCAAAGGGAAACATACTCAAGGGGAAGGCAAGCCAGAGCACTCCGAGGAGCGCGACCCCGGGCCAGTCCGACCTGGCCACTGGCCTTCGCGCCGAAGGAATGAGGGCGAGCGTGGCGAATCCGACGAGAATTCGAAAGAACGTCAGCCCGTTAGGTCCAATGGCCCGCAGTCCCTCGGCGATGAAGAGGAAGGACGCCCCCCAAATAACTCCAGGCACCACTAAAAGAAGCCAGTCCGCGCCGGTGACAGGCTCATGGGGCGGAGCGATTGGCTTCAATTGCCTCGCCGCCGAGCACGAGCTGGATGCCATCGGACTGGGCTGAAGAACCGCTTTCACTTGGGGTCCTGTCTTTGGGATAGAGACCGGCAGGATGGGCGAGCGTCGCCTCCGTCGGTCTTGTGCAGTGCCAACAAAATCGCTCCGGCAGACGCGGAGAAGACCGAGTAATCCAGTGGAGATTTGAGCCCGAAAGAAATGGCCATCGCTGTCCCGAACAGGACCAGCAGTGACGCGCTCCCAATTGCCGCCCAACGCAGCCAGATGCCCAGGACGAGGGCCGTCCCCAGGGAGAACTCGGCGATGGTGGCTGTCCAAGCGAGGAAAGGAATCGTAAACGCCGGCATGAACGAGTTGACTTTGGCCGTGTACAGCACGAAGTGCCTGAAGTCGCCGTATCCAACGTTTCGACCCGACCACAGACCGAAGCGGTCGGCGACGCCCGACAGGAAACCCACCCCAAGCGCCAGCCGCAGATACAGCATCGCCAACTTGCAGCGCCATGCGTGCTCCGCCGAACCTAGCGGCGCAGCTTCCAAGGCATTGCTGCGTCCAGCTGAAGTTGGAGGAAGGCCCTGGGCTCCGGACAACGCGGCGCACGACGCTGCGACCATGACCTCGGCCGCCGCACCGACTGCTGTCTTGGCTCGTTCCATCGTCGGGGAAGCTAACGTATAGTGGACTCAAAATAAGGACCATTTACTCACTTTCGACTGGACCACTTTCGGATGCCCAAGCGAACGAGCGTATTCCCGCTGACGCTCCCCTCACGTGGCGCCAAGCTCTCGGCGAGCCGCTGGCTCTATGAGGCACTGCGGGGGGAGATTTTAGAGGGCCGACTCCGCCCCCGCGCACGACTGCCAGCCACGCGCGAGCTCGCCGACCAGTACGGGCTTTCCCGAGGAACCGTTGTCAGTGCCTTCGAGCAGCTGAGCTCCGAGGGTTACGTGGAAGGCACGATCGGCTCTGGCACATACGTCAGCAAGGTCCTTCCCGAGGAGTTGCTCCAAGTCAGATCGAGAGCGCAGCCGGCGCCACCGCCGAAACAACGTCGCATCTCAGATTACGCACGTCGCGTGACATTGTTTCCCGGGTTCGAACTCCGGCCCAGCCGCGCCTTTCGTCCAAACGTGCCCGCTCTGACCGTTTTCCCGATGACCTTGTGGGCGCAACTTGCCGCGCGCCGTGTGCGCCGTGCCTCAGCCCCGCTGCTTCTGGGGTGCGATCCGGTCGGCTACCTGCCCCTGCGCGCCGCCATCGCCGACTACTTGAACGCTTCTCGGGGTGTGAAGTGCGCGCCCGAGCAGGTGGTCATCGTCTCCGGCGTTCAGGAAGCGCTCGATTTGACCGCCAGGGTACTTCTGAATCCCGGCGACCGGGTTTGCATGGAGGACCCGGGTTACCTTGGAGCGCGTCTCGTGTTCTCTGCTGCCGGCGCCAAGATTTACGGGGCGCCCGTGGATGAAGGCGGGATGGTGCTGAGAGACGCTAGTTTGCGGGGCGCATGCCTTGTCTACGTGACCCCTGGCCACCAATTTCCGCTCGGAATCACCATGACTCTCGCAAGGAGACTGGCGCTACTCGAGTGGGCGAGAAAATCGGGGGCTCTGATCTTCGAGGATGACTACGACAGCGAGTACCGCTACTCGGGACGCCCACTGCCAGCATTACAAGGACTCGATCGGGACGGGCAAGTGCTCTTTGCGGGCAGTTTCAGCAAGGTGCTGTTTCCCTCTCTGCGACTGGCCTACATGGTGGTTCCGTCAGACTTGGTAAGCGTGTTCGCTGCCGCCAAATCGATCACCAACCGGCACCCACCGCTCCTCGAGCAGTCAGTGCTTTGCGACTTCATCACCGCGGGACACTTCAGTCGTCACCTCAGGCGGATGCGCGAAATATACGCCGAACGGCTCGCTGCTCTGCTTGAGGGTGCTCGCGAGAGGCTCGACGGGCTGCTGGACATGTCAAGCGTTGAAGCCGGGTTGCAAACCGTCGGCTGGTTGTCTGCCGGGATTAATGCCGAGTCTGCATCGGCGGCGGCCGCACAACGCGGCGTGGAGGTGGTTCCAGTCGGCCGCTACAGCCGGAGACCGATGTCAAGAGAGGGGTTGCAATTGGGGTTCGCAGCGGTGGGCGTGGCCGAAATACGGCGCGGAGTGGCTGAACTTGCGATAGCGCTAGAAACCGTGGCCGCCCATGCGTCGTCCACGTCGTTTCGGCCAGGCTAACGCAACAGGGGCATCACCATGGGCAAGCGCCTTCTCTCTTCTCTACTTTTCCTCGTGCTCATCGGAAGGGGAGCGGGAGCAGGGGCAGCGCCGGCAGGAACGACTCTGGCCGGTCTCGACGCTCTATACCCTTCCCTAGACAGCCTCTACCAAGACCTCCACCGCAATCCCGAGCTGTCGCTCCATGAGGAGAAGACCGCCGCGAAGCTGGCTGCGCGGCTTCGCGCCCTTGGATTTGACGTCACAGAACGCGTCGGCGGGACCGGCGTCGTCGGTGTCCTTCGAAACGGACAGGGGCCAACCGTACTGGTGAGAACTGAGCTGGATGCCCTCCCCATCAAGGAGGCCACTGGTCTGCCGTATGCCAGCACCGCGACATTTGCCGGCGAAACCGGCACTGCGATTCCCGTCATGCATGCTTGTGGCCACGACATCCACATGACTTCCTGGGTTGGCGCGGCGACTCTTCTCGCGCATGCCAAGGAGGCCTGGAGGGGCACGCTGGTGTTTGTCGGTCAGCCGGCGGAGGAGTTGGGTCACGGCGCAACCATGATGGTGGAGGACGGGCTACTCACGCGGTTCCCCCGTCCGGATGCCTGTATTGCCGTTCACGACACGAGCTCTTACCCAGCCGGTGAAGTCGCCGTCGTGTCGGGATTTGCTATGGCCAATGTGGACATGGTCGACATCACCATCTACGGCAAGGGAGGGCACGGCGCTTTGCCGCACCTCACTATCGACCCGGTGGTCATCGCCGCTCGAACCGTGGTGGCGCTGCAAACCATTGTTGCGCGCGAGGTCAACCCACTCGACCCAGCTGTCGTCACCGTTGGCTCCATTCACGGCGGCACGAAGCACAACATCATCCCCGACGAGGTAAAGCTCCAACTCACCATCCGCTCGTACAAACCTGAAGTTCAGAAGCAGCTGCTATCGGCCGTTGAGCGGATCGCCAAGGCAGAGGCTGTAGCGGCGCAGGCTCCAAGAGAGCCGAGTGTTCTGGTGCTCAAGGAGCAGTCTGCCTTAGCCCTGTACAACGATCCGAAGCTGAGCGAACGGGTGACAATGGCCCTTCGCCGAGCGCTGGGTGATTCCGCCGTCGTAGATGGCCAGCCGATGATGGCCTCCGAGGACTTCGGTGTCTTCGGAAGGGCTGCTGGCGTCCCGTCGGTGTACATTTTCCTCGGGGCAGCCGAGCCGGCGGCCCTGAAGAAGGCTCGGCAGGAGGGAACAACCGTACCCAATGTCCACTCGGCCCTCTTCGCGCCGGACCGGGCGCCCACCCTTCGGACTGGCACCACTGCGTTGACGGCGGCGGCACTCGAGCTGCTCGGAAAGCCTGGCCAGTAGCAATCCTCCCAACCCCGCCCGGGTGCTAGGTGCCGCTCGAGCTCGGACCTCGGCGCGATCTCGAAAGACAGTTCCCGAGCTCGAGCCCTCCGGCTGCGCTTGCTCGCACCTTCGACACCAGGCGAGGCGAATGGCCTCTTTGTGGCGAAACGCCCGCCAGAAACGACAAGGAATGTTGCGACGTTGTCTCGCGCGCCGCGCTGCGTCACGCCGCGCAACACTCTCTCCGACGGGTGTCCTAGTCCTTGGAGGACACGGCGATGAAGAGGCTTCTGCTTCCGGTTGTGCTCTTGGTTCTAACTTGTTGCGGTACATCGGGAATGCCGTCTGCCGGGGGCGGCACCCCTGATGCTGGGTGTTGCCTGCTGAGCATCAACGACTACCTCAACTGGTGCTCGATTACGGAGAACGGCGTTCCCTACAGTCCTTCTGAGAGCTTTGACGCAGGCGTGGTGGTGGCTCTGCAGGCCTCGCCGATGAGTGGCTTTGTCTGGGGGTATTGGACGGGAACCGACGGCGCGAGTGGCGGTCAAGACATGAACATGTCAACCACAGTGACCATGAACGCCAACAAGAATGTGTTGGCCTGCTGTCCCTCATCAACGCAAGACTGCAGCGGTTCCGGCGGGGGCATGCCGCCGCCCTACTGATGTCTGGGCTGAACCAGTACGGTGCGGGGCGGGGCCGTTGATGTTTGTACGAGACTTCAAAGATGCTGTGCAGGCCCGCAGGCTGCCAGCTTCAACCGAGCCAGGTAACGGACACTAAGCGTCTCCGCGTTTGAGCGCGCGAACAGCCTCGTCGCAGGCACGGGCGGTGACGGCCATCTCAGTGAGCGTCGGGTTCTGCCACCCAGAGGTGGGCCAGCAGGCCCCGTCGGTGACGAGGAGGTTCTTCACCTCCCAGCAAGCGCAAAACGGGTCAAGCACCGAATTCTTCGAGTCCGAGCCCATCCGAGCCCCGCCCACCTCGTGGGCAAACATCCCCGGCGTAGACAATGTCCACTCCTTTTGCATCCTGTTGATGTGGCCTTTGACCAGAGGGGTGTAAAAAATGTCCGTCACATCTGCGCATTTTCCACCAGCCGCCTCGACGATTTCCCGTGCGGCCTGGCGACCCGCCTCTGCCAAGACGAGGTCCTCCTTCTTCCACTCACACACAACGTGCGCTGCCGGGATGCCCCACCGGTCACGGATGTTCGAGTCGAGCTCGATGCGGTTGTCGTAGTGTGGCAGGACCTCCGAACGCGCGCAGAGAAAGCCGAACGCCACATCCGGGTGGCGTCGCAGGAAGGCCGGCACCGGAAGCCGTTGAATACCGCCCCAGATACCGAATCCTCGCAGGTAAGCTTCTCTCTTCGCCCCGAGGTTCTGATAGCGGGGAATCATGATGCTGTCGCTTCCGAGCAACTCGTATGGCCCCCCAGTGTCCTTCACGTCCGGCATGTAGAAGTAGACGTTGCCGGCGCTGTGGTCCATCACGTAGTGCCCGAGCACACCGGACGAAGCGCCGATACCGGCCGGGTGTGCAGAACTGGTCGAGTTCATCAGGAGTCGGACACTTTCGAGAGAGGACGCACACAAGACGACCAGCTTGGCTCGCGCTTCCTCCGTTTTGAGAGTCAACCCATCGACAAATTCAACCCCGGTGGCGCGCCGCCCATCCGCGTCCACGAGGACACGTGCAACAACGGCGTTGCTCCGGAGAGTCATCCGCCCAGTTGCGTGGGCCGCACGAAGCGTCGTGGCGGGACTGGAAATCCGAGACAGGGACTCTCCACGGTCAGGTGGCCGGCGGGCCCATAAACCACGGGAAATGATGACTCGGCGATCCGCGAAAGTGCGCTCGACCCGGTCCTTAAAGACGACCTCGGCTGGCGTCATCGGGCGAGGGTCTCGAAAGTCTCCGTCCGGTATTTGCGGCAGTCCGTCCCTGGCACCGTGGACTCCGTAGAAACGTTCCAAGTCGCCGTAGTAGGGCGCGAGGTCGGCGTGGCTGATTGGCCAGTCCGCGCCAAAGCCGTCGCGGCTTGCGGCCTTGAAGTCGAAGTCTGAGAATCGCGGCGTTACCGCGTCCCAGACGAGCGAACGACCGCCCACTCGACGCGACCGAATCCATCGAAACGGCATGTCAGCTGGCGTGGTGTAGGGGTTGTCGACGTCATCGATAAAGAAGTCCGGATTGGTGGCCCAGTACGTCGGGTGACTCTTCTGGACGTCCTGCCGGTGGGAGAAGAAGTGGCGGTAGAGCTGTTTGCAGCCGTTGGAAAAGAAGGACCCGTAATCCGAGCGCCCATTCACTGGAGCGCCCGCCTCGAGGACCAAAATACGGAGGCCGGCGCCAGTCAGCTGTCGTGCGGCAGCTCCGCCTGTTGCACCGGACCCGACCACAATCGCATCCCACTCGTCAGGGGTTCGGACTGTCGTCATCTAAGCGGCACCATCGAGCGACTCCATTTCTGAACGGGAAAGATGAATCGCCGTTGCTGCGAGGTTGGAGCGCACCTTCTCGACGGTGCTCGCGGCGACGACGGCCGAAACGGGAAAGGGTTGGTGAAAGAGGTAGGCAAGTGCAACCTGCGCTGTTGTTGCACCATGCTCCGCTGCGATCGCTTGGAGTCGCCGCCTCTTGGCCAGGTTGGCCGCATTTCGATAGATGCCGCTACCGTGCCGGTCGGACAGGAGGAAGCCCGAGCCGAGGGGACCCCACGCCAAGACGTGCAACTGGCTTTTTTGGTAGAAGTCACGCGCTTCTCGGTTGGCGCTCCCCGCGATGCTGACGGAGCCCGTCCAAGGCGCACGAGTCCAATCAAACACCGAAAAGTGGGGGCTGCTGGCAGCCATGGCCGGCAGGCCTGCCTGTCGCGCAACCTGGTCGATGGCTTGAATTCGGGCGTGCGTCCAATTCGAGACGCCCCAAGCAAGAATCTTCCCTGCCTGAAGCGCATTTCTCAGTGTCTGTACCATGGGCTCGAGTGGCGCGCCGGGGAAATCTCGATGCAGCAAATAGAGGTCGACCCTGTCCGTGCGCAACCGTCGCAGCGTGGCGTCTAGGTCGGCAGCGATGGCTGATGACTGGAGCCGGTTGGGGCGGACCACGGGGTACGGGTGTGCACCCTTGCTGATGAGAAGGAGCCGGTCCCGATGCCGGCGCAAGGCAAGCCATTCGCCAAAAAGCCTTTCGGTCCCACCAAGTTGATAGGAGGCAGCCAAATCGAAGGCTGTGCACCCCGCCTCGACGAGCCCGTCCAGCTGCCGAAGAGTGTCGTCGCTCTGTGACTTCAGCACCAGCGCAGCTGGAAGGACGCTTCCCAGGCGTGCGGTGCCCACCACGACACGCGGAATCGCCAGCATAGCAGGCGGCCTTGTAGCACGACGGACGCACGCGCGTTTCCGCGCGTGATGACAGCGCGAAGAGAGCGCCTTGTCGGTCGCCCAAGGCACGAAGCCTGAGCACATCACTTCCCTCCCGATGCTTGCCATTGCGGCCAGCAGCATGTTCAGCCCTGGGTTCCGCGCCCTTTCGCCCGCTGGCGCGTCTAGTGCGGATAGCCGACGCCGCGGTGCTAGCCTGGGCCACCCAGCATGGAGACGGAACAATGGATAAGGCTGCACCATCTACGCGCACAAGAATTCAGCGCCTTCCCGCTCGTGCCGCCTACGACGCAGACACGATCGCGGCAATTCTCGACGAGGGGTTGCTCTGCCACATTGGGTTTGCAGTCGATGGGCAGCCCTTTGTGATTCCGGCAACCTATGTGCGCCGGGGAGACCAGCTTTATGTCCACGGTTCAGCTGCCAGCAGGATGCTCAAAACTCTTGCAAGCGGCGTCGACGCTTGTGTGACCGTCACACTTCTGGACGGGCTCGTCCTGGCGCGTTCGGCCTTCCACCATTCGATGAACTACCGTTCGGTTGTCGTTCTCGGGCGCGCGGTTGCGGTGACCGACGTTGAAGAAAAACGCCGCGTCCTCGCTGCGTTACTCGAGCACGTACTAATTGGTCGCAGCGGCGAAACTCGGGAGCCAAACGACAAGGAGCTCGGGGCCACGCTTGTGCTGGCATTGCCGCTCACGGAAGCATCGGCCAAGATTCGGCGCGGCCCTCCGCTAGATGACGAGGCCGACTACGCATTGGATTATTGGGCGGGAGAGCTACCGTTGCGACTTCAGCCGCTTGCCCCGATTCGCGACCCGCGGCTACCAGCGGAGGTCCAAACGCCTGAGTCGCTCGCGCGCTACCGGCGAGGTCCGACTTAGCCTGGGGTGGCTTGATGCGGCAAATGTAGCGGAATCTCGGAGGCCAAACAGTTTAGGGGCTGAGCTTCTAAGCACTGGGGAGGCCCGCTTGCTTACCCATGCGCCGCCCGCGGGAGAACGACGTCATGGCCAGAGTCGTGATTACGCCTGCCAGCGAGGACTATGACCCGACGGAGGTCGCAATCCCTTGGCTCGTGTTGTCCAACGCCGGACATCAGGTGACCTTCGCGACCCCAGACGGTCTGCGGCCGCGACCGGACGAGCTCATGCTCACCGGTGAGGGGCTCGATCCGTGGGCAGTCTTCCCTCCGCTTCGCCGATTGCGCGCCGTCGGCCGCATCCTTGGTGCGGATGAAAACGCCCGCCGCGCGCACGCGAAACTGGAACAAGAAGCCAGTTTCTCAGCGCCCCGTCGCTACAGTCAGCTCACCGTTCGTGACTTCGATGCACTCGTCCTGCCCGGCGGACATCGAGCACACGGGATTCGCCCCTATCTCGAGGACCTCGAGTTGCGTCGCTTCGTCGCGGAGATGTTCGACGCTCGCAAACCCGTAGGCGCAATTTGCCACGGTACTGTTGTCGCTGCGCGCGCGGTCTCTCCGAGCACCAATCGTTCCGTTCTCTTCGGCCGCAAGACCACATCGCTCACCTGGGCTCAGGAAAAGCTCGCCGCCCGAATCGGTCGTGCCACCCGCTTTTGGGACCCGACCTACTATCGGACTTACCTCGAAGGGCCCGGCGACCCGGAAGGCTACCGCAGCGTGCAGGCCGAGGTAACTCGGGCGCTTGCAAGTGCACAGGACTACCGCGACGTAGCGAGGTCCGAACCTGACTACGCGCTCAAGACCGACGGTCGACACCGCGATTCTCTGGAGGACGCACGACCGGCGTTTGTCGTTCGCGACGGTTTTTACATCTCAGCGAGGTGGCCGGGGGATGCTCACACGTTTGCGAAGACGGTCGATGCGGTCATCCACGAGGCAAGCGCCCCCACAATCCATCCGACAACGAGCCATGTTGTCTAGCTCGGTCATGGATTGGGGCCAGGTGCTGCCCTCCCGACTTCGACCGGCCTAAACGGTTGGACTCAGAGGCCGCCGTGAAAGCGGCCGAAGCCACGAGCTAACATTAAGGACATCAGCGCAGCGCCTAGCCCCGCGATGAGCACGTGTCTCGTCTTGCGCAGTTCGAAGACACCCACGCGCCCCAGCAGCAGATAGGCAATCGCAAAATTGAAGATGCCCCACAACACGTTCACCGTCGACGAGGAGAGACCCTCACCCGGAGGGGATGCGAAGGGGCTCTGGAATGGGTTCCCCGAAACCCCGTTTACGAAGTGAGGCACTGCGTTGGCGAGGAACGCGCCACCGAAAAAGTACGCCACGTAGTGATACCAGCGCATCGAGGTCTCCTTGGAGTCTTAGCGACGGGCCCGGCGATGTACAGGACCCACAGATGGGCACTTTCCCAGGGAACTCGGGGTTTAGAAGCAGTTTCGGACGTCTGGCTACCCCTTCGATGTGAGGCGTCCCGGGCATGCAGCATTGAATCCTTCCGCTATAACGGTGCCAGTTGAGGGAAGGAAACAGGCTCATCGCCGCAACCAGCATCTACCACGTACGCGGACGTTTGGTGCGGGCCAACCCACGGCCCCCAAATTCCGCGCCGTTTCGTCGAGCTGAATCGGCCGCCGCTTCACTTCATCAGCGCCGTGGGCGTACTTCTGTGCCTGTTCCAGTCAGACCGCAGGATACGCCATGACCCGCATCACAACTCCGTTTGGCCCGCGCACCACAGCCGAGGAGGTGGTGGCGGGGTGTGACCTTTCAGGGAAACGCGTCATCGTCACCGGCGCCGCGGCGGGCATCGGCGTGGAGACGGCGCTGGCGCTCGCCCGCACTGGTGCTCAAGTCACGCTGGCTGTCCGGAACACGGACGCCGGGGTGCGGACGGCCGCCGACATCGCCGCCAAAAGCGGGAACGGCGAAATCCGGGTTGCCGCCCTGGACTTGTCTCAACGGGCGTCAATTGCCAAGTTCGTTTCGGCTTTGGGAGGGACCGCTTCATCTCCTGGTGAACAACGCAGGCGTGATGGCCCTGCCAGACCTGCAGCGCACTCCAGAAGGTTTTGAGATTCAGTTCGCGACAAACCACCTTGGTCACTTCGCCCTAGCTCTCGGCCTACACGATGCCCTTGCGGCGGCTGGCTCCGCGCGCGTCGTGTCCGTCAGCTCCAGTGCCCACCTCATGTCGCCAGTCGTCTTCGAAGATATCCACTTCGCCAGCCGCCCCTACGTTCCCATCGTCGCGTACGCGCAGTCGAAGACTGCCAATGTCCTCTTTGCCGTGGCGGCAAGCGCGCGCTGGGCGAGCGATGGCATCACCGCGAACGCATTGCATCCGGGCGGCATCGCCACCAACTTGCAACGTCACACCGGGGGTATGAAGACGCCACCCGAGAGGCGCAAGACGCCGCAACAGGGCGCCGCCACTTCTGCGCTGCTGGCGACGTCGCCTGTGCTCGAAGGGGTAGGCGGCTGCTATTTCGAAGGCTGCAACCAGGCCCTTCCAGTGACCGACACCAGTGGAGCCAAGAGCGGCGTCGCTCCGTACGCCTTGGACCGGAGCGACGCCGAGCGTCTGTGGGAAGCCTCACTGCTGATGCTGGGGTCTGACGCCAGTCCGGGGCGTGATCTCGGGCGAGACCGGTGCCATCGATGGTAGGCAGCGGCGACCCCCAGCGTCACAGCGAGCCGATGAAGGCAACCAGCGCTGCCTGATCTTCCGCCGACAGGTTTGCGAAGTCGTCGCGCGCACGCCGTCCCTGCCCATCGTGTGCCAGGATTGCCTCCGACAGGGTGGTGGCACGCCCGTCGTGAAGGAACGACGTCTCCGCCGAGAGGCCCCAGAGCGGTGCGGTCCGCATTTCGCTGCCCAGAGCGTCAGCTTGCGCTATGCCATCCCCGAGACTCCCCATGTCATGGAGGAGGAAGTCCGAATAGGGATGGAAGGTGACGTCGCTGAGTTCGGCGAAGGAGTCTCGACCGGCACGGAAGGTGGCCCAGTGACAGTTGCTGCAGCCGACGGACGAAAACACTCGTTTACCGGCAATGGCCTGGGAGTCGAAGGCCGCGCGCGGCGGGGGTGCGAGCAGGCTCATGAAGTCAGTGAAGGCTTTCACGTCGGAGCCGTCGTCGTTGAGGCCCGGCTCGGGGTTGCACGCGAGAAGAGCACAATCGCCCTGGGGGCAGTTCTCGTCAGGGAACTCCGGGTTGGTGATGCCCATCTCGTTGAGGTAGGCGTCGCCGGAGAATTGGTGCAGTGAGGTCTCTTGGTCTTTCCAGCCAAACCGGCCGACGGCGTTACGGCCCAGGGCAATGTCGTACACCACCGCCACCCGTCCAGCCTGCCCGGGAGAGGAGTGGGCCTCTACCTGCGCCACGAACTGGAACGTCGTCTCGGGGACCGCATCTACAAGGCCCAGTCCGAAGAGAGGGATGGCGCGGCGCTGCGCAACGACGTTGGCCTGAGGCGGCACGGTTTCGCCCACGAAGTCGCAGGTGCCCTCCGGGCCGATGCCCTTCACCTGCATGAGGGAACCGCCGAACTTCGTCAGCGGGTCGAAGCCGCCATCCACGAGGGCGGCGCCGAAGCGCGTCTCCAAAGTGGTGCTGCTTCCGCCCGCGGCCGGCCCAGAGTGGCACCGGACGCAGGACGTGTCGTTGAAGACAGGCCCGAGACCATCAGCGATGCCCTCGTCCTCCACGAATTGCGCCACCCCGGCGTCAAATAGCTGCAAGCCAGCCTGGGTCAACCGGGGTAACGGGTCACCGAAGCCCGCCTGCATGGGCTGGGACTTTGCGCTCAGAGCCGAGACGGCATCATCGTCGGGCTCGGCTTCCGCCGGCGCGGACGGCGCGCCGATGATGCCCGAGCTGCAACCCGGGCTGGAGAGCAACAATGCAGCAACGAGGGACTTCGTTTCTGGTGTGACCTTCATGACGTCTCCATCCCAATTCCCCTCCCTGCGGAGTCGGGCCACGCTCGGCTCCTTGCGCACCCCTCTGGACTCCTCGGCTGTAAGGACGCAAGACACGTATGTGGGGGGAACGATGGGCAGCTCCGCCACGTGCGCGGTCAACTGCGCACGGGGTCGCTGAACCTTGAGAGACGAAAGTTTCTGACGGATGCGACGAACGTTTCGGCGAAACAGAAGGATTGTGGGGAGTTCGCACGCCGTCGTCCGCACTCGAGGCACGAGGAGCGTCGGGGAATGCAGGGCTATTTCCAGAATCCGCTCCGGGCTCAACGCATCTTTCGTCTTGGACTGACAGTCGCCTCGATGACACACGCCCAACGCAGCGAGACCTCTTCTCGGCCGGCTACACGTCACTCCGTCCTGTGACTTTGCGTTGGCCATCCGGTCGGGCGCGTATCAATATTCCTGTACGGTGGGTCCGCGGCACACGGGCGCCGGACGGGCGTGCCGCAACAGCTCGCGGAAGTTTCCCTTCGTCGCTCGTCTAAGAAGCCACCATGCGCCTTGCGCTCACGGGCTGGTTTACCTTCTTGGCAAGCCTCGCCGAGTAAAGTCCGAACACCACCGTGCTGAGCTCGCTTGCCGCGGGCGACCGGGCTCCCTACCTTCGTCTTTCGGAAGGAGCAGGGCATGACTCTCGAGACTTTCCTCTTATGGATTGTGGTTGGAGCCGTAGCGGGCTTCATGGCCAATGCGGTCGTTAAGGGCGGCTACGGGCTCGGTGGTGACATCATCATCGGCATCATCGGAGCCTTTGTTGGAGGCTGGTTCTTTCGCAGTATGCGATGGCATGCGCCGCTGACCGGGATTGCTGGCACCATCGTCATCGCCCTGGTGGGAGCCATCATCCTGCTCGTCGTGCTTCGTACGCTTCGACTCTCGCGAGCTAGGCGCCTGTAAATACGAGAAGCCTGTCAATTTGCGTCCCACCGCACGGGCCACTGGCCTCCAGGCGCGCGCCTGCGATGAGCGCCATGGTCACGGTCCCAAAGGGATGCGGTTCCTCGACAATTCGAAAGACACGCCGCTTGGCGTTCAACGGCGACGTGGCTGTGCTTCCTCGCTTTGCAAACGCCCGCCGCCGACGCGAGTGGTACGTGCCCGCTTTGAAAGCACTCGATTTCGGGTCTTCACCGACGACGAGTTACATGCGGCTAATGCAGCAGCCAGCTCTGAACCGCGGTCCGACAGACCCCGGCTGAACCATGCCAATTGGCTACCGTCATAGAGCCTCATCAGACTTCGAGGCATGGGCGGAACTGTCTCAGCGCGGGCCAACCACAGCATTCCCAATCCGCGACGTGCCTCGAGCGACCCCGCACCCAGTTCCAAACGAGTGCGGGGTGAGCTCTATGTTCGCCCGACGCTCCGAAAAGAAAACTACGCGCGGCGCGATGAAGCCGAGCGGCTCACCGCGGAGTCTCAGGCAAGGTCGAACCGGTCGAGATTCATGACCTTTTCCCACGCGGCCACGAAATCACGCACGAACACCTGCTTCGAATCGTCACACGCGTAGACCTCGGCGATGGCTCGGAGTTGGGAGTTCGAACCGAAGATGAGGTCGGCGGTGGTTCCGGACCACTTGAGCTCGCCCGTCCGGCGGTCGCGTCCTTCTAACACGTCTTCGGACGTGGCCGACCGTTGCCACTTCGTGCCCATGTCGAGCACGTTCACGAAGAAGTCATTGGTCAGCGTCTCGGGACGCTTGGTGAAGACACCGAGAGGGGACCGCCCGACATTGGCGTTCAGGACGCGCATGCCACCGAGGAGGGCTGTCATCTCGGGAGCGGACAGCTTCAACATAAACGCCTTTTCCACCAGCAGGTGCTCCGCCGACAGCCGGTGCCCCTTCTGGAGGTAGTTGCGGAAGCCATCGGCAGTCGGCTCGAGCACAGCGAAGGAATGGGCGTCGGTCTGCTTCTGCGTGGCATCGGTGCGCCCCGGCGTGAACCGGACCTTCACGTCATTTCCGCCCTGCTTCGCAGCCTTCTCGACGGCTGCGCAGCCGCCCAGCACAATTAGGTCGGCAAGCGAGACCATCTTCCCGGTCTTCTGCGAACCGTTAAACTCCTGCTGGATTCGCTCCAAGGAGCCCAGCACCTTCGACACGCCGGAGGCCACGTTGACGTCCCACTCGGCCTGCGGCGAGAGGCGGATGCGCCCACCGTTCGCGCCACCGCGCTTGTCGGTGTCACGGTAGGTCGAGGCCGACGCCCACGCAGTCGACACCAACTGAGAGATGGACAGGCCGGAACCGAGGATCTTGCCTTTGAGCGCCGCGATGTCCGCGTCGTCAATGAGCAGGTGCGTAACCTCGGGGACCGGATCCTGAAAGAGCAGCGTCTCTTCGGGGACCCACGGGCCGAGGTATCGGCTGACGGGTCCCATATCGCGGTGGAGCAACTTGTACCAGGCCTTGGCGAAGGCGTCCGCGAGCTCCTTTGGGTTCTCGTAGAACCGCTTCGAGATCTTCTTGTATGCCGGGTCAACGATCAGCGCGAGGTCCGTCGTTAACATCATTGGGGCGTGCTTTCTCGACGGGTCGTGCGCGTCGGGCACGGTGCCCTTCGCCTTAGGGTCCTTGGGAGTCCACTGCGTCGCACCGCCGGGGCTGGTGGTCTTCTCCCACTCGTACTTGAAAAGGTTTT
>JBKQSS010000092.1:0-5350 GCA_052143535.1 Myxococcaceae bacterium | reverse complement strand
TCATGGCGGACATTCTGCAGCTGGTGCGAGACCAAGCGCTGCACGTGGTGCTGGTGGTGGCGGCATTGGTGTGCGTGCTGTTGTTGGCGATTTTCTTCCGCCGGCCGGGCCGCGCGCTGGTCAGTCTGGCCACCATGCTGCTGGCCGCCTTCTGCTCGCAGGCTGTGGTGCTCGCGCTGGGCATCAAAATCAACCTCCTCAACTTTGCCGCCCTCCCCATCACCATCGGCGTCGGCGCGGACTATGTGGTGAATCTCCTAGGCGCCATGAGCTCGCTCCGCGTCGACGCCCGCGGAGCCTGTGTCCGCATGGGTGGCGCCATTCTGTTGTGCTCGCTCACCACCGTCATCGGCTACTTCTCGCTGGTGCTGGCCAAGTCGGGGGCACTGCGCAGCTTCGGCTGGGCGGCCGTCCTCGGCGAGTTGGTGGCCAGCCTGGCCGTGCTGTTGGTGCTGCCGGTGGCGCTGGGGACGCGACTGGCGGACGTCGCCCTTCCGCCGGGCTCGCTTCCACCCTCGGCCCGCGAGCCCTCCCTCTGAGAGCTGTCCCCTCCTGAAGCGGAGGGGGGGAAAGCGCCAGGGGAAGACGCCCCACCAAGAGAAAGAGGAGCGGCCCCCACGAGGGTGGGCGCCGCTCCCCTTTACACCACCAGCGCGGTGCTGGCCGCGCCGCCCCAAACGGGGGGCTACGGAGCCGGGACGCAGCCGGGAAGCAAATTGGCCGGCGACAGCGCCGGCAGCGTCGTCTCGTCCGGGAAGCTGTAGGCGCCGTTGAGGGCCTTCGACGGCGACTGGAACTCGAACCACCTCAGGTTGGCGATGTTCTGCGGATGGTAGGTGCGACTCTGCTGCTGCGAGTAAATGGAAAACGTCGGGACTTGCGAATCGAGCACCTCAACCACATCGCCGACTTCCAGGAGGTTTTGGCACTGGGCATAGCCAAACACCGGGTCCACCGACAGCCACCAGGGCGTCAGGTTGTCGATGAACGGGTCGTTAAACGACTCGGCAAGCTCATGGCTCATCGCCGTGATGTCCTGAAAGCCAAACGAGAAGAGACCGGGCGAAATCCAGCTCGCGTAGGCGAGGACGTACAGCCGAGGCAGATTGCCATTGGCTGGGATTCCCGGCTCAAGGTCATAGGTGTGAAAGCCGAGGACGCAGCAGTTGGAAGGAGTTCCCGAGTAGAGGTAGACGTCCTTGAAGAGGAAGGTAGTCAGGTCGCGGGTGGTCATGTCTCCGGCCAGTTCGGCTGCGCCAACCACCGTGGTGTTGTCGACCGGGTAGGTGGGTGGGAACAGGGCGTTGCTGAAGGCATTCTCGTCCAACAGGACGAAGGCGCAGCACGTTCCGTCGGCATTCAGCGCGTAGGCCCAGTAGCCGTAGGGGATTTCCATGTGACGGGTCTGCTTCACGCGCGGTTCGAGAAGCGTGTGCCAGCCGTTGTCCCCGCCTCCCCAGCCACCACCCTGACTAATCTGGTCCCAGAAGGTGGACCGGAATTCGGCATCGTTGAGCTGCGTGAAGCCCGAGTCGTAGAGGAATGGCTCGAAGAGGGGCGACTGCACCACCGGCTGGACGATGGAGGCTGGGTTGACGGAGAGCGTGACGCCGTTCCGCACTGCCACTAAGCCGTTGGTGTCGAGCAAGTCGACGACCACCGGGATGATGGGCGCGGGAACGACGGTAATCCCGCCCCGGTTTGGTGCGCCGCCAATCATGGCGAAGGGCCAGACGCTTTGCGGGTTCCCATTGCTGTCAAACCCGGGCGAGGTGAACTGGCCGGTCCAGTTGGCGAGGGAGTCGATGCCTGGGACGGACGAGCCGCCCCCTCCCCCATTCCCGTGACCGCCGTAGGCTTTGGGCGCCCCGTCCGCAGAGCCACCCGGTGAGCCGGAATGCGGTTGCACCGTTTTAAGAAAGCTGATGGGCACTTGTTCCGCCGGAGTCGCGGTCACCAAGAGTGCGACGAGAGCAGTCAACATGGGTGTAGGTCTCCCCTCGGGGCTGATGTGGGACACGGACGCTCACACGCGGCCTTCGGGTGAAGCAAGTGCCAACGCGTAGCCCCGTCGGACGCTGTCGCCGCGGACCCAGGGCGATACCGCTACGCGCCCACCAGGCCTCTGTTGACGCGTCGGGCCGAGGCTCCCAGACGCGCCAGCCAGTTTTGGAAACCGCAGGCACGGGCAGCGGCGCGGATGTTGGGCCGACTCCTTTGGATGTCAGTTGACATCCATGTGGATGCTATATAGATTCGACTTAGGAGCCAACGTGCTCTGGCGTTAAGCGAAGTGGCTCTCACCGCCAAGGAAGGAAGCGCTCATGTACGGCAAGCAAAAACTCGATGTCCTCGCTGTCAAAACCGTCAACGAGAAGGACTACTACACGCGCATTGGCGTGGCCTTCCCGCTCGACCACGGGGGCTTCAACGTCCTCTTTGACGCCCTGCCCACCAACGGCCGAGTGCTGCTGCTTCCCGACCGCGACCGGCCGGCCGTCGCCGAGTCGGAAGGCTGAGCCCAGCGGGCGAGCCCCGGCCCGTCTGTGCACGGGCAACCGGGCGGCGCCTTCCTCGACAAATCAGCCCGAGACAGGAGGCACTATGACACCCCCAAGGCAAAAGCCACGGCCCAGCGCGCCCGGCGACACACTCGGCGAGGCGAGACGGCCCGGCGCTCCGGCTGTGCCGACATTGGCGGAGCTGCGGCGGGAGCTGGAACAATTCGAGCTGGAAGCTCCGGACCGCTGCCGTTTCCACACCGAGATGAAGGACCTTCGGGAAGGCCTCAGCGAACGCCGGCTGCGCGAGCGCATCGGCCCGCTGCTCGTCCGGGTGGAGAAGTTTGCCACCCAATTCATCCGCGGCCCGGGCGACGCCGAGCTCGCCCGAAGCCTCTTCACTCCGTGGATTTCGCACCTCGTCGGAAGTGCCGCCCAGCCCGAGTGGCGCATTGTGGGCGGCTTCGACGTGCTGCAGCGCTGGTGCTGGAGCCGCTACCGCGCCGAGGAGCAAGCCCTCGGTGCGCAGCCAGCGTCGCGGCCTGAGGACGGCGCAGCCTCCACCCCTCTCGGGTGAGTGCGGTGTCCAGCGGCGCGTGGGACAGCGTCTTCCGCCGCCCGACGCGCGAGCAGCGCCCGGACGCACGCCTCCGGGCGCGCGCCGGGGCGCTGTGCGAGGCGGCCACCCGACTGGATGCTGCCTACCGCCTGCACATGGAGGTGGTGTCCAGAGCTCGCGCAGAGGAAGCGGCGCTGCTCGGCGCCGTCCTCGAGGCGGTGCGGCCGGCCCTCAAAGCCCTGGCGCGCCCGCTTCTCCTGTTGGACACCAGCGCCCCAGGCCGGCCCGAGCTGCTACACCTTCGCGCCTTCCTGCTCTGGGGGGAAACCCCGAAACCGCGGGCCCCAACTAGCCCGAAGCCGCTCGAGGGACTCTTCCTGCTCGAGGACGCCGCCTTTCTGCGCGTCGGCTTCACTGGCGAGACGGTGCCCGCCGGGTGCGGGCGACGGGCCTTCGCGGCCCACCGTCTCGAGCGGGTCGACGTGCGCGGCGTCCTGCGAGACCATGCCCTGGACGACGTCGCTTCCGTCCTTCACGCGGCCATCACCGCGGAAACCAGGCAACGGCGCGAGCAGGCCAGCGACGCGACGGCGCAGCTCGCCCGCCTACAAGCTCTCCGAGTCCTCCTGCACGCCCGCTGAGGCAGGCCGCACAAGGGTTGTCCTGGTGGGGCCGTATTTGCCTCTCAGAAGCGTGCTCGCGCCGTTCCATGTCGGCCAGGAGTGGCATACATGAAGGGCGGCCCGAGACGACGGGCGGCATCAAATGAAGCTCCCAACCAACATTGACATTGGTCGCACATGGATGCCATGTTGTATCCATGAGCGCTGTGCACGAGATGGCAAAGACTCCCCTACCAGCGGACCAGGAGATGCGGCAGCTCAACGTGAAGGTCCCTCCGGAGGACGCGAACTTCGTCCAAGAGGTGCTCCGACCGCAGCTCGGGTTCCCCTACAACGCCGAGGCCGTGCGCGAAGTCATCTCGCAACTGCGGACCTGGTTCCGGTTGCCCAGCTACGTGGTGGAGGTGCTGAAGCGGGACGCCGAGTCCCAGAAGCTCCACATCCTCAACTACCTGCAGATGCTTCTGCACAAGCGCTACGAGGACCTCGCCCAAGAGGGCCGGGACCGGCCTCCCCCCCGCACCTCCACTCCGCCACCCTCCCCTTCGAAGTCCGGACGACGCTGAGGCCTGCGAGACGGCCTCCTTCCAGCTATGCCCGCTCCCGCCCAAAGACTTCGCAGCTTCCGGGGGTTGGCTGGCCGGAGCCTGAGGGAGCGCGGCCGCCGGCGGAGACAGTCTCGAGAGCCGGGCGACACCGCGCGCAGCCGGCGCTCTAAGCGTCCCCGCCTCCTCGCGGGCCGAGGTTTCTTCAGAGTCGCAGGGACGGCGCTCGGCACCGAGGAGACTGCCCGTCGCAGCACCGGTGTGGAGCGCCGCGCCCCGCCAGGCGCTTTCGTCGTCCAAAGCAGCGCTGGGCGCACGCGACTCCGGCAGCTGCGGCACCAGCGTCCCGCGGCTGCTCTCAGCGTTTCATCCACCCCGGAGGTCGTGCCATGACGCCGCTCGTCCACCTTAGGTCTCGTTCAATCCCAAGCGCTCGCCTCGGTGCACTTCTCCTATGGGGCGTCGCCTCCTCGGCGCTCGCGCAGAGTGTGGACCCAACGGCCATGGGCCAGGGCTTCTTCGCCTACGCCAAGCCCTTTGTCATTTGGGCCGGGGCGGGAATGGTGCTGTTGTGCGTCGCTGCAGCGACTTTCTTCAAGCCCCTCCTCAAAGAGGCGCTCATCACCGCGGGAATTGTGGTGATGCTGGTGTTCCTCTTCAACACCTTCCCGGCCCTGGTCCAGGCGCTCAGCCACTGACGGCGTGGACACTCACCGGCCATGGATGCACCTGTCTACCGGCACGCCGACTCGCGCGCCACGCTGCTCGGGCTCAACTTCCCCGTCGACTTCTTCGTTGTGGTGGTGGCCAGCTACCTGTGGTTGATGGTGCTCCGGCCAGTGGCCTTTCTCTTGGCCGCGGCCACCACCCACACCGCCGTGGCTCTTCTCAACCGCGGGCGCCCGCCACAGCACTGGGCGCATGCCTTCAGCTTTCAGCTGCGTCGGCTGCTCTTCGCGGCTGAAGTCAGCGCCGGCGCTCGGAGCGCGGCGCCCCAATTCCCCTTCGGGCCGTACCGAAGCACGGACGTCTCCGGGAGACCGCCTTGAGGGAAACTTCCCTGGCCCAGCACGTTCCCCTGTGGCGGACGCTGCGCGAAGACGGCGTCACCGCCCTCGTCAC
>JBKQSS010000091.1:0-191492 GCA_052143535.1 Myxococcaceae bacterium | reverse complement strand
CGCGCTTCCAGGCCTCGGTGAATTCTCGCCGCGCCAGGGCCGCCTGCTCCGTCTTGGCCTGGGCCTGGAGGCTCATCGCCAGCCCAAAGAGCGCCCAGCCATTATGCGGGTGGCGCTGCAAATCGGCGCGGTACACCGCCTCGGCCTCCCCGGCGCGTCCCGCCGCGAGCAGGGCGACGCCCAGCTGGTGCCGCACCGGGTAGCCCCAGTCCGGCGGCTCGTCGTAGCGGAGCGCGTCCTCGGCGGCCACGGCCCGTTTGAATTTCGCCAGCGCCGACGGCACCTCTCCTTTTGCCATGGCCAGCTCGGCACCGAGGGTGTCCGAGGCAATGCGGAGCACATCGCGGGCGGCATTGGCCGCCACCTTGGCGTCCGGCGGCGTGGCGTCCCGCAGGGAGTCCAGGGCGGCCAGCTCGGTCGCAGCCCCTCGCCCATCGCCCATCCGCAGAAGCGCCAGCCCACGCTCGGCATGCCACAGCGCCTGCGCAGTGGGGAAGTCCCCAGCCGGCATCGGCTCCTCGAGGATGTCCTTCCACCGGCCGAAACGCGCCAGGCCCACCACCGGGAGGGCCAGGACGTAGTGAAAGTCAGGCATCCCCTTCAGCATCTCCAAGGGGAGGTGCCGCAGCATGTCGCGCGCCGCCTGGAGCGACTCGGCGCTGCGTCCCTCCATCAACGTCGACGCCCAGAGGAATTGAAAGTTGTGCGCGACATACATGGCGTAAATGGGCTGCTCGCCCGGAGCGGCCGCGTCGGCGGCAATCGCTAGCCGGTTGGCCTCCGAGGCCTCCGCGTACCGTCCGGTGCGGATGTAGAGGTGGCTTGGCATGTGGACGAGGTGTCCGGCGCCAGGCTCTAACGTTTTCAGCCGCTCGGCTGCGGCCAGCCCTCTCTCGGGATGGGGGGAGGCTTCGACGGCGTGGATGAGGTAATGGTTTGCCCCGGGATGGTTGGGGTAGGCCTTGAGCACGCCCTCCAGCGCGGCGATGAGCTCCAGCGTCCCGGGCTGGGGCGCGCCATCGAGCGTCCACAAGTCCCACGGCCGGAGGTCCATCATCGCCTCGGCGAAGAGGGTGACCACGTCGGGGTCTCTCGGAAAGCGCCGGGCGACGTCGCGCATGGCGTTGGCGTAGCCGGTGTCGAGCGCGCGCTGGGCTTCGGCGTCGCGTGCCGGCGGCTGGGAGTACCTCTTCCCGAGCGCGGCCACCAACGCACCTTCCACCGGGCTGGCTTGGCCGGCCAGCGTTTGCGCCTTCTGCAGGAAGCCATAGGCGGCTTCCGCGCGTTCGGCAACGGCGGGAAGGTTGATGTTGGGCCCGAGGCACAAGGCAGCGCCCCAGAAGCAAATGGCGCACGCCGGGTCGCGCCGGGCGGCTTCCTCGAAGGCTGCCTGGGCCTGCTCGTGGTTGAAGGCGTACAAAAGCCGGAGCCCTTGGTCGAAATAAGCTTGGGCCTCCGGCGACCGCGAGGAGATGGGCCGGTGGTAGCTGCCAAGCGTGTCGAGCAAAACCGGTGGAGACGCGCCCGGCGACTGGCCCAGCACCGCAGTTGTCCACAACGCGAGGCCAAGTGGCGACATGGGAGGGCCCTGGCGTGGGGCTCACGCCTGGGCGAACCTTATAGGAGACGTTGCCTTTGGACAGCCGCTGCCCCCCTTCCACCGGGCCTTTCGCTTCTCAAGTAGCCTCAAGCAGCAGTGACTCCTCTGCTCCGTCTGTCGTGCGCCGCGCTCCTCTTCGCCAGTGCGTGTCAGCGCGGCCCGCAGTTGTGCTTCTTCGACGGGACAAGCATCGGCGTCACGCCTCTGCCGATGGTGGCGCTGCATGCCGACGGCACGCTCGACCCGGAGAGCCGCTACAGCTGGCAGGAGTTCCCCTGGCCGACCGACCCGCAGCTCGAGACGGTGCAGCGCCTGCCCGAGGGGTGGGCGTTTCGCGGTCGTACGGGCGGCCAGGCCTGGAGTTTTACCGGCGCCTTCTCCGGCGCGGGCGGCGCCTTCGTCTGGACGGGCCAGCAAGGTGCGCCCCCGGCCATGGACGTCGACGGGGCACAGGGGCGTCCGGTGCTGCTGCGCTACCGGGTGAAGCCCTGCCGGGAATTCCAAGGGAGCAAGACGGGCGTCCGTACCTGTCTCAACTGGGGCCGGGAGCTCAACGCCCGCACCAAGCTGCACTGCGACTAGCGAGGGACTCTTGCCGACGGCAGGCGCCGGGGCGGCGTTAGCGTTCGAACGGGCGTTGCAACGGCGGCCCCAATGCCAAGTCGGCCAGCACCTCAAGGAGAATGCGGGTGCCCGAATTCAAGTCGGCCAGCGACATGTGCTCGTCCGCCGCGTGTCCCGGGTAAGGCTTTTCGGCAAACCACATGCCGAAGGGCACCGAGCGCGGAAGGCGCTTGGCGTAGGTACCGCCGGCCGACGTCACCGGCGTCGCTGCATGTCCGCTGGCGCGGGTGAAAGCGGCCAGCAGCCGGCGGACGAGGCGGCCCTCGCCGTCGAGGACGAGCGGCACGTCCTCGTAGAAGCCGCCGGAGACGAAGAGGCTGGCGCCCGTCCGCTCGTCGAAGGCGCGCACCTGGGCCTCGAGGTGGCTGCGCAGGGCCGAGCCGTAGAGGGACGGGGGGGCACGGATGTTGATGGCCAGTGTCCACCCGCCGCCCGCCGCGGGCCGTACCGTCGCCAGGTTGACGTCAAAGCCATTCCAGGGCGGCGGTTCGCGAGGTAGGCCGAGCCCGGTGCCCGTGAGGTCCCGCCCGGCCTGCACGCAGAAGGACAGCAGCGCCGCGGCGGGCGAGGGCGGAAGCAGCCCGTCCACCAGCCGTGCCAGCGAGACGAGGGCGTTGCGTCCTTGCTCCAAGGCGACGCCGGCATGCGCAGACTTCCCGAAGACGGTGAGAGTCCGTTCGGCGCCGCTGCCACTCACCTCCAGCCGGGTGCCCGCGCTGGGACTGCGAGCCGACACCTTGGCCAGCCAGGACTCCCACGCTGGTGCCCCCTGCACCCAGCGCAGCTGCAGCGTCGCTCGGTCGGGGACGATGGCCGTCCCTAGCCCGGCCTCGAGGCCAGCGACTTCGAAGGGAGCCTCCGCCGCCTGGGGCTGGGCCCGCGCCGTCACCAGCACCTCGTGCCAGGCCTTCTCGCCAACCACCACCGGGAAGTCGCTGTCCAACACCAGGCTGTAGTCCGGTGGCTGGTGCGCTTTCAGGTACTCGGTGACGTCGCTCGACCCTGTCTCTTCGCTGGTCCCCACCAATAGGCGCACCGTGGAGGTGCGAGGTAGCCCGGAGGCCCGCAGGGTGGCCATGGCCAAAAGCGCCTGCACCAGGGGCCCCTTGTCGTCGGCGGCACCTCGCCCCCACACCTCGCCCTCATGCACCTCGCCGGCGAAGGGAGACACCTTCCACTCGCGCGCGTCCGCTGGCTGGACGTCCCCGTGCACCACCAGCCCCAGCACCGGGGCGCCAGCAGGGCCCGGGAGCTCCAACTCGGTGAAGGTGCCCGCCTCGCGGACGACGAGGCCGAGCGCCGTGCCTGCGCCGCTGAGCCACGCCTGTTGTGCGGCGAAGGCGCCCTGGTTGTCGGCCACCGTCTGGAAGCGCAGCACCTCCGAGAGCAGCGGGGCCAAGAGGTCCGCATAGCGCGCCTCGTAGAGGGTACGCAGGTGGGCCCCGGGGCTGGCGGCGAGCGCGGTGGCGACGATGGTGGCGGCGAGCATGGCACCCCTTCCCACGTGACTCCCACGCATTGCCGAGCAGTCGTCAACCGATGGGCGAGGAGAGGTTGACAAGAGGGTTGGGCTGGTCGAGCGTCCTAGGGCTTCCGCCCAAGACGGCGCACGAGAAAGGCAAGACGGCCCCCAGTGTCTCTCCCCGCGCATGCCCAGGCTCCGGCTGGCCTTCCGGAAGGCGTCCAGCTCCGCCATGACTGGACACTCGGAGAAGTCCGCGCGCTGCACGACCTTCCGCTGCTGGAGCTCGTCTACCGCGCCCAGACGGTGCACCGCGCCAGCTTCGGCGAGCACCGCGTCCAGCTGTGCTCGCTGCTCTCCATCAAGACGGGGGGCTGTCCGGAGGACTGCGCCTATTGCCCGCAGGCGGCTCGGCACCACACCGGGGTGGCGGCGGACAGGCTGCTCTCCGAGACGCAGGTGCTCGACGCTGCGGCCCGAGCGCGTGCCGCGGGGGCAACCCGCTTCTGCATGGGCGCCGCCTGGCGAGAGGTGAAGGACGGCCCGCAATTCGAGCAGGTGCTGGGCATGGTGCGTGGCGTCCGCGCGCTGGGGATGGAGGCCTGTTGTACGCTCGGAATGCTGAGCGAGTCCCAGGCGCAACGCCTCGCCGACGCTGGCCTCACTGCCTACAACCACAACCTCGACACCTCAGCCGAGTTCTACGGGGAAATTATCTCCACCCGGACGTACGAAGACCGACTCCGGACGCTGGGGCATGTGCGGGCCGCCGGCATCAACGTCTGCTCCGGCGGCATCCTCGGAATGGGCGAGTCGGTGGATGACCGCTGCGGGATGCTCCTCACCCTCGCCAACCAGCCCACCCACCCGGAGTCGGTGCCCATCAATGCGCTGGTGGCAGTGGCCGGCACGCCGCTCGAAGACCAGGCGCCGGTGGAACCGGTGGAAATGGTGCGCGCCATCGCCACCGCCCGCCTGCTCATGCCGCTGGCCATGGTGCGGCTGTCTGCCGGACGGCTGTCGATGAGCCGCGAAGCGCAGCTGTTGTGCATGATGGCCGGGGCCAACTCCCTCTTTTTCGGCGAGAAGCTGCTCACCACCGACAACCCCGAGTACGCCGACGACATGGCACTGCTCGCCTCGGCCGGAATGCAGCCGCTCGAGCCGAACACCGCGCGATGAGCGGCGCAATTGCCTGGGCGGAAGAGGAGCTCGCCGCTCTGGCGTCGCGGGGGCTTTTGCGCTCGCTCGAGCCCCTCGCTTCGCCCCAGGGGCCAGTGGTCCGCATCGGCGCCGAGGCGCTGGTGAACTTCTCCTCCAATGACTACCTCGGGCTCGCCGCGCATCCGGCGGTGGTGGCCGCCGCACAGGCCGCGCTGCAGCGCTGGGGAATGGGCACCGGTGCGTCGCGACTGGTGGTCGGCGACACCGAGGCGCACCAGGCGCTCGAGGCCCGGCTCGCGCAATTCGAGGACGCGGAGGCGGTGCTGCTCTTCAACGGCGGCTACGCCGCCAACCTCGGGCTGGTACCAGCCCTGGTTGGCAAGGGGGACGCAGTCTTCTCGGACGCCCTCAACCACGCCAGCCTGGTGGACGGCTGCCGGCTCTCCCGGGCGCACACTTGTGTCTACCCGCACGCGGACGTCGGGGCACTGGCCGCGCAACTGACCAGCACCTCGGCACGCCGCAAGCTGGTGGTGACGGACAGCATCTTCTCCATGGACGGAGATGTCGCGCCACTGGCCGAGCTGGTGGACGTCTGCCGGCAGTCCGGGGCGGCACTGCTGGTGGACGAGGCCCACGCCACGGGCATCTATGGCCACCGAGGAGCCGGACTGTGCGAAGCGCTCGGTCTGACGGGCGCGGTGGACGTCCGGATGGGGACGCTGGGCAAGGCGCTGGGGGCCTTTGGCGCCTACGCCGCCACCAGCGCTCCGGTGGCCGCGCTGCTCCTCAACCGGGCCCGCTCGCTCGTCTTCTCCACCGCCCTGCCTGCAGCGAGCTGTGCGGCCGCCCAGGCGGCGGTGGACCTGGTGGAGCAGGGGGGCGAGCTGCGGGCGCGCCTCTGGCGCAACATCCATCGCTTTACCGAAGGCCTGCTCGCGCTGGGTCACCCGGCGCGGGCAGCCTCGGCCATCTTTCCGGTGGTGCTCGGGTCCGCCGAGCGGGCGGTGGCCGCGGCCGCGTTCCTGCGTGGGCGAGGGCTGTTGGTGAAGCCCATCCGTCCGCCGACGGTGCCCCAGGGCACAAGCCGGCTCCGCTTCGCGCTCTCTGCCGCGCACACTCCAGACCATCTGCAGCAAGCCCTCGATGGACTTCAGGAATTGAAGGCCCATGGACTCCTCGTCGCGGCATGAACGACTGCTCCGGCTGGACCAGGCGCACGTCTGGCACCCCTTCACCCAGATGCAAGGGTGGCCTTCGGACGAGCCCCTCATCATCGAGCGGGCGGAGGGCAACTACCTCATCGACGACCTCGGGCGTCGCTACTTGGACGGCGTCTCCTCGCTGTGGTGCAACGTCCATGGCCACCGGAAGCGGGAGATTGACGACGCAGTTCGCTCCCAGCTCGAGCGGGTTGCTCACACCACCTTGCTCGGCCTCGCCTCAGTGCCCTCCATCGAGCTGGCTGCGGAGCTGGTGCGCCTGGCCCCACCCGGGCTGAGTCGCGTCTTCTTCTCGGACTCCGGTAGCACCTCGGTGGAAGTCGCGCTGAAGATGGCCTACCAGTGCTGGCGGCAGCGAGGCCGCCCGGAGAAGGCCCGTTTCGCAGCGCTGCAGGAGGCCTACCACGGCGACACGGTGGGCAGCGTCTCGGTGGGGGGGATGGAGCTCTTCCACGGCACGTTTCGGGGGCTGCTCTTTGGGGCCGAACGCATCCCGACGCCCTACGCCTACCGATGGTCGGGCCCGGGTGACTGCGGTGCAGCCTGCCTCGCGGCTGCCGAGCGGCTCTTCATCGAGAAGGGGCAGGAGCTGGCCGCCCTGGTGGTCGAGCCTCTGGTCCAGGGCGCGGCCGGCATGCTGACCCAGCCCAAGGGCTTCCTGAGGCGGCTTGCCGAACTGTGCCGCGAGCACGAGGTGCTGCTCATCTGCGACGAGGTGGCAACTGGCTTCGGACGCACCGGAACGCTCTTCGCCGTAGAGCAAGAAGAGGTGGTCCCGGATTTTCTGTGCCTGGCCAAAGGACTGAGCGGTGGCTATTTGCCGCTGGCTGCGACGCTCACCACCGAGAAGGTGCACGAGGCCTTCCTCGGAGACGCCGCCTCGCAGCGCACCTTCTTCCACGGCCACACTTTCACCGGAAACCCTCTTGCCTGCGCCGCCGCGCTGGCCAGCTTGCGTCTCTTCGAGACGGAGCATGTGCTGCGGCGTCTTCAGGGGACGCTGGCGGCGCTGGCGCCGAAGCTGGCCAGGGTGGCGGAGCTGTCCCACGTGGGCGAAGTCCGGCAGCGGGGGGCGATGGTGGGCATCGAGCTGGTGAAGGACAGGCGCACCAAGGAGTCCTACTCGGCTGCGGAGCGCATCGGCCACCGGGTGTGTCTCGCCGCCCGCAAGCAGGGCGTGTTGCTGCGTCCTTTGGGGGCGGTGGTGGTGCTCCTGCCGCCGTTGTCCCTCACCGAGGAGGAGGCCCGCCTCCTCGGGGATGCCGTCCACCACGCCATTACGGAGGTGACGGGCCGATGAGGGAGCTCCCCCGCTACTTCGTCACCGGAACCGACACCGGCGTCGGAAAGACGGAGGTGGCTGCGGCCCTTTTGTCCTTGATGGCCGATGCCGGCCTGGCCCCGGGCGCTCTGAAGCCGTACGAGAGCGGCTGCGTCGACGTGGAGCGTCCGGCGGACGCGCTCGCCTTGCGCGCCGCGGCCCGAAGCGAGGACGCGCTGGACAGAATTTCTCTTCACCGCTTCCGCGCCCGGCTGGCGCCGGGCATCGCCGCCGAGCGACTGGGCCTTAATCCCTCCTGGGCGGAAGCCCTCAAAGCCTTTCGGGCCTTTCAGGGCCGCGCACTGGTGGTGGAGGGGGCCGGGGGACTCCTCGTTCCACTGGACAAAAGACACCAGGTGATCGACCTGATTGCAGCCACTCGGCTCCCGGTGGTGCTGGTGGCTGCGGCTGGCCTGGGGACGCTCAACCACACCGGACTGTCCCTCCTCGCACTGCGCGAGCGCCGCATCCGAGTCCGCGCCGTGGTGCTGGTGCGGACCTCGCCCTTGCGCGATGCGAGCATCCGAGACAACCCTCGGTGGCTGGAGCGCCGCGATGGGGTGGAAGTGCTGGGCCCGGTTCCCTTCGTCCCGGACGCGGCGGCGCGCCGCCTGGCCTTCCGCCACCACCTCCGAGCACTGCTCCGCTGACCACCAGCCTGGTGCGCGCGCAACTATTCTTCAGCGCCAAAATGGCGCCGCTATGTGGGTGTAGCGCGAGGCCGGCGGTGGAGCCCGAGCGGGAATTGGACGGGTCCAGAGATCCACGCGATGAACATTCGTACATGGCAGACGTCATCGACCTCACGCTCGTCGCCGACGCCAGGCGGTTCTTCTTCAAGTTGCTCGACGCCCGCGGGCTCGCCTACTTCCTTCGCAAGGACGGACAGCGGCTGTTCCACATCGAGCAGTCGAAGGTCGAAATGGTGGTGCGGACCGCCGCCCGCAATCGCCCCAGCCATCTGCCCAAGCCGCCGCTGCCGGCGGTGGACTACTGCCGCAAGGAAATCCGCCGGGAGCTCATCCGCCGCGTCGTCCAGACCATGCTGCAGACCGGCTTCTAGCGAGGGGCCCTCGGGCTTTGGCCTGAGCTAGTAGCCGCCCAGACGGTCGCTGTGGCGAAAGCAGTGCACCAGGTGGTCATCCACCATCCCAGTGGCTTGCATGAAGGCGTAGCAGATGGTGGGCCCGACGAAGGTGAAGCCCGCCGCTCGCAGCTGTTGGGACATGGCGCGGCTCTGTTTGGTCTCGGCGGGCACCTCCCGGATGGAGCGGCGGTGGTTGACTTTCGGCTCCCCCCCGAGGAAGCCCCACAGGAAGCGGGCGAAGCTTCCCTGCCGCTCGCGGAGCTGAAGGTAGCAGCGCGCGTTGCGGATGCTTCCTTCCAGCTTGGCGCGGTTGCGCACGATGCCGGGGTTGGCCATCAGCACTTCGACGCGTTTCTGAGGCCAGCGAGCGATGCGCTCGGGGTGGAAGCCCTCGAAGGCCTTCCGGTAGTTGTCGCGCTTGCGGAGGATGGTAATCCACGACAGGCCAGCCTGGAACCCGTCCAGCAGCAGCTTCTCGAAGAGGGCGCGCTCATCCCATTCCGGCACCCCCCACTCGACGTCGTGGTAGGCCAGGTACAGCGGGTCATCTCCCGGCCAGGGGCAGCGGCGGAGCGCGTCGGGGGCCACGCTTCAAGAGCCTGACACAACCGCCCGGCCGCCGCAGGCGGTAGCCTGGAGGGTGGGAATGTTTTCCGCGCGCACCGCCTGGGACAGGACGCCCAACCTCTTGGCCATCCGCCGCGAGACGCTGCGGGCCCGGGGCGTGGACGTGGTGGACCTCACCGTTTCCAACCCCACCGACGTCGGTCTCGCCCAGCCGGAACGCGAGCTCCGGGAAGCGCTCTCTGCCGCCTCGGTGCAGGGCTATGCGCCGGAGCCCTTCGGACTGTTGTCCGCCCGGGCGGCAGTGGCGGCCGAGCTGGTTTCCCGGGGCGCGCACCTCTCGGCCACCCAGGTGTTTCTCAGCGCCAGCACCAGCGAGGCCTACGGCTTGCTGTTGGCGCTGCTCTGCGACCCAGGCGACAACCTGCTCATCCCCATGCCCGGCTACCCGGTGCTGTCCTACCTGGCCGATGCGGCGGCGGTGGAGCTGCGTGGCTACCCGCTCGAGTTGGAGGTGGGCTTCGGCTTTGACACCGAGACGCTGGAGGCCTTGGCCGATGAGAATACCCGGGGAGTGCTGATGGTGAGCCCAGCCAACCCCACCGGCCAGCTGCTTGCGCCCGAGTCCCAAGTCCCCTTGGACTCGCTGTGCGCCTCGAGCGACTGGGCGTTGGTGGTGGACGAGGTGTTTAGTCACTTCGTGAGCGGCGGCCGTGCACCCTCGACGGCGGCCGCGCTGGAGGGGGAGGCCCTTACCTTCACCCTGGGGGGCCTCTCCAAGTCGGTGGGCTTGCCGCAGCTCAAGTGCGCCTGGACGGCCGTCACTGGGGCCGCCCCGCTGCGAGACGAGGCGCTGGCCAGACTGGAAGTGCTTCTGGACAGCATCCTCTCGGTGGCCGAACCGACGCAGCGCGCGCTTCCGCGGCTGCTGGCGCTGGGGCCTCCCTGGCGCCACCGGGTGGCGCTGCGGCTGGAGGACAACCGGCGCGCGCTTCTGGCCGCGCGCCCCAAGGACGCCCCCTGGAACGTCCTTCCCTCCGAGGGCGGCTGGTCCGCCGTCCTGCGCCTCCCGCAGTCCACCGACGAGACGTCGCTCGCCCTGGAGCTGCTCGAGGCCGGTGTCCACGTCCAGCCGGGCCACTTCTATGACTTCCCCCGCGGCCGCTTCGTGGTGCTGTCGTTGCTTCCCGAGCCGGCGCGCTTCGCCCTGGGCGTCCAACGGCTGGCGCGGACGCTGGCCCGGGTGCTGCCGGCCCAGCCGCGGCCGGGCGAGTCCGGCCCCTTTGGGGGTTAGGGAAGGACGCCGGCGTCGAGCACCAACCAGTCCGTCCCCCCGCGGCCATCGCGGAGCACCAGGTAGAAGGTGACTGGCCCCGGGTAGGCCCCGTTGAATTGGTTGTAGGGCGTCTCGGCGGTGTCCGAGGGCGTCGGCTCGT
Source organism: Myxococcaceae bacterium (assembly GCA_052143535.1). Lineage (GTDB taxonomy): Bacteria > Myxococcota > Myxococcia > Myxococcales > Myxococcaceae > JADGRA01. The sequence goes on along the minus strand of JBKQSS010000091.1, from coordinate 181,011 downwards.
TGGAGAAGAAGTTCGCCACGTTGGGCGCGGTGGCGTACCAGCTGAAGAAGAGGTCCTCGTAGAAGGTGCCGCCGTCGAGGCCGAGGTACGTCTCGACGCCACCGTCGATGCCGACGCTGGGCCAGCTCGCGTCCAGGCCTCCGTCCGGGATGGCCGGGGTGAGGGTGACGCTTTGTCCATAGGGCAACAGCGCCCCCGCCAGCGAGCCGCCGTCGGTAAGACTGACCGAGAGCAGCTGGGGGTTGTGGTTGGGCCTTCCCGAAAACCGGACGCCCAGTCGGTAGACGCCCCACTCGGTGTCCCCGGAAAGCCCGCTCCCCGCCGGGGTGCAGTCCTCGGGAGCCGTCCCCCGCGTCGTGGCGCAGTAGCCGATGGCCACCTGCAGCACGCCCGGCTCCGTCGGCGGCAGCCCACTTTGCGGAATGCCCCCGTCGAGCGCGAGCAGGAGGCCTGCAATTTGCGGATTGGCGACGTCGAGCGTGTCGTCGGGCAAGGGGATGCCGTTTTCGCCGGGGCACCCGCTGTCGGCGCCGTAGGGGTTGCCGGCCACGCACAGGGCCAGTGCCACCGAGGGCGCACCGCCGTCCGGTGAGAAGGAGAGGACAGTGAAGTGCACCGGCGGCGGCAGTCCGCCGTCGGCGGGCACCACCAACTCGGGCGGGTCGGCCCGAATGGCCAAAACCCGGGTGGTGAATAACTCACTCTGGGAAACCACCGCCGGCTCGCACCCCAGGGTGCCGAGCAGGACGGCCAGTGTTGCGGCAAGGCACTTTCGCATCAGAAGACCGCCTTCACGCCCAGCACCGGGATGATGGGCAGGCCGATGAAAAAAACCCGCTGGGCGTAGTTGAAGCTGTAGGTAAGGCCCTCCACGGCGCGGGTGTCGGTCACGTTTTGCACGTCCAGGTAGAGGTCCAAGGACCAGGTGTTGAAGACCCAGATTTTGTCCACCCGGATGTCGAGCTGGACGAAACTGGGCAAGCGGGCGGAGTTGATGACGCCGTAGATGGGGACGAAGGTGTCGGTGTTGTCGTCCTTCACCGCGCCCGTGACCGGCGTGTAGGGGTTGCCGGTCGCATAGCGGAAGCGGCCGCCCACCTCCCAGCCGGCCCCCAGCTGGTAGCTGAGGATGGCGGTGAGGACGTTTGTCTGGTCGTAGTCGAAGGGCCGCCAGTTGTCGCCCGGGGCGTCGAGCCGCTGGCTTTTGGAGAAGCTGTAGCTCAGCCAGCCGAAAACGCGGCTGGTGAGCGCCTGGCGGATGAAGACCTCGAAGCCCCAAATGCGTCCGATGCCGGTGTTGGCCAAGTTTTCAGGGGCGGGCGCCGGTGCGACGACGCTTGTCAGCCGGTTGTAGAAAGCCTCGAAGGTGAAGAGCAGCCCCGGTCGGACGGCCCACTCGAAGCCCAGGCTGGCTTGGATGCTGCGTTGGATTTGGAGGTCCGGATTGCCGAAGACCGGGTCGATGGCGCCGCCGGCCAGGCTCGGCGCCTCGTGGTACAGGCCGAGGCCAGCCTTGAGGACGAGTGGGGGAAGCACCGTCCAGCGCACTACCAGCCGCGGGTCCGCCGTCCAAGCCGGCTTCGGTTGCAGCTTCCAGAGGAATTGGTCGACGCGCAAACCCGGCAGGATGAGGAGATTCGATACCGGCCGCCAGCGGGCCTCCGCCCACAGGCCGAGGTCACTCGCCCAGGTGTGGGTTTGCTCGTAGAGAATGGGGTTGAGCGGACCGCCGGGAAGGGGCTCGCCCTCCTGAGGGGGCTCCGGGAAGGCGATGGTGAGTTCCGCCGGTTGGTTTACCCAGTCCACCCCGCCGGCCAGGGTGAGCGAGGGCAATGTCGCGACTTCCAGCGTGCTGCGCAGGCCGTAGGGGATGGAATTGGCCTTGACGCCCTCGGTGGCGCCAATCTGGAGATTGATGTGCGTCTCCCCGACGAGGCCGATGGTGTCCCAGCGCACCGGGCCGTCGAGGTAGCTGTAGCGCAGGCGAGCTTGGGCGAAGCCAGTCTGGTCAACGAAGGTCCGGCCCAGGGTGGGGTTGTTGGACGGGGTGGTGCCCAGCACCAGCTGGAAGGCGTCCTGGCTCTGCAGCGCCAACAGGCTGAGGGTGCTCTTGGCGTTGGGTTTCCACACCAGCTTCAGCTGCGCATCATCGAAGACCGGAGCGACGGTGAAGCTGGTGGAGCTGCCGGAGAGGAAAAGCGGCAAGAAGGCGTCGATGTAGGAGCGCCGCCCAGCAATGGCGATGCTGAAGTTGTCTCCCAAGGGGCCTTCCAGCACGGCGCTCGCGTCGATGACGTTGATGTCCACCACACCGTGAAAGCCGTCGGTCTTCGGGTTCCGGCTCTTCACGTCCACCACGCCGCCGAGGATGTCGCCGTAGTACGGGCCGAAGTTGCCGGGCAGGTAGTCCACCGACGCCAGCATCTCGCTGTTGTAGACGGCCGTCAGACCGCCAAAGTGAAAGAGAAGCGGCAGCCGCTCGCCGTCGAGGAAGATGCCGGAGTCCTGGGGACTGGTTCCCCGGATGGCGATGAGACCGCCGTTGAAGGGGGCGCGGGCCACCCCGGGGAGGTTTTGCACCACCTTCAGCGCGTCGCCGTAGGTGCCTGGAATGCGCTCCACCTCCTCCAGAGAAATTGAATATTCCGTCTCCTGCGTCGGCTCTCGGTTGCCTCGCACCACCGTCTCGTAGGGGCTGAAGAAAGACTTGAGGATGTAGTAGCTGACGCGCGTCACTTTGCCGGCGAGCAGCGTCTCGGCCGTCTCGAACTTCTCGTAGCCGTTGGCCACCACCCAAAGTTTTTGCGTCCCCTCCGGGACGTCGCGGAAAGAAAACGCGCCCTTGGCGTCGGTGAGGGTGGAGCGCTCGAGGTAAGGAAGCGCCACCTCCGCGCCGGCCACCGGGTGCCGCGTTCCCCGCTCGAGGATGGTGCCCTCGAGGTTGACCGGCCCGAGCCGGGGCGCCTGTTGGGAGGGGACAGACAGCACGAAGGCGTAGGCGTATTGGATGCGGACGGCGGCGGGTTTGCCGTCCACCTCCGCCGGGGTGAAGTGGAACTGCCGAACCGCCGCCAGCGCAGCCTCATCAAAGCCGTGGCCGGCCGGGGCGATGACCGCCGCCCGCGTCACCTCGCCCTTGGCCGAGATGTCCACCTCCAGCAAGACGCGGCCCTCCAGCCCACTGGCCTGGGCCTCGGGCGGGTAGGCGGCCTCGACAAAGTGCTGAAGGACGGGCGGCTGGGTGAGTGTCCCCTGGGCCGCCGGCGGTGCCGGCGCCACCACGTCCTGGGCCCGGGCCGCTCCGGACAAAACGACCGCTGCCGCCGCCAGTGCCCAGGCGCGCCGCCGCCCCAAGCGCCGGGCCCGCCTGCTGGAGTGAGGCACAGCCACCTTTTGAGACTCAGCCGCGTGTAGGCGCAATCCAAACGCCCCCGGGACGTCAGTCCGCCGGCCGTTGCCCGGCGTCGGCCGGGCCAGCGTCCGGCCTCGGCGAGAGGCGTTGGTAGCTGAGGGTGTAGTCGACCGGATGGGGGAGGTGCTTGCTGGCGATGGTGACGTGTACCTGAAGGCTCACCTGGTCCGGCTGAAGTGTCCACACCACCCGGCGGTTGCCCTCCTCGCCGCGAAACTCCTGCACCAGCGCCCCTTCGAGGAAGCGCTGGCTGAGCTTGCTTTCATCCCCGGCCTGCGTGCGGTGGTAAACCTCGCTGCCGTCCTGCGGGCTTTTGTCCGGAAGCTGGCAGGGGCTGGCCACCGTCACCTCGCCCATGGCAAAGCTCAGCGTGTAGGTGCCGCAGATTTCGCAGACGTGCATCAGCCTGTCGTAGGCGATGCCGCGGGAGATGAAAAACATCCCGTCCACCGAGCGCTCCACCGCCGCCGGTACGGCGGCTCGCTCCGAGGCGCCACCACTGAAGCGCCACCCTCCGGCGTAACGGGCTTGCAGGCTGCTCGCGTCCGAGGGCTCGGCCTCGGCCAGCGCCAACCCCAGCCCGAGGGCTGCCACCCAAACTCCCACCCGGCAGGCGCGAGGAAAGCGTGTCATTGGCGTCGGTAGGTGAGGGTGAAGTCCACTGGCGCCGAGAGCTGTGGGCTCTGCATCACGCGGTGCACGAGCAGCGTCGCCCCATCGTCGGCCAGCCGAAAGTCCGTCTCTCCCGAGCCGTCGTCGCTGTGGCCCTTCTGCACCAGCACGCCGTTGACGAAGCCGAGTGTCACGTGGCTCTCGTCCCCATATTTGTTTCTTTCCAGGAGGGGTTTGCCGTCCAAGGGTCCGCTCTCCACCGGGAAGCCGGGGCTTGAAATCTCCACGTTGCCGAGGCCGTCGAAAGAGAGAGTGTAGCCGTCGCGGACCTCGGCCCGCTGCTTGAGGCTACTGCGTGCCATGGGCTTGGCGAGGAAGGACATTCCGGAGATGGCGTGCTCCACCGCCGCTTGTACTGCCCGCCGCTCGGTGTCCCCCCCGGCGTAGAGGTAGTGGCCCGCGTAGCGGTGCTGGAGCTGGGCCTCGGGGCCCGAGACGCGGGGCGGTGGAGGGCTGGGCGGCGGAGGGGGCGGGCCGTGGGCGCAGCCCAGGGCGAGCGCCAAGAGCACGCCGCCGGCGAGCGGGGAGGAAAGACGCACCGGCGGGCGGAAGCCGGGCCGCCTCAGGACAGCCGCGCGAGCAGCAGCTTGCGCTGCAGCTGCAGGGCCTCGGGCGCGTGCTTGCCCAGCAACTCGAAGAATTCTCCCTGGCTCGTCAACTCTTCCTTGTACTCGGCGGTGTTGATGCTGGTCGCCTCGTCCACCAAGTCCGAGGGGATGTCCAACCCGGAGAGGTCCAGGTCTCCTGCCTTCGGCACCCAACCGAGCAGCGTCTCTTGTCCCCCCACCCGGACGTGGGAGCGGTCCACAATCCACTTCAACACCCGCATGTTTTCGCCGAAGCCCGGCCAGAGGAACTTGCCGTCCTTGCCCTTGCGGAACCAGTTGACTTGGAAAATTTTCGGCGGGTAGGGAATTTTCGACTGCATCTGCAGCCAGTGCTGCAGGTAGTCGCCCATGTTGTAGCCGGTGAAGGGAAGCATCGCCATCGGGTCCCGGCGCACCACGCCCACCTTGCCGGTGGCGGCGGCGGTCGTCTCCGAGCCAAGGGTCGCGCCGAGGAAGACGCCGTGCCCCCAGTTGAAGCTCTGCAGCACCAGCGGGACGGTGGTGGCGCGCCGGCCCCCGAAGATGATGGCCGAGATGGGGACGCCGTCCGGGTCGTTCACCGCCCGGGACAGCGCCGGGTTGTTGGTCATCGGCGCAGTGAAGCGACTGTTGGGGTGAGCCGCCTTCTCTGGGCTTCCCTTCTTCCAGGGTCGACCCTGCCAGTCGATGAGCTCGTCGGGCACCGGGCCGTCCATGCCCTCCCACCACACGTCGCCGTCCTTCGTCATCGCCACGTTGGTGAAGATGGTGTCCCTGGCGATGGTGGCCATGGCATTGGGGTTGCTCGCGAAGTTGGTGCCCGGCGCCACACCGAAGTAGCCATTCTCCGGGTTGACTGCCCACAGCCGGCCGTCCTTGGCCACCCGCATCCAGGCGATGTCATCCCCCACTGTCCAAACTTTCCAGCCGGCGAAGCGCTTCGGCGGGATGAGCATCGCGAAGTTGGTTTTCCCGCAAGCCGACGGGAAGGCGCCGGTGACGTAGGTGGTCTGCCCGTCGGGGCTCTCCACGCCGAGGATGAGCATGTGCTCGGCCAGCCAGCCCTCGGTCCGGCCGAGATAGCTGCCGATGCGCAGCGCCAGGCACTTCTTGCCGAGGAGCGCGTTGCCGCCGTAGCCCGACCCGAAGCTCCAGATGGTGTTGTCCTGGGGAAAATGGCAGATGAAGCGGCGCTCCGGGTTGACGTCTCCGGTGCAGTGCAGTCCGCGGTTGAAGTCCGAGTGGTTGCCGAGCAGGTCGAGTGCCTGCTTTCCCATCCGCGTCATGATGCGCATGTTGAGCGCGACGTAGACGCTGTCGGTGAGCTCGATGCCCACCTTGGCCAAGGGGGAGGCCGGAGGCCCCATGACGTACGGCAGCACGTACATGGTGCGGCCCTTCATCGAGCCCTCGAAGAGCTTGGTAAGCTTTCGGTAGGCCTCGTCCGGCGCCATCCAGTTGTTGGTGGGACCGGTCTCTTCCTGGGTCGGCGTGCAGATGAAGGTGAGGTGCTCCACCCGCGCCACGTCGTTGGGGTTACTGCGGTGCAGGTAGCACCCCGGGCGCTTCTTCTGGTTGAGCGGGAGAAGGACTCCCGTCTCCACGGCGTAGTTGGTGAGCCGGACGCGCTCCTCCTCGGAGCCGTCGCACCACACCACCCGGTCCGGCTTGCACAGGGCCGACATTTCTCGCACCCAGCCCAAGAGGGCCTGGTTGCGCGTCGGCGCGGCGGGGGTTTCGCCAGTCTCTTGCAGTGCCATGTCTTGCCTCGCGTCCGCTTTCACCTCCTCGCCCATACCCGTCTGCGCGCCGGGCGACAACCCGTTCCGAGGGCTCATCCATTCCATCAGCACGGATTGGGCGTGACGCGCCGCATCGAGCGGCTAACTCATTCGAGGTCAAACACCTGGTAGTGGCCGTGCGCGTCGAGCAGCGTCCCCCAGACGCGGTGGCTGGCCTGGTGCTCGGATGGGCCGAAGGACAGCTTGCTCCCGGTGCCCAGGTCGAGCTCCCGGATGGACTCCAGCGCGTCCACCAGCTTCTCGCTGTCCAGCTCGCGGCCGGCGCGCTGCAGGCCCTCCACCAAAAGGCGGCCGACGAGGTAGCCCTCGAAGGAGACGCTGTCGGCGCGCTCGTCGGGAGCCGTCCGCTCGAGCTGTTTTTTGTAGGCCAACACCGCACTGCCTCCTGAGTCCACGGGCGGCACCACCTGGGTGACGATGACCCCGTCGCCGAGGCTGGGGCCGAGCTGCTGGAGCTCCTCGGCCAGGGCGGTGGCACCGACGCTGGAAATGGAGGCGAAGCTGGTCCCCGGGGCCAGGGCGCGAAGCCTGGCGATGAAGCGGGCGGCGGCCCGGTAGCTGGCCACCATCACCACCGCGCGGATGGGTGGCACATGCAGCCGGATGCGCTGCACCGCGTCCTCGACGTCCAGCGTGTTGCGGGGGTAGGAAACCCTGAGCAGCGTCGGCTGCTTGTAGTCCCGGCGCAAAAGCTTCAATACGCCCTGGTAGGCCGCCTCGCTGGCCGCCCCTTCCTCGCCGAAGACGGCCAGCTGCTCCGGGCGGATGCCGCGGCGGAGCAGAAAGCGCACCACCGCCACGGCCTCCTCGGCGTCACTGGCCCGGAGGTTGAAGACGTAGCGGTCCGGAGGGTCGCGCCTCAGCACCTGGGCGCCACTGAAGGCGCCCAGCAACACCACCCGGTGCTCGAGCACGAAGGGCACACTGGCCATGGCATTGGCCGCGCCCACGTTGCCCACCAGGGCGAAAACCTTCCGCTTCTCCCACAGCGCCCTCAGCGCCGCCGGGGTGCGGGAAGGGTCGAGCCCATCGTCCTCGGGCACCACGCTCAGCTTGCGGCCGTGGATGCCGCCTGCGTCGTTGGCCTGCGCGAACGCGGCCTCCACGCCAACCCGCATCTGCCGGCCGAGCTCTTTGGACGGCCCGCTGAAGGGGGCGGCCAGCCCGAAGACGACGCTGTCGGCGGTGACGCCCTGCACCGCCGGCGCCGCGGCCGGCAGGGCCGGCGTCACGGTGGGCGTGGCGGCCGCAGCGGTGGCTGCTGCTGGGCTCGTCTCGGCGGCCACCGGAAGGGTGTCCTTGGGCTTGAAGGTGAAGAGCAGCACCAGCGCGGCGATGCCGACGAGGGGAATCCCCCCGAGGATGGCCAGGCCGGCCAGCTTGCGGGTGGAGTCCTGGGCGGCTTCGGCCTCCGCCTCCTCGAGGGGGCTAAACACCCCCTCTTCGGCCGGCGCGAGCACCGACGGGCCGGTGTGTACCGGCTGGGTGGCCGGCTCTGGGCAGAAGGCCTCCAAAGCGTGCCAGGTGCCGCAGTCAGGGCACAGCCGGCCCATGGGCGCCTCCACCGGGAACGCCTCGTCCCGTCCGGCCGTTGGTTCGGGCGGCCCCTCGTCCAGGGCGTGCATGCCCTGCAACAGCGCCTCGTTGAGCGCGACGTGAATGCGGCGCATAGGCGGCCGGACGTCGACTTCCACCTCGAAGGAGCCGCGGCGGATGTGAAGTGCCCGGTACAACGCATCGACGCCCACCCGCTCGCCAAACCGGGCGTCGAGCAGCTCTCCGTCGGCCACGAAGAATTCGCCTCGGCCCTCCGGGAGGTCCGGGGTGGAGATGCGAATGGCCACCGTCTTCTTGCTCATGCAGTAAAACTGAATGAGGTCCGGAAAGGAGACGTCGGGGAAATTTCCGACCATGTCAGGCGCTCCACCGGCGAAAAACGGCACCCCAAGTGTCCCGGGGCTCAGGCGTGTCAGTCAATGGAGTGGCTCCCTGAAGCGTTGGCTGCAGAATGCGCCTCGGCCCTGACGGCACCAGGCTTGGCGTAGCATGCCGGGCTGATGGCTATCCCGACTCCTCTGCCGGCTGCCGCCACCATTCCCTACACCCGCAACAAAGGCGAACGGAACCGCCTCATCTTGGCGGTTGTCACCGGCACCACCATCGAGTGGTACGACTTCTTCCTCTACAGCTCGCTCGGCCTGGTGTTGAAGGACCAGTTCTTCGCCAAGGGGCTGGGCGCGGACCCGCTGCTTCAGTACCTCGCGGTGTACTTCACCGGCTTCGCCGCGCGCCCTTTGGGCGCCCTCTTCTTCGGACGGCTCGGCGACTTGTACGGGCGCAAACGGGCCTTCTTCTCCACCCTGCTGTTGATGGGCGGGGCCACCGTGGGAATTGGGTTTCTGCCGACCTACGACCAGATTGGCCTGGCCGCGCCGATGTTGCTCGTCTTCTTCCGGGTGCTGCAGGGGTTTGCCCTCGGCGGGGAATACGGGGGGGCGGCCACCTTCGTGGCCGAGAACGTCCCCGACGCCGAGCGCGGCTTTTACACGAGCTTCGTCCAGGTGACGGCCACCTTGGGCTTCTTCATCACCCTGGTGGTGCTGCTCGCCATCCAGAGCGAGATGGGGGACGTCGCCTACAAAGCCTGGGGGTGGCGGTTCGCCTGGGTGGCATCGCTCTTTCTGCTGGGCATTTCCATGTACGTGCGGCTGCGCCTCAACGAGTCCCCTCTGTGGGAGCGGCTCAAGGTCGAGCGACGGCTGTCGCGTGACCCGGTGCTGGAGAGCTTCAGCGGGAGCAACGGCCGCTCCATGCTGCTCGCGCTGCTCGGGGCCACCGCCGGCCAGGGAGTGGTTTGGTACACCGCCCAGTTTTACACCTTCTTCTGGATGCAGAGCCGGCTTCACGTCCCGGCCACCATGGCCAGCGAGGTGGTGGCCATCGCGCTGCTCTGCGCCATGCCCTTCTTCGTCATTTCCGGGCAGCTCTCGGACCTCATCGGCCGCAAGAAGCTGATTGTGGGGGGAAATCTCCTGGCGGCCTTTCTCTTTCTGCCCCTCTACAAGGCGATGGCCGCGGCAGCCAGTCCCCTCAACCCGGTGCTGTTGTGCTTCCTGGTATTTCTTCAGGTGCTTCTGGTCACCCTCGTCTACGGCCCGATGGCCGCCTTTCTGGTCGAGCAATTCCCGGCCCGGGTGCGCTACACCGCCGTCTCTCTGCCCTACCACGTGGGCAATGGCTGGTTTGGCGGCCTCGTCCCCTTCTTGGGCGGCGTTCTGGTGAAGAGCACTGGCAACATGTACGCCGGCCTGTGGTTTCCGGTCGCCGTGGCCGGCCTCTCGGGCGTCATTGGCATGGTGTGGCTGAAGGAGACGCGGGAGACGCGCATTTGGGCGGAGGCGGCTCCGCAGCGGCGGACGCCCACTGGCTCCACCGCGCACCTCTAGGAGGAGTCCCCTTGGGCGTGCTTCCGGCGACAGAGGGGTTTCGCGTGGTGTGGGACGTCGGCCCCTTCGACGCCGCTTGGGTGCTTGTCCCCGCTCTGGCCTCGCTGGCCGCGGCCGCCCTCCTTCTCTTTCTCGCGCTGCGGGTGCCCGCCAGCCCCGGGCGCACCGGCGCGCTGTCCGGCGCCGCCGGCCTGTGGCTTTTGGCGGCCTGGTGGACGCTGGGCGGCGTCGGCGCTTGGCGGGCCGGCGTCGTACGCCTGAGCAACGGGACGGCCAACGTGGCCGAGGGGACGCTGGTGGTGCCCTCAGCGGAGGCCCTGCAGGTGGCCGACGTCTCCCTGCGCCGTCCGGCGAGCGACGTCTTGCCGCCTTTGCATGCCTGCCGCTGGCCCGCCCTCCAGCGCTTCTCTGGCCAGCACGTCCGGCTCTTCTTTTTTGCAGAGGACGTCCTGCGCCTGGAAGTGGAAGCTCGGCCCTCGCCGCCCCCCGCGCCATGAGGCGACGACAAGGAAACGTCCGCCGCCTCTAGTGGATGGCGGCGCGGAGGGGGAGGCGCCGCACCAGCGACGCCTCCTCGTCGAGCAGCGTGTCCAGACGCGCTTCTGCCGCTTTCCCGTGCAGGCGCTCGGCCAGCCTGAGGAAGAGACGCTGGTGGCCGTCTTCGCTTTGGGCGAGCCGGCGGTAGAAGTCCCGAAGCTCACCCTCCGGGAGGCCAGAGGCCAACAACGCCAGGCGCTCGCAGCTGCGGGCCTCAATGAGGGCGGCAATGAGGAGCCGGTCCAGCTGGCGCTGCTGGGCGCCGGTGCGCACCAACGCCTGAAGCCCGCGCGCGTAGGGGTCTCCGCGGTCCACTCCCAGGGTCAGCCCGCGCCGCTCGAGCCACTGAAGCACCTGTCCCAGGTGCGCGGCCTCCTCCCGGGCGAGGCGGGCCATTTGCGCCGGAAGGCCCGGGACGTCCGGGTACGCTTGAAGCAAGGAGAGCGCGTTGGCCGCGGCCTTCTTCTCGCAATGGGCGTGGTCCACCAGCACCTCGTCCAGTGCCGCCAGCGCACCGGGAAGCCAGCCGGCGGCGGTGGCGACGCGCAACAGAAGGCCCTCGGCCAGGGCCCTTCCCTTTGGGCGGGGGGTGGACAGGGGGGCCTCGAGGGCTGCCCTCCTACCTTGCCCGGGCGCCGCACCGCCAGCGGCGCGCTCCGAAAGGGGCCCCGCTTCAGCCAAGCCGCGTCAGCGCCTCGGCCACTGCGCCCCGGAGCTCGGCTCGGTGCAGAAGCAGGGCGGAGATGTGGCCCGCCTCCAGCCAGCGCAAGGTGCTGCCCGCCCAGTGGGCGGCCAGCGCCTCGGTGTCCCGTTGCGCGACGTACCCGTCCCTTCGGCAGCCCACCACCAGCGCTGCCTCCGGCCGGGCCGGCGCCGGCAGCCGGGAAATGTCCGCCAGGCCAAACAGGCCAGCCAGTCGCTCGCGCGCCTTCTCCTCTCCGCCGGAAGCCTTCCCCAAGGTGGTGAAGTCCACCGAGTGACTGAGGAGGCCGCGGCTGTACACCGGCGCAGGCGTCGTCCCCGCCGCCAGCGCCGCCACCGCCAGCGGCTCGGGGGTGAGGGCAGCGACGAGGGCAGCCACGAAGCCGCCCATGCTGTAGCCAGCCACCGCGACTCTCCGGTAGCCGGCTCGGTCGAGCCAGCCCAACAGGGCCCGGGCCTCCTGCACCATGGCGACATTGAGCAGCACATGGTCGCTCACCGTGCGCACCGCGGCACTCGACTGGCCGTGCGCGCGCCGCAGCCCGGAGTAGGGGTTTTCCAGCAGCAGCAGGTCCACGCCGTGGTGGACGAGTGGCGCGTAGATGGCCTCCCGCAGCCAGAAGCCCTCCTCTCGGGAGCCAGCCAGCACCAGGCAGGCGCTGTGTTGGGAATGCCCCTCAACAGAGAGAAGGCGGAGGCGGGCGGTGTCCACCGGGGCGGGCAGCCCCGGCTGCGGCGAGGCAAATGCGCCGTCGCGCACCGTCAGGCCCCGGCGGCGCTTCCAGGGCGCGCCCCAGCGCGGCGTTGCCGCCTCGGGCGCTCGGCCCTCCAACAGCCGCCCCTGCGTGGCCAGCGCCAGCACCTCCTCGTCCCCCCAGCCCTCCTGGAAGAAAGGCCGCCGACTGGCTCCCCAGGCGAAGGCGACGTCTAGCCAGTGCGGCCGGGGTGGGTGGGGGGCGGGCTTCATGGCGGTTGCCGCCGGGTGCGAGGCAGGGGGCTTGGGGCGAGGTACGCTGCGGCAGCCTCTTTTATGGACACCCCGCTCGAACCCGGCGCGCTCAACTTCCGCTGGCTCCTCCGCCTGCGCTGGGGGGCCGCGCTGGGGCAGCTCGCGCTGGTGCTTTCGGTCCAACCCTTCCTCGGCGTCCGGGTGCCGGTCGGGGCGCTGGTGCTCGTCATTTCTGCAGAGCTCCTCAGCAATGCGGCGCTGTCCCGCTGGGCCCGGACGTCGCCGCGCCTGCTTGCCTCCGACGACGGAGCCGAGAATGCCATTGCCGCTGTGATGGCGGCGGACTTCGTGCTGCTCACCATTCTCTTTGCCCTCAGCGGTGGCCCCAACAACCCCTTCAGCGTCTTGTACCTGGTGGAAGTGGCCCTGGCCGCCGTCATGCTCGACCCCCGACGCACCTGGGCGCTGATGGGATTTGCCCTGGCCTGCTTCGGGACGCTCTTCCTCACTCCGCGCCTTCCTTGGCTGGTGGCCCACGGCCTGTCGCACGAGCAGATGATGGAGCTCCACATTCGCGGCATGTGGGTGGCCTTTGGCGTGGCGGCCGCTTTCATCGTCGTCTTCGTCCAGCGTGTCACGCGCGCACTCGCGGCGCGCGATGCAGAGCTGGCGGAGGCACGCAGCCAGGCCGCCCGGCGCGAGCGGTTGGCCTCACTGGCCACCCTGGCCGCGGGGGCTGCCCACGAGCTGTCCACGCCGCTCTCCACCATTGCGGTGGTGGCGCGCGAGCTGGAGCGCCAGCTGGCCTCGCACCCCGAAGCGGCCGCCGACGCGCGCCTCATTCGAGACGAGGTGGAGCGCTGCCGCCGCACCCTCACCCGCATGGCCAACGACGCCGGCGCGCCGAGCGGCGAGAGCGGTGGGCAGGAGCCCCTCTCCCGGGTGGTGGAGGAGGCCCTCGAGGGGCTTGCCGGCCGCGAGCAAGTGCGGGTGGAGGCCCTCGGGGACTTGGGCCGGAGCGCTCCCCTGTTGCCAGTGCGGGCCCTCGGCCGCTCGGCCCAGGCGCTGGTGCGCAACGCACTGCAGGCCTCCCCCGCCGGAGCGGAGGTGGTGCTGCGGGTGGAGGCCACCGCCGCAGCGCTGCGCCTCGAGGTGAGCGACCACGGCGCCGGAATCCCCCCGGAGGTGCTGCCCCGAGTGGGCGAGCCCTTCTTCACCACCAGGCAGCCCGGGGCGGGCATGGGGCTGGGTGTCTTTCTCGCCCGCAGCCTCTCCGAGCAGCTCGGCGGCAGCTTCTCACTCACCTCCCAGCCCGGGAGCGGGACGCGCGCGGTGGTCCAAGTCCCACTGGCCGCGGAGTGTGCGCCGCCCTCGCCCTCCCAGCCGCTGCCGTGAGTGCCCCCTCCTTTTCCATCCTTCTGGTCGACGACGACCAGGTGTTTCGTGGCCGCCTGGCCCGGGCCCTACGAGACCGCGGCCACGAGGTCCGCACCGCAGGCAGCGCCGACGAGGCCCTAGCGCTGGCAGAGGCCGAGTCGCCGGAGTACGCCGTGGTGGATTTGAAGATGCCGGGCCGGGGAGGCCTGCACCTGGTGGCCGAGCTCAAGGCGCTCGACCCGAGCACCGCGGTGCTCGTCCTCACCGGCTACGGCAGCATCGCCACCGCGCTCGAAGCGGTGCGACGCGGGGCACTGGACTACGTGGCCAAGCCGGTGGACGCGGACGAGCTTTTGGCAGCCTTCAGCCGCGCCGGAGGTGCGCCGGGCCCGCTTCCGGAAACGGCGGCGACGCCAACGCTGGCCAGGGCGGAGTGGGAGCACATTCAACGCGTCCTCGCGGACTGCGACAATAACGTCTCCGAGGCGGCGCGGCGCCTCGGGCTGCACCGCAAGTCCTTGCAGCGCAAGCTGCACAAATACCCCCCCGCCCGCTGAGACGAGGCCACTCCTCCTTTTTTGGGGGAGGCCCGCGGCGGCCGTTTACAACAGCCGCTCCAGCGCGGCGCGGACGCCGCCTGCATCCACAGCGCGTGGGGAGGGGCCGAGCCGGGCCAGGGAGAAGCGCTCCACCAGCGCCTCGGCAGACACGGGGTGCCCCTCCGAGAGCCCCGCCCAGCCGGCGAGGAGGCCGAGGAGGCGCTCTTTCGGCAGGCGCGCCTCGCGGAGCTCGCTCAACGTCGGGGGCCCGGCCCGCTTGGCGAGGCGCTTGCCGTCCGGGCCCACCAGCAACGGCACGTGGGCGTAGCGGGGGACAGGCAGGCCGAGCGCTTGGGCCAGCTGAATCTGCCGGGGCGTCGAGCCGAGCAAGTCATCCCCCCGCAGCACATGGGTGACGCCGGCGTCGGCGTCATCGACGACGACGGCCAGCTGGTAGCTGGCCACCCCGTCGTTGCGGCGCACGACGAAGTCGCCAGCCGTGGCCTCGACGTCCTGCTGGCTTGGGCCAGCCACCGCGTCGACAAACTGCACCCGGCCCGGGGCAGCGCGGAAACGCAGGGCCGCGGTGCGGGTGCGGCTGCGCGCCAGCACCTCCGCCCGGTCGAGCCGGGCGCAGGTGCGCGGGTAGACGGGCCCGTCGTCGGCCGCGCCGTGGGGCGCGCTGGCCGCCCGCATCACCTCGGCGCGCGTGCAGAAGCAGGCGTAGACGCGGCCCTCGGCGGCGAGCCGTCCGAGCGCTGCCGCGTAGTGCTCGGCCCGCTGGCTTTGGAAGACGACAGGGCCGTCGAAGGTGAGGCCCAACCACTCCAAGTCGCGCTGCAGGGCGTCCAGAAACTCGGGCCGGCAGCGGCTTGCGTCGAGGTCCTCGATGCGCAGGACAAACTCGCCGCCCTCGCTGTGCGCCCACAGCCAGCCCAACAGCGCGGCCCAGGCGTTGCCCAGGTGCAGAGGCCCGGTGGGGCTCGGGGCGAAGCGGCCGCGGTGGGGGGAAGGCATGGTGGAAGCTAATCAAGGCATCAGAGTACTGCTCAGCGGCGCGCAGGAAGGCTAAAGGAAGCCCATGCGGTATCTCCACTGCTCCGACGTCCACGTCACCGACGACTACGCGGCGAAAGCGTGGCTGCGCCTTGGATGGCGGCGGTGGATTGCGATGGCCGAGTTGCAGCTCGGCGGGCGGGCCCGGCGCTTCGCCCATGCCGAGGAGACGCTGCGGCAGATTGCGCGGGACGCGGAAAGCCTGGCCGTGGACCACCTCGTCCTCTCGGGGGACGTGACCGCCTACGCCATGCCCGAGGAATTCACCCGCGCCCGTGCCGCCCTCGCCCCGTGGGTGGAAGCGCCGGGCCGGGCCAGCGTCATTCCCGGGAACCACGACCGCTATACCCCGGGCGCACTCTGCAGCCGGCGCTTCGAGCGCAGCTTCTCTCAGCTTTTGTCCTCGGACATTCCGGAGCTGGCCGTGGAGGACGGGTTTCCGGTGGTGCGGCTGCTCGGCGAGACGGACGCGGTGGTCGGCCTCTGCTCGGCACGCGTCCCCCGTTTCCCGGGCCTCTCCTTCGGCGTCATTGGCGGGCCCCAACTGGGAGCGCTGCAACGGCTTGTGGCACACCCGCGGTTGGCTGGCCGGGCGGTGCTGGTGGCAGTCCACCACGCGCCCCAGAAGGCCAACGGCCAGCCGGACCGGCTCACCCACGGACTGGTGGATGCTGAGAAGCTGCTGGCCCTCTTGCCCGGCCCCCGTTTCGCCGTCCTGCACGGCCACATCCACCACCGGTTCCACCATCCGGCGACGGCGGTGCGCCCGCACATTTTCGGCGCCGGCTCCTCCACCGAGGCTGGGGACGAGGGCTACTGGGTGATTGAGACCGCCGGGGGGCAAGTGACGAGCGCCCGCGCGCTCCGGCCCGGCCTCCTCACGCCCGCAGCAGCGGCAAGTACGGCCTGACGAAGTGCACCCAGCCGCGGGCGTCCACTTCCACCTGCCACCGGGCGGACAGCAGAAGCGGCCGGGAGCCGTCTAGAAAAGCGGCCAGCAAGGCCGCCGCGCCCATTGGGTCCAGTGCCGGACCACGGAAGGCCACGTGCAAAAGAAGGCCGAGCCGCTCGCTGACGTCCACCGAGGCCACCACCCGGGTGTGCCCGACGCGCCGCTGGAGATTGACGGGCCGCGCCGAGAGGGCCTCACCGGGGGCCACGCCCACCCAGTTGGTCGGGTCGAGCGCCTCGGCGACGAGCTCGCGGCCCGCCTCTTTCCAGCTGCTGTGCGCCGACACTGGCTCCATGGCTAGCTCCGCCATGCCTCAGTCGGCCCGTTGGACGCAAGCCCGGGGGAGGCTGCGGTACAGGCCCGTGCCGCGTGCGGCCTTGACTTCCCCCGGCGGGCTGGGTCAGGCGGTGAGAAACCCCTGGCCCAGCTCCGAGGCGGCCCGGACGCAGTCGGCCAGGCCCGCCCCTCGGTAGGCGTTGCCGGCCAGTGAGAGGCCGGGCCAGCGGCCGGCCTGGGTGAGGACACTCTGCACCCTCTCGGCATGGCCGACGTTGTACTGGGGGATGGCCCTTGGCCATCGGAAAACCTGCACCAGGGTGGGCTCGCGTTGCAGGCCCAACAGCGCGGCCAGCTCGCGCCAGGCGGTTTTCACCAGGCCGTCGTCGTCGGAGGCCAGAAGCTCGGGCCGGTGCGCCCCGCCGACGAGGACGGTGAACAAGCTGCCTCCGCCTGGGGCGCGGAAAGGGAAGGCCGAGGAGACGTACAGAGCCCCGAGAATGTCCCGCCGCTCGCACGGCGGCACGAGGAAGCCGAAACCCTGGGGCTCGGGCTCGAGCCGAGGATGAAAGCCGAGGTGCACCACTGCCACCGGGACGCTCGGGAAGCAGGCCAGTGCCTCGGCCAAGGCGCGGTCAAAGGGGCGAACCAGCCCTGCCGTCTCGGTGGGCGGCAGGGCCAGCACCACCTGGGGCGCCTCCACCGGGCCTTTGGGGGTGACGATGGACCAGCCGTCGGCCCGGCGCTCCAGAGCGAGGGCCGGAGAGTCGAGGCGCACCCGGCTCCCGAGGGCTAAGGCGGCCGCTCGGGACAGAGCGCCGAGGCCTCCCTCGACGGAGGATAGCTGCACCGGGCCCATTCCCGCGCCCACGCCACGCCGGCTGCGGACGGCGCCCAGCACCAGGCTGCGGGAGGCGCGCTCGAGCGCCACCAGCCGGGGAAAGGCGGAGGCGGCGCTCAGCCGCTCGATGTCTCCCGCCCAGATGCCCGTCTGCAGCGCGTCGACCAGCGTCCTGGTGAGAGTGCGGCCGAGGTGGCGGCGGGCGAAGGAGCCGAGCGACTCATCGACGCCCACTGGCCCGCGCCGGGTGAAGGGCTCGAGAAGAAGCCGAAGCTTGGCGCGCCACGGCAGCACGTCCGAGGCAAACATCGCCGCCGGCGTGGCTGGCAGCTCGCGCAGCCGCCCGCCCAGGACGAGCGAGCGTCGGCTGGCGTGCGCCGAGGCCGGTCGGAGTGGCACCCCGAGCGAGCTGGCCAGAGCCCCCACCGCGCCGTCGCGGTCCAGGAAGCTGTTGGGGCCGGTCTCCAGCAAAAACCCGTCGCGCTCCAGCGTGCGAGCCGTCCCGCCAGGGGTGCTGGCCGCCTCGAGCAGCGTCACCGGGACGTCGGCTCGGTGCAGAAACAGAGCGAGGGCCAGGCCGGAAATGCCCCCGCCCACCACCACCGTCGGTTGCGGCTGTGCCATGGCCTCCCCAACGCCTCAGGGGTAGAGGTGCTGGTGCGTCCAAGGGGCGCCGGGCCGCTCCCGACGAAACACTTCTCGCTCGTGCAGGCGGTTCTCGCGGCCCTCCCAGAACTCGATGAGGTCCGGAACGAGACGAAAGCCCGACCAGTGCGGCGGTCGGGGAACGGGTTGTCCGCGGTACCGCGCCTCCACTTCGGCCACCCGGGCCTCCAGCCTCGCCCGGCTTTCCAGAGGGGCACTCTGTGCGGAGGCCCAGGCACTCACCTGGCTGCCCCGCGGGCGCGTGGCGAAATAGCGGTCGGCTTCCTGGGACGAGACGCGGTGGGCGAGGCCCTCCACCCGCACTTGGCGATGGAGCGGAGGAAAGTAGAAGTTGAGCGCCGCCGCCGGGTGCGCGTCGAGCTCGCGGCCCTTGCGCGACTCGAGGTTGGTGTAGAAGACGAAGCCCTCCGTGTCGAAGCCCTTCATCAACACCACGCGCGCGCTGGGACGGCCGTCCGCCCCCACCGTGGAGAGCACCATCGCGTTGGGGTCCTCGGCAATGGCCTTCTGCGCCTCCGCATACCAGCTGGCAAAACGGGCGAACGGGTCGGTCATAACAGGTGTAGCCAAACCATAACGTCCTCAGGCTTCAGGCGGGCCCCCGAGGCGCGGGATGTTCCAGCCTCGCCACACCGAGACGAGGCGCAACCCAGTGGCCGAGGCGAAGCCCGCCGCGCCGGCCACCTCCTGCCCGACGCCCAACCGGCTGAGCACCACGTAGCCGGCACTGCCGAGAAGGGCTGCGGTGGCGTAAACCTCGCGCTGGAAGATGACGGGCGCCTCGCCGGCCAGGACGTCCCGGAGGATGCCGCCGCCGACGGCGGTGAGGACGCCCACCAGCACCGTGGGAAGCGGCCGGAGGCCGGCCTGCGAGGCGCGGATGCAACCGATGACGGCGTACAGGCCGAGACCTGCAGCGTCCACCACCAAAAGAGCGGGAAGCACGCGCCGGACGTGCTTCTCGAAAAAATACCCGATGGCAGCGGCAGCGATGATGACCAGCAGGTAGGTGGGGTTGGCCAGCGCCACTGGGAGCCCGCGCTGGAGCAGCACGTCGCGCAACAGGCCGCCGCCCAGCCCGGCCACCAGGGTGAGAAAGGCCAGCCCCCCGAGGTCGAAGCGCTTCTGGCTGGCCAAGAGCGCGCCGCTCAGCCCGGAGGCGAGCACCGCGGACAGGTCGATGACTTCGGTGATGGAGGCGCTCAATTGCACGCTTCGGCACCTTAGACGAAGAGGGTTGACGCCGGGCCTGGGCTGGGGCGAGGTGGCGTCTCGTCCGTGCGCATCCTCTTTCTCTCCTCTGAGGTGGCGCCCTTCAGCAAGACCGGAGGGCTGGGCGACGTGGCCAAGGCGCTTCCCGCCGCTTTGGCCCGGGCCGGGCACGAGGTGCGCGTCGTGACGCCCTTGTACGGGACGGTTCGCGGCGAGCTCATGCCGACCGACGTCATGCTCCGGCTCCGCTTTCCCTTCGGCGTCGAGCGGGCGGGCCTGGCGGTGGCCCGCGCCGGGACGCGTCACGAGGTCTGGTTCATCGACCACCCGGGCTACTACCGGCGGCCTGCCCTCTACGGGACCGACTGGGACGAGCACCGCCGTTTCGGCTTCTTCTCGGTGGCTGCGCTGCAAGCGGCCCAGGGGATGGGCTTCGCCCCCGACATCATCCACCTCAACGACTGGCAATGCGGGCTGGCCGCGGTGGCCCTGCAGGGCCGCTTTGCCGCCACCGCGCTTGGCAGTGCGGCCATCGTTTTCACCATTCACAACCTCGCTTACCAGGGCAACTTTCCGAAGTCGGTGATGGAAGACCTCGGGCTCCCTTGGGCGCTCTTCAACGCGGACGGCCTCGAATTCTACGACACCGTCAACTTCATGAAGGCCGGCATCACCACCGCCGACGCAGTGACGACCGTCAGCCCGCGCTACGCACAAGAAATCCAGACGCAGGAGTACGGCTGCATGCTGGAGGGGGTGCTGCGCTCCCGGGCCGACCGGCTCACCGGCATTCTCAACGGCATCGACGACGAGGAATGGGACCCGGCCCAGGACAGGTTGCTTCCGGCCCGCTACGACGCCTTCGACTTCTCCGGAAAGGCGGTGTGCAAGGCGCAGCTCCGGCGCCGCTTCGCGCTTCCCGAGCCGGACCGGCTTTCGTCCCGCCCACTCTTTGGCCTGGTGAGCCGGCTCACGGCGCAGAAGGGGATTGACCTCATCCTGGCCACCGTCCCGTGGCTGTTGTCCCGGGCGGAGGCCGAGGTGGTGCTGCTCGGCAACGGGGACGAGCAGCTGGAACGAGGCCTCTTGGCCCTGGCCGCACGGTTTCCGGGGCGGGTGGGGGTACACATTGGCTTCGACAACCGCCTCTCGCACCTGGTGGAGGCCGGAGCGGACTTCTTCCTCATGCCCTCGCGCTACGAGCCCTGTGGACTCAACCAGATGTATTCGCTGCGCTACGGCACCATCCCGCTGGTTCGCGCCACCGGGGGTCTGGATGACACCGTCACCGACGCGGCGCTGCCGGGGGGGGATGGCCTGAAGTTCCACCACATTCAGCCCGATGCCTTGGCCTGGGCGATGGGGCGCGCGCTCGAGGTGTGGCGCAGCCCGGAGGTGCTGGAGGGGCTTCGGCGGCGGGGCATGGCGAAGGACTTTTCCTGGCGTGTCTCGGCGGGCCGGTACGAGCAGCTGTACACCTCGCTCGTGGGCTGAAGCAGGCAAGCGGGGGGGCCGGTGGCGGCGACGTCCACGCGGGCGTTAGGCTTGAGGGAGTCGCGGCAACCGCCCGTTGGATTCGAGGAGCGCTAAGCGCATGGTCTGGTGGCTGTGGGTCCTTCTCGGGCTGGGGCTGCTGAGCTTCGAGGTGCTGACGCCGGGCGGCTTCTTTGCGGTTTTCTTCGGGCTGGCTGCGCTGGTGGTGGGAGCCCTCGCTGGCCTTGAGCTCGCCGGGCCTCCCTGGCTTCAGTGGCTGCTCTTCTCGGGCACCTCGGTCGGACTGGTGCTGCTTCTCCGGCGGCCACTTTTGGCGCGGGTGAAGCCGCCCCCGCGGAATCTGCCGCCCATCGACTCCTTGGTCGGGGAGCTGGCGACGCTGCTCGAGGACTTGCCGCCCGGAGCAGTGGGGCGCGCCGAGCTGCGGGGCAGTGGCTGGACGGTGCGCAGCGTGGAGCCAAAGACGTTGGCCAAGGGCGCGCGGTGCCGCGTCGAGCGAGTGGAAGGTTTCACCCTCTGGCTTCGTCCAGAAACCTTACAGGAGTGGGGACGATGACTGGACTGCTCGTGGGGGCTGCGCTGGCGGTGGTGGTGTTTCTCTTCCTGGCCAAGACGGCGGTGGTGGTACCGCAGCAGCAGGCCTTCGTGGTCGAGCGGCTGGGCAAGTACCACAGCACCCTCAGCGCCGGTTTCCACCTGCTGGCGCCCTTCATGGACGCCATCCGTTACCGGCACTCCTTGAAGGAGACCGCGGTCGACATCCCGGAACAAATCTGCATCACCCGAGACAACGTCCAGGTGGCCGTGGACGGCGTCCTGTACCTGAAAGTGATGGATGCCGAGCGGGCCTCCTATGGGGTGGCCCAGTACCTGTTCGCCATCAGCCAGCTTGCCCAGACCAACCTCCGCAGCGAGGTGGGGAAAATCGAGCTGGACCGCACCTTCGAGGAGCGCACCCACATCAACATGATGGTGGTGAGCGAGCTGGACAAAGCCTCGGAGCCGTGGGGCGTGAAGGTGCTGCGCTATGAGATTAAGAATATTACCCCGCCCCGCGACGTTCTGGCCGCGATGGAAAAGCAGATGCGCGCCGAGCGAGAAAAGCGCGCCGTCATCCTCACCTCGGAGGGCGCTCGGGACGCGGCCATCAACAATGCCGAGGGGGAGAAGCAGCAGACCATCAAAGCCTCGGAGGCGAAGAAGCAGCAATCCATCAACGAGGCCGAAGGCGCGGCAACCGCCATCCTCAGCATCGCCGAAGCGACCGCCGAGGGAATCCGAAAGGTGGGCGACGCCATCACCGTCCCCGGGGGCTTCGAGGCGGTCCGGCTTCGCGTCGCCGAGCAGTACGTCAACAAGTTCGGCGAGCTGGCCAAGGCCAGCAACACCCTGGTGCTGCCGGCCAATGCGGCGGACGTCGGCTCGATGATTGCGCTGGCGATGAATGTGCTGAAGACAGGCGGCGGTTCGGGCGGCCGGGAGTCCTAGCCCGGCCGCGGGCAAGGCCGAGACTTCCGGCAATTCCCGCAGAGAAACGCCCCGGGCAGGCTAATATCTCTCCGTGCCGCTGGAACGGGAGCTCGGGGGCTACGAGATTGTCGGCCGCCTCGCCGTGGGCGGCATGGCCGAGGTCTACCAGGCGCGCGCGCTGGCCGGCACCCAGCGCAGCGAGGGCGAGCCGGAAGAAGTCGTCCTGAAGCGCCTGTTGCCCAGCTACCGCAACGACGGCGGCTACGTGAAGCATTTCATCGACGAGGCGAAGCTGGCGGTGCGGCTGCAGCACCCACACCTGGTGCGCACCTTCCGCTGCTTCAAAGCGGGGCAGGACTACCTCATGGTTCAGGAGCTGGTGCCCGGCCGCAGCCTGGCCTACTTCCTCCAGCTGCTGATTGACGCCGGGACGCCGATGCCCATCCCAGCGGCCTGCTACGTGGTGTGGTGCGTCCTCGGAGCGCTGGAGTACTTGCACCAGGGGGCCGGTGCCAGCCCGCCCGTGCCCATCCTTCACCGGGACGTCAACCCGGCCAACGTGCTGCTCAGCGTCAGCGGCGATGTGAAGCTGACCGACTTCGGCGTCGCCGAGTTGGAAGGGCAGCCACGCGGAGAGAGCGGCGCGCTGCGCGGCACCATCGCCTACATGAGTCCCGAGCAGGTGCTGGGCGAGGCGGCGGACACGCGGAGCGACTTGTACTCCGCGGGAGTCCTCCTCTGGGAGTTGCTGGCCAACCGGCGGCTCTTCTCCGGCAAGAGTGACGTCGAGCTCTTGCACCGGGTTCGCGACGCACGCGTCCCGGTCTTGGACACGGTGCGCACCGGCCTACCGGACTACCTGGTGCGGGTGGCTCGCCAGGCACTCTTCGCGGACCGAGCCCGCCGCTTCCAGACTGCCACCGACTTCATGCGTGCGCTCCAGGTGTCCGCGCAGCGAAACGGCTGGCCTCTCTCCGTGGAGTCCCTCAACCCCCTCCTCGGACGTTAGGCCCGAAAAGGGGCCGGCCGGCGCCGGAGTGGGCCGGCCCCCGGAGGACGTCCTTTTCCCCTCGCCGGCGCCCTCGGCAGGGCGCCCCGGCGTTTAGCCGACGCTCTTGGCCTCGTTGACGTTTGCCACCGCGGCCGGAGTGCCGGCTGTCTTGGCGCGCGAGACGCGGACTCGGTCCAAGCGCTGGCCCTTCTTGGAGGCCACGGTGAATTGCAGCCCAGCGAGGGTAAAGCGGTCGCCCACCTCGGGGATGGCGCCGGCCACTGAACTCAAGTACCCGCCCAAGGTTCCGTACTCCCCCTCCGGCAACGGCGTTCCAAAGGCCCGGGCGAAGGCCTCGACGTCCAGCCCGGCGTCGACCAGACACGAGCCATCGGGTTGCTTCTCAAGCAGCGTCTCTTGCACCTCAAACTCATCGCCGATGTCGCCGACAATCTCCCGGAGAATGTCCTCGAGCGTGACGATGCCCATGAAGCCCCCGTACTCATCCACCACCATGGCCATGTGGATGCGGCGACCTTGCATCTCGCGCAACAGGTCGCCAACGGGCTTTAGCCAGGGGACGAAGACCGCCGGGCGGATGATGTCGGACAGCACGATGAGTTCCGGGTAGTGCAGCAGGGGCACCAAGTCACGAGAGTGAAGCACGCCCACCACGTGGTCGATGTCGTCCTTAAAGACAGGAAGTCGACTGTGGTTTTCCTCGGCCAAAATCCGGAGCACCTCGAGGGGCGGCGTGGTCACCGGCACCGCCACCACATCCGTCCTGGGCACCATCACATCGCGGCACACCTTGTCCGAGAGCTCGAAGATGCTCCGGATGAGACGCGGAGCACTGGCGTCCACCTCGTGTTGCTCGGCCTGTACGGTGAGCATTCGCTCTAGCTCCTCGAGCGGGGGTGGAGGCCGCTCGAAGCGCACCAGCACGCCGAGCGGCGCTGCCACCAGGTTGACGGCGACCAACATTCCGTGGCCGATGGGCCCGAGGACGGCAGCGAAAGCGCTGGTGAAGCCGGCGAGCCGCATCGCCCACTGTTCTGGCGCACTTGAGGCCAGGGCCCGGGCGGTGACTTCCACCAGCGTTGCCAGCACCCCCACCAACAGGACGCCCAACAGCGGCGCTCCCAGGCTGAGCCAGGCGGATTCGCCGAAGCGCTCCAGGTGCACCATCGACGGGGGCGCCAGCGCGCCCACGCCGGCGGCCAGAAAGCCGCTCACCACCATCCCCATCCGCAAGGCGGCGGCGGTGGCCTCGCGGTTGCTTTTCAGCTTCAGCACGCGAATGCCCCGCCGGCCGTATTCCGTCGCCAGCTCGCGCGCCCGCAAGTCCGAGATGCCGGAGAGCGCGGCCTCGGCTGCACCGAGGAGCGCCCGCACCAAGAGGAGCCCGAAACAGCCGAGCCACAGCGCCCAGGACGGCATCTCCTCCTGTCTACCGCGGGCCGGCCCTGGCGCGCTTTGAGCACCACTAAAGTCCCGAAGTGACTACGTTTTAACAGCCGCTAGCCTCCCATCCAGGGCCTTCTGGGGGGGCGTCGGGCCGACGCCGGAGCAGCGGGCACACGGGCTTTGGGTGGGGCCCGGGCTCTCGCCGCCCCTCGGCTAGACGCTCTGCTCCGCGCTTGATAGAGGCCAAGCCAATGGTGGCGCGGGTCTACATCACTCTCAAACCTGGCGTCCTAGACCCGGCCGGGAAGGCGGTGGAGCATTCGCTGCACACCTTGGGCTTCCCGGACGTGGGCTCGGTCCGGCTGGGCAAGTACGTCGAGGTCCAGCTTCCCGACGGGGACCCGGCCGCGGCCCGGGCCCGGGTTGAAGAGATGTGCAAGAAGCTGCTCGCCAACACCGTGGTCGAGAATTACCGCGTGGAGTTCGCGGGCTAACGCATGAAGGTCGGCGTCGTCGTCTTTCCTGGCAGCAACTGCGACGAGGACGCCATGCATGTCGTCCATGACGTCCTCGGGCACCCGGCACGGCTTCTCTGGCACAAGGACCGGGACCTTCACCAAAGTGACTTCGTTATTCTCCCGGGCGGCTTCAGCTACGGGGACTACCTTCGCTGTGGGGCCATCGCCCGCTTCTCACCGGTGATGGAGGAGGTGGCCGCCTTTGCCAAGGGCGGTGGCCCGGTGCTGGGCATTTGCAATGGCTTTCAGATTCTGACCGAAGCGGGACTGCTTCCGGGGGTGCTTCTGCAAAACGCGGGGCAGCACTTTCTCTGCCGTGATGTCCTGGTCCGAGCCGAGGGTGGTTCCAATCGCTTCACCGCCGGGCTGTCTCGCACCGCGAGCTTCCGCCTCCCCATCGCCCACATGGACGGCCGCTACTTCATCGACGAGGACGGCCGCCGGCGGCTGGAGGATGGGGGCCAGGTGGCCTTTCGCTACGTCGACGACAACCCCAATGGCTCACTGTCCGGCATCGCTGGGGTGGTGAATGTGCAAGGCAACGTGCTCGGGCTGATGCCGCATCCGGAGCGCAACTCCGAGACGCTGCTCGGAAACCTCGACGGCCGCGCCGTCTTCGCCGCGCTGTTGGGAGGCTAGCCCGCAGATGGCCCACTCTCCCGAAGTCATCGCGCAGCACGGACTCACCGCCGCGGAGTACGCCCTCATCGGCCAGCACCTCGGACGGGACCCCAACCTGCTCGAGCTCGGCATCTTCTCGGTGATGTGGAGCGAGCACTGCTCGTACAAATCCTCGCGGCGCTATCTCAAAGGCTTCCCCACCATTGGGCCCCATGTGCTTCTCGGTCCGGGAGAGAACGCTGGAGTGGTGGACATCGGCGATGGCATGGCGGTCGCCTTCAAGATGGAGAGCCACAACCACCCCAGCTACATCGAGCCCTACCAGGGAGCGGCCACCGGCGTCGGTGGCATTCTCCGAGACGTCTTCACCATGGGAGCACGGCCCATTGCCAGTCTCAATTCGCTGCGCTTCGGGGACCCCTCCCACCCCAAGACGGCCTGGTTGTTGGCCGGCGTCGTCCGGGGCATCGGCGGCTACGGCAACTGCATCGGCGTCCCCACCGTTGGTGGCGAGGTGGCGTTCGACAAAAGCTACAACGGCAATTGCCTGGTGAACGCCTTCACCGTCGGGGTGCTTCCGAAGAACAAAATCTTCAAGGGGACGGCCAGCGGCGTGGGAAACCCCATCCTCTACGTCGGCAGCAAGACCGGGCGTGATGGCATCCACGGCGCGACCATGGCCTCGGCTGAATTCGGCGAGGACTCGGAGCACAAGCGGCCGACCGTCCAAGTGGGAGACCCCTTCACCGAGAAGCTGCTCCTCGAGGCTTGCCTCGAGCTCTTCCAAACCGACGCGCTGGTGGGCATCCAGGACATGGGGGCCGCTGGGCTGACTTCCTCCTCGGTGGAGATGGCCGGCCGCGCCGGCAGCGGCGTCGAGCTGGACGTGGCCAAGGTCCCGAGGCGCGAAGCGGGGATGACGCCCTACGAGGTGATGCTCTCGGAGAGTCAGGAGCGGATGCTGCTCGTTGCCAAGGCCGGCCGGGAGCCGGAGGTTCTCGGCATCTTCCATAAGTGGGACCTGGCCGCGGCGGTCATCGGCCGCGTCACCGACGACGGGCGCGTCCGAATTCTGGACGACGGCGCCGAGGTGGCGAACCTTCCGGTGAAGCCGCTGACCGACCAGGCGCCCCAGTACGAGCGCCCGACCCGGCCCCCGGACTGGCTCCCGGCGCTGGTGGCATTCGACCCGCTTTCGCTGCCGGCGCCGAAGGACTTGGGTGAGACACTTCTGGCACTGCTCGCCCGGCCCACCATTGCCAGCAAGGAGTGGGTGTTTGGCCAGTACGACCACACCGTGCGCCTCGGCGCCGCGGTGCTCCCCGGGAGGGGCGACGCGGCGGTGGTGCGGGTGGAGCGCTCGGAGAAGGGCCTGGCGCTCAGCGTGGACTGCAATGCGCGCTTCGTCTTCCTCGACCCCTACGAGGGCGCCCGTCTGGCGGTGGCCGAATGCACGCGCAACGTCGCCTGCGGCGGCGGCGAGCCGCTCGGGCTCACCGACTGCCTCAACTTCGGCAACCCGGAGCGGCCGGACATCATGTGGCAATTCGCCGAGGCTACCCGCGGCCTGTCAGCGGCCTGCCGGGAGTTGGGTGTCCCGGTGGTGAGCGGAAACGTCAGCCTCTACAACGAGACCGACGGTGAGGCGATTCTCCCCACCCCCACGGTCGCGGTGGTGGGCCTGCTTCCGGACGTCACCAAAACGGTGGGGCTCGCCTTCCGCCGCGCGGGAGACCTGGTGGCCATCCTCGGTGAAACGCTTGGAGAGCTGGGCGGAAGCGAGTGGCTGTTGGCCTTCCACGACCGACTGGCGGGGCGTCCTCCTCGGCTCGACGCGGCGCGGGAAAAGCGCCTCCAGGAGGTGGTGCGACGGCTGGTGCGCTCCGGCGCTTTGAGCAGCGCGCATGACACCAGCGAGGGGGGCCTGGCGGTGGCCCTCGCCGAGTGCTGCACCGCCGACCGGGAGGCCATGCTCGGGGCAACGGTGCAGCTTTCGCCCGGAGCGGTTGCTCCTCATGCCTACCTCTTCGGAGAGGACGCGAGCCGCGTGGTGGTTTCCTTTGCGCCGCCCTTCCAGGAGGAGGTGGCCCGCCTCTGCGCCTCGGCCGGTGTGCCTTGCGCCATTTCGGGCGTGGTCGGCGGGGACCGATTGACGGTGCCCGGTTTATTCGACGTGCCTTTGGCGCAGCTCAGCCGGGCCTGGCGGAGCGGGATTCCCGCGTTGATCAAGCAGCCCGGCCTGTGACGGCCGGCCCTTCGTCCACGCGCTGCCCACCCCTTCCGCCGGGGCCGGCCAGTCACAGGTTCACTCGCCTCGGAAGTCCTCCCGAATTCTAGGGGCATGGCTTCTACGTTTACCGTCGCGGCTCTCAACGTCTATCCGGTGAAGTCCTGTCGTGGCATCCCCCTCGGCGCGGCCACCTTGGACCGCTGGGGGCTTCAGCATGACCGCAACTGGATGGTGGTGGACAGCGAAGGCCGCTTCGTTTCCCAAAGGACGCAGCCTCGCCTTGCCCTGGTGGCGCCCACGCTTGGCTCTGAGCGCTTGACGCTCCGCGCTCCGGAGATGCCGCCGCTCGAGCTCCCCGTCACCGGGAGGGCGGGCCCGGAAAAAACGGTGTCCGTCTGGGACGACACCTGTCGTGCTCTCGACCAGGGCGATGCCGCCGCGGACTGGTTTGCCCAGTACCTCGGCCTTCCGCACCGGCTGGTGCGCATTGGCGCCGCCTTCGAACGCTCGGTGGCAGAAGCCAGCTACCCGCATGGCGCCGACGTCGCCTTCGCCGACGGCTTCCCGCTGCTCGTCCTCTCCGGGGCCTCCCTGCGCGCCCTCAATGCCCGGCTGCTCGAGCCAGTGCCCATGAATCGCTTTCGCCCCAACCTGGTAGTGGAAGGGTGTCCCGAGTTTGCCGAGGATGGCTGGAAGCAAATTCGCGTCGGCCAGGTGACTTTCCAAGTGCTGAGCGCATGCCAGCGCTGCGCGATTACCACCGTGGACCAGGCCACCGGCGCCACCGGCAAGGAGCCCCTGGCCACGCTGGCGACCTTTCGACGCAGCGGTGACGCCGTCATTTTTGGACGCAACATGGTCCACCAGGGAGTGGGGACCCTCCGCGTCGGAGACGTGGTCGAGGTGCTGGCCTAACCCGGAGCGGCACTGGGGGGGGGCCGGCCGGTGACACCGGGGGGGGGTACCCGAAGTCGGAAGCGGCCGGCGTCACTGCCAGATTTTCTTCCACCAGGCCGGGTCGCCGGGCGGTGGCGCGTCAGAACCCATCCGCCGACGAATGTCCGCCATCGTCCAGCCGGTGAGGTCGGCCAGGGTTTGGGCTTCCTTGGCGTGGCGCTCGGCAAGGCTGCGGCGGTAGTCCTCTGCCGCCGAGCAGTCCATCGTCCCCTTGAAGGCGTGCTGCAGGACGTAGCGTGCCTGGAAGTTGCCTCGGTCTGCCGTCTCCTGGAAGACGAGGTCCTCCGGGAAATGGGCCGCGTCGTAGCGGACGTGGAGCCGGGTGAGCTGCACATTCACTCCGCCGCCCATCGACGGCCCAGGGCGCCTCATGATGCCGGGGGGGACGCTCTGGGTGGAAGCGTCGAGCCAGAAGACGCCCAGTTGCTGCAGCTCGTCCCGGGAGAGGGGCTGCGCGGCGCACGGGTCACACCAGCCCATGTTCCAGGTGTACTCGGTGAAGAGGGCCGTGCCGCTCTCCCGGCTGAGTGCCCGGGCGAAGGTGGCTTTGTAGAAGGTTCCGAATTCTTCCTTCACGTACTCCGGAAGCGTGACGTCCGAGGGAATGCGGGTGGTGCGGTAGTTGACCGACTCCACTCGCCCCTGGCGGGTGAGCGCGTAAACCACCATGTCCTGGGGGCCACGAGCGTTCGCCATACCGAGGCGGATGGGGAGCATGAATTTCTTGGACTCGTAAGCAATCTGCAGCGGCCGCAAGTACTGCACGCCCGTCGCCGCCTGCTGCTCGAGATTCACCTTGGCCACGAAGAACTTCATGTCTTGGCGGATGTAGGGCTGCAGCGCAGCGGACGCCTTCTCCGGGATGCGGTAGCCATTCTGCCTTAGCCACGTCTCAAGGCCGGAAGACTCCTTCGCCGAAAGAATGAGGATGTCGTACTCGCCCACCGTGTAGCGAGCCTCGATGGTGATGCCGAGCGCTGCGTCGCTGGCCTGCATGCGCCCTTCGGCCGCCTTTGCGGTGGGAGCCCCCGCGCGGGCGCTGGCCATCGGCGAGAAGTAGCGAGCACAGGGGTCGGCATCGAAGTATTCGACCAGCCGCGGTGCCGAGTAGGCGTCGAGATGTTCGAGCAGCTTTCGCTCGCCGATGTGGATTTGTTCCTTCTGCAGCACGGTGGGCACAGGCACCACCAGCGCGAACTCGCTGAGCGGCCCCTGGTAGTCGTTGCTCATGGTGAGCACCGTGCGGTCGCCATCCCGGACGAGCGCCACCTGTGAAGCATCGTTGAAGAGCTGGCTGTCCGCCTTTCCCACGTAAAACCCACAAAAGGCTTGAGCCGGAGCAGCGGTCAGAGCGACCACGGCGAGGAGTGTCGGGACGACGAGAGGAACGGAACGCACGGTGCGGCCTTGGGTGAGGGGCCCTTTGGGCCATTGAAAACGTTCGGCTGGCCACCACCCGTCGACGAGCGGGACCAGCGGAGAGAGCAACAGCAGCGCCCAGATGGGCGAATTCATCACCCACAGCTGGTGCTGCAGCCAAAAGGCGAGTACCGCCACCGCGACGCCGAACCCGAGCCGCGTGCTCCGGCGGTCGGGCGTCGTCTTCGGGTCGGAAATCATGAAGAAGGCGAAGAGGATGAGGCTTCCCACCGAGAGCTGGTGCACCAGCACCGAAGCCGGCTGTCCCAGCAAGAGCACCCGCGCGCCCTTGAGCAACACCCAAGAGCCGAGAAAGGCGAGACTCACG
Organism: Myxococcaceae bacterium; assembly: GCA_052143535.1. Taxonomy (GTDB): domain Bacteria; phylum Myxococcota; class Myxococcia; order Myxococcales; family Myxococcaceae; genus JADGRA01. The sequence goes on along the minus strand of JBKQSS010000091.1, from coordinate 150,550 downwards.
TCGCTGCGGAACGCTCGGTGTGCCACCGCCAACCCGAGCGCGAAGAGCCAGGCCAGCAGGATGCCCCACTCGCCCCACTGCGCGGGCGAGCACCAGGCGTGGCCGGTAAGCAGAATGGCCGCGGTGAGCCCGAAGTTGGCGGGATTGAAGAGGTGCTTGCCGCGCAGGCGGATGAGGAATTTCGACGAGACGGCCAGCACCGCCGCGAGCGGCGCCACCCAAAAGGTGTCGGTGCGGAGCAGTAGGGAAAGTCCGAGGGCGGTGATGAGCGGAGAGAGGTAGCCGCTCCTCGGACGGCCAAGGAGCTGCTCCCAGAGCCGCTGCGTGCCGCAGGCCGTGGCCAAAAGGAGAGGCGGCATCCAGAGCTCAAGCTGGAAGCCGAGCGAGCCCGTCCCGAGGGCCAGGAAGGTGCCGAGGAAGGCAACCTGGAGGACGCGGGGGTCGCGTGGGACGAGGCGGGCGAGGGCATTCATACTGGCCCTTTCAACGCACCGGCCCCAGAAAGGATCTGCTACCGTCCCCATCCGTTATGGCGACCCTCAAGGTGACCGACATCCACTTTGGCGACCAGGTCTTCCTAGAAGAGGGGGGCACCACCTTCGGTGCGGTGCGGGACATCCGGACCAGCCCGCATCCGTTGCTGGTGGTAAACATCGAGGGGACGGGCGATATGACTGTGCCCTTCCATGCCGTCCGTGCGGTTCATGACGGCAAGGTCATCGTCGACCCGAACCGCATCGACGACACGCTGCGGCGCGCCATCCGCCACGCACACGACCGGGAAGAACCGGGCTTGTAGACTCGGGCGTCGCCAGGCTCAGGGCAGAGCGGCGCCGTCCCGTGCCGCGCCGTGGGCCCGGGCCGCCGCTTGAAGCTGCTCGAGACGAGGCACCAGAGCGGCTCGAAGGTAAGGGCGGCGCTTCAGTTGGTCCTCGAGCCAGGTGGCCACCTGCCCGACGTCCCGCGACTTCAAGAGCTCATCGACGTCTTGTCTGGCCGCCTGTACCGCGACGTTGCGCAAATGCGGGTCGTCTGGCTGGCGGGACAGTCTCGTGTCGGCTTCCTCCAGGGCCTCGAACGGCTTTCCCGCCTGAAGCAGCGCCAGGGCGCGACTCTGCGTCACGCGCGCAGAGAGGAGCCCGCGCACTCCGAAGGCCAAAAGAGTGGCCAGCACCAGGACGGCCAGCACCACCCAGCGAGCTCCCGGGCTCTCGCGACGCTGACCGTGCTCGAAACCGGACACGGTCCGCTCTCTAACCTCTCCCCTGGCGCCGCGTCACCCCGCTCGCAGCGCCTCGAAGACTGGCTCCAACGAATGGCCCTCCACGGCAGTCGCCACCTCTCGCAAAAAGCGGCGGCGGGGCCAGGGCTCGGCGCCGAAACGCGCCAGATGCTCCGTCTCCACCTGGCAGTCGATGAGGCGACAACCGGCGGCGAAGAGAGCACGCGCCAGAGTGACGAAGGCCGCCTTGGAAGCGTCGGGAGCATGGCTGAACATGCTCTCGCCGAAGAAGACGCTGCCCAGGGCAACGCCGTACAAGCCTCCCACCAGCTCCGGCCCCAGCCAGGCCTCCACCGAGTGGGCGATGTTTAGGCGGTGGAGGGCCCCATAGGCGGCGCGCATGTCGGGCGTTATCCACGTCCCGTCCTGGCCCGGGCGTGGGGCATCGGCGCACGCTTCCACCACCCGCTCAAAGGCGCTGTCCGCCCGGATGACGAACGTCCCTCGACGAAGCGTCTTCTGGAGGCTGTGGGGCACGTGCAGCTTTCCGGCGGGCAGCACGAAGCGCGGGTCCGGCGAGTGCCACAGCACCGGTTGCCCTGCCGCGTACCAGGGAAAAATTCCGCGGCGGTAACCGGCCACCAAGCGTCGCGGCGTCAGCGTCCCGCCCACCGCGAGCAGACCGCTTCTGTCCGCCGCCTCGGGGGGCGGAAACGCCTCCTCGTCGTCGCCGAGCAGGAAGACGGTCACCGCAGCGAACTGCTACCATGGTTGAAGGCCAAGCCGGTGCCCAGAGCCCCCGTCGACCTCAACCGCGCCATCCGGGAGCTCCTCAGCGATGTCTCAGCACGGATGCGGGAATTCTCCCACGTCCAGCCGGCACGCATTCTGGTGGTCGCCGGGGAGGCCCGACGGGCCTCCCGGGGAAGTGTCAAGCCGCTGGCTTTCGCCGGAGGCAAAAGTCGTGACGCCACCGGCCTCCGAAAGCCCGTGGTGCGCTTCCACGGACGCCGAATGCTGTACTGCATCACGCTGCGGCCGCTCTTTTTCCGCGCCTCCACGCCCGAGGCCCGTGTCGAGACGCTCCTCCACGAGCTGTTTCACGTCAGCCCCACTTTCGACGGGACGCTTGACCCGACGCGTCGCCATGCCTGTCTCGGGGGCGCCTTTCGGCGGACGTTCCGGCCGCTGGTGCGTCGCTACCTGAGGCGGTGTCCCGCTGAGGTGCTCGCCCCTTTTGCCCACCGCGGCCCGGTGAGAGTCCTGCAGTGGCTGGAACGGCCTCCGGCCTTTCACGTCCCGCGCCCCAGCAAGAACCGCCGGCGCTACACCGAAGAGCAGCTTTTTGTGTCAACCATGGAATTCCTAACAAAACGGCGGAAGAAGCGCCCGGCCGTGCATTGAGCTCGGGTGGGGGGTTGGCGGGCACCCCACGGGGAAATGCGGACGGGACCTTCCGGGGTGGCTCGGGTTAATCTCCCCGGCCGTGTCGTTGACTCCTGGTACCCCCGTGGGCCGCTACGTCGTTCGGCGCAAGATTGCCGAAGGCGGCATGGCGGAGATTTTCCTGGCCGCGTCGCGCGGCCCCGAGGGCTTCGAGAAGGAAGTGGTCATCAAGCGCATCCGCTCGGCGCTCGCTGATGACCCAAGCTTCGTCCAGATGTTCATCGCCGAGGCCCGGGTGGCCAGCAAGCTGAACCACCCCAACATCGTCCACATCTTCGACTTCGACCAGCACGGCGACAGCTACTACCTGGCGATGGAGTACGTTCGCGGCAAGTCCCTGGCCGAGGTCCAGCGGCGAACCCGCGAGCGCCAGGCGCAGCTCCCCACCGTCCTCGCCGCGCAAATCGCTCTCGAGGTGGCGCGGGGGCTGGCTTACGCCCACCGGATGACGGACCACGGTCAGCCGCTCAACCTGGTGCACCGAGACGTCACCCCTCACAACATTCTTATCTCCTACGATGGCTCGGTGAAGCTCACCGACTTTGGCATTGCCAAGGCCGGCAACCGCGCCACCACGGCGGGAATGTTGAAGGGCAAGTTCGCCTACATGTCTCCGGAGCAGTCCCGGGGCGAGCCGGTGGATGCGCGCACCGACATCTTCGCCCTGGGCATCACCCTCTGGGAGCTCCTCACCCAAGGAAAGCTCTTCGACGGCGACAGTGACGTGGCCGTGCTGCGCGCCGTGCAAGAGCGCCCCATTGAGTCTCCCGCCCGCCTCAACCCGAACGTGGACAGTGAGCTCGATGGCATCGTCCTGCGGGCGCTGCTCCGCGACCCGGCGGGCCGCTACCAGAACGCGCACGAATTCGAGCGCGCGTTGCAGCAATACGTCATCCACCACACGCGCTCTCCGGAGGACGCCGACGTGGGGTTATTCCTTCGCGAGTTTTTCGCGGAGGAGTTTCAAGCCGACCAGGTCGAGCCCGAGATTCCTTTGCAGCTCGTCACCCCACCGCCCAACCGCGGCGTGGGCGGCGTCTCGAACGAAGGTCTTGCCGTCCGGGGCGGGACGCCCTCCGTCGGGATGGCGCCCGTTGGCATGGACACTGCGGCCTACGCCTACACCACCAAGCAAAGCGGAAAGCAGCAACCCCCGGGCGGCACTCCTACCGGCGGCGGCCCATCCGTGCCCTCGGTGGTGACGCAGCGCTCGCCGGTCGGGACGGGCAGCCTTCAAGCGGCGGCCGGCATCGGGGGGACGCGTCGCAATGTCGTCGCGGCCCTCGTGGGCAGCGGCGTCTTCGGCATCCTCGTCGCCGTTTTCCTTTTGGGACGCGGCATGACGCCGGCCCAGCCGCCCCCAGCCGTCGTCCCGACTTCGCCGGCCGAGCCTCCCCCCCCGCCAGTCTCGGCGGCCCAGCCCAAGGCGGCCCCCTCCGTCCCCGCGCCAGCCCCGGCGCCCCCCGCCCGCCCCGAGCCGCCGGGCTTTCTGGTGGTGGAAGCGACGCCCTGGGGGAAGCTTTTCATCGACGGCAAGTCCCAGGGAGACATCGAGGGCGCGAGCAAGCGCATCCCCCTGTCGCCGGGGTCCCACGAGGTCCGCCTGGTCAACCGCAAGGAAAAGCGCTGGACGGTGACCATCGAATCCGGGAAGACACGGCCGCTGAAGCACAACTTCATCACCGACTAAAGCGTTCGCCGCCGGGCGGGCAGCATTTGGGCGAAGCGATGCGAGGGAGGGTGGGCGATGCGAGGACGCTGGACCTGGATTTGGTCGACCGCGGCGCTGACCTCGGCGCTCGCACCGTCGCCAGCTGACGCTCAGCCCGCCGGACAGAGTGCTGTCGTCGCCATCGGTCAGTGTAGCGTCGCGGGGAGCGCCATCGCAGCGCGCAGCTTCCGGACTGCGCTCACCCAGCGGCTGGGAGCATCGGTGCAGCCCGAGGTGCAGACGGCCGCGCCTCTGGGAGGTCTGGCCGAGCGAACGCTTCCCGAGTTGCTCGCCGCGCTCAACACCGCACGCAACGACTTTTACGGGGACAAGACCGAGGTCGCCCTGTCCTCGGTGAAGGGTGCCCTCGACGACGTCGTCCGCCTCGTGCCTTCGGCTGCGCGCTGGTCAGCCGAAAGCGAGCTTTTGACGTTTCAGGCGCAGGTGGAGCTCAAGACGGACCGGGCCACGGCCGAGGCCACACTGAGCCGCGTCTTCTATGTGGACCCGGACTACAAGCCCGACACCTCGGTGTTTCCGCCGTCCTTCCAGCGCTTTGCCGATGAGGTCCGGAAGGCGGTGAAGAAGCTGCCCACCAACCGGCTGGACATCGCTGTGGCTCCTCCCGGGAAGCCAGTCTTCGTCGGCGGCAAGCCGGTGGGCGACGCTCCTCTGTCGCTGCGCCTGCCGGCTGGCGACTACCGGGTGGAGGTGGGGTGGGGTTACCGCGGCCTCTCGCGGACAGTCACCGTCCTGGCGCCGCCCGAACTCGCCAAGCCAGTCGAGCTGGCCGCGGCGGTGGAGGGAGCGGTGGCACCGGACGGTGGGCCGTGCGTCGAGCCCGTTCCTGACATGGCCACGGCCCTGGGTCGGCTCCTCCCGCTCTTGAAGGTGAGCCAAGTGTACGGGGTCCGCACCCTCATCTGGGGCACGGACCGCTACGCCAGCGTCACGGAGGTGAGCGGCGGGGGCAACCAGCTGCGTACGGTCCGGGTAAAACTCCAGCCGGGCGCGCCGGAGAGCGACGCTCTGGCATTGATGGCCGGGTTTTTCCAGGCCGGCCAGGGCGGCCCCTTGGTGGAGGTGCTGCCCAAGGGCGCCACCGACGTCCCACCCACTGTCGCGGCTGCCGCCGGGACGGGCAAAACAACCAGCCCGGCGGCCCAGTCCAAGGGCTCTCCCGGCCTACAAATTGCGGGATGGGTCGTCGGCGGTGTTGGCGTTCTCGGAATTGGGGTGGGCGTGGCCGCCTTCATCTCGGCCAACAACGCCAAGAACTCCCTCAGCGCCAAGCAAGTCAACGGCGCCTTCCCTCCCAATTACCAGAGCCAGTTTCAGTCGGCGAATAACACCATCCAGTCCAGACAGACGCTCGCGGTCATCGCTGGCAGCGTCGGCGTTGCCGCGTTGGTGACCGGCGTGGTGTTGATAGTCGTCGGCAGCAGCCACAGCAGTCCGAGCGTTTCCGTTTCGCCGAGCCTGATTCCAGGCGGCGGCGGTGCCCTCGTCGCGGGGAGCTTCTAATTATGACTTCCTGCAAGAAGCGTTGGGGCCTGTTCGCCGCCGTCGCCGTTGGCTGGGCAGTCCTCGCCATCGAGGGATGCAACGGCTTCGGCACCACCTGCTCAACAGACGCGGACTGCCAGTACCCGGCCTTCTGCGACCCAAACCTGAAGGTGTGTTTTCTCGTCGCCGGCCCCTACGTGGCGGAAATCCAACCTCCGGACGGCGCCGTCGATGTGGTGCCGGCAAATGGCGTGGTGGTTGCCACCTTCTCCGACATCATTCTCGATGCGGGCATCAAGGACACAACCTTCACCGTCATCGGCCAGGGCTTCCAATCCCCAGGTGGGTACCTGGTGACAGTCGATGCCGCCGATGCGTCGGTCGCGACCTTCAAGCCGGTCGCCGGCGGACTGGCACTGGGGACGGACTACGTCGTGACGTTGACTTCCGCCATCAAGGATTTGGGGGGAAATGCACTGGCCCCGTTCACCAGCAACTTCTCGACCCGGGACGGCGTCTTCACCTCCGGTGGCAGCCTCCGCTACGCCACCCAGACCGGCTTGTACGCGATGGGCACCAACTACTTCGGCAACGTCGTGACAGCAGTCGACTACCTACTCCCCTCAACAAAGATGGACTTCGGAGTGCTGGGCGGGGTTTCTGCTTCAGGAGGCAGTCCCACCACCGCGCCCGACCCCCTTCAGGCGGCGGCCGGTGTGGAAGCCAGCAATCCGACGGTGGGCATTGCCTCCGACGGGACTGCGTTCGCTGCTTGGACCAACCAGCCGACAGACGGGGGGCCGGTTACCTATTCGGCGGAAGTCGGCTTCTGGGACCCGAATTCCCAGGCCTGGAGGTACGTCCAGGAGTTGTCCCCGCCGGAGGCGAGGTCGCAGTTCCCGCAAGTCGTCGGTTTCAACGTCAACACTGGGCTCGCGGTGTGGCTCGAGACCGTGGTCGACAAGCAGGTGGTGTACGGAAGCTATTTCGTCACCGATGCGGGGTGGTTGCCCGCCGGCACCATCCAAACCGACGAGACGCTGGGCGCCAACCCGGCCGGGACACCAGGCAACCTGAGTGTCGCCAGCGACATCGCCAGTGACGCTCTGGTGGCGTGGCCGTCGGAGCAGGCAACGTTTGATGGTGGGCCGCCCCGAATCCTCGCTGCCTACCTGCCGGGCACCGGAACCTTTCCCCCGCCGGTCGCGCTCTCCGCCGCAGACGCGCCCTCGCAGTTTCCGCGCGTCGCGATGGGAATTTACGGGTACGGGGCGGTCGTCTGGGAAACAGAGACGGCAACGGCCATCGGCCATATTTTCGCCTCGACCTTGGACGCCACGCGCGCCACCCCCTTCCATGCCGCGGTGCAACTCGACGACGCCATCCAGGCCTACAACCCGCAAGTCGGCGTCTCGGCGAACGGGAATGCCATCGCCATTTGGCAAGAGCAGAGCGACGGAGGCAGCTTCGCGGTGGTCTCGAGCAGCTACACGCGAATCGGCGACACCTGGTCCGCTCCGGTGACGCTCGACTCCGACCCGAGCAACCTCTCCTACTCGCCGGTCATCGCGGTGGACCCGAGCGGAAATGCGCTGGCCGCGTGGTTGAAGCAAACCGACGCAGGCGCAGGCCCGCTGCTGGTGCGCGGCGGCCGCTATAACGTCGACGGCGGCTGGCACGGCATCACCCAACTGGGGGCGAGCGCGGACCCCGTCTACAACTACCCCGTGTTGGTGGTGGTGGACGGACTTGGCCGCGGCTACATCATGGACACCCGAAACCCGGGCAACTCGCTCTACCTCGAATTCGTTCCATTCGAATGAGCGCCTCGACTGCTCGCAGCAGCCAAGTGGACGTCGCACCTTTTAGTAGCGCTGAGAAGGCACGGCTCCTTGGACCAGGCCCTTCGGGCACCCCTTCCCCCGGAGTGCTCCCCGGCGCGGTGGGGTTGAACATTCGGCCCTGAGACCTCGTCCAATTGTTCCTAAGGCTCGGCCGGGCAGGGTGACGCCACCGGGATGCAGGGAAGGTGGCAGGCGAAGATGGTAGTCAAGAGGCAACTCGTTGGATTCATTGGCTTTCTTGCAATGGCCATGAGTCTTGTAGGCGCGCGGGCGGCGGCCCAGGACTGGACTCCCATTCCTCCGCCAGACGGCGACGTGCAGGCCAATTTTGATGATGCCCTCTCCCCCTATGGGGAATGGGTGGACGTGGATGGCACCCGCGCCTGGCGGCCTGCGGCCAATGTCGTCGGCGACGACTTTCAGCCCTATGCCACCAACGGGCAATGGGTGGCCTCGGATTACGGCTGGTACTTCGAGAGTGACTACGCCTGGGGTTGGGCGCCCTTCCACTACGGGCGCTGGGCCATGGACGCGAATTACGGATGGATTTGGGTGCCCGGCACGGTTTGGGCGCCGGCTTGGGTGGATTGGCGTCTCGGTGGTGGGTACATCGGCTGGGCGCCGCTTCCGCCCATTGGCTGGTCGGTGGTGGTGCAGCCGTGGCGTCCCTACTGGTGCTTCGTCCCGGCGGCTCACTTCGCGGGAAGCTTTTGGAGCCACCGCCTGCCCGTGGAAAACATCCACTACGCCTACGCGGCCACCGCGCCAGTGCATCAGGCGGTCGCCTACGGGGGCGCGCGCTGGTACGCCGGCCCACCTGTCGCGCAGGTGGAGCGCCTCAGCGCTCAACCCATCCAGCGTGTGGCCGGTAACTTCACGCCGCCCGCGCCGGGGCGCATTCAGCCCATTCAATTGCAACCGCCGCGCGGGTACTCCGGAGGCCCGGGCGCGGTGCGCAATGCGGCCGCCCACCAAGCGCCGCCTCCCAGTCGGCCGCCGCCGGCCCCGAGGCCGCCGCCGGCATCGCCCTCCTCGGGCGGACACTCTCCGCCGCGTGGCGCGTACACGCCTGACTCCCCGGGAGCGCCTGCATTTGCCGAAGCGCGCGGCCCCGCGCCCGCTGCCTCGAGCGCTGAGGCGGTTGGCCGCGAAGCCGCCGTGGCCAGCTGGAGCGGCTCGATTGCACAGCACGCTGAGCCGATGTGGCAGAAGCCTGCCGCCGCCAGTCGCGGCGGCGCAGCGCCGGTTTCCTCGCATTTCGGGCGCCGCTAGCCTCGCCCCGCGGCCATGCCGGCTTACTGGGTGGTGGTTTGTGCCGCGATGCGCTTCGCCGCTTCGGCCGCGTAGGGATGGTCCTTCTGCAGGGCCGACGCTCGTTGGTACTCGGCTAAGGCCTCCTTCTTCTTGCCCTGCGCCTCGTACAGCTGCCCGAGCGCGTAGTGGGGCTCCGCGGCGCCCGGGTCCGCGTCGGCCGCCGCCTTGAAGGCCTCCTCGGCCTTGGCCGGTTGTCGCTGCTCGTACAGGACGTGGCCGAGATAGAGCAGTCCATAGGGCTGCCGTGGGTCCGCGGCCAGCACCGCCCGCAGCATTTTGGCTGCCGCGTCTGGGTCGCCTCCCCTGAAGTAGAGGAAGCCCAGCTCGGCTTTGGCTTCGAGCTGGGTTGGGTCTCGGCGTACCACTGCCTCGAGCTCCGGGAGCGCCAGGTCCGGCCGTCCTTTTCGGGCATGGAGGATGCCCAGGCGCGAGAGAATGGAGGTGTCGTCGGGCCGTTTTTCCTTCGCCGCCGAGAGGAGCGACTCGGCGGCCTGCCAGTTGCCCATGGCCAGGTAGAGGTCTGCCAACCCCAACGTGGCCGCCAGGTTGTCGGGCGCCTCACTCAGTACCGACTTGAAGAGGGGCTCCGCCTTGCCAGCGACCCGCTTGCGCGCGTAGAGGCTGGCGAGGTCGAGCCGAGCTTCGACGGTTGGGGAGAGAGCGACGCGCTTCTCCCCTTCGATGATGGCGCGGTCGAGGTCGCCCATTGCCAAATACGCGTCGGCCAAGGCAGCGCGCGCGCTGGCGTCGTCGGGAAACTCGTGGACCGCCCGCTGCAGCGTCTCGATGGCGTTGACGAACTTTCCCTGGCCGACGTAGGCCAGAGCCAGCCCTTTGAAGGGCTCGGCACTGTGCGATGCCTTCGGGTCGTCTGCGCGCAGGGCGATGGCCTTCTGGAAGGCCTCCACCGCCTCCTTGCGCTTCCCCATTTTCAAGTACAGCTGGCCGAGTTGCGTGTAGGGGCCGCTCGCCTTGGGCTGCAGCGCCAAGGCGTGCTCGAAGGACTTGGTGGCCCGGCCGTTGTCTCCGGCGCGGAACTGGGCGAGCCCGAGGTTGAACCAGGCATCGGCGTAGCTTGCGTCCGCTTGCGTGGCAGCTTGGAACTGTCGCGTCGCTCCAGCGACGTCATCTTTGCCATCCATCAGCGCGACGCCGAGGTTGTTGTGCGCCTGGGCGTAGGCGGGATTGAGCGTCAACGCGCGCTCAAAGGATGCAATCGCGCCGTCGACATTTCCTTCCTTCATCAACAACACGCCAAGGTTGTAATGCACCGCCGGGTCAGCGACGCCGGTGCGCGCCGCAGCCAGCAGCGTGTCTTTCGCTTCTGCGGTGAGTCCCTTTTCGGCGAGGGCTTTGCCTAGGTTCACTTGGGCGGCACCAAGCGTGGGGTCCATCGAGAGCGCCCTGCGGTAACCCTCGATTGCCTCGTCTAGCCGTCCGGCGTGGTGTTGCGCCTCGGCGAGGTTGAAGCGGAACGCGGCATCCTGCGGCTGCAGCTCGACCGCCCGTCCGTACTCGACAATGGCCACCTCGGTTTCATCGAAGCGCCGCGCCATCAGGCCGCGCTCGGCATGCAGCGACGCATCCCCAGGGAAGGCGGCGATGGCCGCCACCAGAACCGCTCGTGCCTCGGTGCCCTCCCCGGAGAGGCGCAGCGCCCGCGCCAAGAGGAGCCGGGCGGTCGGCCCGTCGTGGCGACGGACCAGCTCGCGTAGGGGGCCGACCGCTTTCTCTGGCTCGCCAAGCGAGAGGAAGGCCAGGCCCAGACGCTGCAGCGCCTCGGCATCATCCGGCGCCGCCTCCACCCGCGCGCTCTCTTCCTGCACGGCCTTGCGGAGCTCGGCCTGCTCCGGGTCGGGGTCGGCCGCGAGGAGCGACAGCGCCAGCAGCCAGAAGGTCATCAGAGGCGCTCCACGAAGGGACTGGCCCGAGCATCAAAGGTCCGCTTGGCAAGCACTTCCTTGCGCTTGTCCCAGTCGGCGCGCGTTTTGCTCAGCGTCTCTTCGTCCGGTTTGAGGCCCTTCCTCCGGTCGGCCACTTCCGCGTCGCAAGACTTCACCTGGCGCTCGAAGTCCTCCGGCTTGTAGCCCTCGCTGCCCTTCACCTTTGCCTTCCGCACGGCGAGCAGACGCGCCAGCTGGTAGCGCGCGACCGCGCACTGCCGCGCCACTTCCTCCACCTCGCGGGCTTGGACGTTGAGTGCCTGTCGCGCTCTGAGGTAGTCGATGCGGGCCCGCACTTCCTCGACCGTCAGCTGAGCAATCTCCTTGCTCGCTGGGTCCTTGGCCTGGCCCACCTCGTCGCTGGCGATGCCCTCGGCGCGCTTGGCACGACGAATCTGGTCGCGGGTCCGAGAAACCTCATTCTCTGTTTCGTCGACTTTGTCGTAGGCGATGAAGAGGTCGTTCTCCGCTTCCAACAGGTCAATCTTGTTCTCATATGGCAACTGCCGCACCAGGTCGTCCGGAACCTTGGTGTTGTAGTGTCCGCCGCACCCGGCGCCGAACGCCAACAGGCCGACCAGCGGCAGGAGTCTCGGGGACTGTCTCATCATTGCACCTGGGCGGTGAAAGAGGCGAAGGCCGTGAAGCCGCAGGCGAACTCCGGGCAGTCTTCGAAGGTGACGTTAAAGGCGCCGCCCATTGATTGTCCGGAGCCGGGAATCGGGGTCCCCCCGAGCGTCATCGAGCCGCGCTGCAGTGCCGGGAAAGTCGTGACCGGGTCGTTGGCCACGGCCCGTGTCACCACCCCCCGCTGGCCGACGCCGGAGGGCGGAACCTGGGTGAGGTTCACCACTCCGCCGGGCTCCACCTGCAAGTCGGTCAGGTCCTCGGTGACGACGAGGACGGCACTTTCGGTTTTCCCCGAAACCTCGAGGAAGGCAACGGACACCTCGCCGTTGGTCATGACGCCGCCGTCGACCGAACCTCCCGTGTAGCCGAGACGCACGGTGTTGTACTGGAGGTTGAGCAACGAGCTCAGGCTGCCTTGTATTTGCTGCGGCCCGCAGCAGAGCAAACCGAGCGTAAACACCGCCAGGGCGAGCCACCTCACTTGCAGGCCCTCCAGTCGGGGTCGACGTCGGAGCCGTGGACCGACGCCGGGTTTTTGACTTGCGCCAGCTCTTTCCGTGCCCCCTCCACGTCGCCATAGCGACACTTGAGTGCCGCCAGGTTGGCGCGGGCCTTGTCATAGGCGGGGTCGGCCTCGAGCGCCTTGTCGTAGGCAGCCCGGGCGAGCATCGGTTCACCTTGGTAAAGCAGCGCGATGCCCAGAGCGTTCTGGGCCGAGGCGCGCGTCTCCTGAAGCTCGGTGGCGCGTGACAGGGTGAGCTGTGCCTGCCCCATCTGCCGGGCGTCGAGGTAGGCCAGGCCGAGCGCCTCCATCGACGCAGCATCCTGCTTCGCCTCGGCCTGCCTCTGGAGCTCGGCGATGTTGCCCGGGAGGGCCCCGGGCGAACCGGGTGACGGCAGTGGCGAGCGCACCGACTCGCTCTTGCTCCGGCAGCCCAGGACGGCCTCGCTGTACACCTCGAGCTGTGAGGCACGGGCGAGGCACGTCTTAAACGCCTCCTCGGCTTGGTCCTTGATGGGTTGCACCTGCTGCTGGACGGCGGTTTTGAATTGTTGCGCTTGCGCCGCCGTGGCGCCGGCCGGAACGGGCGTCGCCTCTACCGTCTCGGCCAGAGACTGCAGCGCCAGCCCGAGCTTCCACAGGGAGGCGACTGCCCACTCCGCCGAGCCCATCGACGCCGACTGGTTGTAGACGCCCTGCAGCTGCTGCAGCGCCGCCACCTTCTGGTCAATGTGGTCCGCTGGAATGGTCTTGAAGTTCCGGTACAGCATGTCGCCGAGGTACCAGAGGCCCCGTGCTGTCTCCTCCCCCTGTCCGTTGGGCGAGTTGACCACCGTGGCCAGAGTGCGAGCGACGACATCGGGCCGCTCTCCGCCGAGCTTGGAGGAAGCCTCGGCATAAACCGACGCGGCCAGCGGCTGGCTCTTGTCTAGCTTGAGAGCGGCTTCCGCCGCTGCCTTCGCCCCGGCGAGGTCATTCGCCCGGAGCTTGACCTGTGCCAGGGCGCCGTAGGCGTCGGCGCGCCGGTTGCCTGGAATGGCGGCGGCGGCGCTGAAGTCCTTGATGGCGGCCGGGTAGTCGTGCATCGCCTCGCGAAGCCGGCCGCCGGACATCCAACCCTCGAAGGCCGCGGGGTCGTTGCCCATTCGCGCCCCCACCTGCTCGTACCATTGGGCAGCCTCGGTGAAGCGGCCGGCTTCTGCCGCGGCGTGGCCAAGGGTGTTGGCGATGTCCGGTACGAAGCTGCTCTTCGGGTAGTCGGCCATGAACTTGGCACCGATTTGCCGCTCCTTGGTGAAGTCGTGCTTCTCCCGAGCCGCGCTGAAGGCGCCGTACAGAGCTTTTTCACCAATGTCGTTGGACTTGTTCTCCGAAGCGACCTTGAGCAGGCCCTCCACCACGTCGCCGGTCTCGGCCGAGCTCTGCAGCGCGAGCTCTCCCAGCGCCTCGCCCTTGCTCTCGCTGAGCGTCCGGCGGACCTCGGCCAGGAATGTCGCCGGAAGGCGTGAACTGGCGAGGAACTTCCGGGCCGTTTCCTCGATGCCCTTGAAGTCGTTGATTTGCCGAAGCCCGTCGAGCGCCAGCTTTCCCGCCGCGGGGGCGTCCTTGTCCTCCGGGTATTCCAGCGCGAAAGCAGTGAAGAGTTGGCTCGACTTCTCGAACTCACCGTCGTCGTAGTAGGCGCGGGCAATGTTGAACTTCAAGGTGACGACGTTGGGGTTGCGCGGGTACTTGCTGATGAATGCAGCGCCGTCAATCTTCAGCGCCTGGCGCGCGTCGGCCACCTCGAAGGCGGTGATTTGCTCAACCTCGCCTGGCTTGAGCGCGGAGAAGGAGCTGAGCAGCGCGCCATAGGAAGCGGCCTCCATCCCCTTGGCGTCCTTGGCGCGCTCTTCATAACGCTGCAACTCCTCGAACTGACGCGCCGCCTCCGGAAAAGCTCGGGCGGCGAACAGCGAATCCGCTCGGTTGTGCATGATGTCGCGGACGTACTTTTCCGGCCGAAACAGCGACAGGTACTCCTTATAGGCAGTCGCCGCGTCCAGATACGCCTCGCGGGTGGCTGTCTTCTGGGCCAAGGTCTGTAGCTGCGTTGCCAGGTCGCGGGTAATCTCTTCGAGCTCGGCGAGCTGCTTGCGACGAGTGGTTTCGTCCTTGAAGGCGTCCACTTTCACGTTGACCGCAGCGCGCACCAGAAACTTAATGTCCTGCTGCGTGGTGGGGACTTTTCCTTTGGACGCCCGGAGAGAGTCGTAGATTTTCTCCGCCCGCTCCATGTCCAACTCTGGGTCGGGCTGAATCTCCATCAGCTTTCGTAAGGTGGGGATGGCCCACTCGTACTGCTGCTTGATGAAATAGCGGTTGCCCAGCTTGTCGAGCGCCAGTGCGTAGGTGGAGCGGCTGTCGGACAGTTTTTCGAAATAGGGCAGAGCGCCCTTGGCAGGACGGGCCTCGGTGTAGCTGTAGACCAGGTCGAGGAGCGCCTCACGCTTGACGTTGAGGGCCTTGGCCGAGTCCACGCCTGGAATGGGCGGGCTGCCTGCGGCCGCTTCGAAAAACCCGACTGCGTCGTTAAAGCGCTGCTGATTGACGCGAATCCAGCCCATCTTGTAGCGGGCCAAGTCGGACACCGGGGAAGGCGGAAAGGCCAAGATGGCCTGGTAGTGCCTCTCGGCTTCGTCGAGGTTGGCCTTGTCGAACCAGTAGTCGCCCAGAATTTGCTCTGACTCCAGCCGCAGCTCGCTCTTCGGGTACTTGTCGATGAGCCCGCGCAGCGTGGACAGCATGTCGTCGAATTGCCCCAGCTCGCGCTGCTCGTGGGCCAGGTAGAACGTCACCTTGTCGCCGTCGTGGAAGTCTGGGTACTCCCGTAACAGGCGGTAGTAGAGCTGCACCGCCTTCTGCTTGAAGAGACGCGTCTCCGGGCTGACCATCGCACCGCTGGTGCCCTCGGCCCGTTGTTCCGCCTGCAGGTAGTACACATACCGGCTCTTTTCGACGTAGAGCTCGGCCAGCCGGAACTGGAGGTCCGGCAGGTAGCTGGCGGTGCGGCTGCGGGCGATGAGCCGCTCGGTTTCGATGATGGACCGGTCGACCTTGAAGATGTCGCGCTTCAGCTTGTCGATGGACTCCTGTTTCTCCCGCACCTTGGTGACGACCGGATTGACGCTTTTGTCGAGCGGTGTCAGCAGGACCGGCCCGCTCGGGCCAGCGGCCAGGACCGCGGTCAGCAAGGCGGCGATCACAGCGAACCCTCCGCCACGCAGCGGCTCGGGATGCTGACCCGGTAGTTCCGGAGCTCGTCGTTCCAGTACTCGCCATCGAAGCGGAACGCCTCCTGTCCGGGCCCAATCGGCGTCTCCTTCTCCGGCTGGACCAGCTTGGCGCCGCGCTTGATGCGCTCGTACAGCTTCAGGCCAACCTCGTACTCCATCAGCCGCACCTGTTCGGCCGCCAACAGGAGCTTGTCCGCCTCTTCGCGGACCGCCTCCTGAAGCCGCTGGCGGTAGACACGCTCCGACTCGGCGTAGGCCAAGTCGTAAATTTTGGTCGTCTGGGTGAAGAGCCGCTCGCCGAAGCCGCCGGCGTACCGGGCCTTGAGCTCAATCTCGAGGCTCAGCGACTCACGGAACTTCGCCGCCCGCTTGGTGCTTCCGTGGCTGGATGCAGCGCTACGCAGTCTGGGGTCAAGAGTCAGGTCGTCGCGTTCGCGAATCGCATCGAGCGACTCGGCGTAGCGACGGGTGAGCTCCTTGGCAGCGCGCTTGGCCGGCAAGTAGTGACAGAGGTCCCGGTACACCAGAGCCCGGAGGATGTACTTGTCGGGCAGGAACTCCTCCCGGAAGCTCGGCGCGTCCAGGGTGGTGAGCAGACCCATCGCTGCGCGCAGTTGGCCAAGGTTGTATCGGGTCCACGCCTCCTCGAGGTAAAGCGTCGCTCTGCCAGGGTCCAGCGTCGGCAGCTGGACCATGTCGTAGGCCTTGAGCGCACCTTCGTAGTCCTTCCGCTCGTAGCGCAGACGGGCCACCGCCAGACGGGCTTCATTGCGTGCCTCCTGGGTCAGCTTGTCGTCGTTGGAGAGAGCGAGGAAGTCATCAATCATCTCGTCGGGAACGGCCTTGCCCTCGAGCTTCTTGAGGCGGGTGACAAGGAGGGCGAACTTGGCCCGGCTGGCCTCGACGCTGCCGTCCTCAAGCTTTGTGAAGTGGGTGTTCGCCCAGCGCTCGTTGCCCACCCGGAGGTCCACCAGGCCCTGCTCGTAGTTGGCGTAGTCGCTCACCGAGTCCGGTAGAAAGCCCAGGTCCAGCGAGCCGAAAACCTGCTCGTCAATCAGCACCTCGTCGTGCGGGACGAGGATGAGCGTCCGGAGCGCCTCCAGGGTCCGAGGCAGAACCTGCGGGTTGCTCCGCTCACGTGCCACCTTCGCGAGGTAGACCGCACCGGCGTGCCTGAGGCCGAGGTCGATGAAGCACCGGGCCAGGAAGTACTGGGCCCATGGGTGGTTCTCGTCGGTGGGAGGCGTCCCTTCGATGAAGGCGAAGAGCTTCCGCGCGGCAGCTTCCTTCCGGTCGGCGAAATAGTCCTGCAGCGCGTCGTCGAACAACGCCTGGTCGGCTTTCTCGGCCGGTCCGCGGGAGGCATCCGCGGTTGGGGGAGCGGGAGCTTGCCCCTGCGGTGCAGGTGTTGCCGGTGCCGGAGCAACGGCCGGCGGTTTGGCGGGCGCAGGCAGCGGCTGCGCAGGTTGGGCCGGGGCGGGAGCAGCCGTCGCCGGCGGCGTGGGCTGCGCCGGCTGCGCTTGCGCCAGCGCGAGGCTCGGAACGAGCCAAAGAAACACCACCAGCATGCTTTTCACGTCGTCTCGCATCTATTCCGTCGAGCCGAAGTTGAAGGCAACGCCGAGCTGAACCACCATGATGTTTTGGATTCCGCTGGTGGCGAAGAGCAGGTTGTCACTCACCTCGAAGCGGAAAGAGACGCTCTTGCTGACGTAGAAACGCCAGCCGAGGCCGAAGTCGAATCCAGGAAGAAACGTCGTGCTGGTGGTCCCGGCGGCGATGTCGGTGGAGATGCGCTGGTTGGCCACCGAGAGTCCGAGGAGCCCGTAAATCTCGAAGTGGGCGACGCTGCTGTTGAGCCAGGCGAATTTTCCGTAGACGGGTGTCCACATGAAATCGCTTCCGGCAATCCAGTTGGTCTGCGCGAACGCGGTCGGGTTGACGCCAAAGTCGCGGACCAACTGCTCCTGCAGACCGGTCGCGATGTTGTACGAGTAGAGGAACCGCCCAATCTGCCAGGCGACGCTGTCGGAGAAATGGTAGGTGTACGAAATCTCGAAGCTCAGCCCCTTGGTAAAGGCGTCGAGCGGTAGGACGCCAATTGCCAGCATCAGTTCGCTGTTCATCCGGTAGGTGCGGTCCTGAACGGCCAGGACCACCCCTGGATTTTCCAGCTCCTCCTGCGCCTGTGCTGCCAAGGGCAAAAGGCAGACCAGAATTACGAGAATTCGTCTCACGAAAAGGTCCCTTCGAGAAGGCCGCCGCCTTCGGCGTTCATCAAAAGCCGACCGCGTTGAAGATGAACGGGTAGGTGATGATTACCGAGTTTCCCTTAGCGGGCGGGAACTGCCAGTTGTTGAGCGCCCTGAGGATGCACGACTCCACGGAGACATCCTTCAGGCTGGAACTTTTTGACTTGGAACTGACGACTTTTCCGGAGGTGGAGATGCTCCATTCGAGCACCACCTTTCCGGCTAGGCCCGGGGTCCTCATCAGGGCCGCCTCGTAGCAGCGCTGGACTTCCGCCAGGTGCGAGTTGATAACTTTGGCCACCGCTTCCTTATCGATTTGTCCTTGCGACGCGATGCTGGTGGAGACGGCCTTGGTCACACCAGCGCGCACGGGGCCCTTGCCCACGTTGCCCACACCCAGCGCTCCAATCCCACCTCCGCCCGCTCCGAGAAGTATTTCGCGACCACCGCCGCCCTTACCGATGCCGATGCCGGGTAGGCCATTGGTGCTGGCCACCGGGCCTTTGCCCACCAAGCCGCTGAGCTTGAAGGCCGTGTTGTTGCCTCCAGGCCCAATCTTGTTGATGGCGGCGAGCATCGACTTCATGGCTGGGCCCGCCGCGCTCACCTTGGCCAGAGCCTTGGTCATGTCCTTCGGCGGCTCGATTTTGGGCTGGACCTGAGGAATGGGCTTGGGAGTCGGTTTGGAAACCTTCTTCTCCGGCTCCTTTTTCGGCTCCTTCTTGGCTTCTTCCTTCTTGGGCTCTTCCTTCTTCTTCTCGGGCTCCTTCTTCTTCTCCTCCTTCTTTTGTGGAGCGAGCAACCGGACCGCGACTGGGTTCAGGTTCTTCGCCGAGAAGTCCGCGAGGTCGTCGAGCTTGGGGCCGAAGATGACCCAATAGAGTGAAGGGCCCAGGAAGAGCAGCAACAGGGCGATGAAGAACCAGGGCCGGTTCCGGAATGGATTGACGAAGAACTGCTCGGCGGGAGGAGCGACGAAGGCCACACAAGCCATGTCGCCCTCGCGCAGGCACACCGCCGAGCCGAGCTGGAGCGAGACGCTTCGCCGCCCTCTCGACTTCTCCACCTCGGTCGGCGGGATGGGCGCGAAGGTTCCATCCGCCCGCCGGCGGTCGACTTCGGCCCGCGGCGGAATGAAGAGCCGGTAGCCTCCCCCCGACGACTCGGCGATGGGAAAGCCTTCCGGAAGGGTGAAGCCAAAGAGCGGGAGCATCGCGCTCTCGAGCAGACCTGCCGTGACAGGTTTGTCCTTCTTGGTTGGACCGAAGCTGTTTGCGCCCTGACGGGCCTGGCCCCAGAAGAGCTCGAAGTAGATGCGGGCCGGGCCCCGTCCCCCCTTGCTCGGGATGCTGAAGGTGCGAGGCGGCCCAGCGCGCAACGCCCCCGAGGGTCCCCGTCGCGGCGATACCGGGGGTGGCTCCGTTTCCACGTGAACCGGCGAGGGTGGGGCCGGTGGCTGCCGGGCGGCCGGCGCGCGAGCCGCGGCGGGAGGTGGCGGTGGGGCGGACGGCGCTGGCGGCCCCCACCCTCGGGAGCGCTGGAGAGGCTCGTCAAAAGGGTCCAGCTCCGTCGCTCCCGAGTCCGCGCCCTTCGCCGGCGGATGGGAAGGGTACGGCATGGTGGTGGCGAGCTCGGCGTCGGGAATGGCCTTCAGCCGGCTCTTGGTGTTGGTCTTCCGCCTGCGGGCCGAAGGCACTGTGCCTGGCGCGGGCGTGTCTCGAGGAATTCGACCATTCGCGGACTCGGGGCCAGCCGAGGCCTCGGGCGGGGGCGGGGGCGGGGTGGAAACCGGCCGGCGCGGCGCCGGCGACTGCAACGGGGCCACCCGAGGAATCGGTGCAGCCGCAGGCGGCCCACCCAGCAGCGCCGACACCTCTGGGGGTGGCGTGGACTTGGCAGCCGGCCTTTGCCCCAGCACCCGTGCCTTCAAGACGAAGGGGCCGACCACCACCTCATCCACGGCACGAATCTCACAGGCGGTGACTTGGTGCCCGTTGACGTACAGGCCACCGGCCGAACCGGAGTCCTGCACTGCAGCCTTGCCGTTTTGGAAATACAGAACGGCGTGTGCGGCGTCCACGGTGGCGTCGTCCAGCCGGAGGTCCGCGTCCACCGAGCTTCCCAAGGTGTAGGAGCCCGGGACGAATACTTCGGTGCCGACCAGGAGCCCGTCGCGCAGGATAACGACCTGGAGCACTGTCGGCTGACCGCTCAACGTTCGATTCCCTCGTGGGTGGGGAGGAGGCAGGAGGACTACAGCTCGGAGTCGTAGACAACGCCGACGATTTCCTCGCGGAAGCTCTCGCGCTTCTTGATCATCGAGCGCTGCTTCAGTTCCTTCCGGTCATAGAGGTACACCGCGCCGGCGGTGTTGCGTTGGCCCTGAATGAGCCGGTCGTCGAAGTCAATGCGCGTGGGCCCGCGTTGCGCGGGAGCTGCCGACGCGGACGCGGTGCCGGCGGCCGCGCCGGGGAGGCTGGCGGAGGTGGGCGAGGTGGGGTCGAAGGCTGCGCGCACCGCAGCTGATGTCGGCGGTGCCTTCGCCGCTGGCGTGGACGCGGGCTTCTTCGCCGACGCGGTCGACTTGGAAGACTTGGAGGACTTGGAGGACTTGGAAGAGCTTCGGCTGGCCGTCGACTTGCTGCTCGTACTCTTGCTCGTCTTGGAGGAAGACTTGCTCGAGGGCTTGGACGAAGACTTGCTCTTGGTGGAACTCGACTTTGCGGTGCTGCTCTTGGTCGTCTTGGCGGCAGGCGCCGTTTGCGCGTCGTCGGTGGCTGCCCCCACCGGTGCGGGCAGCGCGATGCAGCAGGCAATCGTGGACATCACGGCCACGACGCGTCGAACGGTTCGGCCTCGCATGGGGATGCCTTCAGCAAATCGCACGGTCTGCGCCCCTGTCAACGCGGTGGCGCTCCGGATTCCCCAGACAAATCCATGTGTTGCCGGGTGTTCCATGTGTGGCGGCGTGGTTCCCGTGGGGGCCCTCGCCTCGGTCACTGTGGCCAGTTCCCGTCTCCGAAGCCCGCATCTTGTGTCTGGCCGGAAAAGTTTCCGTACAGTGTGCGGCCGCCCCCGAAGCCTCCGTCATCGACGAAGGACATCGAGAAGTTTCCTTCCGTGTCTTGGCCGACGTCCCCCCCGGAATTGAGCTGGAGGTCCCCGATGTAGACGTTGGCCAGCGGCTCGGGGGGCGAATCCGAAGCCAAGTGCAGCACGGACGTCCGTTGACCCGCGTCGTCTTCGCCCTGGAGCTGGTAGTCATGACCAGGCGCAAAGTTCCAACCGTCGAGGGCCACGCTGACCCGGGCTACTAAGTCAATCCCGACGCCATTGTAGTTGTAGTAGCTGACTTGGAACGCGTAGTCGTTGCGCAGAATCTCCACCGACGAGACGTCCAGCGGGAACACCTCGCTCATGCTCCCGCCGAGCGAATTGGTGCCCGTGCAGCCGAACGCAGCGGCCAGGAGCGCGCTGACGACGAGCGCAACGGCCGTTTTGCTCACTGGGGGATCTCCACCGCCAGCTTCATTGCTCCCGTCGTCGGGTCGCGGTAGCCAATCACCAACCGAGTGGGGTTGGTGAGGTAGAGCATCTGGGTCTGCCACGCGCCTTGCGTATCGACCGTTTCAGTCGTTGCCGTTGCAGGGTTCCACTGCCCAGGGCTGGTCGAGATGGTGGTCGCGACTTGCAGGCTGCGCTCGGCCGTCGGGCAGCTGAACTCGTTGTAGCCAGAGGAAGCGCTGCAGAAATAATAGGCCACCCAGGGGTCGTGGGTGTCCGGGTTCAGCGCCACCGAGGAGAAGTAGCCGCCGGTGCCACTCTGGAACACCGGCTGGAAGAGGCTCCAATTCGCCACTTGGGTGCAGTCCGCACCGGGCAGGCAGTACTTGTAGTAGGCCGCCCCGGTGCCGCTGAGGTCCGACACGGCGACCGCGTAGCCGGCCCCTAGCCCGTCGTAAGCCATGCTCGGCCCGGTTTGCGTTTGCATGTTGGGCGGGTCTGTCGTGCCGACTTTGATGAGTGACACCGGGCAATTCCAGCCGCCCGTCGTGTTCTGCTCGAAGAAGATGAGATTTGTCCCGGGGGTGTTGTACTCGTTGCCACCGATGTCGCTGATGAGCGCTGGCGTGTTGTTGGCGCCGTGGATGAACTTGTTGTGGTTTCCCCACGGCGTTCGCGTCTGCCCGACGCATCCCGAGGGCAGCAGGATACCCGGCTTGCCCCAGGCGAGGCCGGTGTACTGCCAGTTGGTGGGACCTCCGAAGGCAAGGTCCAGGTTGGAGTTGTCGAAGTCACCGGTGCCGGTCGAGCTTCCGAAGTGCACGTCGCGGTAGGCGAGGATTGTCTCCGAGCTGTCGACGAAGAGCGCTGGGTACAAACCGACGATGGTGCCCATGCTGCACGACCCATCTGCGGCACACTCCGGGCTGGAGGCGGCGGCCTGCTCCGAGTCCATCGCCGCTGTCTCTTGCGTCCAGGTCCCGCCGTTCCGGTATGAAACGACCGCATTGTGCTGGAACCAGTAGGCTTGGTTGCTCCGCGTCCCGCCGTCGGCCGATGGTCCGCCCGCCAGCGCGTCATAGCCGTATTGCGGCAGCTGCTGCGCCCAGCCGTTGTAGGCAACGGCCGGCTCGCCGTTGGCCTGGTAGTCGAGGCTCACCCCGACAAAGTCCTGTGCTGCGACGGGGAGACTGGCTGTGCCAACTCCGGTCCCAGTCACTTTCTCCGGTCCGATGACGATTTGCCCGTTGGCCCACTCAACGAAGAGGATGTCCATGTTCTCGACGCTCGGGTCGAGGTCCGGCTTGTTGTCGGTTTGGTCCAGGCTGTACTCGACGTAGGCGATGCCGATGTTCCCGTTCACCGGGTTGATGGCCATCTGGAACAGTGGAATCGTTTCGTACCCGGTCACCGAGGACTGACCGCTGCCGTACACGCCGCCGTCGGGCGGCGAGAAGAACGTTGGGTCGACGATGAAGACGCTGAAATGGCCACCGTCAGGGACGCAGGTAGGACACCCGCTGTCGATGTTGGTGACGCAGTTGTTACATCCAGCGCTCCCGGTGCAGCCGGCAGCTCCTGCGAGACACACGAGCAGCATCAGCCATCCAACAAAACGCATGCAGCCTCCAGCGGTCGAGCGTTGTATTCTACCTCTGGACTGGTTGATTCCTCGCGTGAATCCCTCATCACCAAAGTCAGGAACACCTCCACCCATGTCGGACGACACCCCAGAAGGCGAATTTTCGCGTCGCTCTTTCATCCAGCGTGTGAGTTTCTTCGGGGGCAGTATGGTTTTGCTCGGCTCCTGCTCTCGCGAGCCGGTACCAGCCCGCAAGGCCGAGCAGCCAAGCGGCCCTCTCACCACCTCCCACGTCACTCTCACCGACGCGGAATACGAGGCGATGGCGGCGGCCTGCGAGCGGCTTTTGCCGCGCGATGAGGACCCGGGCGCGGCCGACCTGGGCGTCCCGGGCTACCTCGACCGCGCGCTGTCCGACGCCCGGATGAGCCACGTCAAGGACGACTTCATCCGCGGTCTCGAAGCTCTGATGCGCCGTGCTCAGAACCAGTACCGCAAGCCCTTTGCGCAGCTCACGCCGGAGCAACAGGACACACTGCTCAGCTTCTTCAAGGACCGACCGAAGAGCACCGGAGAGGGTCACTGGTACGAGCTTCTGGTTGTCCTCACCATGGAGGGCGCTTTCTCAGACCCTTCCTATGGGGGCAACAAGGACCGGAAGGGTTGGGCACTCATCGGCTTTGAAACCAGCGAACCGCCCGACGGCTATGACGGCATGCATACCCACCACAAGTGCGGGGGCTGAGCCGACATGGCGCTCCCGGAAGTGGACGTGGTGGTGGTGGGGAGTGGTGCCGGTGGCGCCCCGGTCGCGCTCCAGCTGGCCCGTGCCGGGCTGCAGGTGGTGCTCCTCGAGAAGGGGCCAGACTACAAGGTTGGCGAGTACGTCCACGACGAGGTGGGGATGACTCGGCGCAGCTTCTTCATGCCCGTCCCCTGGGAGGAGCCCCACCTTTACCGGACCAGCCTCAAGGAGAAGTACTCGCGCAGCAATGCCGCCTGGACGGCCAACTGCGTGGGCGGTGGGACGGTGCACATGAGCGGCTTTTTCTACCGCTTCAAGCCGATGGACTTTCGGGTGCGTTCGCTCTTCGGGCCCATCCCCGGAAGCACAGTGGCGGACTGGCCCATCTCCTATGCCGACCTCGAGCCCTACTACAACCTGGCTGAGGCAGAGCTGGGAGTGAGCGGCGTGGTCGTCCCCCACCCCTTCGCCGAACCACGCAACCAGCCGTACCCGCTTCCGCCGCTGCTCGAGCACCCCATCTCCAAGGAGATTGACCGCGCCAGCAAGAGCCTCGGGCTGCATGCCACTCCCACCGCACGCGGCATCGTCAGCCGCTCGTACCGGGGTCGCTCTCCGTGCACTTACTGCGCCCTGTGCGGCTCGTACGGCTGTGAGGTGAATGCTAAGTCCAGCACCCAGGCGGCGCTGGTGCCCGCCATGCTCGGCACTGGCAAAGCGGAGCTGCGCAGCTGCTGCATGGCGAAGGAAGTCACCGTCGGTCCGGATGGCCGGGCGCGTGGCGTGGTTTACCAGGACGAACACGGAGTGACGCAAGAGCAGCTGGCGAAGCTCGTCGTTCTCGCCTGCACGGCGGTGGAGAGCGCGCGACTCCTCCTCAACTCGCGTTCGGCCCGCTTTCCCAAGGGGCTCGCCAATGGGTCCGGGCTGGTGGGGAAAAACCTGATGTTCAGTGGATTCGGCCGCTCGCGCGCGACATTTCGCATCGCCAAGCGCAAAAGCAGCTGGCCGTGGCTGGATGACCCGGCGCCTTTCGTGCAGCGGAGCGTCCAGGACTTCTACGCCATGCCCAACGACAAGGAGGGCTTCCGCAAGGGAGGCACGCTCGGTTTCCTCTGGGAGCACCCCAACCCCATCGCCGCGGCGAGCGACTTGGCCAGCACTGGCGAGAAGGGCGTCTTCGGCAAGGCGCTCAAAGACAAGCTCCGCGCCTACCGCGACAGCAAGATGTTGCAATTCGAGACGTACGCCGAGTACTTGCCGACGCCCAACACCGAGGTGACGGTGGACCCGAGCGTCACTGACAAATACGGCATCCCGGTGGCAGCCATCACCACCGAGCGACATCCGGTGGACTACAAAGTCGTCCGCTTTCTGGTGGAACGAGGGGAGGAGATTCTCCGCGCCATGGACCCGGACGAGGTGACTCGCCTCAACCAGTACGGCGAGACCACCATTCTGCAGGCCGGAACATGCCGCTTTGGCCGGGACCCGGCCTCCAGTGTCCTCGACCCGGACTGCCGAGCGCACGAGGTCCCCAACCTCTATGTGGTGGACGGCAGCTTCATGCCCAGCAGCGGCGGCGTCCCCCTGACGCTCACCATCGTCGCCAACGCCTACCGCGTGGCGGACCGGCTGGCGCGCCGGCTGAAACACGAGGGCACGGGCGCCCTCAAGGGCTGAGTCGACGCACGCTTCGAGCGGGCCTTCCCCGTGGCGGCTCGACCGGTCGGCTGGTACCGTCCTGGGCCGTGCCAGACCGCGCTCTTATTTTCGTGCTATTCGCCCTCGCTGGCTGCGGAGCTTCATCCCCACCGGATGCGCCGACACTTCAACTTCCGTTCACCAGCAGTGCGACGTCGCCGGTACTTTTCAACGACGAGCAAGGAGTCCTGGTCGGAACAACCGGCTCGTTCGGCTTCGGCCTTTTGAATGCGGGCACACAGACCCTCACTGTGCAGGCAGTGACCTACGCCGGCGACCCAGCCATGGCGCTCCAGCCGTACACCCAGCCCCTCCCCGCGTCCCTTGCCTTCAACCAGGAATTCGTCGTTCCCCTCAGCTGCACGCCGCCGGACGCCGGCAATTACGCGGGTGCGGTGACCATCGACAGCAACGCCGCCAACTCCCCCGTTGCCGTGGTGTACCTGAGCTGCGTGGGGATGCCGTCTGGTTAATTTAATCGTTGAGCGGGATGACGTCGACCTTGAGCAGGTAGTAGGCGCTGGTCGTGGCTTGGTACGTCACCAAGTGGTAGCCAGTGGTACTCAGCTGGGCGCTTCGGGCGAAGACCCCCAGAGACTGGGACTCCTCAGCCACTGTCTGGCCGTCGACGTCGACGGTGACATTCCCGGTACATCCAGCCTCGTAAAAGACGACGGAGAAGGTGCCGCCAGCAGCGGTAAGGTTGGTGAAGTAGAAGCTCAGCGTCACCTGGCTGGGCGTCAGCGTCTGGACGATGATGTTTCCAGAGCCAGGAAGGTTGCCCTCGGTGTAGCTCTCCGACCCCAGCAGACAGCTCGCGTAGCCGTCACACACCGGCCAGCTCGAGTTGCAGGGGTCGAGCACGCGGGCTCCGATGAAATCATCCTGCGGACTGCCGCAGCCGAAGAGCACCCACACCAGCGGCAGAAGGACCACCCAGGCCGGTGTCTGGCGAGCACCCGAGGGGGCTGGTAGCGTTTCAGCTATGCACATGCGCGTTTTCGCCTTCTCCTCGCTGTCTGCGCTCGTCGTGGCCGTTGGTGGCTGCGGTGACAACACGTCTGTCCCCACTTCGCCGACTGCCGCACCCTCGATTGTCGGCACCCAGGCGACGCCGGCTCTCTTCTACAACGTCAACGGCGGCGGTGACGTCCCCGTCGGGGAAGAAGGCTTCCTGACTTTCGACGTTCAGAACATCGGTTCCGAGCAAATGGTCGTGAGCAGCGTCACCTATACAGGCGATTCGGCCATCACGCTCACTCCGGGCCTGAGCGTCTCGACTGCCGACGCTGGGACGGTCCTCATGACACCCATCACTGTCGAGTACAACGCGGCCTTGATTGTCGGCTTGACGTGTACGCCCTCTGCCAAGGCGACTTACAACGGGATTGTCGACATCAAGAGCAACGCGTCGAATCTTCCTGATATCACGAGCTACGTGCAATGTGTCGGCCTGGTGCTCGACGGCGGGACGTGACATTCGTCAGTTGATGGTGAAGTCGCACGGGTCGGGACAGGTGGTGCTTCCCCCTGCGGTGTTGGTGAAGGAGTAGGGGTACGCCGAGTAGGAAGTCGTCACCGTGTATGGCACCAGGTTCCACGACGTCCGGTTCAACGGGAAGATGTTCATCAAGAAGTAGCTGGTGGCCGTGGCATTGACGAATTGAGGCTCGAAGCAGAAGCAGCCGTAAGGCGTCACGGTGGTGGTGACGACTCCCCCCGAGATGGTCTGCGTGTAAACGACTTGGTCAGGGATGATGCTGGCGTTCGGGTTCCACCAGGAGTCGTACGGCGTGGGCGAGTAGGCCAGGCCAAGCTCGTCGCTGGAGTTGGACTGCGGGCTGGACACCATCGCGTAGCAGGGCGGTGTCCCGGTGCCCGCGTCTGGGTCGGTGTCACAAAATGAAAGCGTGAAGCCCAAGTCGTAGTCCGGGTTCACGCCGTCCGACGTCGGCACGCTCCAGGAAATTTGCCAGGCGGCTTCGGTCGTGAAGGGAAGCGCAATCTGGTACGGGTCGACGTCGTTGCCTCGCCCATCGAAGTCATCCAACCCGACGATGACGTCGTTCGGTACTGGGTTGGTGTTGGGGTTGAGTTGGCCAACTCCGAAGCTGAGATAGACCGGCACGCTCACCAGTGGGCCGCCCGGAGCTGCCAGCAGCGTAGTCGCCCGCGGGAGATTGGGAATTCCCTCGAGCGAGTCCGGCTCCGCCAGATGCTCAAACAGGATTGTGTAGTCTCGGTCGTCCGCCCAGTACCCGTCGTTGTCGTAAAGGTCGCCATTGGGCTGGAGGAAGAAGTAGTACGTCACCGGGGCGGCATGCGGGGGCACCTGCAGCACCGCCTCGAAGTTCTTGAGGTTGGGCAGAGGCGGGGGTGGTGCCGTCGGCAAGGCCTCTTCTCGGTAGGACTCCACACATTTGGGCGGAACCTCGTAGCACGCTCCGCTGGCGATGTTGGCCGACGTCGAGTTGCCAACCAGTGTGACGCTGTCGAGGCAGAGGCCGGCGTCTGGAGTGAGGCAGCTCGGTTGATCCGGCATCTCTGTGTAGACAAAGAGCGAGCGGTTGGGAGGCGTCGGGAGCGCCGGGAAGCGGCCTGCGCTTTGGTTGGGGGTGAGCTTGTAGTGCAACAGCGCGAGAGCCGGGTTGGCAGCTAGGGTCACCGCGTACCAGTCCAGGTCCGCGACGTAACTGGTCCGGCCGGTGACTGTGGCGTTGCCGTTGAGGGCGATGGCCGCCCCGCCGTTCACTGGGTAGGCCGAGGCGAAGGTGTTGTTGTACGGTTGGGCCGTTCCCTCCGTCGGGTCTTGCAGAGGGACCTCTATGACTTGAAGCAGGTATTTGTAGGTCAGGCTGCCGGGTACGGCACCAACGGTGTTTTGGTCGCGGTAGCCCTGCACCATGATGTAATAGGGCCCCACCTGATTCAAAAGAATGGCCGTGCCGACGACGACGGCAGTGGTCGAGTACTGAGACCCGGCCGGAGAGTCTCCCGTGGCGACCTGGGTCTGCCCATCGGGGCCGTAAACGAAGTATTGGAGACGGAACGGGTAGGGTGGGGGCGACGGCGACGACAGGTCCTGAGAAAGCTCGAGCCACAGCACGTTGTTGGCGCCCGGGGACTGGACGACGAAGTAGTCCATGTCACCAGGCGTCGCCAGGTAGCCGCCGTTCTGGCCACTCGCGACGCCTCCGGTGGTGGTGAGCGGAATGGGCGTCGCGGTCTGTGGTGTGTCATTCGGCTCGTTGACGTCTGGGTCCTCCAGCATGTCGAGCCAGAGGCTGTACTGGTTCTTGGTGTCGGTGCCCACTCCGGTGTTGTCCTCGAGAACGACAATCAGGCTGGTGTCCGACTGGGTGTAACGGAAGGTGAAGTCCATCGGCACCGGGCACGCTGTGCCGTGGATGTCCGCCCCGGTGGTGACACTGGTCTCTCCGTCTTGCTGGAGGATGCCCAGTGTCAGGTTCACCGCGGTGTTGAAGCCGTCGGTCTGACAATTCGGAGGGAGCACTCCGCCGTCTTGGTAGGGGCTTCCGTCGGCGTAGGGAGGGGGGATGTAGCCTGAGTCCGCGTCGGCCGGCGGGAAATAGCCGGCGATGACGTGGCCGATGCTGCGCGCATCCAGAGTCCCCAGCTTTGCGCCGTACCAAACCTGTTCCTGCGGCAGACCGATGTAGCCCTGCTTCCACTCACCGAGGGTGAGCTGGCAGCTGGGGTTGTTGAGAGCCGCGTCGGCGGAAGTACAGGTGTTGGGGGGAAGGGTACTGAAAAGGCCAAGCGTGCCGACCGTCCCCTTACACCCGCTGAGTCCTGCCAGCAGCGCCAAGAGCAAGCCGAAGACCAGCGCCCGGTAGTCCTTCGCAGGGCGGCCTTCCTTCTTCATGGCAGCCGGAGTCGCGTCCGGTTGGCTCACAGGCCCGAGTCCGGAGGAAAGGCGGGCACGCAGCCGTTTTGGAAGTCCGTCGGTTGCACCGTGATGACTCCGTCGACCGGGAGCTTGATTCCGCCCACCGGGTAACGCGCTTCACTGGTGCGAAAGGATGTGACGATGGGGCGTGCGTTGGGGTTGTCGGTCGGTACCTGAGTGACGACCAAGAGCAGCGTGTTCCATCCGGGACCATACCCGGTGCCTCCGTCGGCGAAGAGAAAGCCGCCGTCCGGCTGAAACACAACACCCCCGTCGGGGAGATTCATCCCGCCGTCGGGGCGAAAGGCGATGGTCGGCGCCAGTGAGATGTTGTCGACACGAAGGTGGTAGCACTGGCGGCCCTGCAAATCGACGGGCCCGTCGGTCTCAATGGTGTAGCGGTACCCATTCGAAGTGACCAGCTGTGAATCCGCAACAAGCGGATTCATGTGCAGATGGACTTCCTGGTCATTGATGAGGCCGTCGCTGTCCGGATCCTCCTGCATGTCAGCGGAGGCCGGTTGGGTCCCAATCTGCCACTCCACACCGTCCGGGACGCCGTCGCTGTCCGAATCCTGAACCTGCGAGTTGGTACCGATGACTTGCTCGTCACAATCGGTCAGTCCGTCGCAATCCGAGTCGACGCCATGAAGGTAGGCCGGACAGCCCGGGTTCACGACCAGGGGGTTAAAACTCGCTCCTCGCGCCGCGAAATACACCTCCACGCCGTCGCTGAAGCCATCGCCGTCGGTGTCCGGGTTGTTGGGGTCGGTGCCGAGCGCAATTTCCTGAGCGTCGGTAAGCCCATCGCCGTCCGAGTCGGCTGCGTCGGTCGGTCCGCCGTCCCAATTGGCGGGGGCGGGGGGGCTTTCCACCGGCGCGTTGATGTTGGTGACCATGACGTCCTTCACCACGTAGCCCTGTCGGACGGCACCGAGGTCGAAGTTGAGGAAGTTCACCGGCTCGTGGTTCTCAAAGTCTCGGAAGCTGCCGCCTCCTACGGCGGCCATCTGCTTCAGGAGCTCCGCGTCCTGATTGATGATGAGCAGCGGACAGCCACCGTCCCCGGTCAAGTCACAGAGGCTGCTCGGCGGGACGGTTGGGTCGAAGACGTGGACCGTGTTGAGCTGCACGTTGTCGACGAGAATCGACAGCTCGCGGATGCTGCTGACCGAGGTTCCAGGCGGCAGCAGCTGCGCCGTCTGGTTGAAGGTGGGGGCGCCGTCTGAGAGGAAGATGATGGAGTAGCGGCCCGGTGCCGTCCCGGCGAAGCCGCCGTCGGCGACGCCGACTTGCGCCGCCGAGATGTCGGTGCTGACGACGGTGTACACCTCGGCCAGCGCTTTGACGAAGTCGGTCGAGTCTCGGTTGGGGTCCGGGCTGGTGTAGTTGAGAATCTTATCAATCAACAGGTTGTAGTCGGCCTGACTGTAGGTGATGAGTTGCTCGAACTCGGCCAGGCCGCTCTTGGTCAAGAAGGCCGTCGTGCTTCCTGCGAAAAGCATCACCGCGAAGTAAATTTCCGGGTCTTGCGGCAGCGAGTTCAGCAGCTGCACAGTGGCCAGCGCCCGCGTCCCATCCGGGTCGGTGACGGACATCGACTGGGAGGCGTCAAGAACGAAGAGAATCTTGATCGGATCGAGGACGTCGTTTGAGCCGTAGGTGCAGAACCGTCCATCGATGGCCACTGAGCGGTCGACGGGAAGCGCCGTCAGCGCCTCCTGGTCGTAGAGATAGCTGCTGGTACAGGCTCCGGTCAGGGCGACAGACGTGGCGACCAGCCCGGCGATGAGGCGACGACGTCCGGTGGTCATTGCGGCGCGATGCCCACGCAGAGGTTGGGGCTGCCCAGGAATTGATTGGGATAAATGAGCGACGTGGGAGGGTAGAAATTGGCGTCGTTGAGGGTGAGGCTGGGACCTGCCGGGACCCGCACGCCAGTCTGCCCACCCAGCGCCGGGGCGTACTGCGCCCAGGCGCAGCCGACTTTCCAGACTCCGTAATCGGTCGCGACGGCACTCTCCGGTGCCTCGTCGAACCACACCTTGAAGAGGTTGAAGCCCTCCACGGCACTGACGTTGTTGGGCGGCGTCACCAGCTGGATGTTGCTCACCGTATAATCGTAGCAGACACTGTTGTCCGACTGGACCGTCGCCACGAAGCTGTACTGCATGGCGCTCGAGTCGTAGAGGGCACGGTCAGGTGTGGAAGGGTCGGTGCCGCCGCGGATTTCGTCGACGTCGCTGATGCCATCGGAGTCCGTATCTACCCCGACGTTGCTCTTGAGAGGGTCCAAGCCGTAGCGCACCTCCATGCCGTCGGGAAGGCCGTCCGAGTCCGAGTCGATAATGTTGGGGCGCGTTCCGAGATAGGCCTCCTCCCACTGGGTGAGGCCGTCTCCGTCGGTGTCGGTGAAATACACGCATCCGAGGGTGGCCGTCCGGGTCGGGTCGCAGCCCCGCAGGTCCTTGATTGGACTCCCTGGGGAGAAGCCCTCCGCCTGGTGGAGGACCTCGAAGCGGTCGCTGAAGCCGTCCTGGTTGCTGTCCGGTGCATAAGGACTGAGCTCTGAGCCTGGGTAAAGGTAGGCCTGGTCAGCATCGTCGGTGAGTCCGTCCCCGTCGCTGTCCACCTTTCGCAGAGTCACCGCGGGCTCGCTGCGCAGTGCCTGGACGATGATGTTCTTCAGCACGTTGCGCGACGCGAGCGAGCTGTAGTCCAGCGCTCCGAGCCCGAGGTCCTGAATGTTGCCGTCCAGGAACTCCTGGTAGACGCCATTTCCCCGCAGCGCGACTTGGGTCAATAGCCACTCTGCAACCTCGTGGGCGGCCGCCGGGTACTGCGCCACCGGCGTGTTGGGGTAGACGCCGTAGATGTCCTCGCAAATGGTGCCGCAGGCTTGGACCGCCGCCTGGTTGAAAAGCAGAATGGTGTGGAGCCGGATGTCGCCGATGTTGTAGGCGGACTGCAGGCTCATAATCTGGTCGACGTAACTGAAAATCTGGTAGTTCTGATTGCGGTCCGTGCCAACCACGAATCCGTTGATGGCGTCGTTGCCGGCCGCGCCCGCCACGTTGCAGTAGTCGGGGACGGAGTCCGCCCAGATGAGGTAGGGGTGCTGTGGGTCGGCGTACTCGGGGAGGTTGTCGATGGCCGAGCAACGCGGGTACGGCGTCCCGTCCGTCAGCCAGACCACCACGTACCGGGTCCGGGGAAGGAGTTCCGGATTGCTCTGGGCGGTGGCTGCGATGTCGGTGGCGATGACGTTGTAGGCGTAGTTCAAGGCTCCTTGGTCGTCGGTGCCCTTGCCCAGCTGGCCTTGAAGAGCGCTCAGGTAGTTGGTGAGCCCAAAGGGACTGACGAAGCCCGGCGTGGTGCCAGCCGCGGGGTAGGGGTTCTGGACGTTGGTGGCGAAGGGGACAATCGAGACGCTGATGTTTGCGCCCTGGTTGGTAATCTCGTTTTGAAACTGCGTGAGGAGCTGCTCGATGGCGCGAACTCGGGCCGGCGTGGTGAGGTTGGCCGGGACGATGCCCAACGTCACCAGCTCCTCGCATAGCCCGGGCGCACCTTGGCTGCCGGGAGGGTCGGAGATGCACATCGACCCGGATTGGTCGACCAGGAAGAGCACTTTGACGGGGAACCCATTCGGGTTGGGAGGCTGGGTACAGACCCGCCCCGTCAGGCTCAACTGGTTGTCCAAGGTGGTAGCCGCCGCCGCCGGCTTCTCCAGGGCGGCTTGCGTACAAGACGACAACACCACGGCGACCGCGAGGGTCGCCGTGGTGAGCACCGCAGAGGGTTTCAAGTTCACGGCTTCATCACGTCCTTCTGGTGTGAAAGCGAACCCCCCCCCGCGCGGCAGTCGTTGCGGGACTACTTGCGACGACGACGCGCCAGCAGGCCGAGCGCAACCAGCGCCATGCCTGCGACCGGAGCTCCAACGGGAAGGGTAGTGCAGCCGGTGGCGGCGCTGGTGCCCTGACCCACAGTCAGCGTGAGCGTGGAGCTTGCCTTGTTGGAGTCGACGTAGAGGCGGTCCGGGAAGACGAGCGTGGCGTTGAGCGTGACGGTGTAGATGCCCTCTTGGTCCGGCACGAAGGTCGGAACCGAGCCGTTCTGGTAGGCGTATTCCCAGTTCCGGCTGACGCTGGCCACACCGCTCGACTCCTGCACTGCGGCGCTGCTGCCGGAGGGGCGGGAGGTGATGGTCCAGGTGTAGTTCATCGCCGCGTTGTTGCGGTTCGCGAACAGCGGCAGACGCACCTTCTCGCCATTGTTGAGGCTCATGTGCCCACCGGCGCTGACGCTGAACGCGCTGTTCGGGTCGAGGCAGGCGGCCTTGTCCGACGGGTCGGTGACGACGCAGTAGTAGCTATCGCAGGCATCACCGATGCCGTCGCCGTCACTGTCTGCCTGGTCGGGGTTGTAAACCTTCGGGCAGTTGTCCTTGGCATTCAGCACGCCGTCGCCATCCATGTCCGGATCGCAAGCGTCACCGATGCCGTTTTTGTTGATGTCCGACTGGTCCGGGTTGTAGACCAGCGGGCAGTTGTCCACGCTGTCGTCGATGCCATCCTTGTCCGTGTCGACGCTGCAAACGACGCCGGCGGGCAGGTTGGTCGGCGGATTCGGGTTGGTGGCCTTGTTGCAGCTCCCGGCGTTCGGGAACAGCGGGCAGTTGTCGGTGGCGTTCGGGCAGCCGTCGCCGTCGATGTCGTTGTTGCAAGCGTCGCCGAGGCCGAGGGCCCCGCCAGCGGCCGTCCCTGGGCCAAAGGTGCCTGGGAACGAAATCTTCTGGTCCGGGTTGTAGCGGCGCGGGCAGTTGTCTTGCGCGTTCAAAATCCCGTCACCGTCGATGTCCGGGTCGCAAGCATCGCCAATCCCGTTTCCGTTCTGGTCCGCTTGGTCCGGGTTGGGGACGGTTGGGCAGTTGTCACAGGCATCGCCCACGCCATCGCCGTCGGTGTCCTTCTGGTCCGGGTTGGCGACGAAGGGGCAGTTGTCATAACCGTCGGGGATGCCGTCCCCGTCGGAGTCGTCGGTGTAAGACAGCGTCTTGCCGTCGTCGGTGTAGCTCACCCACACCGAGCAGCCACAGCTACAACCGCAGCCGCCGCCCTCCTCTGCAGGTGCACCACATTGCGTCCCCAGACACTCCGGGTTGTTTGCGTTCTGGGCGAGTGCAGGTACCGCCCAGAACAGCGACGCGCCAAGAACCATCCAAGCGATACGTGCGTTCGTCATTGCTGCTCCTTTCGGCAAGCAGCGAAGCAAGATTGGATCCGTCGTCGAGCGCATCTTGTTCCTCAGTAAATTCAAGCTGTTCTATCGGTGGCTCGGCCGCTCAAGCGCCGAGTGTGGGGTCGAAACCCAAGGCCTTGTGGGGGGAAGGCCCCACACCTGCAGTCGCCCTCATTGGCCGACCACATAGTCGGTTGGGCCAAAGGAAATGACGCCAGTCGGCGTCTTGGTGCTGGGCGGGTTGAAGTTCACTTCCTGCGTGAAAATGGAACCGATGCCGACGTCATTGGGGTCGTCTGGCCGACCTGACTGCAGGTACAAATAAATCTCGTTGTTCCCTGCCGGAATCGGCGTCAGTGGCTTGTTGGGCAGCGAGAGGGTGCGGACCAAAGAGACGTTGTCGACACGCACCGTGTAGCAGGCGCGTCCATCCGGCGTCGGCGCAGCGCTGGTGATGGTGTACTGGTAGCCGCGGTCTGCTTGGTATGCCTGGTCAGCGCTCTCCGGGTCAGAGTGCTTCGTCACCTCGTCGGCGTTGGTGGTGCCGTCTCGGTCGTCGTCCTGGAGGGCCTCCGGTACGAGCGGATTCGTCTGAGACATGAACTCGATGAAGTCGCTCAGCCCGTCGCCGTCGCTGTCGGCGACACAGGCGTCGGTGCCGAGGACGCGCTCCTCGCAGTCATTGAGCTTGTCCTGGTCCGTATCCAAACTGGCGTTGCACCCGAGCACGATGTTGGGCGTGAGCGGGTCCAGGCCCATTTTCACTTCGACCCCGTCCCCGATGCCGTCCCCGTCCGTGTCGTAGAGGGTTGGGTCGGTTCCGATGGTTCGCTCGTAGTCGTCGGAAAGGCCATCTCCATCCGAGTCGATGAGCTCCTGTCCCTCGCGGGCCATCGCGTTTCGGTTGAAGGCGAAAAATCGCTTGAGGGCGAGCTGGCTCTGCAGGGACGAGAGATTCACCTGCGAAAGGACCGTATTGATGGTGGCGCTGGTGGCCACTTCTGGCTGGCTGCCACCGATGGCGGCGATGGCTGGATTGATGATGTTGACGAGGTCGATGTTCGGGTCAGTTTGAGTGGACGGGATATCGGTGATGTAAATCGGCTGTACGGTGACGTTGCCGGCCGAGTACTGCTGCTGCAGCGCAGTGATTTGGCCGGTCTCGTACTGCAGGTAGCAAGCCGCGCATTGCGAGGCATTGGCCAGCGCGAGGCAGTCCGAGTTGATGCCGGCGTAGATGGAGGGGTACAGGCAGGCCGTGTCGACCGATGCCTCGAGCAGGATGACGACGTACCGCGTTCGGTTGACCGTCCCGCGACAGCTGGTCTGCATGTCGCCCGAGATGAGGCTGTCGGCCAGTTCGAGCGCCGAGGCAATGCTCACCGGCCCGCTTTCCTGAAACGTTCCGTATTGGCTCAGCGCGCCTTGGAGCGTGATGGCGTCGGTGAACCCGGTAAAGCCTTGTGCCGTCACGTGGTACACCATGAAGGCGAAGCTGGTGCTCGAGGGCTGAAGTCCCACCACCGTCGAAATGGCGGTGAGCGTGGAGGAGCTGATGGCCTGCGTGACGGTGGTCGCTCCGCCCTCCATCGCGAAGACGACTTTCACCGGGAAGGCCGAGCCCACTGCCTCCGGGACGCAGACAGTTCCTTGGAAGGCCGTTCGGTCCGGGCCGGGAACTCCGCCTCCCTGAAGCGTGTAGACGCCAGCGTCGGTGCAGCCGAAGGTTGCGCCGAGAAGCACAGCGAACACAGATAGGGAAGGCAGTCGAATCGTCTTCAGGGGAGTGCTCTTCCTTCGGTCCGTCTCGCCAACCCGAACAGGCGGGAGCGCGAACGCGCGGCGGACATCGCACGAGTCTACAACGTCAGCAAGTAGGCGAGGAGGTCGTCGCGCTCGCGCGGTGTCAGCTCCACCCTGGGCGCGGGTGAGTGGTTGTAGTTTTCCAGAACGTCGCGAAGCACGAAGCGGTTGCTCACGTGCAATTTTCCAACTGCGTCTGCTCGCAGCCCGGCTGCTCCGGTGCTCAACATTGGGAAAATGTCCCACGCCCCGATGAGGGCCGGGGCCGGCATTCCGACGTAAGTCCCGTCCTGCAGCTCTGGACGCAGAGGAAACACATGGGGGGTGGTGACATCGAGGTACTGGCCACGCGTGTGGACGTCTTGGTCGAGGGTGAAATACGGCGCGGGGTGGCAGCCGGCACAGGAAGCCTTGCCCTCGAAGAGGGCTAACCCCGCGCGCGGGTTGCCGCGCCGTCCGTCCGGAAGCACGAGCTCGACGGGTGGGGCACCGTCCACCCCGACGAAAGGATTGGGGAGCAGCGAGAGGGTGCTGGTGAAGAGCGACAGCTGGCGGACTTCGTCTGGGTTGAGACGCGGGTTGAAGTAACGGTTCCGGTTCCCGACGGTGGCCACCGTCTGCTGAAGCGTGAAGGTGCTGGCCGGCGTGAAATAGGGAGGCGTCTCGCGTGTCCCGCGCACTGTCGGGCTTCGGTAGATGCGCAGCGGCCGCGTTTTTTCGAAGAGCACGCCTTCACCGTGTCCCTCCAGGTGACAAGCGTCGCACGACATCGCCGAGTGCCCCATGTCCGTGAAGTAGAGCACCTGGCCGAGGCGACGCTCGCCTTGCCCCCGGACATCGAGGAGTGGGAGCTGCCGACGCACGCTGGCCTTCCCTTGTCTCGCGCTGGAGACGTCCAGCTCCGCGAGCATGCCAGTGAAGCGGTTCAGCACCCACAGCGTCGCGCCATCCGGCGAAAGCGCGAGCGCCTGCGGTCCGGAATGCATTTCCACCCCGGCGCGCCCCTTCACGTCGTAGTCCTGCGCTGGCCGGGCGGTGGGGAAGCCCTCCGGCGGTGGCACCGGGAGGGCAAACAGCGCGGCCGTTCGCGCCGACACGTCGTCTCGACTGAGCGCCTGTGCGTCCACCCCGCGAATCAGTCCGGTGCCAATGTCGGCCACGTAGAGGACGCCGGTTGCATCATCGAGCGCCACGCCCTGCGGTACCCCCCACCCGAAGCCCAAATGCCGCTCGAAGACGCCCTTGCCGACGTCCACCACGCCCACCCCGCCATTCATCGAAACCTCCATGCGGGCCGGGTTGGGGCCGATGTTGGGGCCGATGGACGTCACGAAGAGGCGCTTCAAGGTGGGAGACCAGGCGAGGCCTCGGGGGGCTTTGCCTCCCATGGTGTATTTGGCGAAGGGCTCGGTCCTTCCGCCGAGGATGGGGGTCTCCGGGCCTGGAGAAATGGCCGGAGCCACTTGGCCGGTGTCCAGGGACACGGCCTCCAGCTCCCCACTTTGCTGGCTCCCCACCACCAGCACGTCGCCGGCGAGCACCAGGGCCTTTGGGTTGGGCGCAACCTTCGCCCGCCAGCGGACGGTGCCGTCGACCAGCGAGAGCGCAACCACGCTGTCGTCGGCGTGTTCGCTCACCAGTACCAGCCCGCGGGCGGCGTCCACCACTACGCCGGTGGCATAGGCCGGGGCGGGCAGGGTCCGGACGCGGGCGCCGCTGTGCCCGTCGCATACCCACAGCTCGGGCGCGAAGGCGTGTGCCACCGCCAGCCACTGCCGGCCCGAGTCGGCCCAGCTGGCAAGCGCTGAGGGGCCGTCGCCTGCCGGAAGGACGACCACCGAGCCTTTGGCCGGGTCCACCCCCACCAACTCGTCGGTGGTGACGGACGCGGCCCACAACCGTGTTCCGTCCGGTGTTGCCACCAGCGACGTCAGGTCCGGAAAGCCCTGGTCATTCACGAGGTGGACAAAGACGGGCGGGCCCTCGAGTGCGCGAGACAGCAATAGCGGCACCGTCACCTCCACCGTGCCGGGGGGGAGGAGAAGGTCCGCCGGCAACCGGGCATAGGCATGGCGCCCGTCCACCACGGTCACCGGAAGCGTCCGGTCGAAGGGAGAACCCACCGAAAGCGTCATCCCTGGGTAAAAGTGCTCGCCCACCAGAGCCAGCGGCTGCGACGTCTGGTTGCTCAGCTGCCGCGGGCCGACGTCACGCAGCACCGGAGCGGGGGCGCGCCTGTGCGCCAGCAGCCGCCA
Source organism: Myxococcaceae bacterium (assembly GCA_052143535.1). GTDB lineage: Bacteria > Myxococcota > Myxococcia > Myxococcales > Myxococcaceae > JADGRA01. Next base: position 112,158 of record JBKQSS010000091.1, on the reverse strand, counting down.
GCCGCCGAGGACGGCCACCGCGACGGTGGCGGCAATCAGCAGTCCGGAGCGCCGCGACGTCATTCCGAGTCGGATTGGACGAGGCCGTACTTGTGAAGCAGCGAGTAGAGGTGCTTGCGGTCCAGCTCAGCTTCGCGCGCCGCCTTGGCCACGTTGCCCTTGGCGCGGGCCAGCAGTCGCGTCAGGTACTCCCGCTCGAAGGCCCGCACCAGTTCCTCTTTGGACTCCTTGAAGGGACCGCTGTACCCGGCGGGGAGGCTGTCGCCGCCGGCTGGCTGCGGCTGGGCGAACTCACGCAGCAGAGAGTTCGAGGTGAGCTCCGGCATCTCCACCATGTGCCGGGCGCGTTCCAGGGCGTTGCGCAGCTCGCGGACGTTGCCTGGCCAGGTGTGCGCGGTGAATTGCTCCCGCACCCCTTGCGGCAGTCTCTCCCACAGCGACTCTCCGGCAAAGGCGTCGACCAAAAGAGGGATGTCCTCTTTGCGGTCGCGCAGCGGCGGGAGGGTGACGGTAAAGACCGACAGCCGAAAGTAGAGGTCCTCGCGGAAGCGTCCGGCTTGGGTTTCTGCCCAGAGGTCCTTCTTGCTGGCCGCGACGATGCGGGCATCGAAGGCCACCGGTGTGCCCGAGGCGCCCAGCCGGCGAAACTCACGGTCTTCGATGGCCCGCAGCAGCTTCGGCTGGAGGTCCATGCCGAGGTCGTCGATTTCGTCGAGGAAAAGGGTGCCGTTGTTGGCGCGCTCGAGACAGCCCACGCGCTGGGCCACCGCCCCGGTGAAGGCGCCCTTCTCGTGGCCGAAGAGCTCGCTTTCAATCAGGCTGTCGCTGACGGCGGCACAGTCGAAGATGACCAGTGGTCCGGCCTTGCGCGGGCTCAGCTGATGGACGCCCTTGGCCACCACGCCTTTGCCGCTCCCGGTCTCCCCGACCAGCAGCAGGGTCGAGTCGGTGGGGGCAATCCGCTTGAGAAGCGCGAAAATCTGCCGCATCGGCAAGCTCTTGCCGACCAGCTCGCCCAGGCGGTCCTCGCTGATGGGGGCGATTCGCACCGGCTGGAGCGTCGACTGAAAGCGCAGCTGCACGTCGCCGAGCTCGAGCAACTGTCCCGGTTTGAGGTAGGCCTCGCGCACCTGGGCGCCGTCGATAAAGGTGCCGTTGGTGGACGCCAAGTCCTGGACCAGGAAGCGGTCGCCCTGGCGGCGGATGATGAGGTGGTTGCGGCTCACCGTCGGTGAGTCGATGACCACGTCACTCTCCGGGGCCTTGCCGATTTTGAGCGTCTCGTTCCGCAGCGGAAAGGACTGCCCGGCGTGCTCGGTGTTCACCAGCACCAAGTGAAAATCCTGAAACCCCAGTCGCTCGCCGAGCGCGGACCGCGTCCCGAGAACGGTATGGGCAGGAATGGTGGGGTTGGGCGCGGTGGTGCTCATTTGGGGGGTTGACTCCACATTGTACGGGCTCCCGCGGCGACCGCCACGCCTTCGCTAGGGTGCGAGCACCTCCCACGTCGGCTCCACGGTCCGACCGAGAGCGTGCTAGGGAGCCGGCGCGAGGACGCTTCCATGAAACGGGGAGAAGGCCGCCGAAGAATGTTGTCGCTGGTGAGCGACGTGGATGCGGACGTGGGCCGCTACGCTGAGCATCTGCCAGGCGCCTCGGGCGAAGTCCTCGTCCTGGGCAGTGCCGATGGGCGGGTGGTCCGAGCCCTGGTGAAGCGAGGCGCCCAGGTGACGGCGGTCGACCCGAGCTTGCGGATGGTGGCTCGCGCCGAGGAAGCCCGGAGCGAGCTATCTCCGGAGGCCCAACAGAGGTGGCAACTGATGCGCGCTGACTTGCGCTCTCTTCGCTTGCCTCAGCGCTTTGGGGCAGTCTTTGCACCCCAGAATGCGGTGGCGTTGATGGCCAGTCGGATGGACCTCGAAGCGCTCTTCGCCACGGCGGCGGCGCACCTCGGCGCCGAGGCACCGTTCGTCTTCGACGTGGCACTGCCCCCGCGTCGGTACCTGGCCCAGGAGGAGGAGGAAGGGCCGCACGACGCGGTGGCGTCCGAGCGCACGGTTTTCACGCCGCACCTGCGCGAGACGCGCCGGGGCGCAAACGCGGCGAGCGGCATCCGGCGTCTGCTGCTGCGGCCCTTCACCGCCTGGGAGGTGGACGCCGCCTTGGCAGCCGCTGGCCTCCAGGCGCACACCCGGGACGGCGCCTTCGGGGGGAAGGCCTGGAAGCCGGGCGACGCGGTCATGCTCGTCGTCGCGCACCTGCGCCGCTAGTGCCCAGGGCCGCTCGGCGCAAACCCTCCGGACGGCCTCCTACGGCGCCCCGAGCGGCACCAGCTCCAGGCCGAGGCGCGCCCCAGGGCGGGGGCTTCCAGCGTCGCACCCCAAGCAAAGGAGGTTCGACGAGGCCGCTGACAAGCCCGAGGCGATGGGGCCACAAATGGCCCTCACCGGGGCTTTTCGTCAGGGCTCGACTCCATCTCGAAGGCCAGCTCGAGCAAATCCAGGAGCTGGGCCTTGGCGTCGAGGGTGTCCGCGGCGAGCACGGTGACTTCGACTGGAAGCCGGTCCTCGGCCGCAACCGGCTCGGCCTCCAGCGGCTTGCCGGAGGGGTCGAGTTCCTCCACCAGTAGGTCGCCATCCCGGTGGATGGTGTAGCGGCGGTACATACAAGGTGGTCTTACGTCGCCGGCGCCGGAACTTGAAGCGCCTCGAGGCCTGGCCGATGCTTCCCCCACCCGTGGAACTCCCCACCGTCGCCCCGTTCACCGAGTACGTGCGCCGCTTCGTTGATGACGAGCAGGCGCTGGCGCAGGCCGTGAACACACCGGTTCTGGTTTGGGAGGCCGGCGTCTTCGCCGAGGACTGGAGCCACCCGCCGCCTCAAGTCCCGACGGCTGACAACCCAGTCGTCTTCCTGCTCCGCAAGACGGACGCCCGCCCCAACCCCTACGAGGCCGGCGTCTCCCTCGGCCGGGCGTCGGTCAACGACGTGGTGCTCCCGCACAAGAGCATCAGCCGCTTCCACGCCTATTTCCAAAAGGAGTCGTCCTCGGCCCGGTGGGCAGTCGCCGACGCGGCCAGTCGGAATGGGACGCAGGCGGACGGGCTGCCGCTCAAGCCCAACGTCCCAGCCCTCCTGGGAGGCGCCCATCGCCTCCGCGTCGGTGACCTCGACCTCACCTTCCTGTCGCCGGAGGCCTTCGTCCGCTGGCTGAAGAAGGTAGTCGAAACCGTCTGAGGGCGCGTCAGGCCGGCGCCGCGTCGGGCTCGAAGTGGTAGCCCAAGCCGCGCGCCGTGACGAAATAGCGAGGGCGGTCTGGGTCCGGCTCGAGCTTGGCCCGAAGCTGGCGCATGAAGGTGTCCACGGTGCGCGGCGTGCCTTCGTACTCGAGGCCCCAGGCCCCGGACAGCAGCTCTTCCCGGGTGAAGATTCGGCCGGGCTGTGAGAGCAGATGGACCAGCAAGCGGAATTCCTGCGCCGTCAGCTCTAGCGGCTTGCCGGCGCGCACCACCCGCTTCTCGTCCAGTTCCACGGTCACGTCGCCGAAGCGGATGAGAGTGCCCTCCTCGCCGTATCGCCGCCGGAGCAAGGCCTTCACCCGCGCCAACAGCTCGGCCACACCAAACGGCTTGGCGACGTAGTCGTCTGCGCCGAGGTCCAGTCCCTGCACTTTGTCCCGCTCCATGCCCTTCGCGGAGAGCATCAGCACTGGGACACGTTGGCCGCGTCTGCGGAGCTCGGTCAGCACCTCATAGCCGTTCATCCGGGGAAGCATGATGTCCAGGATGACCAGGTCCGGTGACTGCTGCACCGCGAGTTCGAGTCCCTGCGCTCCGTCTTGTGCCTGCAGCACCTCGTAGCCCTCAAAGCGCAGGTTCATCGAGACGCCGGTCAAGATGGAGAGGTCGTCCTCGACCACCAGGATGCGCCCGGCGCCCGAGCTCATGCGCGGGCCGTGGGCAGATGGAGAGTGAAGGTGCTGCCCCGGCCCAGTTCGCTGACCAGGGTGAGGGTGCCGCCGTGAGCCTCGACGATGCGCCGAGAGATGGACAGGCCGAGACCGGAGCCTTCGGTGTCGCGGGTGAGCAGGTTGTCCACCCGGTAGAATCGGTCAAAGACGCGCTTGCGGTCCCGCTTCGGGATGCCCACCCCGTGGTCCTCCACCTCGATGGCCACGCCGTTCTTCTCGCCATGGGCGCGCAAGGCGATGCGCTTGTCCGCCCCGCTGTACTTGTAGGCGTTGTGCAACAGGTTCAGCAACGCCCCGGCCAGCGCTTCGCGGTCCCCTTCGATGGCCGGCAAGTCCGCGGGCACGTCGGCGGAGAGCGCCACCGTCGCCTCCAGGCGCTGGGCGCGGAAGGCCTGTAACGACGCGTCCACCACCTGGCGCACGTCGAGCCGCTCCTTTTTGAAGCCGTGCCGTCCGCTCTCCAGGCGGGACCAGTCGAGGACGGCCTCAATCATCGCCGACAGTCGCTCGGTCTCGCGCTTGAGAAGGCCGAGGACTTCTTGAATCTGCCGCTCGTCCTTCACCCGGCCAAGCGCCAGGGTGTCGATGAACATGCGGATGGAGGTGAGAGGGGTGCGGAGCTCGTGGCTGACCAGGCTCACGAAGTCCGTTTTCAGTCGCGACAGCTGAGCGTGCAGGTAGAGCGCGCGGGCGGTGTAGACCACGCCCACCACGAAGGTGATGTAGAAGATGCCCAGCAGCAGCCCGTAGACGAGACGGTTCCTCGTCGAAGCCGCGGCCACTGGGTCCCCCGATTCGGGAACCACCTGAATTTGGAACTCCTGGAACGGTGGCGAGAGCGGCCGGCTGGCCACCGCGGTCGGAGCGAGTGCCGTCCGAGCGGTGGCCACCCCGGAAATGAGCCGGCCCACCAGGCTCGGTGGCGGCGCCTCGCGCTTGAGGGGCACGAGCGCGAAGTGCACCGCCTCATCCTTGCCGAGCAGGTCGCGTCCAGCGTCGTCGAGCAGCAGATCGAGTTGTGCCTCATCGAGGCTCGTGCCGATGACGCCGGAGCCGGTCCTCTCCGCGACGATGAGGAAGGGGTGCTCGGGCCCGGTGACGGAAAGGAAGGACGGCCGATTGGGGAGGAATGCGAGCTGGCTGCGCAGTGGGGTGAGCGCGGCCGCCAAGTCACCGTTGGTGGCCTGCACGGCATCGCCCCGCAGCTGGAAGCCGTCTTCGGTCAGGTTTTGCCCGGAGGGCGCTCGGACCTCGAGCGCGCCATCCGGTAAGGAGCTAAACGTGGAGGCCTCGAGCGTTTGGCGAAACCTGAGGGCGAGCAGGTCCAGCCGGCTCCGCCAGACCGCCCCCAGCCGCTGCTCCACGGCGGCGCGCTCGTTCAAAATGGCGACCACCCCGAGGCCGGTCAGGCCGGCCGAGGGCAACGCGACCAGGACCATCAGCAGAGCGAAGGTCCGGCGAAAGCTGAGCAAGTCATAGGTGGGCGACGGCACGGGCTACAGACAGTGTTTCACCGGCCCGTCCCTCCAGTGCAAGGCCCAAGCCTCTGCCCGGGCCCCACCCCTACTGTCCGGCCCGTGTGCCGCCGGGCTACTCTCGACGACTGACCGGCGGTTGGCTTAGCGGCTGGGCCTCGCCAGGAAGGCAAAGCATGCGCGCGGCGGTGCTCGGGTCGGGCTCCTTCGGAACGGCGTTGGCCAACACCCTGGCCATCAACTGCGCGCAAGTCCGGGTGTGGGGCCGCGACGCCAACGCTGTGTCCGCCATCAACACCCAGCACGAGAACCCGGCCTATCTGCCTGGCATCCGGTTGAGCGAGCGGGTGCGGGCCACCGGTGAGCTGTCCGAGGCGCTGGACGGGGCGGAGTTGGTCATCCTGGCCATCCCCAGCCAGGCGACGCGCGAGGTGATGAAGCGAACGCTGCCGTGGATTCCGCAGCACGTGCCCATCGTCTGCGTGAGCAAGGGCATCGAGAATGGCTCGCTGATGACCATGAGCCAGCTGCTCGAGGACTGTCTTCCGGAGGTGGTCCATCCCTACCTGGCCATCCTCTCCGGGCCTTCCTTTGCAAAGGAGCTCGCCCAAAGGATGCCCACCGTGGTGACCATCGCCAGTCGCTGGGACAAGGTGGCCTTGCGTGTCCAGAAGACGCTGCAGACCGAGAGCTTCCGGGCCTACACCTCGACCGATGTGGTTGGCGTCGAGATGGGCGGGGCGCTCAAGAACTGCATCGCCATTGCGGCCGGAATCTCCGACGGCCTCGGCTTCGGGCACAACGCCCGGGCAGCGCTCATCACCCGTGGGCTCGCGGAAATTACCCGCATTGCCGTTCGGCAGGGGGCCAACCCGCTGACCCTGGCCGGGCTCTCTGGCATGGGGGACTTGGTGCTGACTTGCACCGGGGAGCTCTCCAGAAACCGCCGTGTCGGCGTCGAGCTGGGTAAGGGGCGTCCGCTCAAGGACGTCCTGGGCGAGATGAACCAGGTGGCGGAAGGCGTGAAGACAGCTCAGAGCGCCCGGGACCTCTCCGAGAAAACCGGCGTCGAGCTCCCCATCTGCGCCCAGGTGTACGCCATCATGTACGAGGGCAAGGAACCGAAGCGCGCCGTGGTGGAATTGATGACAAGGGCCCCCAAGGCGGAAAGCTGAGGCGGCGGAAGCAGGCAGCCAGCCGACCCAAATTCCACGAAACCCAGACTCCCGCTGCGTCGCCAGGGCCGCGGTGCGAATTTCCTGCGCTTTCTAGCGTCCGGAAGTTCCAGGCCTTTCTGCTACAATACTCAGCCCTTGAAGGCGCCTGGCCGAGGGCCTGTTTTTTGCCGGCTTTTCGCATATAGGCACCCAGCGATGACGGTCCATCCCGCCCTTTCCTTCGACAGAGTGAGCTACCCGGAACCCCACCTGGAGCGCACCCGTACGCTGTTGCGGACGCACCCGGAAGTCCGCGAGCTCTTTGGGCGGGAGCCGTGGTCTGCCTTCTGGGTGCTCTTTTTGGTCGGGACGCAACTGCTGGCCGCCTGGGCGCTCCGGGCCCAGCCGGTGTGGTTGCTGCTGGCCGCCGCATGGCTCGGTGGGGCCTTCGTGGTGCACGGATTGTGGGTGTTGATTCATGACAGCACACACAACCTCGTCTTCCGGCGGGCCCGCGACAATGCTGTCCTACAAATCTTCGCTGGGCTCCCCATCATTTTTCCAGCCGCCATTCCCTTCCGGAAGTACCACCTGCTTCACCACCGGTTTCAGGGGGACCCGGACCTGGACGCCGACCTGGCCGGACCGTTGGAGGCCCGCCTGGTGGGCAACGGAGCGGTCCGCAAGGCGCTCTGGCTGTTTACCTTCTGGGCCTGGCAGGCGGCACGGGTTCCCCGGCTGAAGCGCATCAAAATCTGGGACGCCTGGTATGTCGCCAACCTTCTGGTGCAGGTGGCCTTCGTCGCCGCAGTGCTGGGAGCCTTCGGATGGCGGTCCCTCCTTTACCTCTTCATGTCGAGCGTCTTTGCCATCGGCCTCCACCCGGTGGGAGCGCGCTGGATTCAGGAGCACTACCTCACGACAGAAGGCCCTCAAGAGACCTTCTCCTACTACGGGCCGCTGAACCGAATCGCCTTTAACGTCGGCTACCACAATGAACACCACGACTTGATGATGGTGCCCTGGTCACGGCTGCCGAAGCTGAAGGCCATCGCTCCCGAGCTCTACGAGCCACTCTACGCCCACCGAAGCTGGACCCGGCTCGGGCTGCGCTTCATCTTCGACCCCAGCCTGAGCCTGTACAGCCGGCGCCTCCGGGGGTCCGCAGCTCCGGTGACTGAGGAGCGTCCCGCGGACCGGGCCTTCACCGAGGCCATCACCATCGCCGCGCGCGAACAGGTGCAGAGCGTCTGACGTTTGAATTCGACTCGCACCTAACAGGAGACGCAAGGCATGCGCAGGACGCTGGGGACGGTGGCAACGTTGGCGCTGTTGAGTGTGGGTGTCATCTCCTGCGGCACGCAGGGCATCACCAATACCCAGCTCGGCTTCGAAATTACTGAGGGCCTGCTGCTCCTCAGCGCGGCGGACACGACCGAAGGCACGGTGGTCCTCGCCAGCAACTCAGGAAACTGCCCCGCCTTCCAGGCAGGAGCGGGCTTCACCCAGATTCTGAGCAGCGACTTTCTGACTTTCTATTTGGCGTCGCTCAGTCCGGAGCTCGGGCTGCTTCCGCTGACCGCGGGCAGCTACACCATCAACATGCCAAGCGCGAATGGCCCTCAGGATGCCGGGCTGTACGCGACGTCCGTCGAATACGAAACCGACGTGGCCTGTGACTTCACCGCCACCGGTGGCAACAGCGGCACCATCACCGTCCAGCCCTTTCCCCTGGATGCGGGCGCTGCCTCCGTCGCCACCTACTCGGTGGTCTTTGGCAACGACCAATTCACCGGTTCCTACCCCCTGGTGACCTGCGTCATTCCCGCCACTGCCCCCCCCATTCTCGATGGTGGGGTCGCTTGTCTCGCTCCCGGGTTCCCATGAGCTCGGGGTTGGCGCCCGGCGCCCGAGGCCACTGCGTGCGGCGCGAGGCCCTTCTGGACGCTTGCACAGTCGCAGTCAGCCGACGGGGAGGATGAAGGCATGCGGATTGGGACCTGGACGCTCGCCCTGCTGGCCCTGACCAGCGCCGGCCTCGTCGCCTGCTCGAGTAGCACCAGCACCACCAGCCTCAATTTCACCATCGCGGAAAGCCTGCTGGTTCTCGAGCCGGAAGACCCGACCGTCGGCTTTGCGCTGCTTTCCGGTGGCACCGGTACCTGTGCCGCTCTGCAGTCCGGGGTCAGCTTCGGCGTCAACATCGTCCCGCCTCAGATTGGCAACCTCAGCTACCTGCTCATCCTGCTCGGGAACCTGGACGCCAACGGCAACGCCATTGCGTTGACGGCCGGCTCCTATACCGTCGTTGACCCCAACACCGGGAGTTTCACGCCACCGGGGCTCCTGTCCAATGTCTTTGGCGTTGTCACCGACACTTCCTGCAATGACACGTCGAGCCCGGGCAGCAGTGGCACCCTGACGGTCGACCCATTCACCACCTCAGATGGAGGTAGCTCGACGCTCGTCTACTCCATCGTTTTCGGCGACGGACAGGTGAATGGCACCAATGCCCTCACCACCTGTTTGGTGAGCGCCAGCGTCCCTTTGATGGATGCCGGTACTTGCGTCGCTTGCGTCCCTGCAGCGGACGGCGGCCCGTGCGCCATCCAGTGAATGCCCCGGGCGTTGTGTCTGCAGCTGGGTTTCTCTAGCCCGGCTCGAGCGCCACTCCGCGGATAGAGGCGTCGAGGAGTTGGATGGGGTGGACCGCCGGCAGCTGCTTCCCCTGGTCCCGGAGCAGCTTCTGAATTTGAAGCGTGCAGCCCGGGTTGGCGGCCGCCAGCACGCCACAACCGGTGCTGAGGACGTTGGCCACCTTGCGCTTGCCAATTTCGGCGGCGCTCTTTGGCTCCATCAGGTTGTATGTCCCGGCGCTCCCGCAGCAGGTGTCGCCGTCGGGAACCTCCAGGAGCTCCACCCCGGGGATGGCCCGCAGCAATTGGCGCGGCTGGGCGCGAATGCCTTGGCCGTGGGACAGATGGCAGGCGTCGTGGTAGGCAACCCGGGCGCTCAGCGGATGACGGACGGCGCGCGGCCCCAGTGTGGCGAGGAACTCGTGCACGTCGCGAACCTTCGCGCTGAAGAGGCGCGCGCGCTCCGCCCAGGCCAAGTCCCCGGCCAGCAGCTGGCCGTACTCCTTCAGCACGCTACCGCAGCCCGCAGAGTTGATGACAACCGTCTCCACCGCTGACTTCTCGAAGGCAGCGATGAGGCCTCGGGCCATCGACAGCCCCTCCGCGGCCCGCCCGGTGTGAAGCGAGAGGGCTCCGCAACAGCCCTGGGGTGGCACAAGGACTTCGCACCCCTCGGCTGCCAGCACCCGCACCGTCGCCGCGTTGACCGCCGGAAAGAAGACGCGCTGCACGCAGCCGGCCACCAAGCCCACCGTGGCCCGCTTGGCGCCCTGGGCCGGCACGTGCGCTGGGAGCGTCGCTTGGAGGTGTGCCCATCTCACCACCGGCAGCATCGCCTCGAGCTGTTGGAGCCGGGCTGGCAACAACCTTAGAAGGCCACTCGCCCGGACGAGCCACTGAAGCCCAGAGACGACGTAGAGCCACAGGGGCAAAAGCATTGCCCGGAGGCGCGCTGGGTGCGGGAAGAGCGAGAACACCAGCGACCGAAACGCCCGGTCCGCCAGCTTGCGCCCGTGGACGGCCTCCACGCGGGCTCGCGTCTGCTCGATGAGCGTCCCGTACTTCACGCCCGAGGGGCAGGCGGTGACGCACGCCAGACAGCCCAGGCAGCGGTCGAAGTAGCCCACCACCTCTGGGGTGAGGGACACCGCTCCGCCTCGCAGCCCCTTCATGAGCTCAATGCGGCCGCGGGGACTGTCCATCTCCTCGCCCCAGGACTGGTAGGTGGGGCAATGCGGAAGGCAAAAGCCGCAGTGGACGCAGTCATCGAGGAGTTCGCGCTGCGCCATGGCGTCTACAGGCCTCCCACCAGGCGCCCGGCTGCCAGGCGGTGCTCGGGGTCGAGGGCCTCCTTCACCCGGTGAAAGAGGAGGGCGGCCGCGGGAGCGGGCCCCCACACGTCGCTAAGAGCCCGCAACTCGGACGGGGCGGCGTGGAGGACGAGGTGGCCTCCCCGCGAGACGAGCGCCTCTCGCGTCCGGGCGATGGTCAAGGCCAACGCTGCCGCGTCGCGCATGTTTCCGGCGACGAAGGAGAGCCCCAGCGTCGGGTAGAAGACGGCCCGCGGCGCCTGCAGGGCCTGAGAGAGGAGCGGCCAGAGCTCGCCGGCGACGACGGGGAACTCCGAGGGTTGAGTGGCGATTTTTGCGCGCACGTTTGCCGGGGCCTCGCGCACCGAGGCCTGGCGGCTCCAGAAGCCGTCCGAGGCAGACCCGTCGAGGACGTCCACAACGAGCTCGAGCTCGCGAGCGAGCGAAGCCAGGCGGGAGCGCTGCTGCCGGACGCCGGCCTCGAAACCCTCAAAGCGGCAGCCCAAGTCCAGGCCCCCCTCGCCCCACAGTGCCGCCACTGCGGCCGGTTCCAGCTGGGCCTTTTGCATCTGCCCGAGGAGGCGCTGGAGCCCCGACGGCGTCGCGCGGGGGAAGACGACGGTGCTCGATGACTCGGGCAGAGGGTGCAAGCGAAACGTCACCGTGCCAATGAGGCCCAGGCTTCCCAGCGAGCCAACCATCAACTTCGGCAGGTCGAACCCAGCGACGTTTTTCACCACCTTGCCACCCCCCTTGGCCCTCGTCCCGTCGGCTCGCACCAGCGTCACTCCGATGATGAGGTCGCGCACGCTGCCGTAGCGCGTTCGACGGGCACCAAAGGCATTGGCGGCGACGATGCCGCCGAGCGTCGCGCGGTCCCCCCAAGGAGGGTCCAGGGCCAGCATTTGGCGTTGCTCCCGCAACTGCGCCTGGAGCGCACCCAAGCGGACGCCGGCTTCCACCGTCACGATTTGGTCGAGGGGGGCGTACTCCAGCACCCGCGCCAAGCCGGTGGTGTAGAGGACTGCGTCGAGCGCCGAGGGTGGAGCGCCCAAGTCCAACTCCGTCCCGCCGCCGACGAAGGCCAGGCGAAGGCGCTCCCGCGCACCCTCTCGAACGGCCTCCTCGGCCTCGTCCAGGGAGACGGGGCGATAGATGCGGGCTGGCTGCACTCCCAAGACCGCGTCGCCGGGCGTGCCCGGTAGAACCAGCCCCGCCATCAGACGCGCTCCGCCAGACCGGCCAGCTCGGCTGGGTGGGGACGGTACAGCCCGGGCCGGTCTCCGCACAGTCTCGGGGTGGGGAAGACTTTCCCCGGGTTGAAGCGCTGCTCTGGGTCAAAGGCGCACCGCACTCGGGACATGGTGTCCAGGTCGGCTTCGGTAAACATCTCCCCCATGTAGATGGCCTTGTCTGCGCCCACACCGTGCTCGCCGGTAATGGAGCCGCCGTAGCGCAGACAGATGCGCAGAATTTCTCCAGCCAGCGCCTCTGCGCGCTGCTCCTCACCGGGGAGCTTTGCGTCGAAGAGCACCAGCGGGTGGAGGTTGCCGTCACCGGCGTGGAAGACGTTGGCCACGCGCAGGCCGTCCTTCAACGACAGACGGCTGATTTCAGCCAGCACCTCGGCGATGGCGGTGCGCGGGATGACGCCGTCCTGGACAAGGTAGTTGGGGCTGATGCGGCCCACCGCCGCAAAGGCACTCTTTCTCCCTTTCCACATCAGCAGCCGCTCACTCTCGTCCTTGGGAACGCGGACCTCGAGCGCCCCGGTTTGACGCGCTAGCTCGAGCGCCTTCTGCGAGGTGTGCTCGGCCTCCGCCACCGGCCCGTCGACGTCCATGAGCAGCGCCGCCCCGACGTCTGGCCAATCCACGCCAGTCGCGGCTTTGGCCGCTTCGATGGCCAGCCGGTCCATCATTTCGATGGCGGCCGGGATGATGCCGGAGCCAATAATTTCCGAGACACAGCGCCCGGCCTCGGTGGTGGAGGGGAAAGTGGCGAAGAATGTCCGAGTGGCCTCGGGCTTGCGCAGGATGCGCAACGTGACCTCGGTGACGATGCCGAGCAGCCCCTCGCTGCCGACCAATACCCCGAGCACGTCGAAGCCGGGTGTGTCCGGCACCGCCGAGCCGAGGTCCACCACCGTTCCGTCAAACGTCACCAGCCGAGCCGCGAGCACATGGTTCACCGTGAAGCCATACTTGAGGCAATGCGCTCCGCCCGAGTTCTCCGCCAGGTTCCCGCCGATGGTGCACACGCTCTGCGAGGATGGGTCGGGCGCGTAGTAATAGCCGTCCGGAGCCAGGCGCTTACTGACGTCGAGGTTGATGACGCCCGGCTCGACGCGCATCCAGCGGTTGGGGAGGTCGACTTCGAGAATGCGCTTCATGCGTGAGAGCCCAACCAAGATGCAGCCCGGGACGGGGAGCGCGCCGCCGGAGAGCCCCGTTCCGGACCCGCGCGGCACGACCGGGAGGCTGGCCGCTCGCGCCACCTTCACCACTGCTGCCACTTCGGCGGTGGACGCGGGCAACACCACCACGCCTGGCTCGACGGCAAAGGTGGCGAGGGCATCACTCGCGTAAGTGCGCAGCGCTCCGCGGTCGGAAAGCACTTGGGCCGGGCCGACGATGGCCGCCAGCTGCGCGAGCACCCATGCGCTCACCGGACGTGCGGGCGTCGGGGTGACCGGGGTGACAACGGAAGGTGCCGACACGAAAATTCGCTCCGCGCTAGTCCAGCAGCGCGTAGGCGGGCAGGGTGAGAAAGTCGGGAAACTCCTCGGAGAGCACCATCTTGTCGAGCAGCGCGGCAGCGTCTCGGAAGCGCTGCGCGTCGGGCCCCCCCAGCTTTCCCAGCTCCTCGGTGCGGATGGTCTCGTACAGGGCCCGCGTCGCTGGCCGACCCTCGTCGAGGGTGGCTCCGTGGCGAATCCACTGCCACAGCTGGGCCCGGGAGATTTCGGCGGTGGCGGCGTCCTCCATGAGGTTGTGAATGGCGGCAGCGCCGTTCTCCAACAGCCACTGGTTGAGGTACTGCAGGGCCACCTCGACATTGGTACGGAAGCCGGCCTCGGTAATTTTTCCGCCCGGCACGGCCGGGTCGACGAGTTGGGCGGCGGTGACCCGCACCTCGGCACGGCTCTTCTCCTTCTGGTGGGGCCGGTTTCCGAGCACCTGGTCGAAGACTTCCATCGCCACCGGGACCAAGTCCGGGTGGGCCACCCAGGTGCCATCAAAGCCGTCGTTCACCTCGCGCAGCTTGTCTTCCCGCACCTTGGCCAGCGCCTTCTCGTTGACTTCCGGATTCTTCCGGTTGGGAATGAAGGGGGACATCCCCCCCATGGCGTGAGCGCCGTGGGTGTGGCAGCTCTTCACCAGGAGCTCGGTATAGGCCCTGAGAAAGGGCACCGTCATGGCCACCTGCACCCGGTCCGGGAGCACCTTGTCCTTCCGGTTTCGAAACTTCTTGATGAAGGAAAACATGTAGTCCCAGCGGCCGGCGTTCAGCCCGCTGGCGTGCTCACGCAACTCGTACAGAATCTCCTCCATCTCGAAGGCTGCAGGCAGCGTCTCGATGAGCACCGTGGCCCGCACCGTGCCCTGGGGAACCTTCAGCGCGTCCTGAGCGGCCCGGAAGACGTCGTTCCACAGCCGCGCCTCGAGGTGGCTCTCCATCTTCGGGAGGTATAAGTATGGACCCGTGCCACGCTCCAGCAGCGCCCGGACGTTGTGAAAAAAATACAGGCCGAAGTCGAAAAGGCTGGCGCTGATGGGCTTGCCGTCGATGGTGATGTGCTTTTCGGGGAGGTGCCATCCTCGAGGGCGGACCAACAGCGTCGCGGTGTGTGCGGCCAGCGCGTAGGACTTTCCTTCCGGGCTGGTGAAGGTCAGAGTTCGCCGGACGGCTTCGGTGCAGGCCTGCTGTCCCTGAACGACGTTTCGCCAGGAAGGTGAGAGGGAGTCTTCGAAGTCGGCCATGAAGACGGACGCGCCCGAGTTGAGCGCGTTAATCATCATCTTCCGTTCGGCCGGCCCGGTAATCTCCACCCGGCGCTTTTGAAGGTCTTCAGGAGTGTGGGCCACCTTCCAGTCGCCGCCGCGAATAGCCTTCGTCTCGGGCAGAAAATCCGGCGTCGTCCCGGCGTCGAAAGCCTTCTGTCGTTCCGCGCGGCGCGCGAGGAGTTGCTCGCGGGTGGGATTGAATTGCCGGTGGAGCGACTCGACGAAGGCGAGCGCCTCGCGGCTGAGCACCTTTTCGGTGCCTTCGGGAGCGGCGGTCAGGACCTGCAGCGACATGGCAAACCCTAGGGGTACGGCGGAATCATGCCCGGGAAGACGTACGCCTGCAGGTAGACCAGAATGCCAACCAGCACAGCCAACGCGAGCGAATGGAAGAAGACATACCGGAGGATGGTCCCCTCCTGGCCTACCTGTCCGGTGGCCACACCGGCCACGACGATGCTCTGGGCGTCAATCATCTTCCCCATCACACCGCCGGAACTGTTGGCTGCGGCGGTGAGAATGGGGTTGAGGCCGAGGGCTTGGGCGCTCACCTTTTGGAGGTTTCCGAAGAGGACGTTGGAGGCGGTGTCACTTCCGGTCAGCGCGACACCCAGCCAGCCGAGCAGCGCGGCGAAGAAGGGGAAGGCTTTCCCGCTACTGGCGAAGGCAAGGCCCATGGTCGAGTCCGAGCCGGAATAACGGGTGACCGTTCCCAGCGCCAGCATGGCGATGATGGTCAACAGCGAATACCTCACCCGGTGCAGCGTTCCCAAATAGACGCGGGCCAGTTTTCCAACGCTCAGCCCTAGAAGCAGCCCGGACAGCACGCCGGTGAGGAGCAGCGCCGTTCCCGTCGCGGAGAGGTAATTCAGCACGTAGACGGCGCCCTCCGGGGTCGGCTTGGTCACCAGAGGAGGCGCCCGGAGGACCAGGTTGTGCAGGCCAGGAATGTGAAAAGCGGGCGCGAAGATGCCGCCCAGGGACTTGTTCCAGAAATCCTTCACCGTCCCGGTGCCCCAAACGCCGACCAGGACGGAGAGAATAATCCACGGCATCCAGGCCTTCCACGCATCCGCCCGGGAGTGCTTCTTCAGCCCTTCCACGCCGTCATGCTCGCCCTCGAAGCGCCAGATTTTCTTCGGTTGCCAGAATTTCAAGAGGACGTAGGTCGCGACGATGCTCACCGCGGAGGCGACAATGTCGACCAGCGCGGGACCATGGAAGTTGCTGACCAGGAACTGGGGGACGGCGAAAAAGACTCCCGCCACCAGACAGGCCGGCCAAACCTCCAGCATTCCGGCAAACCCGGCCATCGCCCACACCAACCAGAAGGGGATGATGACCGAGAAGAATGGCAGTTGCCTCCCCACCATCGCGGCGAGCAGGTTGACCGGGAGCCCGGTCACCTTGGCCAGGGTGATGACGGGGATGCCCAGAGCTCCGAAGGCCACCGGAGCCGTGTTCCCAATCAGCGCCAGCCCGGCCGCGGCGAGAGGCTTGAAGCCTAGACCGATGAGCATCGCGGCACAGATGGCGACGGGAGTCCCGAAGCCGGCAGCGCCTTCGATGAAGGCGCCGAAGGAAAAGCCGATGAGCAGAATCTGGATGCGCCGGTCACTGGCCAAGCCGGCGATGGTCTCTTTGACGACTTCAAATTTCCCAGTCGTGACGCAGACGTCGTAGACGAAGATGGCGTTGAGGACGATCCAACCGATGGGGAACGCTCCGAAGAGCCCGCCATTCAGGGCCGCCGCGAAGGCCATGGACGTTGGCATCTGGTAGACGAAGAGCGCCACCAGGATTGCGGCCGCAAGGCCCAAGAGCGCCGCCACGTGCGCTTTGACGTGGAAGAACGCCAGGGCACCCAGCAACACCACCACCGGAATGGCGGCCACGATGGCCGAGACAAAGAGGTTGCCGAGGGGGTTGTAGACCTGAGTCCAAGTCACGTTCGCTCTCCCTGGGGCATCCCCGGGCGCTTTGGCCAGGGCTCCCCGCAAGACCGCAGACGACAACAGGACCGCCACACACCCGCGCGCTAGACCCTGTCCGGTGAGCGGGAGCTTCGACCGAGGCGGACTTGTAGCCCCGCGCTGGAACGCCTCGCAAGCACGACGCGCGGTTACCGCGGTGCGTCGTGCCGGAAAAACGCCGGTCCGACTCCTACGCCGGGCCTTCGGCTAGGGAGCGAGCGCCCCGGCAACCCCGGGGAGGACGGCGGAGGCGCATCCGGCAAGGCCATTTTGCGCCAGGGCCGTGAGGCGAGGGGGCGGGTGGGGAAGCCCCCGCGCGCCCCGGGCGATTTCACAGCGGACTGCCTCGTCGCCCGCGGCCAGGGCTGCGGACAGCGCCAAGTCATACGCCGCTGACGTCTGGCGCGCGGCAAGGTTGAGCCTGGCCAAGGCCAGCGCGCGCGGTGCATCGCGCGTCAAGAGGAAGCGGGCCGCGTGGTCGGCGAATGCCTCGGGGTGACGCGCCACCAAGACGCGGTACCGCGCGTCCACGCGCTGGCGCAGCCCATCCGCTTCGGCGCGTTGCCCTTGCCTTTCCAGGACGTCCGCTTGGAGGGCGAGGACTTCGGGGTCGTCGAGGGGACCGAGTGGCGCAAGAACCGAGGCCGCCGCCTCCACGTGCCCGCGTGCCAGCTCCAAGGCTGACAGGTGCACCGCTGCCTGGACGTGCCGCGGGAGGCGCCGCAGCACCGCCCGGTAGCGAGCGGCGGCACGGTCGAGATTGCCTTCCTCCTCGGCCAAGAGCGCGCGCTGAAAGTCGACGAAGGCCAAAGGAAAGGGTGCCACGTCATGGTAGGCGCGCACGGCCGCGTCGAGGTGCGCGTCGGCCTGGGCGAGGTCGCCGGCTGCCACCTCCGCCACCGCGAGGGAGGTCAACGTGGCAGTGTTTGCCCAGCGCTGAACGGCATGCCGGCGTAGCGCCAGCGCCTCGTCTGTCCGTCCCTCGGCAAGCAGTGCCGAGGCGCGCAGAGCCTCAACCCCGTCCTTGTCGGCACCGCGACGGGCCGCTTCGTCGAGGTCTCCAAGGGCGTCCTGGAATTGATGAAACGTGAGGGCGTTGCTGGCCCGGGCCAGCCAGGACTCCGGTAGCTGCGGAGCGACGGCCACCGCCGTCTGGGCGACGTGTTGGGCGCGGTCGTAGTCCGCCAGCCGACCGAGCAGCTGCCCTCGCGTCTGGAGCAGGTCGACCAGAACGGCCCGCTGCGACGCGCCGCCTGAGTCCCGCTCGACGAAGGCTTCGCGTCCGTCGATGAGCGCGTCCAGGTTGGCCATCGCCAGGACGCCGTCGGTGGTGCGCAGGGCGTCCCCCACTTCCGCCACGGCCGGGGCGGCGCGATGGCAGCCGGCGACCGCGAGCAGACAAAGCGTCCAACCGAGGCGGCGCGTCTTCACGCTTCAGTTCGGGGGGGGCGGAAGGAAGGGGAAGGTGGTGAGGCTGGCGCTGGCGGTGGCGCTCGAGGTGATGCCGTTGGTGACGCCACTCGGGGCGCCGATGGCCAAAAGCGAGTAGGTCTCATCGATGGTGTTCTCCAGTGGGGTCCGCCCGCCGCAGTCGTGGTTGGGAATCGCTCCGACATAATTCGCCTCGACGCCGAGGTAGGTCGAGCACGTCCCGCTGGCGGTGTTGAGGTACAGCTGGTCATCGACCAGAACGCTGGCCAGCGTGCTGTAGGCGGAACTCCCCATGAAGCCAAAGATGAATTGGTTGCCGCAGACGCCATCCAACCCGTCGAGAATGGCCAGGTTCCCCTCAATCCAGCTCTTGAAACTGGTGCTCCATTCCGACGGGCTACTGACCAGGTTGTAGGCGTCCTTCGCCGCGCCCTCGGTGTAGGTCGGCTCGAGCGTGTCGAACGGGTCGGTGAGAGCGGTGTTCACTCCGGCCCGTCCCATCCGGTCGACGATGGTGGTTCCCAGTGTCGGCGCGGGCGGAGGGGTAGAGGGGGTGGTGCTGCTGCTACAGGCGGCAAGCACGAGCAAGCCGAAGACGGTCAGAGTGCGGGTCATGGTGGCATTCCTCATGGAGTGACGTGCGTGGCGGCCCAAACGCTCACCACCGGACCGCCGGCTGTGAGGATGGTCTTGTCGAGTTGGACGACGATGGCGAGAAGGGTGGCGTTGACGAAGTGGTCCACCGGCGCCCCGCCATCGGGCGCCGACATGAGCTGGTTGACCAACACCGATGCCGTCGACGTCGGGTCGGTCAGCGACCCCAGCGCCGGGCAACCATTGGTGTCGAAGGTCAGGCTGCCCTTGGCGGCGGTGACGTCTGCCGCGACCGCCTTGAAGCCGTCGAGATTGAAGAAGAACGGGTCAGCGCGAAGCCCGGCGAAGACCGTCATCTTGCCGTCGGCGCTGCTCAGGCCAGTCGCTGTGTTGGCGTTACCAGTCACGTACTCGCTGCCGGCCCAGCAGCTGATGGTTTGAGCGGTGTCGAAGGTGCAAATGACGTTCACCGTGCCTCCCACCGTTCCTCCGTAGGCGGGCTGGCTCGAGGTGTGGAAGACGTACTGCACGGTGTTGGAGAACTGCGCGGTGCTGGTGGCAAATGGAAAAACATCCATCACCAAGTTGACCTTGGTCGCATCCGAGCTCGTCCAGGCGAAGACGTCGGTGATGTCGGCGGACGGGTCAGCGGTCGCTGCCGGCCCATCCTGATGGTCGGCGGCCAGCGCCAAAGGCGCTGCAAAGAAGGTGACGGCGAGCGCCGACCACCCCAGTGTCTTCAAGTTCATGGACTGCCCTCCAAAGGGGCGGGGAACCGCCCCCGCTGCCCTCCTTACGGACCCCGAGCGGCGGCGGATGCATGCCTCTCGCCGACACCCCCTCCCGGGGGTTTGGTCGGGCGCAGGCCGGCCCTTCCCGCGGCCGGCCCCGACGTGACGTCAGCCGCCCGCGAGGCGAAGGGCCAGCAGCCCGAGCCCGAAGGCGGCGATGACCGCCGAAAGCGCGCGAGGCCCCCAGGGCTGGAAGTGAGGCAGCGTCCGCAGCCAGGAAAGGACTGGGAAGGCCAGTGCCACGATGGTGACCTGGCCCACTTCCACGCCGAGGTTAAAGGACAAAAGGCCGGCCACCAGGGCCGAGCGCGGCAGCTTCAACTGCTGAAGAGCGGTGGCGAAGCCGAAGCCGTGCACCAAGCCGAAGGCGAAGGTGATGCGCCAGCGGTGGCGGAGTGCGCTGGCCACCCGGGTGCTGCCGCCCTTCGCACGACGGAGCACCCAGAGGTTCTCCCCGGCAACGGCCACGATGCTGGCCGCAATGAGAGGCTCAATCCACCTCGACGGCGGGTTGAGGATGCCGAGCGCTGCCAAGGCGAGGGTCACCGAGTGAGCGATGGTGAAGCTCGTGACAATCTTCACCAAGTCGACGAAGCGACCTCCGAGCAGCAGCAAGGCGAGCAGGAAGGCGATGTGGTCGTAACCGGTGAAGATGTGTTCCACCCCGAGGCGTAGAAAGCGCCAGGCCGCCGCCCAGACGGATGGGTTGACGGCCACCTCGATGGTGGGCGTCGCGCTGCGGGCGATGCGCTCCACCACCTCGCCTCCCACCGTGACCCGGGCCAGGTGCGTTTGTCCGGGGGGGAGCAACTCCAAAATGCCGAGGGTCACCGACCAATGCTCGGCGGCGCCGGTGCAGCTCCAGCCGGCGGTGATGGTCCAGCCGTCCCCACTCTCGGCGATGGTGTGGCGACCGAGTGAGCAGGCGGTGCCACCCGAGCGAACCACGGTGTTGTCGGTGACGAGCGTCAGAACGCGAGCGGCCAACTCGGCTTCGGTAAGCCCTGGGGGAGTAAGGCCGATGAAGTCTCCCCGAAAGAATTGGAGCTCGGCCGAGGCGGCGCCGTCCAGGAGCTTCCACTCGCTGGTGGAGACACGCGTGAGATGGCCGAAGGCCGCTGGCCCGAGAAGCAACGTTGCGAGGGCCACGAAGGGCCCCAGGCTTCGGCGGCTTGCGGCTCGAGCCTGGGCGGTGGGCGTCATTTCTGAAGCCACTGTACGCGGGGAGCCGCAGCTCCGGACGCACTCCTCGAGCTGCAAACAAGGTTTCAGTTGCATCTGCTGGGGGCCCGTCTGCGTAATGCCCCCGACCGCTGAGCAACCGAGCCGACTTGAACTCTCCTTCTCCATCGACTGCGCGAGTGCGCCGGCGTTCGGCGGCCCCCCTCGGACTGTTGCTGCTCGGCTGGGCACTGGGCGCAGGGCCGTTGGCACATGCGGTCCTTGCCCACGGCGAGCCGCTTCTCCATGACGACGCCGAGCGGGGCTGGGTGGGCCACGTGGAGCCGGAGCACACCCAGCGGCCACTCCCGCGTGAAACGAGGCCTCCCCATCACCACTCCCCGGGCGGCCTCGAGCACCTGCAGCTGGCCTTCTCCGCGCCGCTGGTGTGTCTCCTGGTTGCGGCGGTGCTGCTGCAAGCGCGGACCAGGACGTTGCCGGTTTGGCCACCGCCCCTGCTCTCGCGGTGGCGGCTCCCGGAAGTCCCTGGCGCACCGTAGCGACGCTCGACGTCTCGAGCGTCGTCCGCCACTCCCTCGCCGCCCCTCTGGGGGGCTTCCATGTCTTCGGCAGTCAGGTCGTCTGTCCGGGCGAGCCGCAAGCTCGCTCCCTCATCTCCGTCTCGGTACTTGCCGGCCAGCCTGCTGCTGGTGCTTCTCGTCTTGACCGTTCGAGCCGAGGCACAGGCGGTTCAGCCTCCTGCTCCGCAGGCGCTTCCGCCTCCGGAGCCGGCGTCGGTTTCTCCACCACCGGCCGGCTCGCCCGCCGGATTGCCGGAGGGGGCGATGGCGCCAGAGCCGGAGCTCATTCCGCCGAGCCAACCCGTGCCACCTCCGGCGGCGCCGCCGCCGGGCGCAGAGGCGCCAGGGCCGCCCCCGGCTGGGGCGTCACCGCCGACGTCGCAACCGCCCGGTCCGCCACCGCCGACTGGGCCGCCACTCAGTGCGCCGCCGCAGGCCACCCAGCCATTCATGTTCGAGACGCTGGTCGAGGCGCAAGCCCCCACCTCGACGGCATCGGCGGACACCATTCGCGAGCGAGACCTCGAGCTTCGCTTCTACCCGACGCCGGAGGACATCCTGCGGGTGGTGCCCGGGCTGGTCATCGCCCAGCACCAGGGTGGCGGGAAGGCCGACCAGTACTTCCTGCGCGGCTTCGATGCTGACCACGGCACGGACATCGCCTTCTACATCGACGGCGTCCCCATCAACCTGCCGAGCAACGGCCATGGCCAGGGGTTTTCCGACCTGCATTTTGTCATCCCGGAGGCCATCGACCGAGTGGAGGTCACCAAAGGCCCCTACTTCGTGGAGACGGGAGACTTCGACACCGCCGGTGCCATCAACCTTCGCACCCGACGCAGCTTCGGCGAGAACTCGGTCACTGGCGAGTACGGCTCCTTCGACACCTGGCGCGTCCTAGGCGTCGCCAGCCCGGGCGGAAAGGACTCGCCAACCTGGTTTGCCGCCGAGATGTACGGCACCAACGGGCCCTTTATTAGCCCCGAGGGACTGTTGCGCTACAACCTCTTTCTCAAGACGACATTCAACGTGAACCCGAGCACCCGCATCACCATCCTCGGGACGGCCTACGGCTCACAGTGGAGTGCGAGCGGCCAAATCCCGCTGCAATTCGTGCAGTCGGGGTTACTTCCCGAATTCGGGGCCATCGACCCGACCGAGGGGGGCCAGACGCAAAGGCAGATGCTGGTGATGACCCTGGAGAGCCGGCCGTCGTACTCCGACCAAATCCTCATCAGTGCCTACTTCGTCCGCTACTCGCTCCGGCTTTTCAACGACTTCACCTTCCAGCTGGTGGACGCGGCGAACTTCGACGAAATCGAGCAGGACGACCAGCGCTACTACATCGGCTTCAATGCCCTGTACCGGAAGCGCGTCGACTTCGGGGAAGTGCGCACGGTGACGGAGCTCGGCGCCCAAGCGCGCATGGACTCGATGAACGTGGCCCTGTGGCATGTCCAAAAGCGGGTGAGGCTCCCCACCTGTCCGGCCGATTCCTACGTCGATGCGGCTGGCAACACGGTGGTGCCGCAGAACCCTTGTGACGACGCGAACATCGTCCAGTCGGACCTCGCGGTCTTCGCCGAGGAGGATGTCCGCTTCAACCCTTGGGTACGGGTGCTGGTCGGCGTCCGTTCCGACCTCTTCGAATGGAACGTCACCAATCAGCTGCCCTACAACAACGACCCTCCGCCCGGGTCGAACCCCAACCAGGGAACGGGCGTCATCCAGAAGGCGATTGTGAACCCGAAGCTGCAGGCGGTTTTCACTCCGATTCCGGTGTGGGACATCTACCTGGACGCCGGGGGTGGCTTCCACAGCAATGACGCCCGCGCCATTGTGGCGAGCAACGGCCTCGGTGCGCTTCCCCGTGCCACTGGCGCGGAGCTTGGAACGCGCCTGTCGCTGGTGGATGGGAAGCTCGACCTGGCCGCAGCCCTCTGGTACCTCCACTTGCAGTCAGAGTACGTCTTCGACCCGGACCTCGGGATGACCGAGGCGGCCGGTCCGACCAACCGCTACGGATTCGACTTCGAGGCGCGCTACCAGATTCTGAGCTGGCTGTGGGCGGACTTCGACACCTCGCTGGCCCATGCCGTCTACACCGAGAATTTTGGCAACGGGAACGCGGTGGCGCTGGCGCCGACGTTTACCGGCCAGGCCGGCTTGAGCCTCTTTCACCCGGCTTGGCTCCCCGGGCTAAGGGCGCGGATTGGCGCGCGCTGGGTGGGAGACCGCCCGGCCAACTCCCAGGACACTCTCACCGCAACCGGCTACTTCATCGTCGACCTCTACGCCGCCTACCGCTGGCGCTTCCTCGAGTTCGGGCTGGCCATCAACAACCTCTTCAACACGACGTGGCGCGAGGCCCAGTTCGCCACCACCTACCAAGTCCGAGAGCCTCCCTACAACCAGACGGCCCCGGTCACCGGAATTGCCTTTACCCCAGGAGCGCCCATCGCCGTCTACGCCACGGTGACGGCCTACTTCTAACGACGACTGGTCATGCCAGCGGCGGGAGCTCCTCCAGCGCCAGGACCGGCTCGTTTGAAGGCACCTCGGTATGCACCGTCCCCAGCCGTTGGGCGGTCCCTTCGGCGAAGAGTGTCCGGTCGGCCTTGAAGAGGAGCGCGTCCAACCCCTGCTGCCCGAGCGCGCTCACTGCCACCCCGCCCCGCTGCCGAAGCAGCAGCGCCACCTCCTCGGCGCTCACCCGGTCGGCCTTGTTCCAGACCAAGAGGCGAGGCGTGGCCTCGAGCCCGAGGGACTCAAGAATGCGCTCCACCGCCGCCACCTGCGCATCGCGGGCGGGGTCCGCGGTGTCCACCACGTGCAGCAGGAGGTCAGCCTCGTCCAACTCCTCCAAGGTGGCGCGGAAAGCGGCAAGCAAGTCCTTGGGCAAGTCTCGGATGAAGCCCACCGTGTCGGTGATGATGACCTCCCGCTCTTCGGGGAAGCGGAGGCGCCGGCTGGTGGGGTCGAGAGTCGCGAACAGCTTGTCCTCCACCAGCACTGTGGAGTGGGTGAGGGCGTTGAGGAGGGTGGACTTGCCGGCGTTGGTGTAGCCGACGATGGAGATGACGGGGAGGTCCCGTCGCTGCCGGCGGCCGCGACGGACTTGACGCTCGCCGGAGAGGTGGCTGATGCGGCGGTCGAGGTGGGCGATGCGGTCGCGCACCCGGCGGCGGTCAACCTCGAGCTTGGTTTCGCCCGGTCCGCGTCCCCCGATGCCGCCGGCAAGGCGGGACAGTGAGTCGTCGCGTTGGCTAAGGCGCGGCAAGAGGTATTTGAGCTGCGCCAGCTCCACCTGCAGCTTGCCGTCGGCGCTCTGGGCGCGCTGCGCGAAAATATCCAGAATCAACTGCGTGCGGTCCAGCACCTTGAGGCTGGTCTCCTCGGCGATGTGGCGGCTCTGAGAGGGGCTCAAGTCCCGGTCGAGGACGATGAGGTCGGCCACCAACTGCATCGAGCGCAGCACCAGCTCCTGAAGCTTTCCCTTCCCGAGCAGGTAGCGAGGGTCCGGTTGGCGGCGGACTTGGAGAATGGAGTCCAGGACTTCCACTCCGGCGGTGCGGGCCAGCTCCCCCAGCTCCCGGAGCGAGGCCTCCGCTGCCGAGCGGTCCCCATCAACGCAAACGGCGACCAGAATGGCGCGCTCAGAGCCGGCCACCGAGCGCACCTGCGCGCCGCGCGCCAGCTCGTCCTCGAGCGCGGCGAGGGTGGAGGCGAGGTCCGGCTGCGGGCCGTGGACGTCGCTCAGGGTGTCGGTGTGCCAGAAGGAGCCGTCGTCGTTGGCCGGAACCAGGTGCGCCCAGTGCAAGACGCCGGGCAAGCCGTCGGGAAGGACGCCCACCGCGGCCACCAAGTCCAAGCGCAGAAGGGCCAGGTCGGTGAGGTCATCCCGCGTCAGCGGCTCTGACTTGAGGTGGGTGTGCACCAGCCGCAGACCGCGAAGGCGGACTTGCCCGGCGCGGGCTCGGCCGATGTCCGGCAGCTCAAGCTTTTGCGCGTCCCCGACCACCACCTGCTCCACCTCGCCCTTGCGGTTGAGCAGCACGCCGACCTGGCGATGGATGTCGCGGGAGAGCTCGGTGAGGTGGCGGGCCAGCTCTGGGCTGACAATCTCGTGGGCAGAGACGCGGCGGCGGTAGGTGTTGCGCAGCCGCTGGAGCTCGCTCGGCTTGAGGCCGAGGGTGTTGCCGGCAATGTCGTTCAGACGGGTGTCTCTCCTTCCTGTCGCGGCGCTTGGCGTCGGCGCCACCGGAGCGTTTCAATGTAGCGCGCCGGAGGGCCGGGTGCTCGGCTTGAGGTGGCAGCACCTCGGCCCCCCCAAGGTTTTTAGGGAAGGGGCAGGCGGCTGAGGGCTTCTAACCGGCGCGCCGCCTCGTCCAGCACTGCGTTCGTCTTGCAGAAGGCAAACCGCGCCACCTGGGGCGCCAAGGCAGGCCGCGCGTAAAAGGCAGAGAGGGGAATGGCCGCCACCCCCACCTCGGTGGTGAGCCAGCGGCAGAAGGCGTCGTCGCTGGCATGGCCGAAGTGCGTCACGTCAGCGCAGAGGAAGTAGGCGCCTTCGGGCGCCCAGGGCTGCAGCCCGGCCCCCCGGAGACTGCCCAAGAGGCGGTCCCGCCGGGCGGCATAGGCCACCAGGAGCCCCTGGAAATAGGCGTCCGGGAGCCGAAGGGCGACGGCGATGGCTTCCTGCAGCGGGGCGGCAACAGCAAAGGTGACGTATTGGTGCGCCTGGGCCACGGCCCGTCGCAGCTGCGGCGGACCAATGGCCCACCCCACCTTCCAGCCGGTGTAGCTGAAGCTCTTGCCTCCGCTGCTCACGGTGAGCGTTCGCTCTGCCATCCCGGGCAGCGTCGCCAACCGGAGGTGCCGCGCTGGCTGGTAGACGAGGTGCTCATAGACTTCGTCGGTGAGAGCCACGGCGTCGTGGCGCAGGCACAAGTCGGCGATGGCTTGCAGTTCGGCCGCGGAGAACACCTTGCCCGTCGGGTTGTGCGGAGAATTCACCACCACCAGGCGTGTCCGCGGTCCGAAGGCGGCCTCCAACTCGGCGGCCTCGTACCACCAGACCGCGTGGTGGGCGTCCGGCGGCCGCAGCGTCACCGGGCGCACTGTCGCACCGGCCATGGCCACCGCTGCGGCGTAAGAGTCGTAAAAAGGCTCGAAGAGGATAGCCTCGTCGGCTGGGTCCAAGAGTCCAAGCAGAGCGTCGAAGAGGGCTTCGGTGGCGCCGGCGGTGACGGTGACGTCCTGCTCCGGGTCGACAGTGTGGTGGTGGAAACGCTCCGCGTGCTCGCCGATGGCGCGCCGCAGGTTGAGGCTCCCGGCCCCGAGTGCGTACTGGTTGAGGCCGCCCCGCAGCGCCCGGACTGCCGCCTCGCGCACTTCCTCGGGCCCGTCGAAGTCCGGGAAGCCTTGCCCCAGGTTAACAGCGCCAGTCCGCACGGCGAGGGCGCTGAACTCCGAGAAGATGGTGACGGGCAGCTCGCGAACCCGCGTCGCGATGCGGCTCACGGTTGAGGCCGAGCGGCTGCCGCCGGCATGGCCACAGTGTCTGCCACCGTCAGCTGCACGTCCCACAGACAGTCCACCGTCGCGGCGGTGACGGTGAGCGGTCCGAGCCAGTCCAGCCCGGCGAGGTCCGCCACGGTCGTCTGCGCTCCTTGGCGGGCCAGCTCCCCGCCGCTCGGGCAGTACAGCACCGCCGTGCGCTCGAGGGGGGTATCCACCGGCGGTGTCCACCAGACGACGGTGGTGTTGCGGCCCACATTGCGCTCAATGAGGCGCTCGGTGACGGCGCGGACTGCTGCGGTGGGGGCGGTATGCGCCTCCACCCGCACCCCCACGCGACGCTCGCAGCCCTGGTGGTGGCAATAGTAGCTGCCGCGGGGAAAAGGCACGTCCGCAGGCGTTGGGTTGACGGTGAGGGCGCGCTCCCCCACCACCGCCACCTCGGCCTGGAAGCTCGTCCCGAAGCGCTTGCAGGCCGGTCCCTTGCAGCTGCTCACCGTGACGCTGAGGGTATTGCCGCTGAGCTTCCAGCTGCCCTTGGCCACGGTGAGTCCGGCCTTGTCCCGCCGCTCGGCGCGGTAGCGCCCCGTCGAGCCGAACGTCATCGCCTGCTCGCTGTCTCCAATTTCCGCGCCCTCCAGCCAGTCATGGACGTTCTGGTTGCTTTGGGCGAGCAGCAGCAACACCAGGGTGAGAGACATGGAGGAGCTCGCAGTAAAAAATTCGGGTGGGCGTGCCTAAAAAGAGAGGGTAGCACGCGAGGCATGCCTTGACGGCCCGGCGCGCGGGTCTTCATTCTGCCGGCGGCTGCTTCCAGATGGACCGCACCGAACGACTCCTCGACTTGGTGGCCCTGCTCCTCGACGCGCAGGAGCCGGTTTCCTGGGCGGAACTCAAGGAGGCATTCCCGGAGGACTACGGGGCGGGGACGGATGAGGCCACCGAGCGCAAATTCGAGCGGGACAAGGCCGAGTTGCTCGAGCTGGGCATCCCTCTCACCTACGTCCAGGGCGATGAGGACCGCAAGGACGGCTACCTTTTGGACCGCGATGCCTACTACCTGCCCGACGTGGGCTTCACGCCGGAGGAGATGGCCGTCTTGTACGCGGCCGGCTCAGCCGCGCTGGCCACCGGGGCTTTCCCCGGCCGACAGGACTTGCAACACGCCCTTCGCAAGATTGCCTTTTTCGCCGACCCGGACATGCCGGTGCCGAGGGTGCGGATGGAGCTCGGTGCGGTGCGGGAGGCCCGCCACGTCCCGCAACACCTGGAGGCGCTGTGGACTGCCGCCAGCACACGCAAGTCGGTGACGCTGGTCTACGCCTCGCCGCGCTCGCCACAGCCTTCGCACCGGACGGTGGACCCCTACGGGCTGGCGCTCCGGCGGGGCATCTGGTCCCTGGTTGGCTTTTGCCATGAGCGGCAGGCGCTGCGGACCTTTCACGTCCACCGGATTCGGGATTTGAAAATGAATGCCAGCAAGCCCCGCACCGCCGACTTCCAAGTCCCCCCGGACTTTCGGCTGGACGAGCACGTCCCGCATTCCCCCTGGCAGTTTCGCATCGAGCAGCCCACCGAAGTCACGCTGCGGCTGTCCGGTGGGCTGGCCGACCGGGCCGAGGCACACTTCCCCGAAGCGCGGGTGGTGCGGCAGGGCGCTCAGACGACTGCGACGCTCACCGTCACCAACCTCGACCCGTTGTTGCGCCACCTGCTCGCACTCTCCCCGGATGTCCGGGTGGTGGGCCCCCAGCCGGCGGTTGCCCGCATTCGGGAAATGGCCAAGGCGGTGCGCGCGCGACACCAGGGAGCTCCATGAGCGACGTGCACGAGCGGCTCCGCCGGTTGCTGTTGGTGGTGCCGTATGTGTCCCGCCACCCGGGCATCGGCGTGGATTCGCTCGCCCGGGCGCTGGGGCTCGCCCGGGAGGAGCTGTTGCGAGACCTGGACTTGCTCACCCTGGTGGGCCGACCCCCGTTCCAGCCGGACGACTTCATCGACTTGCACGTCGAAAACGACCGGGTGACGGTGGAGCTCGACCAGCGCTTCACCAAACCGCCTCGACTCACCCCGGCCGAAGCCGCCGCCCTGGCCGCCGCCGGCGAGCTGCTGCGGCCCGCCGCCGGCGGAGCTCTGGCCACGGCCTTGGCCAAGCTGGAGAAGGTGCTGCCGGCGGCGGCCCGCCTGCGCTACCACGCCCTGGAGCGCACGGTGGACATGCGCACCACCGGCTCTGCCAGCCTGGGAGAAATAACGCGGGCCATTGCCGAGCGCTCCGAGCTCACTTTTGACTACGCCGGCAAGGTGCGCGACGCGGTGGAGGCCCGCCGGGTGGAGCCGCTCGAGCTCTTCAGCCACCGGGGCCAGTGGTACCTCAGCGCTTGGGACGCGGGCCGGGCCGACCAACGGCTCTTTCGTGTCGACCGAATGGCCCACCTGGTGGTAACCGGACAGAAGTTCGCGCCGCGCGTGGCAGCGCCGTCGCACGTCCCGGACCCGGCCGAGCGTGGCGAGGTGCGAGTCCGCTTCTCGGCAGTGGCCGCTCCGTACTTGCGCGAACGTTTTGGCTCCGAGGTGAAGGAGTTGGCCGACGGAGGCGTGGAGGTCCGCGTGGCCGGGGACGCAGAGCGGTGGCTCACCCAGTGGGTGCTGTCCTTCGGGGGCGAGGCCGAGGTGGTCGAGCCGGCCTGGGCCAGGGCCGCGGTGGCGCGCGCCGCCGCACATGCGCTCTCGGACTGAAGCAGCCGGACCGCGAAACCCAACCCGTTGCCTGGCACCGCTTCACCCCCCGGGGGGCATGCTAGCGTCGCGAGCTCGAGGGGAGCGTGCCATGGGTGCTGGCAAGCGTTGGCTTCTGTGCAGCGTGCTCCTGGTCGGCTGCGTGGCCAATGACCGCAGCTCCCGGCCTCCCCTGGTGCCGCCAGCCCCACCCCAGGACCTCATCACGGTGGGGGGCTTCGACGACGCGATGCGGATTGCCTCGGACTACATCTACAACGCCAAGTTGCCGGACCGCGTCTTTTTGGGCTCTCAGGAGATGCCCGGCAACCTCTGGCTGTTGCGCTTTGGGCCGGGTTCCACCTCCGGGCCCCCGGTGGACTTGGTGGTGGACCTCAGCACCGGCAACGTGAAGGAGGCGCCGGCGGGTGCCTACGGCACACTCAAGCCGTTTGCCACGCCTCCGCCGCCGACCGACATCCCCTCCGTCCCTCAGTGACGCCGGGGCGGCCTCCGCAGGCCGCATTCCTCTCATGCGAGGGCGCGTGTTGCGCCCAGCGCGGGCACCGGTGCATACCTTGAGAGGCGCCCGAGGGAAAACCCATGTCGACTGACTCGTTTCACACGAAGGGGAGCCTGGACGTCCAAGGGACCTCCCACCAGGTGTTCCGGCTGGCCGAGCTGGCCAAGGGCCACCCGGCCGTGGCCCGGCTGCCCGTCTCGCTCAAGGTGCTGCTCGAAAACCTTCTCCGTCACGAGGACGGGCGGGTGGTGCGCCGCGAGCACGTCGAGAAGATGGTGGCCTGGGACGCCAAGGCGCCTCCGGAAACCGAAATCTCCTTCCACGTGGCGCGCGTGCTGCTGCAGGACTTCACCGGCGTTCCGGCGGTGGTGGACTTGGCGGCCATGCGCGAGGCGCTGGCTGCGTTGGGGGGCGACGCCAACAAAATCAACCCCCGCAACCCGGCCGACCTGGTGATTGACCACTCGGTGGTGGTGGACCAGTTCGGCAGCAGCACCGCCTTCGCCGCCAATGCCGAGCTGGAGTTCGAGCGCAACCGCGAGCGCTATGCCTTTCTGCGCTGGGGCCAAGAGGCGTTCCGCAACTTCCGCGTGGTGCCGCCGGATACGGGCATCTGCCACCAAGTCAACCTGGAGTACCTGGCGCAAGTGGTTTTCCGAGATGGCCAAACGCTCTTTCCGGACACCTTGGTGGGTACCGACTCGCATACCACCATGGTGAACGCGCTCGGCGTGGTGGGCTGGGGAGTGGGAGGCATCGAGGCCGAGGCCGCCCTGCTCGGGCAGCCCATCACCATGCTCATCCCCCAGGTGGTGGGGTTTCGCCTCTCCGGAGCGCTGCCCGCCGGGGCCACCGCCACCGATTTGGTGCTGACCGTCACCCAGATGCTGCGCAAGAAGGGCGTGGTTGGAAAATTCGTCGAATTCTTTGGCCCCGGCATGTCCGCGCTCTCGCTTCCGGACCGGGCCACCATCGCCAACATGGCACCGGAGTACGGAGCCACCATCGGCTTCTTTCCGGTGGACGCCCAGACGCTCAGCTACCTGCGCTTTACCGGGCGCTCGGCGGCGCAGGTGGCGATGGTGGAGGCGTACTGCCGCAGCCAGGGCCTCTTCCACAGCGCGGAGACACCTGAACCGCTCTTCTCCGACACCTTAACCCTGGACTTGACGACGGTGGAGCCGTCACTGGCTGGACCGAAGCGGCCGCAGGACCGCGTCCCTTTGCGCTCCATGAAGAGCACCTACCACCAGTCCCTCACCGAGATGCTCGCCTCCGCGCCGGCAGCGGACGACGATGGGCCGGCCAGCGCGGCCAAGAAGGCGCCAGCCCTCTCGGCGAAAGAGCGGGCCAACGCCACGGTGCAAGTGAGCGAGCGCAGCGTCCGCTATGACTTGGGCCACGGCGCGGTGGTTATCGCCGCCATCACCAGCTGTACCAACACCAGCAACCCGGCGGTGCTGCTCGGCGCCGGGCTGCTCGCCAAGCGCGCGGTGGAGCGCGGGCTGACCAGCCAGCCTTGGGTGAAGACGTCGCTCGCTCCCGGAAGCAAGGTGGTGATGGACTACCTCAAGGCGGCCGGGGTGCTGCCCTACCTGGAGGCGCTGGGCTTTCACTTGGTGGGGTATGGCTGCACCACCTGCATCGGGAACTCCGGCCCGCTCCCGGAGCACATCGTGGAGGCGGTGACGTCGGGCGACTTGGTGGTGGCCTCGGTGCTCAGCGGCAACAGAAACTTCGAGGGCCGCATCAACCCCCACGTCCGGATGAACTTCCTTGCCAGCCCCCCGCTGGTGGTGGCCTACGCGCTGGCCGGCACGGTGAATGTGGACCTCACCACCGAGCCGCTGGCCCAGGACCGCAACGGTCAGCCGGTGTACCTGCGCGAGGTGTGGCCCAGCGACGCAGAAATTCGCGAGGCGGTGTCGAGCTTCGTCAAGCCGGAGCAGTTCCGCGACCAGTATGCCCGGGCCTTGGAAGGCGATGCGCGCTGGCGCTCACTGGCCGTCAAGCGCGCCGAGACCTTCGCCTGGGACCCGAAGAGCACCTACGTCCGCAAGCCACCTTTCTTCGAGAAGCTGTCGAGGGAGCCGGCTCCCCTCAACGACATTCAAGGAGCCCGGGTGCTGGCGATGCTGGGGGACTCCGTCACCACCGACCACATCAGCCCGGCCGGCAACATCGCTAAGAATAGCCCGGCCGCACGGTATTTGATGGAGCAGGGCGTCGAGCCGAAGGACTTCAACAGCTACGGCGCGCGCCGCGGCAACCACGAGGTGATGATGCGCGGCACCTTCGCCAACATCCGCCTGCGCAACCTGTTGGCCCCGGGAACCGAGGGCGGGGTGACGGTGCACCTGCCCACCCGCGAGAAGATGAGCATCTACGACGCAGCGATGCTCTACACCAAGGAGAAGACGCCGCTGGTGGTGCTGGCCGGCGCCGAGTACGGCACCGGCAGCTCCCGCGACTGGGCGGCCAAGGGGACTCAGTTGCTCGGCGTCCGGGCGGTCATCGCCAAAAGCTTCGAGCGCATCCACCGCAGTAACCTGGTGGGGATGGGAGTGCTGCCGCTGCAGTACGAGCCCAATGAGGACGCGACCTCCCTCGGGCTCACCGGACAGGAGACGTTCGGCATTGCCGGCGTCGCCGAGGCACTCAGCCCGGGCAAGAAGTTGACGGTTGAGGTGAAGGCCGACAAAGGCGTCCGGCGATTCACCGTGACGGCCCGCATCGACACGCCCAACGAGCTCGATTACTTCCGCCACGGCGGCATTCTGCCCTTCGTCCTTCGTCAGCTGGCGCGGGGCTGACGGGGGCCGTGAAGCCGCCTTAAGCCCCTTAAGCCCCAGTCTCGTCCTTCCGCCGGCGCTTCTCGGCGTACATCCTCGCGTCGGCCTGGCTCAAGAGGACTTCCAGCGGCTCGGGCTCGGCCGGGTCGAAGGTGGACACGCCGGTGCTGAAGGCGATGCAGAAGTCTCGGCTGCCTCGGCTGTTGTGCTGCTCGACGCGGCTTCCCAGCCGGGCCACCAGCTCGGTGGCCCCCACTCCCGAGGCGTCGGTGACGAGGACGACGAATTCATCCCCGCCCAGCCGGGCCACCAGGTCCCGTTCTCGGAAGCTTGCCCGCAACAGCGCCGCAAACTCGAAGAGGGCTCGGTCTCCGGTTTGGTGGCCGAAGCGGTCGTTAATCTGCTTCAGGCCGTCGAGGTCCGCGAAGATGACCAGCATCCCGCGCTGGGCCCGGACCGCCTCGTCGAGCTGCGCCCGGGCCAGGTCAATGAAGCCGCGGCGGTTGTGCAAGCCGGTGAGCTCGTCCACGTGGCTGAGCGAGCCGCTGTCGCGCTGCTGCCCGAGCGAGCTGCGCGCCCGCTCCCGCTCGGTGACGTCGCGGTAAATCCACAGGTGCCCCAGCGCCGCGTCCGCGGCCAGCACCGGCGCGTAGTCGCGCTCCAGCACCCGGCCATCGCCCAAGGGAAGCATTTCCCGGAAGGTGGCGGTGCGGGCCTCCTTCAGCTCCTGGACACGGGTGTCGTAGTGCTCCGGCTCGAGAAACTGGCCTCGGTAGAAGGCGCGGGCCTCGGTACTGGGAAGGCCCACCAAGGAGTGCGAGGTGAGGAGGCCAAAGAGACCGAGGAAGGCCTTGTTGCAGTGCAGGACGGTGCCATCCTGGCCCACCAGCAGCACCCCGTCGGCCAGGGCGTCCAACAGGGTGGTGAGGTGGGAGCGCTCGATGCGCAGCGCATGGGCCAATGCCTGGGGGAGGCCTCCCGGGCGCAGCCGGCTCAACCGCCCCACCGCCTCCAGCCCGAGCTCCGCCGCGGCGGCCCGTGCCTCAAACTCCGCAAGCAGCGTCAGCGCCGCTTCCTCCAAGCCCTGCACGTCCTCCGCCGTCCAGGCCCGCGGGGGCGCGTCCACCGCGAGCAGCGCCCCCAGCACCTGTCCGGCGCCGTCGCGCACCGGCACGCCTACCCAGGCCTGTCCGCCGAGGGCGGCCAGCGCTGCGTCCTCGATGGCCGGGGCCTCCGGGCAGGACACCACCACCGCGCCGCCGGCGTCGAAGACGGCCTGGACGGGGCCCTGGGGGACGGGCCAGGGGCCGGCCTGCGGCTCGGCGAGACGGGCCGCGCCGCGCAGGACGAGGCCGCGCTCGCCCACGCAGACGAGGAGTGCGACGGGAGCTCGGACGACACGGGCGGCCAGCCGGGCCACACCGTCAAACACCGGCTCCCGGCCGCTGTCCTGGGCGCCGAGCGCGCTCACGCCCCGGCTGCAGTCGGTGCCCGGCCCGGCCGAAGCCGGGGGGGACAGGCGTGGGCGGAGGGCGGGCATCGAAGCGGGCACAAACCCTTGTCGAACGGAGACGCTCACGTCAGGCCCAAAGCAAGAAGCGTACGCAACGAGCCTGACGCCTAACCCCCGTTGGCCACAGAAGGTTGGTGCGTCATTGCCCGGGCCCGGGGTGCGTTTGGACTTCAGCCGGTCGAGGTGGCTCCTGCGACCACCTCCGCCCCGGGTGTGGTGGTGGATGAAACGAGTTTTGCCACCACCCTGACCAGCTCCGAGGGCTCCACCGGCTTGGTGACGTACACCTGGAAGCCCGCGCGCAGTGCCCTTTGTGACTCGCCCGGCCCCGACTGGGCGCTCAGCGCCACGGCTGGCGTCTGGCCGCCGTGCTGGGGCGCGAGACTGCGCACGCGGGCCAACAGCTGGTAGCCGTCCACGCCCGGCATGGCCACGTCCGCCACCAGAAGGTGCGGGCGCTCTCGCCGCAACACCTCCAACGCCTCGGCGGCGCTCGAGGCGGTGGTGACGCTCGCCTGCGCTTGGGCGAGGACGGTGGACAAAAGCTCCCGCATTTCAGCCTCGTCATCCACCACCAGCACGCGCACCCCAGCCAGCCGCGCGCTGCCAGCGTCCTCAGAGGCACCGGGGCGGACGAGGGCCAGACGGACGGTGAAAGTCGCCCCCTGGCCCGGCCCCTCGCTGGCCGCGGTGACAGTCCCGCCGTGCAGTTCCACCAGGTGCCGGACGATGGCCAGCCCGAGCCCGAGACCTCCGGTGGAACGCGTGGCGGTGCTGTCCGCCTGGCGAAAGCGCTCGAAGACGTGCGGAAGGAAGTCCCGGGTGATGCCCTGGCCAGTGTCGGCCACCGACAGCTGGGCCTGCTCACCTTGGGCGTTGAGCCACAGGGAGATGCGGCCCTTGGACGGGGTGAATTTGATGGCGTTGGAGAGGAGATTCCAGGTGACTTGCTGCAGTCGGTCGGCGTCGCCGGCCACCACCAAAGTGCGGTCAAGCGAGACGTCGAGCGAGATGTCCTTGGCCTCGGCGGCGGGCCGCAGCGCCTCCAGCGCCGCGTCCACCACGCGGGCCACTTCCACCGGCCCCGCTTCGAGCCGGGTCTCTCCGGCCACAATTCGGCTCACGTCGAGCAAGTCGTCCACCAGCCGCGCTTGGACGCGCGCGTTGCGCTCCAGCGTCTCCAGGGCTCGGGCGTGCTTCTCCGCGGACAGACCGCCGCCGCGCAGGAGCCGCGTCCAGCCGAGGATGGCCGACAGCGGCGTGCGCAGCTCGTGCGAAACAGTGGCCAGAAACTCGTCCTTGGCTCGGTTCGCCTCCTCGGCCCGTTGGTACAGCTTCGCATTGTCGATGGCCAGCGCCGCCCGGCGGCACACCTCCTGGGCCAGTGCCACGTCCAGAGGCCCGTAGCGCCGCTCGCTGTGAGAGTAGAAAAAGCCAATCACGCCGAGTGGTCGGCCCCGCGCCAGAAGGGGGACTGCCAACAGCGAACGGCACTGGATGCCGGACAGCACCTCGCGGTGGCTCGCGTCGCGCGCTGCTGCCTCGAGCACCTTCACCGTCACCACCGGAATCAGCACCGGCGCGAGCCGCTGCAGCGCCTCGGACAGGGGGCCGCCCGAGGCCGGGCTGGCACGCCGCACCTGCTCAGCCACCTCGGCATCCTCGGCCTTGGCGTGCCCCACCGCCACCCGCTCTCGCGTGCCGTCCTCGCGGAGGGCGTCGACGATGCAGAAGTCGGCCAGTGCCGGGACGGCCAGCCGTGTCACTGCCTCCAGTGTCTCGGCCACGTCGAGGGTGCTCGACAGCTCGGCTCCGGTGCTGGAGAGGAGCCGCAGCGCGGCCTCCTCTCGACGTTCGACGCTGACGTCGCGCAGGGTGCCCACCCACTCACGCACCCTGCCTTCCTCGTTGAAAAGGGGAACGCCGCGGACCACGCACTCTGCCCACACGCCGTCCGGACCCCGCACTCGGCAAAAGGCGCTGAGCGCCTCGCCGGTGCGCAGCCCCTGGCGCCGCATCTGCTCGAGGGCGGGCACGTCGCTTGGGTGAATGGCGTTGAGCCAGCCGTGCCCCAGGGTTTCCTCGGGCCTCTGCCCGGTGAAGGCCGCCCAGCCCGGCGCTGGCGTGGGTAACCGTCCGCTCCAGTCGGTGGTCCAGATGACTTGGCTCGACGTCTCCACCAGCGAGCGGAAACGCTCCTCGCTACGGGCCAGGTCTCGGGCAAGCGCCTCGGCGCGCAGTCGCGCGTCGCGCTCGGCACCGAGGGCGGCCGAGCGCTCGCGCTCCAGGCGGTGTCTCTCGGTGACGTCGTCCACGGTGACGATGGCCGCCGTCACCCTCCGGGCTGCGTCGAGGATGGGCGCCACGCTGACGTCCAGGGTGACGTCCCCCCGGGCCGGGTGAGGGTAGACGACGGGGACGTTGCGCACCGGGAGGCCCTGGGTGAGGGCCAAGTGGAAAGGCCGCTCGGACCCCTGGACGGCTAAGGCATCGGGCGAGAAATAGGGGAACAGCTCGGCCACCATCCGCGGAGCGGCGGCCGCCGGCCGCCCGAGGAGCTCCTCCATCCGCGGGTTGCAGAAGAGCGAGCTGCCGTCGGTGGCCAGCACCGCCAGGCCCTGCGAGACGTCGGTGAGCACTGCCTTCTGCCAGCGCCGCTCCTGCTCCAGCTGTTGGGCCAGCGCCTCCTTCTCCCGCAGCAGCGCCTCGGTGCAGGCGCGCGCTTCGGCTTGCTGGGTGACGTCGAAATGGAAACCGAGAACCGCCACCGGGCGGCCCTCGGCGTCGGCCACCGGCTGGTACACCACACTGAAGATGCGCTCCTCGAGGCCCCGGCCAAAGTCCATCCGGAGGGGGACTTCCGGGTTGACGTACGCCTTCCCGGTGGCGAGCGCCCGCCGCATGCCCTCCGCCAGGGGATGGGTGAGCAGCTCGGGAAAGACGTCCGCCGCCCGCTGGCCAATGAGCTGCCGGCCGGCGACGGCGGTGCCGCCGAGAAAGGCGTCATTGACGTACTCGAAGACGAAGTCCGGAAGGCTGAGGAGGATGACGCGGGCCGGTAGGTGCCGCAGCATGGCCTCCAGAAGCTCCCGCGCCGGCGAGGGCGAGTGCCCGGGCGGCTTTTGCAAGAGAGACTCAGCGGCGGTGACGCCGGCCGACTCGTCGCGGAAGGACACGGTGAGGCCGTCACCCCAGCGCACCGCCAGGCTCGAAAACCAGCCCGACACGCGCTGGCCGGCATAGAAGAAGGAACTCCGGTCGGGCGCTCCTGTCTCCACGACTTGGACGTAGCGCTCGAAGAGGCCAGTGGGACCGTGGCTGGGCTCGACCTCGAGCAACCGGTGGCCTTCCAGCTCTGCCGCCGACGTCCGGCGGAGGGCGCGTAGGGCGGCGGGGTTGGCGTAGACGAAGCGAAAGTCCTGGATGCCCTGTTCCGTCCGGACGGCGCTGAGGGCGCAGAGCGGCTCGGGGTGGGCGTCGAAGAGTTCCGCCAGCTGTTCGCGGGCGAGCAGGAAAGGCACCTCTTGAGTTTAGCCTCGAGAACGGCGACAGCCCTTACCACCGTGCAACACGGCGAGGGGGGCTGTCCACCTTGTGCCGAGGCATTCCCTTAGCGTCCGTACACCGCCCGCGCGGCGCGGTAGGTGCCGAGGTGTGCGGCCAGACTGCAGCCGAGCGGCCGGGCATAGCCACCCCCCAGCGTCACCACCAGGGGCAGACCGCGCCGCTCGGCGGACTCGAAGACGAAGCGGTCGCGCGCCTCGAGGCCGGCCGCGCTCAGCGACAGCCGCCCGAGGGTGTCCTCGGCCAGCGGGTCCACGCCAGCCTGGTAGTAGACGAGCTCGGGCCGTGCCGCATCCAGCACCGCCGGGAGGTGACGGTAGAGGGCGTCCAAATAGGCCGCGTCCCCGGTGCCGTCGGGCAGGCCCACGTCCAGGGAGGAACGCTGCTTGCGGAAGGGAAAATTGTGCTGGCCGTGCATGCTGAAGGTGAAGACGGCGCTGTCCAAGGCGAATACTGAAGCCGTCCCGTTGCCCTGGTGCACATCGAGGTCCACCACCGCGGCGCGGGAAATGCGGCCGGCGGCCTGCAGGGCCCGAATGCTGACCGCGATGTCGTTGAAGACGCAGAAGCCCTCGCCATGGTCGGCGAAGGCGTGGTGCGTGCCTCCGGCGAGGTTTCCGGCGAAGCCCTCCTCGAGAGCCACCAGGGCGGCGGCGCAGGTGCCGCCCACCGCCGCCCGCGAGCGCTGCACCAGCGCCTCGCTCCAGGGGAAGCCCAGGCGGCGCACCTCTGCCTCGCTGAGCGTGCCTTCGAGAACGGCCCGCACCCAGCGCTCGGTGTGCACTAGGCCCAGCGCGGGCACCGCCACCGGCTGCGCCGGGAGGAGCTCTTCTTCCCCCAGGAGGCCCGTCTCAAGGAGCGCCTCCCGCAGCAGCGTGTACTTGGCCATGGGAAAGCGGTGCCCGGCGGGCAAAGGGACGCGGTGGCTGTCTGAATGGAAGACGCGCACGGCCGGAGAGGACGCCTTTTTGGGGGGGTGAGGAGTTGTACCGCATGAAAGAAGCGCTGCTTTCCCCCAAAAGGGGGGGGGCAGGCCGCCCCCTTGGGCGGGCTTTCCACTTCATGCCGGTCTCGGCTTGAGGTAAGCCGCGGCTCACCACCATGCGCGCCCTTTTTATGGCTGTGTCTGCCCTCGGCCTGGCAGTCCTCGCGTCGGGCTGCTCCCACGAGCATGGCCCCCTCAGCGACACGCCTGACACCACCAGCCTGGCAGTGGCCGGCGGGCTTGGCCCGGGCGGGGTGAGCACCGCCTATGGCATTTACCCCGAGTCCCCGGGGCTTCTCGGTGTGGACGACTCGCTGGCGAACCGGAGTACCTCCACCGCCGTCCGTCCAGCCCCGCTGGTGCCCGGCACCCCCAATAACCCGGACGCCCCCCGCACGAGCAACGCCGTCCAGGACTGGACGAGCGGCCCCAACCTCCCGGTGGAGCAGGCCAACCGGGCGCTGGAGCCAGAGGGTGCCGAGGCGCCCGTCGCCCACGGCAACCCCCCCGGCTAGAGGCCGGGGCGGGCGCCCTTTTTCTGTTGGACGAGGGAGGACACATGTCGCGTCGACTGCTGCTTTGGGCCGTTTCCCTCCTGTTGGGCTTTAGCCTCCCGGCGTTCGCGCAGTCGTCGCCGCACGTGCATGAGTCGGACGCCGACGCCGGCGTGCCCTCCCACCAGCCTCACCCGGTGGACCCGGTGGCTCCGCACCCCACCGGGAAAAGCGTCTCCCTCGCGTTACCGGGGGGCGCTTCTGCCGTGGCCTACGTGGCCCGCCCCAAGCAGGCCCCGGCGGGTGCCATCCTGGTGCTGCACGAGTGGTGGGGGCTCAACGACTATGTGAAGGGCCAGGCGGACACGCTGGCCGCCCAGGGCTACCTGGTGCTGGCGTTGGACCTCTATCAGGGCAAGGTGGCCACCACTGCCGACGCGGCCGGAAAACTGATGCAGGGGCTGGATGCGACGCACGCTGCGGCGGTGGAGAAAGCGGGCATCGCGTGGCTGAAGCAGGCCGGCCACGGGGCGAAAATCGCCACGCTGGGCTGGTGCGCCGGCGGTGGCCAGAGTCTGCTCGCCTCATTAGGCAGCCCGGCCGACGTGGCAGCCACCGTCATGTACTACGGGATGCCGGTGACGGACGTGGCCCAGCTGAAGACGCTGCGCGGGCCGGTTCTCGGCATTTGGGCGAAGAAGGACGGGTGGATTACGCCAGAAAAGGTGGCCGCCTTCGACGTCGCGCTCACCGAGGCCGGGGTGAAGCACAGCTTCCACAGCTTCGACGCCGACCACGCCTTCGCCAACCCCACCGGCGCCCGCTACAACCCGCCGGCGGCGGCCGAGGCCAACGCTCTGGCCCTCAAATTTCTGGCCGGCGCTTTGAAGCGCTGAGCGCCCTCACTGCCGGCCGGAGGAGTCGGGCGGCTCGAGGCGTTCCAGAAACTTTCCCTGTGCGCCGTAGCCGGTGCGTGACAGACGCTGCGCTTCAACCATCTCTGCGGCGCGGGCGCACGCCGCGCCGAGGCTCCGGAAGGCCTCGGCCAACAGGCGCTCCAGCTGCTCTTGCGCCAAAGGCCCCACCGCCAGTCTGTCCCTGCCGGCACGGAAAAGCCGTAGCAACCGCATGGGGAGCACCATAAGGGAATTGGATTCAGGAGGCGACATGGGCACGACAGCAACGCAGCGGGTGGGGTTTCTGGGAATGGGTCTCATGGGAAGCCGGATGGCGCGCAACCTCTTGCGCAAAGGCTTTCCGGTCACTGTTTGGAACCGGACGCGGGCTCGGGCCGAGGCGCTGGCGGCCGACGGCGCCAAAGTTGCCGGCACACCGGCCGAGGTGATGGCCCAGGTGGACATCGCCTGCAGCTGTCTGTCCACCCCGGCGGTGCTGGAGGACGCGGTGGACGGCCCGGACGGGCTCTTCCGCAAAGCCCGTGCGGGGCAACTCTTCATCGACTTCTCCACCATTTCTCCTGCGCTGGCCCGCTCCCTGGAGAGCCGCTCCCGCGCGCTCGGTGTGGACTTCGTCGAGGCGCCGGTGACGGGCAGCAAGAATGGGGCGGAGAAGGGGACGCTGTTATTGATGGTGGGCGGTACGCCCGAGGCGGTGGCCCGCAGCGCGCCGGTGTTTGCCGCGGTGGGGGAGAAGGCCATCCACTGCGGACCGGTCGGCGCCGCAGCCCAGGTGAAGCTGGCCGGGAACGCGCTCATCGCCTCCATGCTGCAGGGGCTTGGCGAGGGCATGTTGCTCGCCACCAAGGCCGGGGTGGACCCGGCCAAGCTGTTGGAGGTGGTGCAGGCCTCCGGCTTCCGCTCCCCCTACTTCGAATTCAAGGGTGCCGCGCTTCTGCGGAGGGACTT
The DNA here is from genome assembly GCA_052143535.1 of Myxococcaceae bacterium. Lineage (GTDB taxonomy): Bacteria > Myxococcota > Myxococcia > Myxococcales > Myxococcaceae > JADGRA01. Next base: position 71,098 of record JBKQSS010000091.1, on the reverse strand, counting down.
CTCCACGCACTTCTCCATCGAGCTGATGCACAAGGACCTCACCCTCTTCCTCGAGACAGCCGCCGCCCTGCGCGTCCCAACGCCCCTCGGCGCGGCGGTGCGCGAGGTGTACGCGCTGGCCCGCGCCGCGGGGAAAGGCGAGCAGGACATTGGCGCCGTCATCACCGTCCTCGAGGGCCTGGTGGGCACCGAGATTCGCCCCGCCTCCTGAAGGAGGGGGGTTTACAAGGCGCGCCGCGGGCCATTGACGGATTCACTGAGGACAGCGTCCGAAGGCCCTTTAGCGACTCGGTTGCGGAGCATAAATTTAAATAATTTCAAATAGTTAACGCGCGTTAACGCATGGGTGTAGACAGGGCGCCTCCAGGGCACTACGTTGTCGGTTGCGCAGCGCGTGACGGACCTTCCTGGGGGTTGCCATGGCGGACGAAGGCGAGCTGGTGAAACTCGGCAACGGCCGGTGGGCGCGCTTCAGCCAGCTGCCCGTGTACGCGGGCGATGTGCGCGGGCCCGTCACCTTGCTGGCCGCGGTGGAGCTCGACCAGCGTACCCAGGAGTTGCTGACGGCTGCAGAAGTCTCCCTCGACGCCTACCGTCTGCGGGGCTTTGAGATGGACGTGCGGCTGGATGCCGACGGCAACGTCCGCTTCGAGCAGCGCGCGGCGCTGCACTAGCGACAAAACGCAACCGGGGGCCTTTGGCTGCTTTCGCCTTACCCGGGCGCGAGCCCGAGGAAGGTGCCGGCGTTGGCCCAGGCCACCCGGCGCACCAACCGCTCCGAGAGCCCCGCTTTCTGCAGCAGGTGCACCGCCCTGGGGAGAGCCAATAGGTCCCCCGGGCGGTCCCCGGCGTCGGAATTCAGCACCAGTCGCTCGCTTCCCAGCCGCGCCACCAGCGCCACCGCCCGCTCTGCCTTGAGCGCGCCCAGCTGGACAGTGAGCCCCGCCCAGTGCCCACAGCCAAGCACCAGCGCCAGGGTGCGCGTACTGACGTGGTCCACCAGCACTCGCTCCGGCGCCGGCCCGTGCAGCCGCAACAGCGCCAACAGCCGCCGGGTGTGGCGCTCCTTGTCGCGCTCCGGGGTGTGCACCAGCACCGGCACCCGCAGCCGTCGCGCCAGGTGCAGCTGCTCCACCACCGCCTCCTCCTCCTGAGGCCCGCCGTGGTGCAGACCAATTTCTCCGAGCGCCACCACCCGCCGGTGGTCGAAGGCCGCGGGCAACAGGTCGAGCACCGCCTGGAGTCCGCGCCGCGGCACCGAGCGCGGATGGACGCCGAGCGCCAGGCGGGCGTCCACGCCGGCGCGCTGCAGCCGCGGTAGCTGCTCTTCGACGAGGGCGGCGAATTGCGCCCGCAGCGCCTCCACCCCCGGCTCCTCGAGGAAATGCGCCACCCCCAGCGCCCGCTGCACGCCGAAATGCCGCAGCGTCTGCAAGTCCGCCTCCCGGAGGCGCTCCGGGTGGAGGTGACTGTCAAAGAGCCGAGGTGCCGCGAGCACGGGGGAAAAAATTCGCCCGAGTATGCTAGGCGATGCGGGTGCTCAGCAGGCGAGCGACAGTGTTGTGCAGCGTGCTGGTCGGCCTGGCCAGTCCGGCCCTGGGACAATCCAAGAAGAAGCCTCCGGCGGCGCAGCCCGGGTCCAAGGCCACGGCCTGCGCCTCGGTGGCGCACCACCAGTTCGACTTCTGGCTGGGAGCGTGGGACGTGGCCACGCCACAAGGGACGCCGGCCGGCACCAACCACGTGGAGCGGCTACTGGACGGCTGCGCGCTTCAGGAACAATGGGAGGCAACCGACGGCAGCAAGGGCACCTCGCTGAGCAGCTACGACGCGGTGGCGCGCAAATGGCGGCAAACCTTCGTCGACGACACCGGACAGGTGCTCGTCCTGGAGGGAGAATTCAAGGACGGGAAGATGGTGCTGCAGGGCGAGAAAACCATGGGGAAGCAGCGCAGCGCGCAGCAGCGCATCAGCTGGCAGGTGGTGGGCGACAAAGTGCGCCAGCGGTGGGACATCTCTCAGGACGACGGGAAGAATTGGAGTGTGCTCTTCGAGGGCGTCTACAGCCGGAAGAAGCCCTAGTGGGCGACCGGCATGGCCCGCGAGGTGTCCTGCCCGAGCGCCGCCCCCTCGTTGCGCGGGTCGGAGGCGGCTGTCCGCAGCTGCGTCTCCTCGTCCTGCATGACGGCTTCGGCATCGCCCAGTGCCTCGAGCACCCGGAAGCGGTGCCCCATCGCTTCGAGCGCGGCCCGAGTCGCCGGGTCGATGGACTGCTTATCCACCACCACCACGTCCGGGAGCCACTGGTCGTGGACGCGGCCAGCGGCCACCGCCCGCACCACGTCCATCTTCGCGTCGAGCACGTTGATGAGCACCTGCAGGACGGTGGTGGGGATGGTCGAGCCGCCGGGGCTTCCCACCACCAGCAGCACCCGCTCCGGGTGGGCCTTCTGGAAGACGAGGGTGGGCGACATCGACGACAGGGGCGTCTTGCCTGGGGCGATGGCGTTGGCCTCTCCGGTGACGACGCCGTAGCTGTTGGGACGCATCGGCTGCGCGGCGAAGTCGTCCATCTGGTTGTTGAGGAGGACTCCCGTCCCGCGCGCCACCAGGCAGCTGCCAAAGGCACCGTTGAGGGTGGTGGTGAGCGCCACGGCGTTGCCCCAGCTGTCGAGCACCGAGAGGTGGGTGGTATTTTTCGGCTTCTCCGCCTCCGCGCTCGGCCCGGCGTCCGGGCTCGCGTTGGGCAATAGCGCGGCGGAAGCGGTGGCCTTCTTCACGTCAATGGAGCGCGCCAGCTCGCCCAGGTAGGCAGGCGACAACAGCCGCTCGAGCGGGATGTCGGAGAAGCCCGGGTCCCCGAGCCAGCGGGCCCGGTCCACGTAGGCCCGCCGCGCGGCCTCAATGTAGAGGTGCAAGTCCTCGACGCCGCGGCGTTCCAGGCCGCCCGGGCGCAGTTGCTCGAGCATTCCCAGCACCTGCAACACGGTGACGCCGCCAGCCGTCGGCGGGGGAAACACCGCCAGCGCGTGGCCACGGTAGCTGCCGCGCAGGGGCTCGCGCCAGCGCACGCGGTAACCGGTCAAGTCAGAAAGCGCAAGGACGCCGCCCGCGTCCTTCACGGTCTCCGCCATGGCGCGCGCGACACTTCCGGAGGACACCAGCGCTGCCCCTTGTTGTGCCAGGCGCTCCAGCGTGCGCGCGAGCTCGGGCTGCTTTAGCCGGGTGCCCAGCGCGGGGACGGCCGGGGCTCCGTCCGTGCCGGGCCGCAAGAAAATACGCGCCGCCTCGCTGTCCCGAGAGAGACACTCCACCCGCAGGCCAGCCATGGCCTGGTACTTGGGCGTCACCAGGAAGCCCTCCCGGGCAAGGCGAATGGCGGGGCCCAGCACCACCGAGGCTTTCAGCGAGCCGGCCCGAGCCAGCAGCGCCAGGTAGCCCTGCGCGGCGGCCGGGACGGCGACGGCCAGAGCGCCGTCGGTGGCCAGCTCGGACTCCACCTTCCCATTGCGCAGGTACATGTCGCGGCTCGCACCGGCCGGGGCCACCTCGCGAAAGTCCAGGGCCAGGGCGGTGCGAGTGGCGGCCTGGTAGACGAGGGCCAGGCCGCCGCCGCCAATGCCGTTGTGGTAGGGCCCGACGACGCCGGCGGCGAAGGCCGCCGCCACCGCGGCGTCCACCGCGTTTCCCCCGCGGTCGAGCATCTCCAGCGCCGCCTGGCTGGCCTGGGGGTAGGCGGCTGCCACCACGCCCCCCTGGTACAGGCGGTCGGCCCAGGCCGGGCTGGGCTGAAGCAAGAGCATCCCCATCAGCACGGCGACGGCAACGCGAAGGCAGCCCATGGCGGTACTCTCTTTCCAAGGAGGCCGTCGGCCTGCAAGCAGGAAACCTTCCAAAGGGCCCCTGGAGCCCCTGGAAGGCAGCTTGGCCGCTGGCAACGGCCCCGTCCGAGCAAAGTTTGACGGCGCTGGCGAACGGCTTGCATCCTCGTCACCCTGGGCATGGCAAACGGACCGGCGGCGGTGGTGCTCTGCGCGGGCAAGGGCACCCGCATGAAGTCGGAGCAGACGAAGGTGTTGCACCCGCTCTTGGGCCGGCCCTTGTGCTGCTGGCCCATCGCCGCCGCGGTGGAGGCCGGCGCCGGCCCGGTGGTGGCGGTGCTGGGCCCAGAGGCAGACGCCGTCCGCGCGGCCATTTCTACCCAGTTTGCCTCCCTCCAGCCGCGTTTCGCCGTCCAGCCGCACCCGTTGGGGACAGCGGACGCAGTGCGGGCCGCCGCAGCACAGCTTGGGGACACGAGCGGCCCAGTCCTCATTCTCTACGGGGACACGCCGCTCCTCACGCCGGCCACCTTGGGGCGGCTGCTCCAGGCCCAAGCCGCCGCCAAGGGGCCCTTGGCCCTTCTCAGCACCACCGCCCCGCAGCCGTCCGGCTACGGTCGAGTGGTGCGGCAAGGCGGCCGGGTGCAGAAGGTGGTGGAGGAGCGCGACGCCACCGAGGCCGAGCGGCGGCTCGACGAGGTGAATGCCGGGGCGTACGTGGTGGACGCCCACTTTCTCTGGACGTCCCTCGCAGGCCTTCGGCCCTCCAACGCCCAAGGGGAGTTCTACCTCACCGACTTGGTAGCGCTGGCGGCTGCCCAAGGGGAGGTGGCGGTGGTGCAGAGCGACTTCGAGGAGACGGCCGGGGTGAACGACCGGGTGGACTTGGCCGCAGCGGCCCGGGTGCTGCGGCGGCGCCTCAACGTGGCGCACATGCGCGCCGGCGTGACGCTGGAAGACCCGGACTCCACCACCCTCGAAGCCTCCGTCGAGCTCTCGAGTGACGTGGTGGTGGAGGCCGGCTGTACCTTGCGGGGCCGCACCCGGGTCGCCCGCGGCGCCCGAATTGGCCAGGGCAGCGTCCTGGTGGACGTCGAGGTGGGCGAGCACACCGAGGTGCGGCCGTACTGCGTGATGGAGCAGTCGCGCGTCGGCCCGCGCTGCGTGCTGGGTCCGTTCGCCAGGCTGCGCCCGGGGAGCGAGCTAGAAGAGGGCGTCCACCTCGGCAACTTCGTCGAGACGAAGAAGGCCAGAATTGGCAAGGGCAGCAAAGCCAACCACCTCTCTTACCTTGGGGACGCGGTGGTGGGCGCGGGCGTCAACGTCGGCGCCGGTACCATCATCTGCAACTACGACGGCGTGGCGAAGCACCTCACCGAGGTGGGCGACGGCGTCTTCATCGGCTCAGACACTCAGCTGCTGGCGCCGGTGAAGGTGGGGAAAGGCGCCTTCATCGCCGCCGGCACCACCGTCACCGAGGACGTCCCGGAGGACGCCTTGGCCCTGTCCCGCACGCCCCAGGTGGTGAAGCCCGGCTGGGCGCGCAAGCGCCGGGAGCGGTTGAAGGGAAAACCCTGAGGAGGGCTGCTTCGGGTGGGGTGGGGGTAGCCAAGACCCCGCTTTGCTGCGCGGTGGGCCTCCGTGGCAGAAGAGAGTCACCATGTGCGGGATTGTTGGTTACGTCGGGCAGCGAGAGGCAGCGTCCATTCTCGTCGACGGCCTGAAGAAGCTCGAGTACCGCGGCTATGACTCGGCCGGGATTGCGGTGGTGGACGGCGGCGCGCTGCACGTGGTGCGCGCCAGCGGGAAGCTGAAAAACCTCCAGAGCCGGCTGGTGGCGGAGCATCCGCCCGGGCATTTGGGCATTGGGCACACCCGGTGGGCCACCCACGGCCGGCCCTCCGACGAGAATGCGCACCCCCACAGCTACCAAGGCGTGGCGGTGGTGCACAACGGCATCCTCGAGAACCACCTGCAGCTGAAGGCCGAGCTGCGCGGGCGCGGCCACGTCTTCTCCAGCGAGACGGACACCGAGGTGTTTGCCCACCTCATTGCCCAGGCGCTGGCCGAGGGGCAACCGTTGCCCGAGGCGGTGCGGACCGCCATGCTGCGGGTGCGGGGCACCTACGGGCTGGCGGTGGTGTGGGCCGGAGACCCGGGCCGGATTGTGGCCACCAAAGACAGCTCGCCGTTGGTGGTGGGACTGGCCGAGGGGGAAAACTTCGTGGCCAGTGACGTGCCGGCGCTCTTGGACGCCACCCGCGACGTCATTTTCCTCGAGGACGGGGACTTGGCAGTGGTGAGCGCCGCCGGCGTCGAGGTGCAGGACCGTGCCGGCCGGCCGGCCAACCGCCCGGTGCGGCGCATCGACTGGACGCCCGTCATGGCGGAGAAGGGCGGCCACAAGCACTTCATGCACAAGGAGATTCACGAGCAGCCCCGCGCGGTGGCGGACACGCTGCGCGGCCGGGTGATGCTCTCCGAGGGGGACGTCTTCTTCGAGGGCTGGTCCCCGTCGCCGGCCCAGGCCGCCGCCTGGACGAAAGTCACCATCCTCGCCTGCGGCACCTCCTGGCATGCCGGCCTGGCCGGCAAGGCGATGGTGGAGTCCTTGGTGCGCATGCCAGTGGAGGTGGAGCTGGCCTCGGAGTTTCGCTACCGCAACCCGCTGGTGGGGCCCGAGCACCTGGTGCTGGCCATCAGCCAGTCCGGCGAGACGCTGGACACGCTCGCCGCCCTGCGGGAGGCGAAAGCCCGGGGCGCCTTCACCCTGGCCATCTGCAACGTCATGGGCAGCGCCATGACGCGCGAGGCCCACGCCAGCCTGCTCACCAATGCCGGCCCGGAAATTGGCGTCGCTTCCACCAAGGCCTTCACCACCCAGCTCGCCACCCTGTACCTCATCGCTGTGAAGCTGGGCCGACTCCGCGGGCAGCTGGGCGTGGCCGAGGCCCAGGACCAGCTCACCCACCTGGTTGAAATTCCGAAGCACCTCGAGGAGGCGCTCCGGGTGGAGCCTGAGGTGAAACGCATTGCCCGCATTTTCCAAGGCGCGCAGGACTTTCTCTTCCTCGGCCGGGGGCCGATGTACCCCCTGGCGCTGGAGGGGGCGCTCAAGCTGAAGGAAGTCAGCTACATCCACGCCGAGGGCTACGCTGGCGGGGAAATGAAGCACGGGCCCATAGCCCTCATCGACAGCCGCATGCCGGTGGTGGTGCTGGCGCCGCGCGACCCGCCGCTCCCTTACGAGAAGATGCTGGGCAACGTGGAAGAGGTGCGCGCCCGGGGGGGCAAAGTCATCGCCGTGGTGGACGAGGACGACCACGCCATGGACGCCATCGCCGACGAGGTGCTGCGCATTCCGGCGACGCGCGCCCTGCTTGGCCCGCTGGTGGCCGCAGTCCCGCTGCAGCTGCTCGCCTACCACGTGGCCGACTTGCGCGGAAACGACGTCGACCAGCCGCGGAACCTGGCCAAAAGCGTCACCGTGGAGTGACAGGCCCGCGGCCGGAGCGCGTGCCGGCGGCCGCCGAAGCCCCCGGGCGGCCCGTCTAGTGGAGTTGGTGGGCGGTCTGTCCGCCGGCGCTCAACGCATACAGGTAGATGACGCCGCGGGCGGTGCCCACCGCCAGTGTTTGCCCGTCCGGGGTGAAGGCCATGGCCGTCGGCGCGTCGTCGTGCGGGCCGAGGAGCAGCCGCGCCACGAAGGTGCCCTTGGGCCAGTGGCGGAGCCGCAACTCCCCGCCGTCGACGTCGACACTCAAGTCCCCGCGGGGCGAGAAGGCAACTGGCCCGGGCGCCTGCGCCCGTCGCGGGACGGCCTCCACCGGCGCCGAGAAGGCCGCCGCGTCCCACACCGAGAGGGAGCGCGCGGTGGCCACCAACATTTTGCGTCCGTCGGGAGTGGCCTCGCACGCCGTCACCTTGCCCAGCACCACCCCGATTTGTCCGCTGAGGGTGCCGGAGGCACCCCACACATTCATCCCCGCGCGGTCGTCGCGGGTGACGAAGGCGCCGGCTGGCGGGACGCAGCCCCCCAAAAGCTCCTCATCCACGGCCAACTCCTGCAGCGCCCGGCCTGTCCGCAGCGACACTCTTTCCAGGTGGTAGTTGCGGTGGCAGCCGCTGGGGCAGCCATTGTGGGAGAGGCTGACGCAGGACTCCTCGGCCACCGGGGCCAGCACCGTCTCACCGTCCGGGGAGAGGGCAAGTTCAGGAAGGATGGTGACTCCGGCGTAGCGGCCCGGGTCCCGCACCGAAAGAGGAGAGGAGCGCGCGACCTTCATTCCGGCCATCGCGGCCCGCATTTTCTCCTCCTCACCGCGGCACACCGCGGACAGTGCCGCCGTCTCGCTGTGCGGCGCGGCCACCAGGACCGACAGCAACTTCCCGTCGGCGCTCCACTGACGGACGGTGTCGTCCTCGTGCTGGGTGAGGACCTGCTCGTCCTTGGTGAGGCGGAGGTCGAGGATGGCGCCCTTCGCTTGGGTGGCGCTAAACGTCTCCTTGCCGGTGTCCAGCGCCCAGCGTTTCCAAGTGCCGTCCGCGTCGCCGGACAGCAGCGCGCCTCCGTCCCTGGAGAAGCGCAGCACGGTGATGGGCGCCTGGTGCCCTCTGGCCCGGTCGAGTTGCGCGCCCGTCCGGGCGTCCAGCCGCACCACCGTGGAGGGGTTGGCGTCGCCGGGTTCTCCCGGGCGCAGGGCCACCGCCACGGCCAGTGTCCCGTCCGGGGCGAAGCTGGCCGCGCTGGCCTGGACGCCTTTGAGCTCCCAGCGCACGTTGCCCTTGGGGAGCTCGAGCAGCTGAAGCCGGGCCGGTACTGCCGCGTCAGGGCAGCTCTCGAGTCCGTCTCCGGCCAGGATGCTCACCACCACCGCAGAGCCATCCTTGGAGAAGGCTGCCAAAACCGGCGTCTCGCCCTCGCAGCCCTTGGGATGCGCGCGCCGGTGCGCGGGCATGGCTTCCACCGTGCGCAGCGGGCGGCCTTGTGCGTCGTAGCTGCGCACCACGCCGTCCGCCCCGGCCGTCCACAGCTGGCCCTCGGCGCCGAAGCGCAAGGCCAGCACCCGGCCCTCGTGCGCCTGCAGGTGCAGGGCCTCGCCTCCGGAAGCGGCGACGCGCACCACCTCGCCGAAGGCGGTGCCCTGCGCAAGCTGGCTTGCGTCGTCGGTGAGGGCGAGGGCCGTCCCGTCCTCGGAGAGGGCCGAAAGGTGGAGCTCCGTCTCCGGGCTGCGCCCCAAAACGTCGCACAGGTGCAGAAGGCCATTGCTGGCGCGCGCCAGCCGGCCGTCGGGAAGGGCCACCCACGGTACTTCCAAAAGACAGCCCCGCCCGGGCGGCGCCGAAACCAGCCCGGACGCCGTCAGCACCACCGGCCCGAAGACGAGCCCCACACGCTCGCCGCGACTGACGTCCCAGAGTTGCGCCGTGCCGGTGGCGTCCAGGGCCAGAAGGCGCGTCCCGCCCTCGAGAAAGCTGAGCTCGAGCATGCGCGCCGGAGCCGCGAGGTCCGGCTGCCCTAGCACCACGTGCAACTGGGGGCCGGCCCCGGAGGGCTGGGCGGCGGCAACCGAAGCGCAGAGGGCAGAAAGGAGCGCCGAGCGGACACAGAGGGACATGGAGGCGAGTGGCCTGGGGGGCATGCGCGAAGAGGACTCCTTGCGCCTTGGAAGCCTAGCGCCCGCGCCTACAGACGGTACACGCCCACACCAAAAGCGCACGGGTTGCGAGCGACCCCGCAGAGTGCGTAAACAGTGCGCGTCGGCCGGAGTGCCCGCCTCTGAAGCCGTCCATGGCGCGCTGCGTGCAGATGCTTGCCGCGGCTCGAGAAAGTGGCGCCGGTATGGAGAGACATCATCCATCCCTTGGGACTGACAGCCACCCACACCAGGCGGTGCACGTGCTGCGGACGTGGCTCAGGACGGAAGCCGGGGCGGCGGTGCTCAGTACCGGTAGCGGGCCGGCGCTGAGGGTTGGGGACATGGAGCTCGCCGCTCCTCCCGGCTGGCCGGTGGACGCCCTTCTGCTTGGCGCGGTGGAGGCGGGCGTGCGCGCGGACTTCGTCTACCGCGCCGAGTGCGCAGGGCTCGACGTGGCTTTCTATGAAAGCACGGCGCAGGCGCGCTGGAGTGAAGGCTTGCTTGGGCCGGAGTTGCTCGACCTCTGCGTCCAGCCCCGGGTGGGCGTCCACTCCCAAGCGGACGTGCAACGGGCACGGGCGCTCTTCGGCGAGGTGGCCTCGGGCGCCCTGGTGGCCCGGGCCCTTCGCGCGCCGCTCACATTACAGCCCACCGTCGAGCTCTGGACGGCTCGGCCCCAAGGCCCCGGAGGCACCGTCCGTCCATGACCGACCCGCTCTTCTGGCACCGACTGCAATTCGGCTTCACCGTCACCTACCACTACCTCTTCCCGCAGCTGACGATGGGGCTCGCGCTCTTCATCGTCCTCTTCAAGTGGTACGCCCTTCGCACCCAAGACGCGCACTGGGACGCGGCGGCGCGCTTTTGGGCTAAAATTTTCGCGCTCAACTTCGCAGTGGGTGTGGTGAGCGGCATCCCCATGGAGTTTCAGTTCGGGACCAATTGGGCGCGCTTCTCGGCGATTTCCGGAGGCGTCATTGGCACCACCCTGGCGATGGAGGGCATGTTTGCCTTCTTCCTCGAGTCCACCTTCCTGGGCCTCTTTCTCTATGGGGAGAAGCGGCTGTCGCCCAAGGCTCACTTTGCCAGCGCGGTGGCGCTCTTCTTCGGCTCCTGGCTGAGCGGCTACTTCATCATCGCCACCAACGCCTTCATGCAGCACCCGGTGGGCTTCTCGCGACTGGCGGATGGGCGGCTGGTGCTGTCGGACTTCTGGGCCTTCGTCCTCAACCCTTGGGCGCGCTGGCAGTACGCACACAACATGACGGCCTCGGTGGTGACGGCCTCCTTCGTGGTGTGCGGCATCTCCGCCTTCTGGCTCCTGATGGGGCTGTACCGCGAGACGGCGGCGCGCTGCCTCCGGGTGGGCGTCATCGCCGCCGCCATCAGCTGCGTGCTGCAGCTGTTCCCCACCGGGGACAGCCAGGGCAAGCTGGTGGCGGACCACCAGCCGGTGGCGCTGGCCGCCATGGAGGGCGTCTTCACCAGCGGGCCAGGGGCCAAGCTGGCGCTCATCGGCCAACCGGACGTGCGCCGCGGACGGCTGGAAAACCCCATCGAGGTACCGGGGCTGTTGAGCTTCCTTGCCTACGGCTCCTTCGGCAGCACGGTGCTGGGCCTCAACGACGTCCCGCACGAGCTTTGGCCGGACAACATGGAGCTCACCTATTACTGCTACCACGTGATGGTGGGCCTCGGGACGCTCTTCATCCTCCTCGGGCTGCTCTCGCTGCTGCGCCTCATCCAGGGGAAGCTCTTCACCTCTCGGTGGCTGCTGTGGGTGTGGATGCTGGCCATCCCCTTCCCCTACATCGCCAACACCGCCGGGTGGATGACGGCCGAGTTGGGGCGCCAGCCCTGGGCCATTCACGGGCTGCTTCGCACCGCCCTGGCGAGCAGCCCTCGGGTGGGGGCCGGGGACGCCATCTTCACCTTCATCGGCTTCTGTGGGCTGTACCTGGTGGTGGGGCTGCTCTTCCTCTACCTGGTGGGGCGGGAAATTGCCCACGGTCCGTCGGAGCGGCCGCCCTCGGCCGGAATGCCAACCCCATCAGCGCTCGGCACTGCGGGGAGGGCGTGATGGAAGCGCTCTGGTACGGGGTGGTGTCGGTCATGCTTGCGGTGTACGTGGTGCTCGACGGCTTCGACCTCGGCGCAGGCGCGCTGCACCTCTTCGTCGCCCGCCAGGACGCCGAGCGGCGGATGGTGCTGGCCGCCATTGGCCCGTTCTGGGACGGCAACGAGGTGTGGCTGTTGGCTGGCGGCGGCGCGCTGGTGCTGGCCTTTCCGCTGGCCTACGCCGTCGGCTTCTCGGGCTTCTATTTGCCCCTGGTGCTGGTGTTGTGGCTACTCGTGCTGCGCGGGGTGTCCATCGAAGTGCGAAGCCACGTGCAAAACCCCCTGTGGCGCAGCTTCTGGGACGTCGTCTTCGCCTTGGGCAGCGCGCTGCTGGCGGTGGTGCTTGGGGCGGCGTTGGGAAATGTCATCCGGGGCGTCCCGCTCGACGAGAGCGGCTCCTTCAGTCTCGGCCTCTTCGCCGCCTTTTGGCCCGGGCCGCACTCCGGCGTGCTCGACGCCTATTCCGTGCTGGTGGGCGTCTTCACTCTTTTGGTGTTGAGCGCGCACGGGGCGCTCTTCTTGGCCTTCAAGGCGGAAGGCCCCGTCCAGCAGCGCAGCGCGCGGGCCGCCCGAGTTCTGTACCTGGCGGTGGCGGTGCTGCTGGTGGTGGTGAGCTGGGCGACGGTGCGCGTGCAGCCGGCGCTTCTCGACGCCGCGCTGTCGCGGCGGCTGGTGTGGCTCACGCTGGCCCTCACAGCCGTCGCCATTTTCGGACTGGCCTATGGCCTCACGCGCACACGGACGGCCATCGCCTTTGGCAGCTCGGCGCTGCTGCTGGTGGGCCTTTTGGCGAGTGCGGCGGCGGCGAGCTGGCCGGTGCTGTTGCACTCCAGCGTGAGCCCCCGTTTCGACCTCACCGCGTACACCGCCGGGGCCGGCGCCTATGCGCTGGGCGTGGCCACCGTGTGGGCGGCCTTCGGGCTCCCGCTGGCGTGCGCTTACTTCGTCTACGTGGCGCGCACCTTCCGCGGCCCGACCCGCGTCGAGCCGGAGACGCCCGTCGCCTGACGTGGCCGCCGGCCCGGCAAGGGCGGGCGTCCCTGTGGGGGTTTGGGGGCCGGCTGAGGCCCACCTTGCCCTTGAGACAGAAAAGCCGCCTCCCCAAGGCGGGGCCGTGGCCAGGCAGAGGGCGCGCCGCACCAAGAGAAGAGGCCCCGCGGCGGCGCATTCGAGTTGCCTTTCGCCTTGGCTTTGTCACAAGAAGGACGCGCAGTCCGGAAGGGGGAGGGGCCTCGCCCAAAATATGGTGCAGCGGTGCGCCAGCCGCTTTTCGCACAGGGCTTGTGCCCTGACACCAAGGCCTCGGCGGCCGTGGCGGGAGGCCCGGTAATGCAGTCCTCGCTCGCCGCCCTGGCCGTCAGTGGGCTGTCCAGTCCGACCGACATCTTCACGCCGGCCTCGACGCCGGCCCGCAGCGTCTTCGAGTTGTCGCTCTTTGTGTGGGCGGCGACGGCCTGCATCTTCCTGGTGGTGTTCGCCCTGCTGGCCTACGCCGTCGTGCGCTACCGCCAGCGGGCCAATGACGACGGCCGCGAGCCGGCGCAGGTGTATGGGAGCACCCAAATCGAGCTGGCCTGGACCATCATCCCGGTCCTGGTGGTGCTGGTGCTGTTTCTCACCTCGGCCCGCGTCATCCTCAGCGTCCAGGACGCGGTCCATCCGCCCGGCGCGCTGCAGGTGACAGTGATTGCCCACCAGTTCTGGTGGGAGTACCGCTACCCCGGACTGGGCGTCGTCACTGCCAACGAGTTGCACGTCCCAGTCAGTAGCAAAGAGCATCCGCTTCCCACCGTGCTGACGCTGCTCTCGGCCGACACCGACCACAGCTTCTGGGTGCCGCGTCTGGCCGGGAAAACGGACCTCATCCCCAATTTTCCCAACAGCATGTGGATTGACCCGGAGACGCCCGGCCTCTACTTGGGCCAGTGCGCCCAGTACTGCGGCACGCAGCACGCCAAAATGCTGCTCCGTGTTTACGTCGATGCGAAAGAGGACTTCGAGCGGTGGGTCCAAGGCCAGCGTGAGCCAGCGCGCAGTCCGGAAGCGGTTTCCCGGGGCCGTCACGTTTTTGAGAGCACCGCCTGCATCAACTGTCACGCCGTCCAGGGCACGGTGGCCGACGGACGCTTCGGCCCGGACCTGACGCACCTCATGAGCCGCGACACGCTGGCCTCCGGCGCCGCTCCCAACACGCCGGCGGTGCTGCGGCAATGGATTGCGAACCCGGACTCCATCAAGCCTGGCTCGAAGATGCCGGCCATGGGGCTGGACGGGCCCGCGCTGGATGACGTGACCGCCTACCTGTTGTCGTTGCGCTAGCTGGAGAGGGGTATGTCGACCGAATCGCTCGCGTGGCCCGCGCCCCAAGCGACGCCCCGTCCGCTGACGGAGCGTCTGCACGGCTGGGTGACCACCGTCGACCACAAGCGGCTCGGCATCCTCTACATCCTCTACGCGCTGTTGTTCCTGGTGGTGGGCGGGGTGGAAGCGGCGCTGATGCGCATCCAGCTCATCCGGCCGCACAACGACTTCGTCTCCCCGCAGGCCTTCAACCAGCTCTTCACCATGCACGGGACGACGATGATTTTCTTCGTCGCCATGCCGGTGATGTTCGGCTTCGCCAACTACCTCGTTCCGCTGATGGTTGGCGCCCGGGACATGGCCTTTCCCCGGCTCAACGCCTTCAGCTTCTGGATGACGGCCTTCGGCGGGCTACTTCTCTACTTCAGCATTCTCGGTGGCTACGGGCTGTACGGAGCCGGCGCCGCGCCGGACGTCGGCTGGTTCGCCTATGCCCCGTTGACGTCTCCCACATTTTCGGTTGGCCACAGCACCGACTTCTGGACGCTGTCGCTGTTGGTCTCGGGGGTGGGGAGCATCGGCACCGCCGTCAATCTCATCGCCACCATCCTCTGCCTGCGCTGCCCAGGGATGGGCCTTGGAAAGATGCCCCTTCTGGTGTGGCTCAACCTGGTGATGGCCGGCCTGGTCATCCTCGCCGTCTCTCCACTCACCGCCGCGCAGCTGATGCTGATGGTCGACCGGTACCTGGGCGGACACTTCTTCGACACCCAAGCCGGCGGGTCGGCGGTCATCTGGATGCACTTCTTCTGGGTGTTTGGACACCCCGAAGTCTACGTGCTGGTCATCCCCGCCTTCGCCTTCGCCTCGGAGATTATTCCGGTCTTCTCACGCAAGGCGATGTTCGGTTACCCGGTGATGGTGGCGGCCACGCTGGCCATCGGCTTCATCAGCATGGGCGTCTGGGCGCACCACCTGTTCACGGTGGGCATGAGCTCGGTGGCGAACACCTTCTTCGTCTTGTCCACGATGGCCATCGCCGTGCCCACCGGCATCAAAATCTTCAACTGGCTGGCCACCATGTGGGGCGGGAAAATTTCCTTCCGCACCCCAATGCTCTTTTGCACCGCGTTCCTCTTCCAATTCCTACTCGCTGGCCTGACCGGGGTGATGCTCAGCTCGGCGCCGATGGACTGGCAGCTGGGGAGCTCGTACTTCGTCGTCGCGCACTTTCACTACGTCATTGTGGGCGGCATCCTGTTCACCCTCTTCGGCGCCTTCTACTACTGGTTTCCGAAGATGACCGGGCGCATGTACGGCGAGCCTTTGGGAAAGCTGCACTTCTGGCTCTTCTTCATCGGCTTTCATTTGACCTTCGACTTGATGCACGTCCCCGGCATGCTGGGGATGCCGCGCCGCATTTACACCTACGAGCCAGGCCGGGGCTGGGATGTGTGGAATCTCCTGGTGACGGTGGGAGTCGTTTTTCAGGCCGCCGGCGTCTTGGTCTTCGTCTTCAATCTCCTTGTCGCCTGCTTCCGCGGGGCGCCGGCCGGGAGCGACCCGTGGGATGCCTGGACGCTCGAGTGGAGCACCTCCTCACCGCCGCCGGACTACAACTTTGCCCTGCTGCCACAGGTGCGCAGCCGCCGCCCGCTGTGGGACCTCAAGCATCCCGAGGACCCGGACTGGAAATACGAGTGATGGAAACCACCGCCACCCTGGAAGGCCCAGGCAGCGCCCTTCCCTGGAAGCTGCCCCCCCGCGGGAAAGTCGGCATGGCCTGCCTGATTGCGTCCGACGTGGCCATCTTCGTCATCTTCGTGGTGGCCTACCTCTTCTATGCGGGCAAGAGCGTCAGTGGCCCCAGCCCCCGCATCCTAGAGCTGCCCATTTTCATCTCGGTCTGTTTGCTCTCGAGCAGCCTCACCATCCACCTGGCGGTGGGCTCGCTCCGGCGCGGCAAGATGAGCGGGTTCTCCCTGTGGTGGCTGCTCACCGTCGTACTGGGGGCCATTTTCCTCGCCGGCACGGCGCGCGAATGGACGCACCTCATCCGCGACGAGGGGCTGCGCATCGACACCAACCTCTTCGGAACCACCTATTACTCGCTGGTCGGCCTGCACGCGCTGCACGTCACGGTGGGGCTCTTGCTGTTGGGCACGGTGGCCGTTTTTGCCCTGTTGCGACAGGTGCAACAGGAGCACGCCGAGACGGTGGACGTCCTCTCCTGGTACTGGCACTTCGTGGACGTGGTGTGGGTGGTGGTCTTCAGTGTGGTGTACGTCATCGGGCGCTGAACACGTTGAAAGAGGGGAGGAGGAGCCATGCCAGCTGAGCCGCGCGAGACTCCGGCAACTGTGCAGCTGCCCGCGCCGACCGCCTGGCCAATGGCCTTCGCCTTCGGGCTGGCCCTTCTGGCCGCTGGCATGGCCACCAGCCCCTCGGTGAGTGTGCTCGGGGCGGTGGTCGCGCTGGCCGGGGCGGTGGGCTGGTTCGCCAACGTCCTCCCGCACCAGGCGCACATTGCTTCCCCGGTGCAAGCCGAAGTCCCCGAGGTGAGGACCGCCCGGGCCGTGGTCACCAGGCTAGCGCTTGCGCCGGAGCTGCCGCGCGCCGTCTTGCCGCTCGAGACGTACCCCGTCTCGGCCGGCATCAAGGGCGGGCTGGCGGGAAGCGTGGCCATGGCGGCGCTGGCCGTGACGTATGGACTGCTCAGCCACCACGGCGTCTTCTACCCCATCAACTTGCTTGCGGCCGGCTTCCTCCCAGCGGCCATGACCGAGAGCACGGCGCAACTTGAGGCCTTCCAGCCAACGGCCTTCGCGCTGGCGGTGGCCATCCACCTCACCACCTCTTTGGTGGTGGGCCTCTTATACGGGGCCATGCTGCCGATGCTGTCCCGACGCCCCATTCTCCTTGGGGGAGTGCTGGCGCCACTGGTTTGGTCCGGGCTCTTGCACGGCATTCTCGGCATCATCAACCCGGTGCTCGACGCACGCGTGCAGTGGGGCTGGTTCGTCCTCTCCCAGGTGGGCTTTGGGCTGGTGGCCGGGGTGGTGGTGTCCCGCCAGCAGCGCATGCCCACCGTGCAGGGCATGACACTGGCGGTTCGCGCCGGAATTGAGTCCCCGGGAATGCTGGGCGACGGCCCCCGCCACAGTCGGGGCCCGAAGCCATGAGGGCTTTGGCCGGCGTGTTTTTTTTGTCCTTGGTCTGCGCCTGCGGGACGCACAGCTTCCCCGGGCAGCCCGCGGCGGGCGACGAGCCGGTGCAGCCAAGCCGGGTGCTCGACTTCGACGTCCTCTATGCCAAAAACTGCGCCGGCTGTCACGGCCTCCAGGGCCGCGGGGGCGCTTCGGTGGAGTTGGGAGACCCTTTGTACCTGGCCTTTGCCGACGACACCGTCCTGCGCCGGGTGACGGCCGCCGGTGTGCCCGGGACGTCGATGCCGGCCTTCGCCCAAAGCGCTGGGGGAACGCTCACCGAGGCGCAGCTGGAGGTGCTGGTGAAGGGCATGCGGAACCGCTGGGGGAAACAGGGCGCGCTTTCGGGGACTGCGCCCCCGCCCTATGCGGCCTCGAGTCCGGGTGACTCCGGGCGTGGAGGGCCGGTCTACGACGTCTTTTGTGCCCGCTGCCACGGCCCAGGCGGCCGAGGTGGTGCACTGGGCAGCTCCATTGTCGAGCCGACGTACCTCGCGCTGGTGAGCGAGCAGCATTTGCGCACCAGCGTGCTGGTGGGACGGGCTGACCTGGGCGCTCCGGACTGGCGCAGTGACGTGCCGGGCAGGCCCATGTCACCCGAGGAGGTGTCGGACGTCGTGGCCTGGCTCTCTTCCCACCGGGTGGCCTACCCCGGCCAACCCTACCCCCCTGGACGCGCGAGCGCCGGAGCCCTGCCATGAGCGAGCCGGAAAAAGTTTCCAGACGCGGCGCCTTCGTCAAGCTGGGGTTGCTTTTCAACGGGGCGGTGTCGCTGGCACTGGCCGTGCCAGTGCTGCGCTACCTGTTGTCCCCGGTGACGCACCAGCGGCTGGGCAAGGACGAGGCCTGGGTGTCGCTCGGCGCGTTGGCCAACTTTCCCAGCGGCCAAACGCGCCTGGCCACCTACCGCAACCCAGTGGCCCGGCCTGCAGACGGCGCGACGGCAGACCTCCCCTGCTGGGTGCGGAGCCTCGAGGCAGAGCGCTTCCAAGTCTTCGCCATCAACTGTGCGCACCTCGGCTGTCCAGTGCGCTGGTTCCCCCAATCCAGCCTCTTCATGTGTCCCTGTCACGGCGGGGTGTACTACGCAGACGGTAGCCGGGCCTCCGGCCCGCCGGAGCGCGGCCTCTTCGAGTACCGCTGGAGGGTGCAGAAGGGCGAGCTCTTCATCGAGGCCCATGGGCTGCCGACGCCGGGAGGACTGGCCAGTCTCGGCACGCGGAGTGGCTGGTGCGCCTGAGCGAGCGCGTCGGCCGCTGGCTGGAGGCACGCCTCCAGGTGGCGGCGGTCTTGAGGCACACCGCCGAGCACCGCGTCCCGCGAAGTAGCGCCTCCTGGGCCTACGTCTTCGGCAGCGCGGCGCTGGCCGTCCTCTTCAACCAAATTGTTACCGGCATCCTCTTGGCGCTGCTGTACGTGCCCTCGGCCGGAGAGGCCTGGGGGGTGCTGCAGGTGCTCAACCACCAGGTGTCGGCGGGCTGGTACATCCGCGCGCTGCACGGCTGGGGCGGCGACTTCATGGTGGCCATTGTGCTTTTGCACATGGCGCAGGTGTTTCTCTTTGGGGCCTACAAGTTTCCCCGGGAGCTTACCTGGGTGGTGGGGGTGTGCCTGCTCCTCATGACGTTGGGCATGGCCTTCACCGGGCAGGTGCTGCGCTTCGACCAGGACGCCTACTGGGGCCTGGGCATCGGCGCCTCCATCACCAGCCGCGTGCCCCTCCTGGGCCAGTCGCTGGTGAGCGTGCTGTTGGGCGGACCGATTATTGCCGGGGCCACGCTGGCGCGTTTCTTCGCCCTGCACGTCTTCGTCATCCCCGGCCTGCTCATTGGGCTGGTGGGGCTGCACCTGCTGCTGGTGCTGAAAGTCGGCATCAACGAGTGGCCCATGCCGGGACGGGTGGTGCGCCGCGCCACTTACCTGAAGGAGTACCAGGCGCTCACCCGGGACGACGGCGTGCCCTTCGTTCCGGACGCGGTGTGGAAGGACCTCCTCGTCGCCGCCGCCGTGCTGTTGGCCATTGCCGCCTGCGCAGCGTTTTTCGGCCCCTTCGGCCCGGGCGGTCAGCCGGACCCGACCATCATCCAGACTGCTCCCCGGCCGGACTATTTCTTCCTCTGGCTCTTCGCGCTTCTGGCCTACCTTCCGCCGGCCGCCGAGACGCCGGTGCTGCTCATCGGCCCGGTGGTGGTGCTGCTCGGCCTCTTCGGCCTTCCCTTCCTCGCCGGCCAGGGGGAGAAGAGCTGGCGGCGGCGGCCGGTGGCGGTGCTGCTGGTGCTACTGGTGGCAGTGGGCCTGTCGGCGCTCACCCACTTGGCCGAGCACGCGCCGTGGAGCCCGGACATGGACGCCTGGAGCGCCGACCCCATTCCGGCGCAGTACCTCCTCCACCGGACGGCGCTGGAGCGACAGGGCGCGCTCATCTTTCAAGGCAAGCAGTGCCACAACTGCCACGCGCTGGAGGGAGTGGGCGGCCAACGCGGACCGGCGCTGGACGACATCGCCCTGCGCCTCACCGAGGACCAGCTCATCCGGCAAGTCATTCAGGGCGGCGGCAACATGCCGGCCTATGGACAAAACCTCACCCCCGCCGAGACGACGGCGCTGGTGGCCTTCCTCGGGACGCTGCACCCGGCCGGGCAGCCCCGGGCGCGGGACGCGGCCCGCGACGCGGTGCTGCGCGTCGGCGCCGGGCGGTGAACGGGACACACCACGCCGCCGGGGTGTCCCTTGGCTGGACGCTGGCCCTCTCGGCGCTTCTGCTTCTGTACACGGCCGGCTTCCGGCGCCTTCCAAAGTCCGAGCCGGCCGCCGTTTCCGGCTGGCGCTTCCTCGGCTTTCTGTTGGGGCTCCTCTCGCTGTGGGCGGCTCTCGCCTCGCCGCTTTCCCAGCTGGACCACCAGCGGCTTTTGGCCCACATGCTGCAGCATCTGTGGGTGATGAATGTGGCCGCGCCGCTTCTGTTGCTGGCCGAGCCACTGCGGGTGGCCGCGCTCGCTCCGGGCTTCTTGCCGCGTGGCACCGGCTGGCTGCGCCCTGTGCTGCGGCCACTCACCCACCCGGCGGTGTGCTGGCTTTCGGGCATTTCGGTGGTGCTCCTCTTTCACCTTCCGGCCGTCCTTCAGCTGACGCTGGCCTCGCCCTATTGGCATGCCGCGGAGCACGCGAGTTTCCTCGTGGCCGGGCTCCTCTTCTGGTGGCCGGTGGTGCTGCCCTGGCCGGGGACGGCCCGCTGGCCACGCTTCAGCCTGCTGCTGTACCTCTTCTTGGCCACGCTTCCCTGCGACGCACTCTCCGCCTTCCTCGCCTTCAGCGGCCGGGTGGTGTACCCGCATTACCTCGAGGGCCCCCACGCCTCGGGCGCGGTGGCGCTGGCGGACCAGCAGGCGGCTGGCGCCCTGATGTGGGGCTTCGTGACGCTGGCCTACCTTGTGGCGGCAGTGGCCATTGCCCTCGAGCACCTGTTGCCTCGAAGCGCCGCAGGGCGGGGCGTCGCGGCCGGCTAACAGCAGGCCCCGGCCAGGCCGTCCCGGAAGGGCCTATTGGTCCCGGACCGGCAGCAAAAGCTCCAACAGCTCGGCCTCGCCGAGGTGCTCCAACAATTCGAGGTCGCGCACCACCGCCTGGTCCTGGGCGTCGAGGAGAAGGGCCTGGCCGCCATCGCGCGAGGCGTTGGGCGATGGCCGTCCGGCATCGGCGCGCCCGGGCTCGGCCGGCCCTCCATCGGCTACGGACCGGCCCGGACCCACCGGCCCGGCGGCCGAGGCCCCGGCCAGTGTCAACCCTGCCACCAGGCTGAGGAGCGCCGCCCGAGGGCGGCGCTCAGTCACTTGTTGCGACGCTCCCGGAGCCGCTCGCGCATCTCCTCCCGCTCCTCGCGCGTCATGGCCCTCCACCGCTTGAGATTCTTGATCAGCTGCTCGCGCCGGTCAGGATTTGCCTTGAGGTATTCCTCCAAGCGCTGGCGCACCTCCACCTGCTGCTCTGGGCTGAGCTGACGAAAGGTGCGAGCCGCTTGGCGAAGCTCTTGCTGCGCCTCCGGCGCGAGCTGCTCGAAGGCGCGCAGGTTCTCCACCACCTGGGCGCGCTCCTCGGGCGGCAGGGCCCGCCAGCGCCGCAGGTTCTCGCGGATGCGGGACTGCTCCTCGGCGGAGAGCGCCTGGAATTCGCGCATCCGCTGACGCAGCGCCTCCTTCTGCGCCTCGGAGAGGCTCTGGAAGCGGGCCGCCGCGTCGTCGCCGGTGGTTTGGGCGCGGGCCAAGGGGGACACCAAGAGCAGTCCCAATGCCGCCCGCCGCCAGAAGCGGCCGCTCATCGCCGTCCCTCCAGCTGGTCGAGCTGCGCCACCACCTCGACGTCGTCCGGGCTCTCCAGGCCGAGGACCTGGTAGTCGCGCAGCACCTCGTAATTCATCGCCACGTCCAAGGCCCGATTGTCCTGCAGCTCCGTCGGAAGACCGCGGCGTACCCCGGGCGAGGCGAGCAAAGCCGCCACCACGCCCGCGCTCAACAGGGCAGCGGCTGAGGGAAGCACGACGGCCGGCCGGAGCAGCGCCCGGACGCGCTCGCCAAAGGAGGCCGGCAGCTCGTCCAGACGGCGCAGCACACTGCGGCGCAGACCGACCGAGGGCTCGAAGGGGCTCAGCGCTTCGAGCGTCACCAAGGTGTTGCGCAGGAGCGCCTCGGTGGAGCGACAGGTGGCGCAACCCAAAAGGTGGGCGCGCATCGCCGCCACCTCTTTGGGGGACAGCTCACCGTCCACGTATGCCGTCAGCTCGGTTTCCAAGTCACAGCTCATGCCCGACTCCGAAGGGGCTCGTCGGCCCCTGCCTGAAAGGTTTGGATGTGGCGCGCCACCGACAGCGTCGCGCGATGGATGAGACTCTTCACCGCCGCCTCGCTCGCCTCGAGGACCAGCGCGATGTCGCGGTAGGCCATGCCCTCGAAGCGGCACAGGGTGAAGGCGGTCCGCTCCCGCTCCGAGAGGCCCTGGAGCGCCTTTCCCACCACCGCCTCCAGCTGCTGCCCGGCCAGCTGGTGGTCCGGCCGTTCTGCCTCGGGCGCCGGCGCCTCGAGCGCCTCGCCTTCCTCTGACCCTTCCGACACGTGCTTCACCCGGTACTCCCCGCGTCGCACCTCGTTCAGGCAGTGGTTGGCGGCCACCCGGTAGAGGTACGTCTTGAACTTCGCGCTGGGCCGGTAGCGACTGGCGTTCCGGTACAGCTTCACGAAAATGTCCTGCGTCAGCTCCTCCGCCCGCGCTTTGTCTCCAACAAAGCGAAAGGCGAACTGCGCCACCCCGCGCTGGTGCCGGTCGAAGAGGGACGCAAACGCGGCACGGTCGCCACCGGCGACCCGGAGCATCAGCTCCGCATCTGCGTCTACATCCACAGAGTCCTCAAACACGCCCGGGCCCACAGGAGTTGCGGGGCGCAGAAGAAGGCCCCGAAGGGGGCCGCGTCCCTCAAGAAGGATGCCTTCCAACACCGGCGCTCGTCCAAACCCTGCTTGCCGGGGGCCCGCTGCTCGCTCCAGTGCTCGGTGCCGGCCCCCTGGGGCGTGCTGTCAGAGTGCTCGACTACGACTCCAAGGTAGATTATACGGAACAGACGTTCAGGCCTAGAGCCAATCGAGAAGGGCGCGAACATGGGGTTGAATCCGGAGAAAGAGAAGGCGGTCGAGCTGGCAATGGGTGCCGTGGAGCGCCAGTTCGGCAAGGGCTCCATCATGCGGTTGGGCAAGGACGAGCCCCTCATCCGCGACATCCAAGTCATCTCCACCGGGGCGCTCTCGCTGGACATCGCACTCGGCGTGGGCGGCGTCCCCCGCGGACGCATTGTGGAAATCTACGGCCCGGAGTCTTCCGGAAAGACCACCCTGTCGCTGCACGTGGTCGCCGAAGCCCAGAAGAAGGGCGGAATTTGCGGCTACATCGACGCCGAGCACGCCATGGATGTGGGCTACGCGCGGAAGCTGGGCGTGCGCACCGACGACTTGCTCCTCTCTCAGCCAGACACCGGGGAGCAAGGGCTGGAAATTGCCGAGATGCTGGTGCGCTCCGGGGCCATCGACGTGCTGGTGGTGGACTCGGTGGCGGCGCTGGTGCCCAAGGCCGAGCTCGAAGGGGAGATGGGCGATGCGCACATGGGCTTGCAGGCGCGGCTGATGAGCCAGGCCTTGCGCAAGCTCACCGGCACCATCTCCAAGAGCCAGACCTGCGTCATCTTCATCAACCAGATTCGGATGAAGATTGGGGTGATGTTCGGCAACCCAGAAACCACCACCGGCGGCAACGCGCTGAAGTTCTACGCCAGTCAGCGGCTCGACATCCGGCGGGTGGGGGCCATCAAGAATGGCGAGGCGGTGGTCGGCAACCGCACCCGAGTGAAGGTGGTGAAGAACAAGATGGCTCCGCCCTTCAAAGAGGTGGAGTTCGACATCATGTACGGCACCGGCATCTCCCGGGAGGGTGACCTGCTTGACCTCGCCTCCCAGGACGGCATCGTGGAGAAGAGCGGCGCCTGGTACGCCTACGACGGCGAGCGCATCGGCCAGGGCAGGGAGAATGCCAAGGACTACCTCCGCGACCACCCCGAGGTGGCGCGGGCGGTGGAGCTCAAGGTGCTCGAGAAGTACGGCTTCGCCCGCCTGACGCCCGTCGCCGCAGTGGCCGCCGTGGCCGAGGAGCCCGAGGAGGAGCGGCGTCCGGCTCGGGTCAAAGCTGTGAAGTAGGCGCCGCTTCCGCCCTGGCTCCCGGGCCTTCACCCTCCTTGCAGTCGCACTCAGCGGGGGGTTAGAGCCAAAGGGCCATGGAACTCACCAAACCGGGCTGGCTGCTTCGACTGCTCGAGGACGTCGTGGCACGGCAAGCCCGGGCCCCGGCGCCCGAGGCGCCGACGCTGTCGCGGCCCACGGCCTGTGCCCGGGCCTACCTGCACCGGGCGCTGCGAGACAGCGGCCTCGTGTACGGGACGCCGGAGCTTCCCGAGGAGGCCTGGCCCGACACCTCCCCAGCGCAGACGCTTTTCCTGGCGGTGCTGCGCACCCTGGCCCGCTTCGCGCTCGATGCGGGCGTCCTCTTCGACATCAGCCCGGGCCCGCGGGTGGTGCAGCTGGCGCGGATGTTCGCGCTCTGGACAGGGGAGCTGCGGCTGGCTGAGACGCTGGCCGAGAATGTGGCCGACGGTACGCCGGTGTCGCGGCGGCTGTGGGGCCGCTTGGAGGCGGCGCTGGCCCGGCGCTCCCTCTCCATCTCGGGGGACCGCGTCTATGGGCTACTCCTCCACAACGGGGCCACCTACGTCGACGCGCAGCTCTTCGCCCACCTGGTGCTGGACGTGTGGAGTGGCCGCCGACTCGAGCGCGCCGGCATGCGGAGGCTGTTGGCGGTGGCGGCGCGGCAGAAGGCCCTTCTGGTGGAAGTCCTCACCGCGCTGGGCGCCGCCGACCGGCCCCCCTCCTCGGCCGCACGCCACGCCATTCTCCGTCAGGTGGAGGACCTCGGGCTGCCCTCGCGCCTGGCGGCGGAGCTGCGCAGCCGGCTGCGGCAAGCCTTTGACGAGCCGCTGGACTTGCCGGCGCTGGTGGCGCCGGTGCGCAGCCGGGAAATGAGGCGCTTCGTCGTCGAGCAGACGGTGCTGGCCTCACTGGTGGAGGGCCGCCGCTCGGCCAAGGAGTTGGCCTTCATCCGCAGCCTGGCCGCGGCCTTGGGCTTCTCGCCACAGCTGCTTCTGGAGGTGGAGGCCGAGGTGGCGAAATTCTACGCCCACCACCGGGCGGTGGTGGACGTCTTCACCGTCCAGGGTAACGCCGCGCTTCTCGGAGACGAGTTGGTGGGCTCAATGCAGGGGACGCTGGACAGGAGCCTCCAGGTGCTGTTGGTCGAGGCGCACCAAATGGGGGAGCTCTCGGTGCTCCTCGGCAAGCTGGCCCGGGGACAGTCGCTCACCACCTCGGAGCGCCGGCAAATGCGAGAGCAGCTTTTGGACTTGGCCAAAGCCATCCCAGCGGTGGCCATTTTCGCCGCGCCAGGCGGCGTGCTGTTGCTCGCCGCCCTGGTGAAGCTGTTGCCGCAGAGTTTCCTGCCGACTGCCTTTCAGGAGGCGTCGGGACGCACACCGGACGCCCCGCGCGCCAACTAAACCGGGAGCCAGAGGCGGCCCCCCCCCGCGGGGGCAGCGGCAAGCCCGAAGTTGGCTCAGCCGCCGCGGCGGCGGATGTCCACCAACAGCCGCCGCAGCGCGTCGCTGGCGGCGACGTAGTCCTGCTTTCCCTTGTCGTCGGACAGCCGCTGCTCGAGCTTCGGCACCGAGTCCTTGAGAGCCATGGCGGCCGCCGTCCCGCCCTTCACCAGCCAGGAAAGGCCTTGAAGGACGGCAATGCGCGTCTCGGCGTCGGCCTCGTCCACCCGCTCGGCCAGAGTGGTGGCGTACTCGGCGTGGCCGGAGCGGCCAATTTCCAGGGCGGCACGCTGACGCACCGGCGCCGAGTCGTCCTTCAGTTTCTTCACCCAGCAGCCGGGGTCCTGCTTGCAGGTACCGGCTGCCTCCAGCGGCGCGCGGAAGACGGCAAACACCTTGGCCCGCTGCTGGGCGACTTCGCTGGCAGGCGTGGCGCAGCCGTACTGCTTGCACTCCGAAGCGGCCAATGCCGGTTCTGCCTGGGCCAGCCTGTCAAACGCGGCCAGGTCGCGGTCGTCGCCGAGCATGCTCAGGGAGGCGACTGCGAATTGCCGTGCATTCCAGGTGCCCCGGGAGGCGGCCTTGAAGAGCGCCGGCAGCGCCTCGCGGTTTCCCACCAGCACCAGCGCCCGGGCGTACTCGGCACGGGGCAGCGGCTCGTTCTCCTCCACCATCGCCATCAGGGGCACCACCGCCGCCTGAGCGCGCAGCCGTCCCAGGCCATTGGCGGCAAACATCCGCCCGTACCACTGCAGGCGGGCGTCGGGGTTTTGAAAGGACAGCTTCTTCAAGAGGGCCGGCTCGGCCTGCGGCGCGGCGAAGTCCTTCAGCACCTCGGTGGCCTGCACCATCAGCACTGTCCCGTCTACGTCGCGGCGCCGCGCCCAGGCGATGAGCTCCGCGTCCTCGCCGGAGACGACTTGCACCAGGGCGTCCGCGGCGGGCTTCCCCACCTGGTACAGCGAGAAGCTGGCCTCACTGGCGAAATTCTGGTTCCCGCGCTGCTTGTAGAGGGCCTTCAGCAGCACCGGGACGGCCTTCGCATCGCCAATGTCCCCGAGCGCTGCCACCGCCCGGCGGTTGACTTGAGGCGAGCTCGCGTCGTCGAGGGCGAGCTCCATGAGAGGGGCCACGGCCTCGGTGGCCTTGAGGGCGCCCAAGGCCTGAATGGCGTCGATGCGGACGTAGTCGTCCTTGGACTTGAGCAGCTTGAGCAGCGCCGGGACGGCGCGCGGGTCGTGAAGGCTGCCCAGCGCCTGGGCAATGGCCGAATTCATCCGGCTGGTGGCCCCGTCGGTGGCGGAGAGGTCGAGCGCGTCGGCCAGGGCCGGCACGCAGGAGGGGTCCTTCAAGTCGCCCAAGGCCCGGGCCAGCGCCCCCTTCTCCTCGGGGTTTTTCTCCTTGGCCAGCTCCGCCTCCAGCATCGGCAAGAATGACTTGTTCAACTTCCCCGAGCTGCGAAGGGCGTCCACCACACGCACCTTCTCCGAGGGGCGCTTGGCGGCGTCGAGCTGGGCCGCCCAATACTCGGGCGTCGCCGGGTCCTTGCTGCAGGCAGGCAGCGCGGAGAGCGCCAAGAGGAAGCAGACGAGCAGACGCCGTTGCATTTTCCCCTCCAGCGAGCTCCCCGGGGTATCCACCCTGGGGCATAGACGAGCACCCCCCGTCGGTCAATTCTCGCTGTTGGGTGCGACGTTCCCCGACCTCTGGCCTTCGGCCCCACGGCTGACGTACGAGAGGCCACGCTCCCCCCCCAAACCCAAGAAGGGACGGGGGCACCCATGGACCGTCCGCGCATTGTCTTCATGGGCACCCCCGCCCTGGCCGTCCCCTCCCTCGAGGCCTGTCGCGGCGTCGGCGAGGTGGTGGCGGTAGTGACGCAGCCCGACCGACCGAAGGGCCGCGGCCAGGCGGTGCAGGCCTCGGCGGTGAAGGTGGCGGCCGAGGCGGCCGGGCTCACCCTGCTGCAGCCGCCCCGTCTCAAGGGGACGGACTTCGCCCAGACACTGGCCGCCTTCAAGCCGGAGGTGGCGGTGGTGACGGCCTACGGCCGCATTCTCCCGCCGGACGTCCTCGCCACGCCGCGGCGCGGCAGCCTCAACGTGCACGCCTCGCTGTTGCCGCGCTGGCGAGGCGCAGCCCCCATCCAGTGGGCCATCGCCGCGGGGGACGCCGAGACGGGAGTGTGCCTCATGCAAATGGAGGCCGGGCTGGACACCGGGCCGGTGCTGGCGGTGCGCCGCGAGCCCATCTCCGAGTCCGACACCACCGCCTCACTCTCCGTGCGGCTGGCCGCACTGGGCGGCGCGCTTCTGCGCGAGGAGCTTCCCCGCTTCTTGGCCGGCGCCCTCTTGCCTCGGCCGCAGCCGGAGGCCGGAGTGACGTTGGCCCCGCCGGTGGAGAAGCGCGACGGCTGGCTCGACTTTCGGCTGCCGGCCAGCGTCCTGGAGCGCCGCGTGCGCGCCTTCACGCCCTGGCCCGGCGCCTGGACGAGTCTCTCCGGACACCTCCTCAAGGTGCACCGGGCCAAGGTGGGCCAGGGCGCGGGGCCTCCGGGCGCCGTCCTCGGGACGGACGGGGGCCTGGAGGTGGCCTGCGCCGAAGGCTCGCTTCTGCTGCTCGAGCTCCAGGCCGAAGGGAAGCGCAGAATGGAGGCCGCGGACTTTCTCCGCGGCCACCCGCTGGCCCCGGGTGCCCAGCCCTTTGACGACCGCCAGCCCTGAAGGACGCCCCCAACACAAAAACAACCCCCATGAATGTACTCGTGCTTCACGGACCGAATCTCGACCTCCTCGGGCGTCGCCCCGGGGACGACGCCTCAGTCTCGCTGCCAGCCTTGGACCGCAGAATTGCCGAGCGCGCCCGGCGCCTCGGCCTCAGTGTGCGCAGCGTCCAAAGCAACCACGAGGGCGCCCTCCTGGACGCGCTGCGCAACCCTGGCGCCTGGGCCGACGCAGTGGTGCTTTCGCCGGGGCTTCTCGCCCTCAGCTCGCACGTGCTGCGCGAGGCGGTGGCCGCTTCCGGGCTGCCGGTGGTGGAGGTGCACCTGCACGACGCCTCTGGGAAGGCCTCGGTGCGGCGCCACTCGCTGCTTCAGGACGTCTGCGTGGCGCGGGTGGTGGGCGAGGGCCCGGAGGGCTACCTCCACGCCCTGGAGCGCCTGGCCGGAGGCGCCGGGGCCGCCGCTGCCCGCGCCCGCGAGGCCGGGCGCAAGGAGCCGCTCGGCCGCCGGCCGGCCCCTCTCGCCCCGCCCGCGGCGGCGGCTGCCCCGGCGGCGGCTAAGACGCTGGGGCGCCGCGGGCCTGCGCCAAGCGGGCGAGCCGGCCCCGACGCTTCGGGCCGGGCCGTGGAGGGGGGCGTCCTCAGTCGGGCCAAGCTGCGCGCGCGCATTGCCGAGCGTCTGGCCGGGCGCCTCACGCCCGCCGGCCTCGCCACCTGGGCCCGCACTCAGTGGCTCGAGCTGCAGCGCGGGGCCCCGGCCGAGAGCGGCCAGCGCGAGCTGCTCGAAGAGACGCTTCAGCAGCTGCTGCTCGGGGTGCAGAAGCCGTCCCGTCTCGGCGACGAGCAACTGGTGGAGCTGATGACGGCGCTGGACGGATGACGGCTCGGTCGCTGGCCGTCGAAGTGCTGGCGCGCGTCGAGGCCACCGACGCCTGGTTGACGCCGGTGCTTGACGCCCGCCTCTCCGAGGCGCCGCTGAGGGACGCGCGCGACGCCGCCCTGGTGACGGAGCTCTGCTACGGCGCCACCCGGCGCCGGCTGGCATTGGACTTCGCCCTGGCCAGCGTCAGCGACCGGCGGCTGTCGACGCTGGAGGACAGAGTGCTGGCGGCGCTGCGGGTGGGGGCCTACCAGCTCTTCTACACGAGGATGCCGCCCCGGGCGGCGGTGGCCGAGACGGTGGAAGCCATCAAGGAGCTCGGGCTGGCCCGCGCCTCGGGCTTCGTCAATGCCGTCCTCCGAAGGCTTTCGGCGCTGCCTTTGCAGCCGCTACCGCCGGCCGAGCCAGAGGCCAGCTACCTCTCCGTCCGCGAAAGCCACCCCCGCTGGCTGGTGGAACGCTGGCTCGCGGCGTTTGGCAAACAGCGCACCCTGGCCATGCTGGCGGCGGACAACCAGCCTCCCGCCCTGGCGCTGCGCTGCAACTCCACCCGCACCAGCCGAGAGGCCCTGTTGGCGCTTTTG
The DNA here is from genome assembly GCA_052143535.1 of Myxococcaceae bacterium. Taxonomy (GTDB): domain Bacteria; phylum Myxococcota; class Myxococcia; order Myxococcales; family Myxococcaceae; genus JADGRA01. Next base: position 41,649 of record JBKQSS010000091.1, on the reverse strand, counting down.
TCCGAGGCGGGGCTCGAGCCGCAGCCCACCCCGTGCGCCCCCTCCGGCCTCGTCCTCAAGGCCCAGGGGCGGGTGGAGTCCTTGTTGGGCTTCAGCGAGGGGCTGTGGCAGGTGCAGGACGAGGCGGCGCAGCTGGTGGTGCACTACGCCGAGGTGCCCAGCCAGGCCCGGGTGCTGGACCTCTGCGCCGCCCCCGGCGGGAAAACCTGCCAGCTCGCCGAGCGCGGCCCGGTGGTGGCGCTGGACCTGCACGCTCGGAAGCTGGAGGGCATTCGCGCCGAGGCTGCCCGTCTCGGCCTCACCGGCGCCATCAGCCTGCGCGCCCACGACGCGACGCACCCCTTGCCAGCGGACCTCGGGGCCTTCGCCGCGGTGCTGCTGGATGCGCCCTGCTCGGGATTGGGAACGCTGCGGCGAAACCCAGAGCTGCGCTACCGCCGCGCCGAGGAGGACATTGCAAGGCTGGCCGCGCTGCAGCGCCAGCTTTTGGAGCGCGCCCAGGCGGCCGTCTCCCAGGGCGGCCTGTTGGTTTACGCGGTGTGCTCGACCGAGCCGGAGGAGGGGCCCGAGCAGCTGGCGCATTTTCTCAAGGCCTTCCCGGACTTTTGTCTCGAACCACCTTTGGGGCCGGTGGCCCGGGCCTGCCCTTTGGAAGAGGGCTGCCTCCGGACGCTGCCCGGGCCGGAGGGCCGCGATGGCTTCTTCGCCGCGCGGCTGCGCCGCAGCTGAAGTCGGGCCCGGGCGCCTGCCGTTTTCGTCTATTCCTTCATGCCCCGGAAGCGGCAGACTGTGCCCCTTCGCGGCGCTGTCCGTCACCGCCGCCCCCCCCCCAGGAGCCCCCGCCATGCGACTCGTCCTCCTCTGCGTCACCCTTGCGGCCGTCCCGTCGCTGGCCGGGGACTTTGAAGGCGTCATCATCGGCAAGCCGGTGGTCAGCGGCATCAACCCGGCGGCCCTCAACTCGATGAAGATGTACCTCTCCCCGGCCGGCTTCCGGGTGGAAGCTTCGGGGCAGAAGGCCGGGCCCGGCGGCGGCCCCTTTCAGATGACCATGCTGTGGCGTGCGGCGGACCCTGGCGTCACCTACCTCCTCAACGACGCGGCGAAGGCCTACATGAAGCACGACATCACCAAGGCCAAGGCCGCCGAGACGGAAGCTCCCAAGGTGGAGAAGCTCGGCAAGACGACGTACCTCGGCCACTCGGTGGAGCGGGTGAAGGTGACCTTTGCCAACAACCGGACTTCGGAGCTGTGGATTGACACCTCCTTGCGCTTCCCATCGGCGGCGCTGGCCGCCTTCGGCCAGGAACAGGGCCGCAACAGCGCCTGGCAGGCGCTCGAGAAGGCCGGCGTCAGCGGCATTCCACTGAAGGAGCTCAATGTCACGCCCGGCCGCCCGGACCAATCCGGAACCTCCGGCTGGGAGGCCAGCAGCGTGGAGAAGCAGAGCCTCCCGGCGTCGACGTTTCAGGTTCCTTCTGACTTTCACGAGACCAAGGACCCGCTCGACTTGGTGTCTCCCAGCCAGCAGACGGCGCTCAAGAAGCAGCGGGACGAGGCCCTCAAGAATATGACGCCCGAGCAGCGCGCGAAATTCGAAGAGATGATGAAGAAGTACCAGCAGTAGCCAGCCGGGGAAGCGCTTAGCCCTTGTAACCTTCAGCCCGTGCGACGAGCCCTCCTTCTCGGCCTCACCTTGACCGCGCTGCCGGCTTTGGCCGGCGAATTCGAAGGCGTGCTGGAGATGAAGATTGTCACCGACGCCACGGCCAAGAGCGGCTGGACCGGCGGGACGGTGCGCATTTTTGTGAGCAAGGCCGGGCTTCGTTCGGAGCTCTTGGCGCAGACCGCGACCAAGCCCTTCCAGATGGTGTCGCTGGTGCGGGCCGCCGAGCCCAACGTCACCTACACCCTCGACGCAGCCAACAAGACGTACCAGAAATTCGACAACGCGAGCCCCCCCGACCACCCGGGCTCGGCCCCGCCAACGCTCAAGCGGCTGGGGCCTGAGACGTTGCTCGGCCGAGCGGTGGAGCACCTGGTGCTCACCTCAGCGGCCAACGGGAAGGAAGAGGAGTTGTGGATTGACACCTCGCTCGTGCCGCCCGCGCGCTTCGTCTCGGCCTTTGACCGAAACGGCGGGGACGACTGGTGGAGCGCACTCAAGGCCGCCGGCCTCCAGGGGCTGCCTTTAAAAATGCTCTTCCGCTCCACCAGCAAAGGAAGCAAGGAGACCGGCGTGGAGGCCCTCAAGGTGGAGCCCAAACACCTGCCGGACTCCACCTTTGAGATTCCCCCCGGCTACCGAGAGGCGAAGGGCCCGCTCGACAGCGCTGGGCCCTAACTCAGGCGCCCGGGCCGGCAGGAGGCCTTCCCCGCGAGCCGGCGGCTGCAAACTGCTGTCGCTTAGTCCTCGTTCTCGCCCGAGGCAGCTTTGAAGGCGTCGAGCACGGACTGGGCAGCGCGGTCCAGGTACTTTCCTTTGCGGATGAGGATGCCGATGGGACGGGAGATGGTGCCCTCGGCAAAGGGCTTGGCCACCAGAGTCCCGTTGGCGACTTCGTGCTGCACACAGGCCAGCGGCAGCACGGCCGCGCCCAGCCCCAGCTCGACGGCGCGCTTGATGGTCTCCACGTTGTCCATCTCCATCGCCGGCTCCAGCACCACGCCCTTCTCCCGGAAGACGCGCTCCAGCGCCTTGCGCGTCGGCGACTCCCGGTCAAAGGCGATGTACGGCGTCCCGGCCAGCGCCTGAATGGAAACCTTGGCCTTGGAGGCGAAGGGGTGGGTAGGGGCGGCCACCACGCCGAGGCGGTCGTCGCGGAAGGCCAGCACGTCCACCCCGGCCCGGGGCAGCGGGTAGGCCACCACGCCAATTTCGGCCTGGCCGAGGATGACGTCGTCGTAGACTTGGTCCGCCCGGCGGTAGAGCAGCCGCATATTCACCTTGGGGTGGGTGCGCAGGACGTTCTTCTGCAGCTCCTGGAGCTCGTGCAGCCCCACCGAGTAGATGGTGGACACATTCACCGTCCCCACCACGTCCGTCGACTGTTCGCGGATTTCCATCTCCACCTCGCCGAAGCGGGTGAGAATCTCCTTGCTGCCTCGAAACAGTCGCTCGCCCGCCGGGGTGGGCGTCACCTGGCGCGCGCTGCGGCTGAGGAGCTTCTGGTGGTAGCGCGTCTCCAGTGCCCGAATTTGCTGGCTCACCGCGGACTGGGTGACGTGGTTGAGCTGCGCCGCTCGGGAGAAGGAACCCGTTTCCACCACGTCGCAGAACATCTTCAGCGACTCGAGTTGCATTAGAAGCCCTCCCTTGGGCGAGCCCTTCTATTAGCGCCGTTTTTGGCCATTTCAAGCCCGCCTGACACCCCCCGTCGGCCTAGGCCGACTCCCCCCCGTCCACCGCAAGGGCGGCCCCGGTGAGAGAGGCCGCCAGGGGCGAGGCCAGGTACAGCACCAGCGCGGCAACCTCGTCCGGGCGGACGGCTCGGCCCGTCGGCATTCGGGAGAGAATGGCGGCGCGCGCCTTGTCCGGGCTGCGCCCCGTCTTCTCGGACACCGTCTGCACGGCGTCCTTCAGCATGTCCGTCTCCGTCCAGCCCGGGCACACCGCGTTGACGGTGACGCCGCGGTCCGCCCATTCCACGGCCAGCGCCCGGGTGAGGCCCACCAAGGCGTGCTTGCTGGCGCAATAGGCCGAGGTGTAGCGGATGCCACGCAGCCCGGCGATGGAGGCAATGTTGATGACGCGTCCTCCGCCGGCCTGGGCCATGGCGGGCAGCAGTGCCGCGCACAACAGGTAGGGGGCCACCGCGTTGATGGCCAACAGCCGCTCCAGCTCAAGGCGGGATGTCCGCTCGAGCGGCGCGGAGAGGGAGACGCCGGCGTTGTTGACGAGGGCCCAGGGTGCGCTCGGGCGTCCTTGCAGAAGCCGGCAGGTGCGCTCCAGGGCAGCCCCCTCCGCGACGTCACAGGCCAGTCGCTCGAGGGCACTCTGCCGCGGGCCGGCCAGCCTGGCCAACTCGTCCAGGGAGGAAAGCGTCCGGGCCACAGCCACCACCTGGAAGCCCTCCTGCAGAAAGGCCAGAGCCACCGCCTGGCCAATGCCGCGGTTGGCGCCCGTCACCACCACACCGCGCGAGGCAAGGGACGAGTCGGCCATGGCGGGGGGGAGGTTAGCCCTGTCCGCGAGTGGGTGGCGCGCGACAGCGACCGTGGACTTGGGGCAGGCTGGCAACTGCCAAAAAGTGGGGGCAGGACTGGACAGCCGAGGGATGACAACTGTCGCGCTTCTCACCTCCGGAGGGGACGGGCCGGGAATGAATGCCGCGCTGCGCGCCGCCGCCCAGACGGCCGGAGCGCGCGGGGCGGCCGTGCTGGGCGTCCGAGACGGCTATGACGGGTTGATGGATGGGCGCTTCGTCGCTTTCGGGCGGAGCGCGGTCGACTCGGACGCCTTCGACTCGAATGCGCTGGACTTCGTCGCTCGCCAGGGCGGCACCGTCCTCGGCACCGCGCGCAGTGAGCGCTTCCTTCGTCCCGAGGGCCGGGCCCGGGCCGCCGAGCAGCTCCGTGGGCGCGGCGTCTCGGGCCTTTTGGTGGTGGGAGGCAACGGCTCGCTCACCGGGGCCCACCTGTTGGCCCGGGAGACAGGCGTCGCGGTGGTGGGGGTGCCCGGTTCCATCGACAATGACATTGGCTGCACCGCCACCTGCATTGGGGTGGACACGGCCCTCAACACCATCGTCGAGGCCTGCGACCGCATCTCGGACACGGCGCGTTCCCACCGTCGCGCCTTCGTGGTGGAGGTGATGGGACGGCAGTCCGGCTACCTGGCCATGGCGGCCGCCGTGGCGGTGGGGGCGGACGCGGTGGTGTTTCGCGAACAGCAGCGGACGCCGGAGGCGCTGGTGGAGGCGGTGGCCGAGGTTGTCCGCAAGGCCTTCACCGAGCGGGGCAAGCGCCGGGTGCTGGTGCTCAAGGCCGAGGGAGTGGAGGTCCCCACCTTGCGCCTGGTGCACTTGGTGGAGGAGGCGGTGAAGCCCACCCTCGCGGGCCTCGAGATTCGCGGCGTCGTCCTGGGGCACCTGGTGCGGGGGGGAAACCCCTCCTTTCTGGACCGGATGGTGGCCGCCCGGCTGGCCTTCGCTGCCACCACCGCGCTGCTGGAGGGGGCCACAGACGAGATGGTGGCTTGGCAGTCGCCGCTGCCGGGCGGCATCGCCACCTCCGACGCCTCGGTGAGACGTTTTTCGCTCGAGGCGGTGCTCGCCGAGACGGCCCGGCTTTTGGATGGCTCGAGCCCGGTCACCCAGCGCCGGGTGGGACTGATGTCCAAAGTGGAGGGCGTGCTGCAGCTTTAGCCAAGCGCCCGAAGAAGGGGAGGCGCCACATGGGGAGCCCCCCCGAGGTGGCCGAGCTGTACCGGCTGAACGAAAGCCTAAGTGAGGAAGAGCGAGCGGTCCGTGACGTCGTGACGCGACTGGTGGAGAGCGAGGTGCTGCCAGTCATCGGCCAGCACTTCCGGGACGGGACATTCCCGCGCGCACTGGTGCCACAGCTGGCCGAGCTGGGAGTGCTCGGCGCCAACCTCAGCGGCTACGGCTGTGCCGGCATGTCCAATGTGGCCTATGGGCTCGCCTTGCAGGAGCTGGAGCGCGGCGACTCGGGGCTGCGTAGCTTCGCCTCGGTGCAGGGCTCGCTGGTGATGTGGCCCATTCACCGGTACGGCTCCGAGGCGCAGAAGCAGCGCTGGCTCCCCAAGCTGGCCCGCGGGGAAGCCATTGGCTGCTTCGGCCTCACCGAGGCAGAGGCCGGCTCGGACCCGGCCAGCCTGCGCACGCGCGCGGTGCGGGAGGGCAGCGGCTGGGTGCTCAACGGAGGCAAGGCGTGGATTACCAACGGCGCGTTGGCCGACGTGGCGTTGGTGTGGGCGAAGAGAGACGAAGGGGGGGCCGACTCGGTGCGGGGCTTTCTCGTCGAGGCCGGCTCTCCGGGCTTTAGCGCCAAGGAGATTGCCGGGAAATTTTCACTCCGCGCCTCTTCCACCGCCGAGCTCTCGCTGGTGGACGTCCGTGTCGAGGAAGGCAGCGTCCTTCCGGGCGTCGAGGGATTGAAAGGTCCACTCAGCTGCCTCCACCAGGCGCGCGCCGGTATTGCCTTCAGCGTCACCGGGGCGGCGATTGCCTGCTTCGAAGGGGCGCGTGCCCATGCCCTGGCGCGCCGTCAATTCGGCCGCCCGATTGCCGGCTTTCAGCTCACCCAAGCCAAGCTGGCCGACATGCTGGAGCGGATTGTGCTCGCCCAGCGGCTCGGGCTGCACCTGTTGCGCCAGAAGGACGCAGGCGGGGCCTCGCCGACGCTGGTCTCCCTGGCCAAGCGGGCCAATGTCCGCGCCGCGTTACAGACGGCCCGCGAGGCCAGAGGGGTGTACGGGGCGAGCGGCATTACCGACGACGCGCCCCCCATTCGCCACATGTTGAATCTCGAGTCCGTCTCCACCTACGAGGGCACCCACGAGGTGCACACGCTGGTGCTGGGAAAGGCCATCACCGGGCTGGACGCCTTTGGCTGAGGGCTTCTCGGGACTTCTCAGCCTTGCTCGCGCAGCGCGGGGGCCGCCTCGGGCAATTCGGCCTGCTCCGTCTCCGAAACCTGGCGCGTCCGCAGCTCCTCCTCGGACAGAAAGCCCACCGGCTGACCGGCCCGGTTGAAGAAGCGCACCACCTTGGGAAAGTCCCGCAGCAGCGACTCGGCGGTGGCCGCTGGCACCAGGGCGTGCCCGAGGTGGCCCGGCTCGGGCAGCTCCACCACGGCCAGGGCGCCGGACTCGAGGGCCTGGGCCTGCTCCAAGGCGAGCTCCAGACGGCGAAGCCTGCTCTTTCGGGTGACGAAGTAGAAGGTGCGCTCGCCGGGGGACACCCTGACGAGGGCCGCGCTCACCCGCTCGCGCACCTCGCGGTCCTGCTCCAGCTGCTTGCGCGACTCGAGGCGCTGCGCCTCGCGGCTTCCCGGCAGCGGCGGCAGCTTGGGCAAGAGCGGCTCGCGCCGCACGGGGATGAGCGGGCCGCAGGCGGCTGCTTTTGCCGAGCGCCCCGGGGGGCGCGCTGCCTCGGCCGGCGGCGCAGCGCGGCGGACGGCCGGGGGCTTCGGCACCTCGGCCGTCTCAGCGACAGCGTCGGCCGAGACCAGTCCCGCCTTGAAGAGTTTGTCACGGAGGTTCTGCATGCCCGCGCCCCTCCCCATAGGAGAAGGCGCCGGCGGTAGGCAAGCCCCTCAGGCTGCCCCTTTTGCGGCCCCTGCGAGGTGCGCCTGGCTCGAGGTTGTGCCGGCCTGAAGGCCCAAACTATGGTGCCGGCCCTCGCCGTGCCAAAGGCCTCCACGCCTCTGTCTGTCCCGCTGGGACGTCTTGCTGTGGTGGCGGCCCTCTTGGCCCTTCTTCCCGGTTGCCACGACCCCCGGGAACGCGCGGCCAAGGCCCGCATCTTCTCCCCGGAGGACCCACCCAAAGTCGTCGCCTCGGCGGCCGAGCGACTTTCGCCCGAGCAGCTGGGGGACGATGCGCGGCTGGCCCAGCGCGTCCTCACCATGGGCGCCGCGGAAATGGCGGAACGGCTGGGGGCCCACCGCTTCGACGCCACCGTCTCCTTCGACTGGAGCACGCCGTCGCAAGCGCCGGTGAAGCTCAACGAGACCCGGCTGCTCGAGGCGGGCGCCCGGGGCCTCGACGGCGACTTCCATGCCCGGGTGGACAACAGCCAGGAACTCGGCCTGGAAGTCATCCGCATCAACGGCGAGGTCTACGCGCGCAACCGCTTCGGCAAGTTTCGCCTCCGTCGACGCGACCGCGGAATGGCCGAGCGCACGCGCGAGGACGTGGTGGCCCCGCTGCGCGAGCTCGACAGTCTCTTCGACAAGCGCTTCCGCCTTCTGCCCCAAGGCACGGTGACGTACGAGGGCCGGCCCGCGCTGCGCTACGAGGTGTCGCTTCAGGCCGCTTCACTAAAGGAGGCGCCGGCCAGCCTCCCCGCCCCGGTGAGACCGCGGGGGGGCGTCGACGAGACGACGCGGCGGCGCCTCGCCTTCCTCGCCTCGAAGCATCCCCATTCCCTCAAAGGCGAGCTGCTGGTCGACCAGGCCACCGGGGTGGTGGTGCGCGCCTCCCTCGACGGGCGGCTGGAGGTTCCCGGCGAAGGGACGGCAAGGCCGGCAGCCTTGCGGGTGCAGCTCGAGCAGCACATCTCCCGCATTGGGCAGCCTCCGACTTTCAAGGCGCCTCCCGGGGCCCTTCCGGACGTGGACAAGCCCCCGGGCATCGCCGACGCGCTGGACCGCTTTGGCATCCCCCGGGGCGGGAAGGCCGATGCGGGCGTCGAGGGCGACGACGACGACGGGTAACCGCCCGCTGCGACAGGCTTCTACCGGGGTGTGCTCCAAAAAGTTGACCACCCCCGGCCGGCTCCTAAGGTGCTGGAACACGGCGGGTTGTCCGCGGTGACTCTGAGCGGATGTTCAGGTACGAGGTGGCGGCGCATGACGGAGCGGAAGGCCTTAGAGAGCACGGTGGTGACGGAGGAAGTCCGGGCGGCGCTGGCGCGTGCGCCGGCCCTCACCTCTCTCGAGGAGCGCGTGCTTCGGCTTCGCCACGGCGCCTCGCAAGAGGCCCAGGCTCCGCTCGGCCGTGTCGCGCCGGTGGACTCCGAGCTGGGTGACGAGCTGTTGGTGCTCGAGCTGCAGCTGCTGCGGGTACTGCGGGCGCGCGCCGTCCAAGCCGCCGCGGCCAGCGGGACGGCCAACCCGGTGACGAAGAGCAAAATTGTCCGTGCCCTGCGTAAAAAGCGCTAGGCCCAGACGGCCGCTTGCTGTTTAGGCGCCGAGCACGGCCAAGAGCCGCCGGCCCACCGCCGCGAGTGAAAGCGGCGCGCCCGAGACGTCGCGGGCCAGCGCCTCGGCGTCGAGTTGTGCCCCGCGCGCCCACACCGAGGCCAGCCAAACCGCAGCGCCGGGGTTGCGAAAGTCCTCAGCGTCAAAGCGCTCGTCGGCGGTGTGCCTGAGGCTTTCGGCCAGGGCAGCGGCGCGCAACGGCTGGGAAGGCGGCGGCCCGCCGGCCAGCAGGGGCAGAAGGGCGCCCTTCGGGACGGCCAACCAAAGCGCCTCTGTGACGGCCGCCGCCAGCGTCCCGAGCGCCGCCTCGCTGGGCCCGGAGTCCAGCAGCCCGGGCAGCAGGGGAAGCTGGGTGGCCAGCATCCGCAGCTCCCCGAGTTGTACCAAAGCACTGAGGCGAGCCACCTCGCGGGCGGCCGCCTTGCTGTGGCCAAGAAAGCGGCGCAGCCACGGCTCGCTCAACAGCGCGCCCTTGAGAAGCCAGCCGGCGGAGGCCCGCACCGCCTCGTCCCCCAGCCGCCGCGCAGCGAGCGAGGCCGACGGCTGCACCGCCGCCAAAGCCCGGGCGCGTCCAGCGGCAGCCAGAAGCCGAGAAAAAGCGCCATGGCCAGGCCCCGGTTGCACCAGGAGGATGCGCTCTGGCACCTCCACGGCGAAGGCCGCCGCCTCTGCGAGGCGCCCCGTCCCGTCCTCGGCCAACTGCACCCGCCCTCCGGCGGCCAGAGTGAGGCCGGAGGCGTCCATCCAGCGGCGCACGGGAAGCAGCGCCTCCTTGGAGGGAAAGGCGCCCGGAAGCGGCCACACCGAAAGGCGGAGGAAGTCATGCAGCCCGGCTTCCCCGTGGGGAAGCGGGCGGAGGCCAGGCTCGAGCCGGCGGCAGGCGTAGCCGAGGACGTCGCGCCAGCCCTCCTCGGTGCTGCGCAAGAAGTCCACCGCTTCGGCCGCGAGTTGTGCGGAAGGCGCAGGCAAGCGGACGTCGAGCGCCACGGCTGCCCGGTGCGCCGCCTCCCAGCTGCGTTGCACAGCGCCCAGCAGCCTCTCCTCGGCTTCGGCGGCCGTACGCGCCAGGGCCGTCCGGCGCGTCCGTTCCGGCTCCTCGGCGACGGCGCCCCACACGCCGGGAAGCGCCCAACTGCCGCCCCCCACCGAGACCTGGGTGGTGCGCCGGGCGTTGGCAAGCGCCTCCTCGGCCGAGCGCGCTGCCGCGGCCACCGCGGCACTGGCCAGGAAGGGGGCGAGCGCCTCCAGCCGGGGCCGCTGGGCGTCCGGCGTGCCGCTGCTGCCTGCTGCCGCCCGGACGGCGGCCAGGGTGTCTGCCGAGACGGCCAAGGGGTGGGCGCGCTCCAGCGCGCCGACGTCGGCCCGCTCTGTACGCCCCATCGCCTCCTCGGCCAGCGCCTGCTCCCGGGCGTGGCAGAAGGACTCCACCGCGTCCTCGAGTGCCTGGAGCGAGGCCATGGCTGTTTTTTCTCCAATAGAGAGGCCCCAAAGGGGGGCCCCGCGCCAAAAGTTGGAGCGGGGAAGGGGAGGGCGTCTCGTGGTGAAGAGTCATGACGTTGTCCTCGCCCTCGAGCAAGTCCGTGAGCGCCGGGGCCCAAGGACAAGGGCTTGCAGGCCCATCGCCCCTGGGGCGCGGTGTGGCCGGGCGGACTGTGGGGCTCAAACCTGGGGGACGACGCCTTTTGCGTGGGGCTTGGCCAAAGAGACTCTCCCACGGCCACCGCCACCCACTCCTTTCGCTTCCGTGGCATGCGCCAGAGGACTCCTCGTAGACTTGGTTGGCCAAGAAGCGCTTGCGCCTTTAGGAGCGGCGTGCTGCCGGAGTGTTGAGGCGCCGGTGAAGGCGGCAGGCCCGACGGAGAGCTCTCTTGAAACGCCACGCTTTCGAAGTCGAGCCTGCGGAAACCGGGCCGCTCCTGCCGGTGCTGTCCGCGCGGTTGGGCCTGGCCCGCGCTGACGCCGAGACGCTTCTTCAGCGGGGCGCGGTGTACCTCGGCGGCCGACGGCTCCGCGGAGCTGCCCAGGTGAAGGCGGGAGACCGCATCCTGGTGGTGCTCGAGGAGTCGGGCCGCTCGGTGCTGGCCTCGCCGCCGGCGCCGGCCGCCTTGCGCGTGCTGTACCAAGACGCGGCGCTGCTGGCGGTGGACAAACCGGCTGGGCTTGCGGCCCAGCCCACCCCTGGCGGAGCCAACAGCCTGGCGGCGCAGGCCTCCGCCTACCTCGGGCGGCCGGCGGGCCTGGTGCACCGGTTGGACAAGGGGACCACCGGGCTCACCCTCTTCGGAGTGACGAAGGAGGCGACGCGCGCGCTGGCCGCCGCCTTTCGAAAGGCCCAGGTGAGAAAGCAGTACCTGGCCGCCGCTGGGCCGGCCCTGCCCCCCTCCGGCACCGTCTCGCTTCCCTTGTCCAGAGACCCCTCTCGGCCGGGACGTTGGCGCGCCTCGGCGCGGGCCAATGGCCTGAGCGCGGTGAGCGACTTCCGCCGCCTCGGCCACACCCCGGCGTACGCCCTGGTGGCGCTGTGGCCGCGGACGGGGAGGACGCACCAGCTGAGGGCGCACCTCGCGGCGTTGGGAGCGCCGCTTCTCGGAGACGGACTCTACGGTGGCGCCCCGGCCGGGCGTCCGCTGTTGCATGCCCACGCGCTCGTCCTTCCGCACCCCGGGACGGGCGCGGTCCTCACCTTGGTGGCCCCCCTTGCAGAGGACCTCGCGCGTCTCTTTGCCGAAGCCCAGGTGAGCGTCCCGGACGGCCCAGCGTGGAGCGACTGACGCGTCTCTGCCCCCCCCCGAAGCCAAACCCTTGGCCGTCACGCTGCCGTCCGTCCTGGCGCACAGGCGGGCGCCGGCGGGGCGCTTCAAGGAAGTTTCACCCGAGAAAAAACTTGTCCTTGGCCGCTGGGCTGAGCCGGGCGGAAAGGGCCAGAAACACTTCGAATTGGCTTCTGGCTTGCGTCTTGCTGCTCATCGGGCGTGGCCTTCGTCGGCGACTGGCGCGGGAATGCAACCCTGTTGTGCGGACTGCTCTTACTCGGCGGCGGGGCCTCCGCCGAATCCGCCCAGGAGTTGGACTCCGTCGCCCCCACCCTCCCGAAGGTGCTGACCATGAGTCAGGCACTCGACATTTTTCGGAAGCGAGGCTTCGACCTGCTCATCGCGGAGGCGACTGTCCGCTCGGCCGAGGGCGACCTCATCATCGCCAGCGGAGTCGCCAACCCCGGCCTCTCCGGGACACTGGGCAAGAATTTCCAGTGCGCCTCGTCCCAGGACTGCGGACCACTCTCCTACAGCGTCGGCGTCGCCGACAACAACCTGGTCTCGACGTTCGTGACTGGCAAGTATGGCTTGCGCAAGGAGGTCGCCAACTCTGCGCTCGCCGCGGCCCGTTGGTCGCGCGACGACGTCCAGCGACTGCTCGAGACTCAGCTGAAGCAGTCCTACATCGCGGTGCTCGAGGCCGAAGCGCTGCTGCAGAATGCCATCGAGACGCGCGACAGCAACCTCTCGACGCGCAAGCTCAACGAGCGTCGCTTCGAATTGGGCGCCATCAACGAGGGTGACCTCGCAAAAATCCAGGTGGCCGCGCTCGAGGCGGAGCAAGCCGTCGACCAAGCGGAGCAAGCCCGACGCACCGCCAAGGTGGCTCTCGGCTTCCTGCTCGGCTTCCGGACGCTGGTCCCGGACTTCCAGGTGGACGCCGCGGAGCTGGACTTCACAGTGCCGCCCCCGCTTGAAACCGCCACTCGTCAGTCGCTGCTGAAAGAAGCCCTGGGGCGTCGGCCCGACCTCTTGGCGCTGCTGGACCAAGAGAAGCGCGCCGATGCGGCGGTGTCCCTCGCCAAGCGCGAGATTGTCCCGGACTTTGGCCTGTCGCTCACCTATTCGGCCAATGGGTCGGGACAAACCAATATTTCGCCGCCCAACCTGAGCCTTGGCTTGTCCTTCAACCTCCCCATTTTTTACTTCCAGCGCGGCGAGATTGTGAAGGCGGAAGCCGACCTCACCACCCAGCAAATTCTCCGGGAGAAGGCAGAGGCGACGGTGGTCTCCGACATCGAGACGGCCTGGGCCGGCCTGGTCGCCACTCGCCAGCTGGTGGAGCGGATGGAGTCGACGTTGCTGGAACGGGCCAAGCAGGCCCGCGACATCGCCAAGGTGCAATACGACAAAGGGGCCGCCTCGCTGCTCGACCTCCTCGATGCGCAGCGGACGTACACCGCCACCCGCGCGGAGTACGCCCAAGACCTCGCAAACTACTGGACGGCGGTCGCTTTCCTCGAGCAAGCCATGGCCGGGGAGCTGAGAAAATGAGGAAGTCGCTTCTCTGGGCCCTGGTCGGTTGCGCCTGTCTGGCCGGTTGTCGGAGCCGCAAGGCGCCCCCCCTCACCCCCCCGGAGGATGAGGTGTGGATTCGGCCCGCCGCCTTCGAGGGCGGCGAGGCGAAAGTCGCCGAGGCGCGAACCCAAGTCCTGCCCCAGTCCATCGTGGTCGGCGGCCGCGTCGCCTTCAACGACGAGCGGGTGTCCCATGTTTTCTCGCCGGTGACGGGCCGGGTGACGCGCGTGCTGGCGCAGCTCGGCCAGACCGTCAAGCCGGGCACGCCGCTGCTGGCCATTGTCTCTCCCGACGTCGGGTCGGCCTTTTCCGACGAGGTGAAGGCGCGCGCGGACTTGGTGGCTGCCGAGCACGACCGCGAGCGCCAGAAGAAGCTCTTCGCAGACAAGGCGGCATCGAGCCGGGACTACGAGACTGCCGAGGACAACTACGGGAAGGCCAAGGCCGAAGAGGAGCGCGCGCTGCAGCGGTTGCGCCTGTTGCGCTCGGGCCAAGTCAACCGAGTGACGCAGGAGTACACGCTGCCGAGCCACATCGCGGGCCGGGTGGTTGCCCGAGCGGTCAACCCAGGCCTGGAAATCCAAGGCCAGTTCTCCGGGGGCACGGCCGTCGAGCTGTTCACCATCGGAGACATCGACTCGGTGTGGGTGTTCGCCGACGTGCCCGAGGTCAACGTCTCCGAGCTACGCCTCGGGGAGCCAGTGGACGTGCGTGTGCTCGCTTACCCGGAGCAGGTCTTCACCGGCACCGTCGACTTTATTAGCCCCACCCTCGACCCCGCGCTGCGCACCACCCGGGTCCGCGCTTCAGTTCCCAATCCGGACGGCCTCCTCAAACCGGAAATGTACGCGACGGTGGTCATCGAGCGGCCCACCGTGGAGAAGCTGGCCATTCCGCGGGAGGCGATTGTGCGCATCGACGAGCACCCGTTTGTCTACGTGGCGGCCGGGACCCGCCCCGATGGTCGGCAAGTCTTCAAACGCCGCCAAGTGGAGGTCCCGGACCATTCCGGCCGGGTGGACAAGGCTGGCAGTAGCGGACAGCTTCCGGTGGACCCGACCAACTCCGGGCCGGTGCCCGTCCTGGCGGGGCTGGACGAAGGCGAGAAGGTGCTGGTGGAGGCCGAGCGGAGCACCAAGAGCTCGGCGGCCACGGTTTCTCTTTCTACCGAGGCGGCCATCAGCAAGGTGGCCACCGCGCTGGTGGAGCAAGTCGCCGTCCCGCATGCCGTCACGGTGGGCGGGCGGCTCACCTTCGACGACCTTTTGGTGACGCACATTTTCTCGCCGGTCAACGGACGCATCACCAAGCTGCTCGCCGCACCGGGCGACCACGTGAAGAAGGGCGGCCCGCTGGCCACCATTCTCTCGCCCGACGTCGGCAGCGCCTTCTCCGACGAGCTCAAGGCCAAAGCCGACTTGGTGGCGGCCGAGCACGAAGTCCAGCGGCAACGCGAAATGTACGTCGAGAAAGCGAGCTCCCAGAGAGACCTCGAGGGGGCCGAGGACAACTACGGCAAGGCGAAGGCGGAGTACGACCGCGCCGCCCAGAAGAGCCAGCTGTTGCGTGAGGGGGCGGTCGACTCGGTCAGCCAGGAATTCCTCCTCCGCAGTCCCATCGAGGGAGACGTCGTGGCGCGCATGGCCAACCCCGGCCTGGAAGTGCAAGGCCAGTACTCCGGCGCCGGAAGCGTGGTGGAGCTCTTCACGATTGGCAAAATCGACCCGCTCTGGCTGCTCGGCGACGTCTACGAGGCGGACTTGCCGTACGTGAAGCCCGGCGCCCAGCTCGACATCCAGGTGTCGGCATACCCGGGCCGCTCCTTTCGGGGAACGGTGGATTGGGTCTCCGACACGCTCGACCCGGTGATGCGGACGGCGAAGGTCCGCACCGTCATCGAAAACCCGGAGGGCCTGTTGCGGCCCGAGATGTATGGCGTCGTCTCGATTGCCGCTCCCGTCGGTCAGGCCCTGACTGTCCCGCGGGATGCCATCTTGCGCGATGGAGACGAAACGGTGGTCTTCGTCGAACAGAAGCCGACCGCCGACGGCCAGGTGACGTTCAGCCGGCGGCCGGTGGAGACGAACGAGAAGTTTCCGGGCGAGGTGGTTCCCGTGCTGAGCGGGCTCGTCGCCGGGGAGCGCGTTGCCACCAGCGGTTCCATTTTCCTCCTCGGGATGTAGCGAGAACAACGTCCATGGTCCGCAATCTCGTCGCCTTCGCGCTGCGAAACCGAATCCTCTTCGTGGTCCTGGCGGTGGCCCTCCTCATTGTCGGACTGTTGGCCTTCCAAAGGCTGCCCATCGAGGCCTACCCCAACCCGGTTCCGCCGCTGGTCGAGGTCATCGCCCAGCCCCCGGGCTGGAGCGCCGAGGAGACTGAACGTTACGTCACCATTCCCCTGGAGATTGCGCTCGCCGGGATGACTGGGCTTGACCACATTCGCTCGCAGTCGCTGTTTGGGCTCTCCGACGTCAAGTGCTACTTCAAATGGGGCGTCGACTACTGGGAAGCCCGCCAGGAAGTCATCAATCGCCTGCAATTCGCGACGCTACCCGGCGGACTGACTGCATCGCTTTCGCCGTGGAACGCCATCGGCGAGGTGTTCCGCTACAATTTGCGGGGCAAGGGCTACTCGCTCATTGACCTCAAGGCGGCCGAGGACTGGATTCTCGAGCGCCAGTGGAGGCAGGTCCCCGGCGTCATCGACGTCACCAGCTTCGGCGGTCTCACCAAGGAGTACCACGTCGAGGTCGACCCCTACCTGCTGCGGGCGCGGGGCGTCACGCTGGCCCAGCTCGATGCAGCACTGGCCAACGCCAACCAGAACGTCGGCGGCCAGCGGCTGACCATCGGCCAGCAGGCCTACACCATCCGCGGCATCGGCCTCATCAGCTCGCTCAAGGACATCGACAACGTCGTCATCCTCGAGCAGAAGGGCGTGCCGGTCCGGGTGCGCGACGTGGCCAAAGTCAGCATCGGAAGCGCGCCACGGCTGGGCATCGTCGGGCGGGATGGCGACGATGACGTCGTGCAGGGCACCATCCTCATGAAGTACGGCGGCGAGACCGCCTCTACGCTGAAGGGCATCCACCAGCGCGTTGACTACATCCGGAAAAACCACCTGTTACCGCCGGGGATGGAGATAGAGCCCTTCTACGACCGCGGGCAGCTGGTGAAGCTCACCACCGGTACGGTGCTCGAGAACCTGCTGCTCGGGATGAGCCTGGTAACGCTGGTGCTCATCCTTTTCCTGGGCAACCTCCGCGCTTCCTTCATCACCGCCCTCAACATTCCGCTCGCGCTGATGGTCGCCTTCATGGGCATGGTGGCCACCGGGACGCCGGCCAACCTCATTTCACTCGGAGCGGTCGACTTCGGGATTGTCGTCGACTCCACCGTCATCATGATGGAGAACATCTTCCGCCACCTCTCCGAGCCGAGTGGCGGCCCCACCGAGCAGCGCATCCTGGCCGCCGCCTCAGAGGTGGGACGGCCGATGGCCTACTCCACCGTCATCATCGCCTTCGCCTTTCTCCCGCTCTTCACCCTGACCGGTGTCTCGGGAGTCATTTTTCGGCCGATGTCCCACACCTATGCCTTTGCCATCGGCGGGGCCATCCTCCTCGCGCTCACCCTCACCCCGGTCCTCGCCTCCTGGCTGTTCCGCGTCGCCACCCCGGAGGAGCAAGCGGACAAGCCGCACTGGGTGAAGCGTCTCTTCGAGGCTCACATCGACCCGGACGAGGAGACGTCCAACCCCCTGATGCGGGTGCTGCACGCCGGCTACCAGCCCTTCTTCGACGCCGCCCTCATGCGACCCAAGCTCGCCTTTGTCCTCATCCTGGTGCCCATTCTGTCCTGCGTCGCGCTCTACCCGCTGCTGGGCAAGGAGTTCATGCCGAAGCTGGAAGAGGGCAACTTCTGGATTCGCGCCACCCTCCCCACCTCGGTTTCCCTGGAGGAGTCGTCCAAGCACGTGAGCCGGATGCGGCAAATTCTCCGCAGCCACCCCGAGGTGCTCACCGTCACCTCTCAAACCGGCCGTCCCGACGACGGGACGGACGTCACCGGGTTTCACAACCTCGAGTTCTTCGCGCCGCTGAAGCCATTCGACGAATGGCCAGCCGGCCTCACCAAGGAGAAGCTGACAGCCACTCTGCAGGGCGAGCTCCAGCGGGAATACCCCGGCGTCGTCTTCAACTTCTCCCAGTACATCTCCGACAACGTGGAGGAGGCCCTCTCCGGCGTCAAAGGGGAAAACAGCGTCAAGGTGATGGGCCCGGACATCAAGAGCAACGACGCGGTGGCCAATGCAGTCATGGCGACGATGAGCAAGGTCAAGGGGGTGGAGGACCTGGGACTGTTTCCTTCGCTCGGACAGCCGAGCATCAAGATTGTCCCGGACCGCGCTCAGGCCGACCGGTATGGCCTCAATACAGGCGACGTGGAGGCGGTGGTTCAGGCCGCCATTGGCGGGCAGGCGGTGACGTCCGTCTATGAAGGCGAGAAAAACTTCGCTCTCACTGTGCGCTGGCTGCCGCAGTACCGGGGCGACGTCGACTCCATCGGAAACATCACCGTTTCCTCCCCGGACGGGAGCCAAATTCCGCTCAAGCAGCTGGCCACCATCACCAGCGAGGACAGCCCAACCGTCGTCTACCGCGAGGACGGCCGGCGTTACACGCCGGTCAAGTTCTCGGTGCGCGGGCGCGACTTGGCCTCGACCATTCAGGAGTCCGAGCAGAAGGTGGATGACACGGTGCGATTTCCGCCGGAAACCAATCTCGTCTGGGCGGGCGAAATCAACGAGCTCAAGGACGCCGAGGCGCGGCTGCGCATCATTCTGCCCATCACGCTTTTGGTGATTGGCTTCTTGGTCTACAGCGCCGTGCGGAACTGGCTGGCGACCCTCATCGTCCTGGTCAACATCCCGGTTGCCTGCAGCGGAGGCATCCTCGCCTTGCTGCTCACCCGGGAAAACCTCTCGGTCTCCGCGGCGATGGGCTTCGTGTCCATTTTCGGCATCGCCGTCCAGGACGCGCTGCTGATGGTGACTTACTTCCAGCAGCTTCACGCCAAGGGGATGGGCATCGAGGACTCGGCGCGTCAAGCCGCGGAGAAGCGCTTCCGCCCAGTCCTGATGACGACGCTGGTCGCGACGCTGGGCCTGATGCCGGCGGCGCTGTCTCACGGCATCGGCTCGCAAACCCAGAAGCCCCTGGCCATCGTCGTCATCGGCGGCTCGCTGGTGGTGGCTTTCCTCACCCGGATTCTCCAGCCGCCGCTGTTGGTCATGGCCTGGCGCTGGCTCGACGCCCGGGCGGAAAAAAAGGCATCACCATCTCTGGCCTCGGCCGATTCGCCCGCCTGAGGCCCGGGGGGAGGGCGGGACTTCGCCGCCGACGCCCTCGGGGGGGAGCCCCCTTCAACCCTGGCTTAGAGCACCATTCGCAGCGTCGCCACCAACAGGTTTCCCACGTGGTTGAGGGACTGCTGGTAGCCCAAGTCGAAGCCGCCCTTGTCCACGTTGAAGCCGACGCCGGCGGTGAGGTACAGCGCCGGCGCGAGCTGCTCGGTGCGGGTGTACCAGTCGAAGCCGGCACGGATGAAGAAACTCTTGCCGATGCCCACCTCGGTCCCGAAGAGAAGTTTGGGGTGGAATTGGTGAGGCCCGAAATTGGCCAGCGTGTCGATGGCCAGCCGCACCGGGCCGAATTTCAGGCCGGTGCTCAAGTCGAAGTACCGGCCCAGCTGTACCGGGTGACCGGTGTCGATGAGGTTGTGGCCGGCGAAGCCCAAAGTGACGACGGTGCCAATCTTGAAGGCGGTGCCCACGTCCAGGCTGGCCGCGTTGATGTGCAGCGCACTCTCGGTAATCCAGTGCGACGAGACGCCGACCGTCATGTAGTCCGCGACCGGCACGGCGAAAGCGAAGACTTGCTGAAAGCCGGTGACGTAGGTCTGTCCGCTGCTCGTCTCCAGCGGCTGCGAGAGGTACTGGAAGCTGTAGCCGGCGGCCAGGGGCGAGGACTGGCTGTCGCGGACAAAGGTCGCCAAATACCAAGTCTGCGTGCCGAAGTCGTAGGCCCCGCCGGCATCCAGCTGGAAGAGCTTGAAGAGCGCCAGCGCGGCTGGGTTGCCGTCGACGCCGACGGCGGTGGTGCCGAGCGCCCGGTATGCGCCACCCATCCCCACCTCGCGCGCCTCCAGCGCTTGGTCGAAGCCCACCGGTTGGGCCAGCGCCGCGGTGGTAACCAGCAGCGAGGCGAGGAGGAGTGCGGGCCGGAGCATCAAACGCAGCCGCATCCTGCCCAGGGTGTACGACGTTTCCCTCACCCCACGGTGAGGACGGTGGAGCCAGTGGTGCGCCGCCCTTCCAAATCGCGCTGCGCCTGGCCGGCCGCCCGAAGCGGGTACTGCTGGTTGACGTGGACTTTCAGCACGCCCCGCTGCACGAGCTCAAAAACCTCGGCCGCGCCTTGAAGGAGGTCCTCCCGCTTGGCGGCGTAGGTATTGAGGGTGGGGCGGGTGACGAAGAGCGAGCCCTTCTGGGCAAGCAGCTGGAGGTCCAGTGGCGGCGGGCCGCCCGAGGAGGCACCAAACACGGCCAGAAGCCCAAGCGGCGCGAGGCAGTCCAAAGACAGAAGGAAGGTGTCTTTGCCGATGGAGTCGTACACCACCGCCGCCTTGCCTCCGTGGGTGAGCTGCACCACCTGCTCCAGGAATTGGGCCTGGTTGCCCGCGCCCAGCACCAGCGGGTGCTGGCAGCCGTTGGCCCGGGCGAGCTCCGCCTTCTCCGCCGTGCCGACGCTGCCGATGACGGTGGCCCCCAAGTATTTGAGCCACTGGCACAACAACAGGCCGACGCCGCCGGCGGCGGCGTGCACCACCGCCGTCTCCCCCGCCTTCACCACGTGGGTGCGCCGGCAGAGGTAGTGGGCGGTGAGGCCCTTGAGAAGCACCGCCGCCGCTTGCACGTCCGTGACGCCATCCGGAATGGGCACCAGGCGGTCTGCCGGGTAGAGCCGCTCCTCGGCGTAGGCGCCGAGCGGACCGGAGGCGTAGGCCACCCGCGCTCCCACGCTGAGGCCCTCAACGCCAGGCCCGACGGCCGTCACCACCGCGGCCGCCTCCATGCCCAACCCGGAGGGCAGCGTCAGCGGGTAGTGGCCCGTTCGGTGGTAGGTGTCGATGAAATTCAGCCCCACTGCGCGCTGCCGAAGCTTCACCTGGCCCGGCCCTGGGTTTCCCACCACGACGTCCTCGGCCTGCAGCACCTCTGGACCGCCAGTCCGGTGAAAGCGGATGACGAGACTCATGGACGCACCTCCTGACAGTGGCGTTGGGGCCCTATCCCTCAGCTGGGGCTGGCGAGGCGTTCGCGGCGGGCCTGGATGAAGGAACGGATGGCCACCACCAAGTAGGCGAGGCACAGCACCGCGGTGGCGCTTTGGGCCACCACCGCCAGCGGGCGCACCACCGGTGCATGGGCCAACAGGGCCGGCAGCTGAAGCGCGCCCCGCAGCGAGCCGAGCAACCCAAGCAGTGCCGACAGCACGGCAGCATGCATGGCATGCATCCGCGCCTTGGGGTTGCGCGCCACCGCAGCGCAGACGCCCAAAAGGAGGCCGAGGACGGCTGGGATGAGCGCCGTCGGGGCTTGGCCCCCCGAGGCGACGAAGCCCCCGAGCCCCACCGCCAACAGCAGTAGCGCGACGAAGAAGGTAATTGCTGGCATGTGGACTGCGGATGTAACACACCGCAACCGGGGCTGGCTGCTATGGTGGCCGGCCCCTCCCGGATGAAACGGCTCCTCTTGCTCTGCCTGCTCGGGGTGGCCGGCACGGCCGCCGCCTACGTCCTTCCCGGCGGTGCCATCCTGCGGCGTTTGGTGGAGGCCCGCGAGGAGATGCACCTCGTCGGGGCGAAAGTCGAGGGCACGCTCGCCCTCTCGGGGGGCGCGATGGGCGAGCTTTCTACCGAGCTGCCGGAGTACCGCACCGATGCCGCCTTCCTGTTGCGCCTCCCGGGCCGGTGCCGGTTGGAGGCCACCACCCCGGACGGCAAGCCGCTGGTGGTGGTGGAGGCTTCCGGGCGGCGCCGCGTCGAGGGGCCGACGGTGACGGCGCTGGGGGTGGCCCTCGGGGAAGTCTGCGCCCTGTTGGCCCTGCGTTCGGCCTCCGAGGGCGACGCGCGCAGTGCCCTCGAGCAACATTTGCGCGCCCTCAAGGTGGACACCCAGAAGACGGCACTCGGACGCCTCGGCGGAAAGGTGGTGTACGTCCTCGGCGGAGACCAGGCAGGCGACGGCCAGCTGTGGGTTTTCAAGGAAAGCTTTCTGCCGGCGCGGGTGCGCTACACCGACCAGAAGGGAGTGGCGTGGGACGTGCGCTTCTCGGACTACGCCTCGCCCGCCACCGGTGGCTGGTTCCCCCGGCTACTCGAAGTCTCCCGGGGCAGCGAGCTCGAGGTGCGCTTCACCACCGTGCGCGGCGACAGCCGTGCCAATGTGCCGGAGCGCCCCTTTTAGCCACTCGGGCCGCCGGGGCGCCCCCCCGTGGGCCGCTGGCCGTCCGGGCCAGGAGGCAGTGTCGGGGGGCGGGGGTAGTGCCGGAAGGACGGTTGTGGACGCTCGCCCTTGCGCATCGGTCGCCGTCGGCCGGCCCGTCGCGGGGCCCTTCACCTACCTTGTGCCGGAAGGCACCCCGGGGCCGCTGCTTCCCGGGCAGCGCCTCCTCGTCCCCTTCGGCCGGGGCCGTGCGCTCGGCTTCTACCTCGGCCCGGCCGAGCCGCCCCCGGAGGCAGTCCTCAAGCCGATTGCCCAGGTGCTGGAGGCCGAGCCGGCGCTGCCTCCGGACGTTTTTCGCCTCATTGCCTTCGCCGCCGCCCACTACCGCTACCCGCTGGGCGAGGCCCTGAGGGGTGCCCTGCCGCCGGGCCTCACCCGCGCCGTGCAAGAAACGCCTCTCACCGCTTCCGGGGTGAAGTGCGTCGTCGCCGCCGCCGGTGCCGAGCAGGCCGCCCTGGGGCGCGCCCCAGCCCAGGCCGCGGCGCTGGGCTACCTCCTGGCTGTTGGGGGACGCGCCGAGCTGGACGAGTTGGTGCGCGCGGTGCCGAAGGCCCGCGAGGCCGTCCGGCGACTCTCGGCCCGCGGCCTCGTCCGGGTGGAGAGGCTGCAGGTGGCGCCCCTCCTCGGCGCCGGCTTCGGGCAGGGGCGTCCGGCTCGCCTCACCCCCGGCCAGGAGCGCGCGGTGGAGGCCCTCACCCTGGCGCTGGACGCTTCGGGCTTTCGGCCCTTTCTGCTGCACGGTGTGACGGGAAGCGGCAAGACGGAGGTGTACCTGCGCGCCGCCGAGCACGCCCTGGCCAGCGGCAAGGGCGCCCTGGTGCTGGTGCCGGAAATTGCCCTCACCCCGCAGCTGGTGGGGCGTTTCCGCGGCCGCTTCGGGGCCCAGGTGGCCGTCTTGCACAGCGGGCTGAAGGACCGCGAGCGCCGCGGACACTGGCAAGCGCTGCGCGCCGGACGGGTGCGCCTGGCGGTGGGCGTCCGCTCGGCCGTCTTCGCCCCGGTGGCCGCCTTGGGGCTGTTGGTGGTGGACGAGGAGCACGACCCCTCCTTCAAACAGGACGAGAAGCTGCGCTACCAGGCCCGGGACTTGGCCGTGGTGAGGGCCCGCGACGCGGGCGCAGTGGTGGTGCTCGGCTCGGCCACGCCCTCTTTGGAGAGTTACGAGAATGCCAAGCGGGGCCGCTACCAGCTGCTCGAGCTGCCAAGCCGCGTGGATGACCGGCCGCTTCCACAGGTGCAGCTGGTGGACTTGCGCCGCCGAAAGCGTCACCACGGCGAGGCCCCGCCGGCGCTGGCCGAGGAGAGCGCCGTGGCCCTGGCCGAGACGCTGGCCAAAGGCCAGCAGGCCATTCTCTTCCTCAACCGCCGGGGCCACAGCACCACCCTGGTGTGCGAGGCCTGCGGCCAGTGCCTCAGCTGCACCGAGTGTGACGTGCCTCTCACCTTGCACCTGCAGCCCAAGGCGGTGCAGTGCCACTACTGTGGCCTCAGCCGGGCCCTGCCCGAGGCGTGCCCGGCCTGCGGCGGCTCGCTGTTGCTGTTGGGCACCGGCACCGAGCGCGTGGAGGCGGAGGTGGCCCAGCGCTGTCCCACCGCAAGGGTTGCTCGGCTGGACCGGGATGCGGTGGGCACCGGCGAGCGCCTTACCGAGCGCCTCGCCGCCTTCGCCCGGGGTGAGTTGGACGTGCTGGTGGGCACGCAAATGGTGGCCAAAGGGCATGACTTTCCCGGCGTGACGCTGGTGTGCGTGGTGTCCGCGGACACCGGCCTGATGCTGCCGGACTTCCGCGCCGCCGAGCGCACCTTCCAGCTTCTCACCCAGGTGGCGGGCCGAGCCGGCCGCGGCCAGGACGCCGGCCGGGTGCTGGTACAAACCTACAACCCGGAGGCCGAGCCAGTGGCCCGCGCTGCGGCCCATGACTTTGTCGGCTTCGCCGCCCGGGAGCTCGAATGGCGGCGGGCGCTGGCCTACCCCCCCTTCTCCCGGCTGGCCGCCCTTCGCCTAGAAGGCGCGGATGCGCAGCGCACCGCCTCGGCGGCCGGGGCCCTGGCGCGCCTTTTGGAGAAGCACCTGCCGCCACCGGCCTCCGGGGTACGGCTTTTGGGGCCGGCTCCGGCCCCGCTGTCGCGCCTCAAGGGGCTGTCCCGCTGGCAGCTCCTCCTCAAGGCGCCGCAGCACCGGGTGTTGCGCCCGGTGCTGGACACCGCCGAGCAGGCCATCCGGACGCTGCCCCCCGGCGTCCGGGCCATCCTCGACGTGGACCCAGGGGGCATGCTGTAGACTCCTAAGGGTAGCGGCCGTTTTTTTGGGAAAGCCCCGCGGCTGACTTCAGGCATGCCCCCGCCCCTGCTGCTGGTGCACGATGACCTCGCCACCATTGCCTCTGTGCGGAGGGCGTTGACGCGCGCCGGCCACCTTCTGCATTTGGCCACCTCCACCGCGGACGCTCTCAGCGCCTTCGAGCACCTTTCCCCGTCGGCCATTCTCCTCGCGCCGGCAGTGGAGGGGGGACGCGGGGCCAGCTTCCTCGCCGAGGTGCGCGCCCGGCCGGCCGGCGCCTCGACGCCGGTGGTGCTGTTGGGAGAGGCGTTGCCCGGTGCGGCGTTGCCCCTGGTGCCGCTGCCGGTGGACGCGCCCACCCTGTTGCAGGCGGTGGAGGACGCCCTCAGCGGCGAGACGCCGGACGGGGATGACGTCCCGCTTCTGGACGCCGGCCAGATGGAGGAGCTCCCGCCGCTGGTGGACGCGGCCCTGGCCGAAGCCGAGGCGGACCTCGAGGCGGAGGCCTTCGCCCGTCTGCGCGCCCCGGCCGGGCCGGCGCGCAGCGAAGCGGCGCACCGCCCGAGGGAGGACGAGGAGGTGGCCGCGGCCGAGGCCCTCACCCACGCCGCCTGGGAAGAGGCGGACTTGTCGCGGGCGCGGGCCGAGGCGGCCGAGAGCGCGCGCGCCGAAGCCGAGGCAGCGCGGGCCGAGGCGGAAGCGGCGCTGCGGGCCTACCAAAAGGCGGAAGCAGCCGAGCGCGGCCGCCGCACCGAGGCCGAGGCGCGGGCCCAGGCCGAGGCCGAGGAAGCGCGGCGACTCGAAGCGGAGGCCCGGGCGGCCCAGGCACACCTGGAGGAGGCCCGGGCGCGGGCCGAGGAGGCAGAGGGCGCGGTGCGGGCCGCCCAGGCGCAAGGCACTGCCGAGGCGGAGCTCCTCGCCTCGGCGCTTCGGGAGGAGGAGGTGCGTCGGACGAGCGAGCTGGCCGTCCAAGAGCACCTGCGCGCCGAGGCCGAAGCCCGCGCCGAGCGCGAGGCGCAGGCGCGCGCTGCCGGGGAAGCCCGCGCGGCGGCGGAGGTGGCTCGGCTGGCCGAGGAGTTGCGGGCCCGCGAGCAGGCCGCCGAGCGCGCCCAGGCCGCGGCCGAGGCGCGCTCCGCCGAGCAACTGGAGCGCCTCACCCGCGAGGTACAGGAGCGCGACGCCGCCGCCCAGCGTGCGCGCGCCGAGGCGGAGGACTGGGCGGCCCGCGAGCGCCAGGCCCTCTTCCAGGCCGAGCGCGCCCAGGCCCAGGCCCAGGCCCTCGAGGTGGAGGCGGCCCAGCTGGCCGAGCGGTTGGCCCATGGGGAGCGCGCCGCTCTGGAGGCGCTGGCCCGGGCCGAGGAGGCGCTGCGCCGCGAGCGCGCTGCCGGCGAGGCCTTGCGCCACCAGCTGGCCGCAGCCCGCGCCACCCCCTTGGCCCTGCCGCAACCGTTGCCCCCGGCGCCGCCGGCGCGCGCGCCCCGTCTGGAAGACGTCGCGGCGCGGCGCGGTCCTGTGCTGGCCATGCCCGAGGCTGCCGCCTCCACCGCCAGCGCGCGGACGGCCGCCGCGCGCCTCGAGTGGGGAGCAGCCGACGGGGGGCGCGTCAGTCTCGAGCAACTGGCCGCCCTGGTGCTGCGGCTGGCCGAGGTGCGGGCCACCGCGCAGCTGGAGCTGCGGGCCGAGGAGACGCTGCGCATTCTCTGGCTTTCCGAGGGCAGACTTCTGGCCGCCGCCTCCACCCACCCGGCCGAGTCCCTGGTGGAGGTGGCGCTGGCCGATGGGCTCCTCGACGCCTCGGCCGCAGCAGAGGCGCGGGCCCTGCGGCTTCCGGACGAGGCGCTGGCCGCGGAGTTGGTGGAGCGGGGCGTCCTCCGGGAGGGGGAGGTGCTGCCTTTGCTGCAGCGCTGCACCGAGGCGCGTGCCCTGGAGGCACTCTCCGAGCAAGACAGCGCCTACCGGCTGGCCGCGGACGGGGCACCGCCCAACGGCGGGTGCGCGTCGGACCGGGCCTTGGAAGCGGTGCTGGCCGAAGCACTGCACCGCGCCCTCAGCCCTGAGGAGGTGCTGGCCCGCACCCACGGCCCGCACGCCACTCCCCGACGCTTGCGGTGGAGAGACCCTTCCCCGTTTGAGTTTCAAGAGCGGGAGCGCCGCCTCCTCGAGGCGGTGGACGCCGAGCGCACGGTGGCCGAGCTGTTGAGCCGCAGCGGCATCCGCCAGGAGCTCGGGCTGAGGGCACTGGCGGTGGCCCAGGTGCTAGGCCTGCTGGAGGTGACGGTGCCACCCCAGCCCGCCGCCGCGGCGGTGGACCCGGGCGTCGAGCTCGAGCGGCTGCAGCAGAAATGGACGGCGGCCGAGGAGGCCGACTACTTCAGCGTCCTCGGCCTTCCCCGCACCGCGGGGACGGAGGAGGTGCAGAGGGCCCATGCCCGTCTGGCCGCGGAGTTCCACCCCCTGCGCTATGCCGCCCACCCGGACCCGGAGGTGCCAGCCCGGGCCGCCCGCCTGGCCACGCTGCTCGATGAGGCGGCGGCGGCCTTGGGGGATGAGCGGTTGAGGGTGGCCTACGCCCGTTCCCTCGTGGACGCCGAGGGCGGCAGCCGTGCTTAACTCCCTTCTATGGTGCGCGACATTCTCCTCTGGCCCCACCCCCTGCTCTGCCAGGCGGCGGCGCCGGTTGACACCGTGGACGCCTCCGTCCAGGCGCTCATCTCGGACCTCTTTGACACCATGTACGCCGCACCGGGCGTGGGCCTGGCCGCGCCCCAGCTGGGCGTCATGCGCCAAGTCCTCGTCCTGGACACCCGGGCCCGACAGCCGGACTCGCGGCCCTTCGCCATGGTGAATCCCCGCCTCGTCGCCCGCTTCGGCACCACTGTCTACCGCGAAGGCTGCCTGTCCATCCCCGGGGAAGCGGAGGAGGTAGAGCGCTCCGAGCGCGTCAGCGTGGAGTACCTGGACGAGTCGGGCCAGCCCCGCCTGGTGCACTGCGAGGGCCTTCTGGCCATTGCTGTGCAGCACGAGACGGACCACTTGGCCGGCAAGGTGTACCTCGACCTCTTGTCCCCCCTGACGCGCGTCCTCATCCGCCAGCGCATGCGTCGGCGCAAGCGGGAGCGCGCCCTGGAGGGGGCGACTCCGGGGCCCTTGGGCCAGTCGCTTTAGCCGGCGCGCGGCGGCCCGACGGCTTTGGCCCGGCCGCGCCTGCCGCCGGCCGGCCGCAGACGCTTGGCCGACAGCGGCTGGGCTTTGGGGACGCCCACCTTCGGACAGAGAGCCGCCACCACGCAGCGGTCACAAGCCGGCTTCCGGGCAAAGCAGGTGCGGCGCCCGTGCCACACCAAAAGCTGGTGCCCCTTGGCCCAGTCCTCCTTGGGGAAGAGGGCCTGTAGGTCTTCCTCAATTCGGTCCGGCACGAGGCTTCGGGTGAAGCCGAGCCGCCGCGACAGCCGCCGGACATGGGTGTCCACCGGGAAGGCCGGCTCGCCGCCCACGTGGACACTCACCACGCCGGCAGTCTTGTTGCCAACGCCGGGTAGCGCCGCCAGCTGGGCCCGGCTTTTCGGCACCTCGCCGCCGTGCTCGGCCAAAAGCGCGGCGGACATGGCCTTCAAGGAGCGCGTCTTGGCACGAAAGAAGCCGCAGCTGCGGATGAGCGCCTCCACCACCCTTGTGGGGGCAGGCGCCAGGTGACTGGCGTCTGGGAATGTTGCGAAGAGGGCCGGCGTCACGAGGTTGACGCGCTTGTCGGTGCACTGGGCGGCCAGCATGACCGCCACCAGGAGCTCGAAGGGCGTCCGGTAGTCGAGTTCGATGTGGGCTCCCGGCATGGCGGCGTCGAGCGCTTCGAGGACTTGGCGGGCGCGCACCGAGCGCGCCTCAGGGCTCTCGCGGGGCATGGTGTTGCCGCCTTATAACCCCCCTTGGCCCACCCCCTATGCCCCCGTCCCTGGCCGACTTTCGCTCCGACACCGTCACCCGTCCCACCCCGCCGATGCGCGCTGCCATGGCGGCGGCCGAGGTGGGCGACGACGTCTACGGAGAGGACCCCACCGTCCGGCAGCTGGAGGAGGCCACCGCCCAGCGCCTGGGACACGAGGCTGGCCTCTTCGTCTCCTCCGGCACGCAAGCAAACCAAATTGCGGTGGGTGTTTTCTGCCGCCCCGGCGACGAGGTGCTGCTCGACGCCAACAGCCACGGGGTGCACTACGAGGGAGGGGCCACCGCGGCGCTGTGGGGAGCGCAAATTTACCCCCTCGCCTCGCCCCGCGGCATCCTCTCGGAGGTGCAAGTGCGGGCGGCGATGCGCCCGGACGACGACCATGCGCCGCACAGCCGGCTGCTTCTTTTGGAAAACACCCACAACCGCGGCGGAGGCGCCGTGTGGCCGCTCGAGGCCTTCGCCCGCGTGGTGGCGGTGGCGCGCGAGCACCGCCTCGCCGTCCACCTGGACGGCGCTCGGCTGTGGAATGCCGAGGCGGCCACTGGCTCTCCGGTGCGCAGCTGGGCCGAGCTCTCAGACAGCGCCACGGTGGCCTTCAGCAAGGGACTCGGCGCGCCGGTGGGCTCGGTGCTGGTGGGCAGCCGGTCCTTCATCCACGAGGCCCGCCGGCTGCGCAAGCGGCTGGGCGGTGGCATGCGCCAGGCGGGCATTATCGCCGCCGGCGCCCTCTACGCGCTCGAGCACCACGTGGAGCGTCTGGCCGAGGACCATCGCCACGCGCGACAGCTGGCCGAGGGGCTGGCTGTCCTTCCCGGGCTGAGAGTGGACCTCGCCCGGGTGGAAACCAACATGGTGTACGCGGACTTCCCCTGTGCCGCCCCGGAGGCAGTGGCTCGTCTCCGGGCGGCCGGGGTGCTGGGGCACGCCGTCGGCCCGCGGACGCTGCGCTTTGTCTGTCACCTCGACGTCGGCGCAGAGGAGGTGCGCCGGGCCCTCGAGGCCGCGCGACGTCTGGCGGAGGACGTCGCGCGGGAGGACGGGCAGGCGTAGGGCACACTTAGCCCTTTGAAAGGGGAGGCCAGGTAGGTAGAAGTCGCACGCCTTGCGCCTTCCCGTTGCCACGCTGCTCGCCCTCGGCCTCGCCGGGTGCGCCACTGCGCCGCTGGCAGCGTTGCCCCTCACCCCGGCCGCCCGGCTGGGGGAGGAGACGTCGCCACTCGAGACGCCGCCGCCCCCGCCACCGGAAAGGGAGGCGCTCGCCCTTGCGCCCATGCCTGGGGACATTCTCCGCGCGCACCTGGTGCGCTTCGCCGCGGACGCCGAGGCAGCGCGCGCCGCCGCGCTACCGGGGGACGCCATGAGCAGCGCGCAACTGGCGCGCTGGGAGTGCGTGCAGACGGAGGTGGAGGGTTTTCTCACTGGGCCCGCCACCGCCGATGACTTCTCCGCCGTCCGCGCACTGGTGCAAGCGGTGCTGGAGTTGGACGTGCAGGCCTACCGGGACGTGCCGGAGCCACTCCTCGAGGGGGTGCACGCCCGGCTGGCCGTCCTCGACGCGCGCTTCGCAGTGGCCAGCCCGGAGAGTGTGCGCCCGGGCGGCTACCGGTGGCCTCTGTCCAGCGTCCGGGTGACGAGCCGCTTCGGCAAGCGCTTCCACCCCATCCAGCGCCGCTGGAAGCTGCACAGCGGGGTGGATTTGGCGGCGGGCCCCAATGAGCCAGTGCTGGCCGCCGGGGCCGGAATGGTGGTGCGGGCCGGGTGGACGGCTGGCTACGGGTACGAGGTGGAGATTCAGCACTCCGACGGACGAATGACGCGCTACAGCCACCTCGCCTCGACGCTGGTGCTGGAGGGGACGCCGGTGCAGCCGGGCGATGCGCTCGGCCTGGCGGGACGGACGGGGACGGCCACCGGGGTGCACCTGCACTTCGAGTACGTCCGGGCCGGGGTGCCGCGAGACCCGCTGAAGGAGTTTCGAAAGCTGGTGGCCTCTCCGGCGCCCAATGTCGTCATTCTTGCCCCAGCGCCGCATACCAAAGGGAAGAAGGGGCACAGCGTCTCCGACGAGCCCGGGGCCTAGCGCCCTTCAAGGCGGCTACACTCTGTCGCCTTGAGAGTGCGTTCCCGGGCGGTGGTGTGGTTGGGGTGGGGGGCGTTGCTCGGCGCCGGCCTCTTGCTTGCGCAGTCCTGCAGCAGTGGGCGAACCCATGGCCTGCAGGAGGCCTCGGTGCCGCCTTCCGCACCGCCTGCGCTCGAGCTGTGGGTGGACGCGGCAGCTCCCGAGGGCGGCGACGGGAGTACGGCACGACCGCTGCGGCGGCTCGAGGACGCGCTTTTGGCGAGCTCGCCCAACCGACGGGTGCACCTCGCGCCGGGACTGTACCTGGGCCCCTTCACCGCGGTGGACGGCACGCAGCTTGTCGGGGGCAGCGCGGCAGTCCTCACCGCGCCGGCCGGAGTCACCGTGCTCGTGGCAAAAGGCGCGGTAAGCCTCGAGCGGCTCCTCATTCAGGGCGGGACGCTCGGACTCAGAAGCAGCGGGGCGCTTCGGCTGGTGCAGGTGCACTTCAGCGGGCAGCGCCTGGGGGCGCTCTTGGTTGCCGAGGGCGCGACACTGTCGGCC
Source organism: Myxococcaceae bacterium (assembly GCA_052143535.1). Lineage (GTDB taxonomy): Bacteria > Myxococcota > Myxococcia > Myxococcales > Myxococcaceae > JADGRA01. The sequence continues at coordinate 11,010 of JBKQSS010000091.1, read as the reverse complement.
ACAGACAGCGTCTTCGAGGCCAGCGTCAGCGAGGGGGTGGGGATGGGGCTCGAGCCGGGCGCGCGGGCGCGGCTGTCCGGCTGCACCTTTGAAGGCCCCTGGCGCCACGGCATCGAAGCCCACGCGCCGGCGGCACTGGTTGTGGCCAGCACCGGCTTTCGCGGTGCGGTCACGGCGCTGCACCTGCGCGGCGGAAACGCCGAGCTGTCCGACGTCACCATCTCCGAGGGCCGCGGGCCGGGGCTGTACGTCGCCGGCGGTCGGCTTCTCCTGCACCGGGTGCAGGTGAGTGGGCACGAGTACGGGCTCCTCACCGGCAGCGGCGCGGTGGTGGAGGCCGAGGACTTGAGCTCGACGCGCGCCGACCGAGCCGGGGTGGCGGTGGTGCGCGCCCAAGCGCAATTCCGTCGGTTGAGCATCACCTCGGCGGGCAGCTTCGGTGGGCTGCAGTGCGTCGGCTCAAAGGTGCGGGTGGAGGGACTCCGGGTGGAAGGGGTGGCTGGGGTGGGCGTCTCCCAGCGAGACGGCACGCTCGAGCTGGAGGACGCGCTGGTGACAGGCACCCGAGACCCGGACGGCTCCGGAGGCGAGGGGCTGGCGCTTCGTGGTGGAAGCGCCACGCTGCACAATCTCACCGTCCGCCAGACGGCGGGCGCCTGCCTCCTCGCTGCGGAAGGAGCCGACGTGGGGTTGTCCAAGGGCACGCTCGAGCGCTGTCACACGGCCGGGTTGGTGGCCGAGACGTCGGCCCACCTCACGGCGACCAACGTGACGGTGGTGTCCTCCGAGGGGCCAGGGGCAGTGGCCGCCGCCGACGCTTCGCTGGTGCTGAGCAGCTTTCAGGCCACGTCCACCGAGGGCCTGGTGTGGGCAGAGTGCGCGGGCGGCGCGCAGGTGCGGGCCTGGCAAGTCGGCGGCCTCCCCGCACTGCCTTGCGTGCAGCCGCTTTCCCGCCCGCCTCTTTTGCCCCCTTAGCGGTCGGCTCCCAAAAGGGGCTTGGTGAGGAGGCGCCGAGCGGGCTCCCGGAAGCCCGTCTTGAGGTAGAGGGCCAGCGCGGGCGCGTTCTCCGGGCGCACCATCAAATGTAGCGCGCGCGTCCCGCGCGCCTCGGCGCTGGCCTCCGCAGCGCTGAGTAACGCCCGGCCCAGCCCGCGTCCCCGGGCCTCCGGGACGAGGTAGAGCTCGGTGAGGAAGGCATCGCGACCATTCCATTCCAAGTCATAGCCAAAGGTGAGGACGAAGTAGCCGGACGTCACCTCGTCCACCTCGGCCAGCCCGACGAAGCCCAGCTCGGCATTACCCAAAAGGCTGCGCAGCGCGCTTTCCCCGCGCTCGAATGTCCAGGCGATGGACTCGAGGCGGTTGAAGTCCACCATCATCGGCAGCAGCCGCGGGAGGTCTCTGTCGGTTGCCTGGCGGACGAGCAGCGTCATCGAAGGGGCCCCGCTTTGCCTAGCCCACCTCAGCCGTCACCGGCCAGCCCGGGGCCACTCATTTTTTCCTCGGCGGTGAGCGGCGTGGCACGTTCCGCGGCCCAGGCCACAATCCGCGGGTACACCTCGCCCGGCGCACCGGTGCCGAAGAGCAAGTCTCCGTGCCCGTAGTCGAGGGCCTCGCCATTCTCGCGGCCGAAGAGCATCACCGTCTTGTCCGGCGAGCCGAGGAGGGCTGCCTGGGCGGAGATGGCCGTCGGGGGGGCGAGGCGGTCGCGGGTGCCGCCCAGCACCAGCACCGGCCGACGGACGTCGGCCAGCCGGGCGCGGTAGTCGGTGGTCCCATCGCGGCTGCAGAAGCGGTCGTGCCGCGTCCAGTCGTCGAGCTGACGCAACAGCCGGTAGCCCATCGAGTCAATGAGGTTGGCGTGAATGCGGCGCAGCACGCTGGGGGCGACGGCCTGGGGGTTGAGGAGGACATCGGAGAAGGGCAGCGTCAGCCGTCCCATGAAGGGCGCGCAGGCCAGACTGAGCAGCCGCTGGCGAAAGGCCACCGGCCAGCCCAGCCAGGTGCAGGCGCGCAGCGCACCGGCCAGCCAACGCGGGTAATGGAAGTACACCGGGGCTCCGAGCGCGCACAGGCCTCGGAGGCGCGCGCCGTCGGCGCCGCCCAGCACGGCGTAGCCGACCAGTCCGCCGAGCGAGTGTCCCACCCAGAAGAGTTCCTCGCCGCCGCTTTCCTTGAAGAGCAAGTCCATCACCGCCGGCGCGTCCTTGAAGATGAGGTCATCGGCGTCGAAGTCAAAGCGGCCGCGCCCGCGCGGGGGGCGCGACTCCCCGGCCCCACGCCAGTCCAGGCTGTAGACGCAAAACCCCGCCTCGGCAAAGGCGCGGGCCAGAGAGTAGGGCGGCTCGAAGTCGAGGTTGAGGTGGTTGGTGGCCAGCCCGTGGCACAACAGCACCGGCTCCCGGAAACGCCGCACCGGCGGGGTCCGCGCAAACACCGCAATCTCCCAGCCGTCGAGCGTCTTGGCCCAAAGCCGTCGCGGACGCTGGTCGCGGAGGCGGTAAGCGTACCGGACGGCGCGCAGGTACAGCGCCAGGGCCAGCCCGAGAGCGAGGAAAACCCCCCCAGCGACTTGAAGGCTCATCGGCTATAGTGCCCCGCCGTCTCCCGCCGGCACACTAGCCATCCACCGTCCCCCGCGCGATGCGGCCGGAAGCTCGATGAAGCTCCACAAGCTCAAGTTCGTCCTGCCCAACCTCTTCACCGTCACCTCCATCTTCTGCGGGTTCTACGCGCTCACCTTGTGCTCGGGTGACCCCTCACCGGCGAAGCTTTACCAGGCCGCGCTCGCCATTTTCTTCGCCATGTTCTTCGACGGGTTTGACGGCCGCGTGGCGCGCCTCACCCGGACCCAGAGCCAGTTCGGCGTGGAGCTGGACAGCCTGGCCGACGTCATCTCCTTTGGCGTGGCCCCGGCCATGCTGGTCTACAAGTGGGCGCTTGCCCCATTGGGCTTCATCGGCCTCTTCGTGGCCTTCTTCTACGCGGCCTGCGGGGCGCTGCGTCTGGCTCGTTTCAACGTCATGTCCCGACGGGCGGTGGGGTCCCGCTTCTTCGTCGGCCTCCCCATTCCGCTGGCCGCCGGCGTCATCGTCAGCGTCGTCATTGCCCACCACCTCACCCGGGGACGGGAGCTGGGGACCTCGGCGCGGGTGCCCTACCTGGTGGTCGTCACCGTGCTGTCCTTGCTGATGGTGTCCACCCTTCGCTACCGCACCTTCAAGGACTTGCGCCTCAACGCCGCCTCGCTGTCCATCTTCGGTGCCGTCTGCGTGGCGGGGGTGCTCATCGCCACCCGGCTGCACCCGGCCTACGTCCTGGTGACGTACTTCTGCGCCTACCTGGCGCTCGGCTTCGTCGAGTCCGGACTTTGGCTGGGTCGGCAGCTGCACGCGCGCCGCGTCCAGCCGGCGGTGGGCCTGCTCGAGGACGACGAGGACGAAGCCGCGGAGGACGAAGAGCAGGATTTCCTCTAGCGGCCCTTCTGCCTGTCGTGGCCCAAGGGAAACCATGCGCGTCGAAGTCCTCTGCACCGGTGATGAGCTCCTGACGGGACTCACCGCAGACACCAACAGCCCGTACTTCATGGAGCGGCTTCTGCCGTGCGGCGAGCAGGTGGCGAGAGCCACCATCGTGGGCGACGTCCGGGAGGAAATTCTCGACGCCCTGTCGAGCCTGGGTGCTCGGGCAGACGTGGTGCTCGTCTCCGGCGGCCTCGGGCCGACGGCCGACGACATCACCGCCCAGTGCGCGGCCCTGTCCGCAAACGTCCCCCTGGTGGAGAGCCCCGAGGCGCTGGCGGCGCTCGAGGCGCGCTTTGCCCGGCGCGGCATGGTGGTGACGCCCAACAACCGCCGCCAGGCGCAGGTGCCACAAGGGGCGGAGGTGGTGCTCAACCCCCATGGAAGCGCGCCGATGTTCATCCTCCAGCTGGGCCGCGCCACCGCCTTCTTCGTCCCGGGCGTCCCGCGCGAGTACCGCTACCTGGTGGATGCGGAGGTGCTTCCCCGCATCCGCCGGCTTCGGGGGGCCCGCCCCGGCGCAGGCTTCCTCGCCTTCCGGCTGTTGCGCACGCTGGGCTTACCCGAGTCCCACCTGGACGCCCGGGTGGCGCCGGTGGCGCGCGCCCACCCGGACGTCACCTTTGGCTTTCGCACCCACGCGCCAGAAAACCACCTCAAGCTGATGGCGCGCGGGCGCACCCAAGCCGAGGCGGATGCGGCGCTGGCCGCTGCCGAGCAGGCCAGTCGCGCCGTCCTTGGGCAGCACGTCTTCGGCCAGGACGATGAGCGCTACGCGGAAGTCCTCGGCGCGCTGCTTCTCGCCCGCCAGCAAACGCTGGCCCTGGCGGAGAGCTGCACCGGGGGCCGCATTGCGGACCTCCTCACCTCCTCCCCCGGTGCGAGCGCCTGGTTTCCAGGGGGGGCAGTGGTGTACGCCAACGCCATGAAAGAGGCCTGGGTGCAAGTGCGGGCCGAGACGCTCGCCGCGCACGGCGCCGTCTCCGAGCCGGTGGCCAGGGAAATGGCGGAGGGCGTGCGGAGGGCCACGGGCGCCACCTGGGGGCTCTCGGTGACGGGCATTGCCGGGCCCACCGGCGGAAGCGAGGACAAGCCGGTGGGGACAGTCTTCACCGCGCTCGCCGGCCCGGGTGGAACCACCGCCCAGAAGCACCGCTTTCCCGGAGACCGCGAACAGGTGCGCACCTTCTCCGCCGCCGCGGCACTGGAGACGCTCAGGCGCGCGCTGTTGGAGACAGCGCCGTGACGCAACAGGCGGCCGAGCCCACCAACCACACCCTCGGCGCCGTGGCCGCGGTGCGGGTGATGCTGGGCGCCTACCGCACCGAGCTCACCCTCTTCGTTGCCTGTTTCGTGGTGCTGGCCTGCTTCAGCGGCCCGCGCTTTCTACGGCAGAGCGCCGCGCCGCACTTCATCTACGCCAGCAAAGCCTGGCTCGACGGGCGACTCGACGTCGACCCAGGCGACTTGCCCAACCTTGAGGATTGGGCCTGCGTCCGCAACAGCGCCGGGGTGAAGGTGCGCTGCGAGGGTGCCCCGCGGCCCACCGACCGCTGGTACGTCAGCTTCCCGTCCTTTCCCTCGCTTCTGCTGTTGCCCTTCGTCGCGCTGCACGGCTGGCAATTCAACGACACCAGCTTCGGCGTGCTGTTGGGAGCCGCCGCCATCGCGCTCTTCTACGCGCTGTGCCGCCGGCTCAGTGCGCTCGGTGAATCGGCCCGCAGCCCCAGTGACGACGTGGTGCTGGCGTTGACGCTGGGCTTCGGCACGCTCTTCTTCAGCTGTGCCATCCGCGGCGAGGTGTGGTTCCTGGCCGAGGTGCTGGGAGTACTCTTGACGGTGCTTTACCTCCAGGCGGCGCTCCACGCCCTGCACCCAGTGCGCGCCGGAGTGCTGTGGTCGATGGCCACCCTCACCCGGACGCCACTCCTCTTCACCGCCGTCTTCTTCCTCCTCGAGGCCGTTTGCCCGGGCCCTCACCGCAAAGTGCAGCTGCGCGACGTCCTGCGCGCGCCGGCGCCGGCCCTGCGTCGGCTGGGCGCTTTCGCCGCCGGCGCCGCGCCGCTCGGGCTGTTGGCCGCCTGGTACAACTGGGTGCGTTTCGGCTCCCCGGCCGACTTCGGCCACCGCTTCCTCTACAACAACCGCGTCAACGCGGACATCGACGCCCACGGCCTCTTCAGCCTGGCCTACCTGCCAAGAAACCTGGAGGCCGCCTTCCTCAAGCTTCCCACGCTGCACTTACAGCCGTTTCGCCTCTCCTATGACCCGCATGGGCTGTCGCTGTTTCTCACCATGCCCTTTGTGGTGCTGCTGCTCGTGCCCAAGGCGCGCCCGCGGCTCCACTGGCCGCTGTGGTTGACGGTGGCCGCCTCCGCTCTCCCCGGGTTTCTCTACCAAAACACCGGCTACATGCAGTTCGGCTTCCGCTTCAGCCTGGACTGGACGCCTTACCTGGTGCTGCTCCTGGCGGTCGGCGGCTGGTCCTTCCGCACCTTCGGCGTGCAGCTGTTGCTTGGCCTCGGCTTCCTCGTCAATTTCTGGGGGGCGCTGGCCTTTCGCGGTTACACCGAGCTCGTCCGGCGCATGGGGGGGCCGTAGAGGGCGGCCATGGAGGAGTCCGCGCCGCCCCGCTGGCACAGCCGCGAGGACAGCGGGCTCGTCCTGGACCGGGAGTTGCGCTGGTTTCACGACGGGCAGCCCATTGTCCACCCGCGCATTGTCGAGCTCTTCAACGAGAGCCTGGTGCCCACCGAGGACGGGCGCTTTCAGCTCCGCGTCGGCCAGGACTGGGCCTACGTTACGGTGGAGGACGCCGCCTACCGAGTGACGGGCCTGGACGCCACCGAGACGCGGGTATTTCTCCGGCTCAGCGACCGGACGGGCGAGGCGCTGGACCCCTCCACCTTGGCGCTCGAGCCGGACGGCGTCCTCAGCGCCCGCGTCAAGAGCGGCCGCGCCAAGGCCCGCTTCTCGCGCCAGGCCCAGGTGGCCCTTGGCGCGCTCTTGGAGGAGTCAGCGGACGGGCTGGCCCTCGGCCTTGCCGGCGGCCCGTTGCGCGTCCCGTTGCCCAAGGCCGTGCTGCACGAGCCTCCGCCCGAATGACGCTGGGGGGGGGCGTGGTGGGTTTTGCCTCGGCTTGGGGAAAAGCCGAAGCAGTGCGGGAACGCCGCGAGGGCACTAAGTGTTGGTTTCTTCCATGCGCCCCCTCGCCCTGTCCGCGCTGCTTCTCGCCACCGCGCTATGGGGTGCGCCCGCGCCCTCGCCTCCCCCCGCGCCGTCGAGCTCGGCCGGCGCCTTCCAGGAGGGCGTCCCGAGGCTGGAGGCGAGCCTCCTCTCGGAGAGACAGCAAGTCTCGCCTGGGGACAGCTTCCGGGTGGGGGTGCGCCTACAAATGGCCCCCGGTTGGCACGTCTACTGGCGCAACCCCGGAGAGGCCGGCCTGGCCAGCGAGGTGACGCTGGCTGGCCCCGGGCTGGCCGTGGGCCCGCTTCAATGGCCCGCGCCCTCGGTGCTGCGCAGCCCGGATGGCTCCATCACCACCTACGGCTACACCGAGGACGTCGTCCTCTTCGCCCTGGCCCAGACGCAGAGGGCGGTGGGGCCGACGCTGCCGCTGCGGGCGCTGGTGGACGTGCTGGTGTGCGCGGTGGAGTGCATCCCCGCCACGTTCTCGCTGGAGCGGGCGTTGCCCATTGGGCCCGGGCCCGTCAGCAACGCCGCAGAGAAGGCGCTCCTCGACGCGGCCGCGAGCCGGGTGCCCCTTTCGCAAAGCCAGGCTGGACTGCAGCTGACGGTGCTGAGGCCGGCCGTCCTGCACGCCGGCGCGGCCTTCTCCGCCGAGCTGTCCGCCGCATTTCTGGATGGACGGCCCGCGCCGCTGCCCCCCAAGGACGCCTTCATCCCGGAGAGGGCCTCAGCCGTCCCCTCCTTCTCGCTCGAGCCGCTGTTGGGCCAGCCCGGCCGCCTGGGGCTTGTCGGCCGTCTTGCGCCCGAGGCTGCGCTGGGGCCACTCGTCCTCCAGGGCGTGCTGCGCCTGGCCGAGACGCCGGAGCGCACGGTGGAGGTAACCCTCAGTGTGGGCACCGTGTTGCCTTCGGGCGTCCGGGCGGAAGCCGGCGCCGGGCCGGGCTTGGGCCTGGTGCTGCTGTTGGCCTTCTGTGGCGGCGTGTTGCTCAACCTCATGCCGTGCGTCTTTCCGGTACTGGCCCTCAAGGCCTACGGCTTTCTCCGCACCGCCCAGGCCATCGGAAGCCGCGCGGCCGGCCACGCGCTGGCCTACACCCTCGGCATTCTCGGCAGTCTCGAGTTACTCGCGGCGCTGGTGCTAGCCCTGCGCGCCGCCGGCCACGCCGTGGGGTGGGGTTTCCAGTTTCAGCAGCCCCTCTTCGTCGCCGCGCTGACGTCCCTCCTTTTGGCCTTTGCCCTCAACCTCTTCGGCCTCTACCGGGTAGGCGTTGGCCCGAGAAGTTTGGTGGAGGTGGTGGACGCGGCGCACGGCGGCTGGCGCAGTGCCGGCGAGGGCGCCCTGGCGGTGGTGTTGGCCACCCCCTGCACCGCCCCGCTGCTGGGCACGGCCCTCGGTTTCGCCTTCGCCGCGCCGGCTTGGGTGGTGCTTCTCGTCTTCGCCCTGGTGGGACTTGGGCTTGCGCTACCGTTTGTGGCGCTGGTGCTGGTGCCTCGCTTGGGCGCACGGCTGCCACGGCCCGGGGCGTGGATGGAGCGCGTCCGTCAGCTGCTCGGCTTCGCGCTGCTTGCAACCGCGGTGTGGCTCGTCTCGGTATTGGGGGGCCTGGCCGGGGTGGACGGCGTGGTGCGCCTGTTGGCCTTTCTCTTGGCCGTCGCCGGCGCGCTGTGGGTGGTGGGCAGCTGGCAGGACGGCCGCCGCGCCGGTGCGGCCCTGGGGGCGGCCCTGGCCTTGGTGCTGAGTGTCGGCGCCGCCGCCCTCCGCTTTACGCCCGAGGCCCCGGTTGCCGCAGACGCTGCCTGGACGGCTGAGGCCGTGGCCACCGAGCTCCGCGCCGGGCGCCCGGTCTTCGTGGACTTCACCGCCGACTGGTGCCTGACGTGCAAATTCAACGAGCGCACCGTCCTCTCTCGCCGGGCGGTGCACGAGGCACTGGCCAACACCCGCACCCGAGTGTTGGTGGCCGACTGGACGCGTCCAGACGCCCGAATTGCCGCCGAGCTGTCGGCCCGCAAGCGCGCTGGCGTGCCAATGTACCTCCTCTTCAGCCCCTACCGTCCGGAGCAGCCGGAGGTCCTTCCGGAGTTGCTCAGCGTCACCGAGGTGGTGGACGCTGTGCACCGCGCGGCATCGCCGCTGTCCGCGGCCCTGTCGCCCACGCCCTTGCACACCGAGAGGCCACAGCCATGAAGCGTCGTCTGTTTGTCCTCACCACCCTCAGCCTCGCTGCCCTTCCCGCCTGGGGCGCCGAGGTCGGCCAAAGCGCCCCGGACTTCACCTTGCGCGACGAGACGGGCGCCCAGCACTCGCTTTCGCAATACCGCGGCCAGGTGGTGGTGCTGGAGTGGACCAACCCCGAGTGCCCCTTTGTCCAGCGGCACTATGAGGACAAAACCATGCAGAAGACGCTTGCCGCCTTCGGCGGTAAGCCGGTGGTGTGGCTGGTCATCGACTCGAGCTACTTCAACAGCCCGGAGAAGTCCGCGGTCTGGAAGAAGCAGCAGGGTTTCTCGCCCCCGGTGCTGCAGGACCCGAGCGGCTCGGTGGGCCACGCCTACGCGGCCAAGACGACGCCGCACATGTTTGTGGTGGATGTCCAAGGGACGCTGCGCTACGCGGGAGCGATTGATGATGACCCGCACGGGCGGAACCCCTCGCCCGTCAACTACGTGCGCCAGGCGGTGGAGGCGGTGCTGGCCGGAAAGCCGGTGCCGGTGACGACGTCGCCCCCCTACGGCTGCTCGGTGAAGTACAAGGGCAACAGCTGAAGTCGCGCGCCAATGGCGAAATGGGAGTCCCTCGCCTGAACCTTGTGCTCTTGCTCGGTGCCGTCCTGTTGGGGACCGGCCTTGCCCTTCAAGTGGCGATGAATACCCGGCTGCGTGGCTTCGCCGCCGGGCCGGTGGGAGCCTCCCTGGTGTCCTTTGCCGTCGGCACCCTGGCCCTCGGCGTCGTCCTCCTCGCCATGCGCGGGCCTTGGCCCGGGCCGTCCCTCGGCCAGGCGCCTTATTGGGCGTGGGCCGGTGGACTGATGGGTGCCCTCTACGTACTGGGCACCGTCCTCATCGCGCCGCGCATCGGGCCGGGCCCGCTGTTGGCGGCGGTGGTGATGGGCCAGATGTCCACGGCCCTGCTGTTGGAGCACTTTGGCGCCCTCGGTACAGTGCACCATCCCGTTAACCTGGTGCGCATTCTGGGGGTGCTGCTCATTGTCGTCGGGGCGGCGCTGGTGCGCTTGTACTAGAAGGAGCGCCGCCCGGGGCCCAGTCCACGCTATAGGCAATTGCCGTTGGCCTCGGCGCGTGGCCTGGTTGCCCACCCAGCTGCTTCCTGTAGGGGAACCCATGTTTGGGAAGAGCCTTTTCCTCAGACGGAGTGCCTCTTTTGGCGGCCTTTTGTTCGCACTCGGGAGCTGGGCGGCGGGCGACTCGAAAACCGGCTGGACTGAGGTCCAGACGGCGCACATCACACTGAGGACGGACCTCTCCCCGGAGGATGCTGTCCGGGCGGCAACGCTTGCGGAACGGACGCGCACGGAGCTCATCGAGGCAGCGTGGCCCGGGACGAAGTTGCTGCAAGACAGCATTGAGTTGGTGGTGCTCTCCAGCCACCAGGACTTCCAGCGCTACTTCGGGGACTTCCTCCAGTACAAAATGGTGCGCGCTGACTTTCCCCCCACGCTGTTCCTCTTTGGCTCGTCGGACCGGTGGGAAAAACGCTCGATGATGGAGCGCGAGGAGACGACTTCGGTGCTCAAAGAGGCGCTGGTGCAGCATCTGTCGTTGTACGTCTACCGGCGCCAGCCGCGGTGGTTCAACATGGGACTCGCCGAGTTTGTCGAGCCTCTGCGCGTCTCTGACGACGGGGAAACGGGAACCCTCGGCCAGCCCAACCTTGTTGCGATGAGCGACTACGTGGGCCACCGCACCCTCACCGTGGCTGACGCTCTGGCCTGGGGACGCAACTACAACCCGACCGACGAGGGCACGCTCTTGGGCCTCTATGGGCTGAGCTGGCTGATGGTGGAGTGGATGGTCAACACCCACCTTCCGGAATGGGTCCGCTTCCAGAAGCTACTCGTCACCGGCATGGACCCGGAGCAAGCCTGGAAGGTGGTTTTCCCAACAGTGCGAAGTGCGGACCTGGACAAGGAGCTCAACCTCTACGCGCAGTACGGAAGCATGGGCCTCTCCACCTTCCCCATCCCCGAGGTGGAGGTGGTGGTGCTGCACCAGGCGCCAATGAGCGCGGCCGACGTGCACGTGACGCGCGCCGACGCGGCGCGGGCCGCCGGGTTCGACA